>NZ_FYDM01000002.1:0-559951 GCF_900187415.1 Pseudomonas sp. Irchel s3b6 | reverse complement strand
TACGGGTCAGTTGGAAGGTATCAACAATCGAATAAAGGTCATCAAGCGGGTGGCGTACGGTTACCGGGATAGCGAATTCTTTTTCATGAAGATCAAGAGCGTCTTTCCCGGTAATCCGTGAAGAACCAAAAGAAAACCCCCGATAAACCCAGGGGGGGCTATCGGGGGTTTCAGGCAGGCGCCTTGCGGCGCCTGCCGGCTCAGCTTATTGGCAAGCTTCGCAATCCGGCTCGTCGATGGCGCAAGCCTTCGGCACTGGAGCAGGGCCGGCTGGGGCAGCCAGGACCGAGTCGTTACCGTGGTTGCCGCCGCTGGAAACAGCGTTCAGCTTACCGGTGTTGATGGTCGACTTCTCGGTGCTGGTCGCGGCCAGGGCGCGGAGGTAGTAAGTGGTTTTCAGGCCACGGTACCAGGCCATGCGGTAGGTCACGTCCAGCTTCTTGCCCGAAGCGCCAGCGATGTACAGGTTCAGGGACTGAGCCTGGTCGATCCACTTCTGACGACGGCTGGCCGCGTCGACGATCCACTTGGTGTCCACTTCGAAGGCTGTCGCGTAGAGCTCTTTGAGTTCTTGCGGGATGCGCTCGATCTGCTGCACCGAACCGTCGTAGTACTTCAGGTCGTTGATCATGACCGAGTCCCACAGGCCGCGAGCCTTGAGGTCGCGAACCAGGTACGGGTTGATCACGGTGAATTCGCCCGACAGGTTCGATTTCACATAGAGGTTCTGGTAGGTCGGTTCGATCGACTGCGACACGCCAGTGATGTTGGCGATGGTGGCGGTCGGTGCGATGGCCATGATGTTGGAGTTACGAATACCTTTCTGCACACGGGCGCGTACCGGCGCCCAGTCCAGGGTTTCGTTCAGGTCAACGTCGATGTACTTCTGGCCGCGGGCCTCGATCAGGATCTGTTGCGAGTCCAGCGGCAGGATGCCTTTGGACCACAGCGAACCCTGGAACGTCTCGTAGGCGCCACGCTCGTCAGCCAGGTCGCAGGAAGCCTGGATCGCGTAGTAGCTGACCGCTTCCATCGACTTGTCGGCGAACTCGACGGCCGCGTCGGAGCCGTAAGGGATGTGCTGCAGGTACAGAGCGTCCTGGAAGCCCATGATGCCCAGGCCGACCGGACGGTGCTTGAAGTTGGAGTTCTTCGCTTGCGGCACCGAGTAGTAGTTGATGTCGATCACGTTGTCGAGCATGCGCACGGCAGTGTTGACGGTGCGCTCCAGCTTGGCGGTGTCGAGCTTGCCGCCCACGATGTGGTTCGGCAGGTTGATCGAACCCAGGTTGCAAACGGCGATCTCGTCCTTGTTGGTGTTCAAGGTGATCTCGGTGCACAGGTTCGAGCTGTGGACCACGCCCACGTGCTGCTGCGGGCTGCGCAGGTTGCATGGGTCCTTGAAGGTCAGCCATGGGTGGCCGGTTTCAAACAGCATGGACAGCATTTTGCGCCACAGGTCTTTGGCCTGGATGGTCTTGAACAGCTTGACCTTGCCCGGGTACTCGGTCAGGGCTTCGTAGTACTCGTAGCGCTCTTCGAAGGCCTTGCCGGTCAGGTCGTGCAGGTCCGGTACTTCGGACGGCGAGAACAGGGTCCACTTGCCGTCATCGAAGACGCGCTTCATGAACAGGTCAGGGATCCAGTTGGCGGTGTTCATGTCGTGGGTACGACGACGATCATCACCGGTGTTCTTGCGCAGCTCGATGAACTCTTCGATGTCCATGTGCCAGGTTTCCAGGTAGGCACAGACAGCGCCCTTGCGCTTGCCACCCTGGTTAACCGCTACGGCGGTGTCGTTCACTACTTTCAGGAATGGAACCACGCCTTGCGACTTGCCGTTGGTGCCCTTGATGTACGAACCCAGCGCGCGAACCGGAGTCCAGTCGTTGCCCAGGCCGCCGGCGAATTTCGACAGCATGGCGTTGTCGTGGATCGCGTGGTAGATGCCCGACAGGTCGTCCGGCACGGTGGTCAGGTAGCAGCTCGACAGCTGTGGACGCAGGGTGCCGGCGTTGAACAGGGTCGGGGTCGAGGACATGTAGTCGAAGGACGACAACAGGTTGTAGAACTCGATCGCACGGTCTTCTTTGTTCTTTTCTTCGATTGCCAGGCCCATGGCCACGCGCATGAAGAAGATCTGCGGCAGTTCGAAGCGCACGCCATCCTTGTGGATGAAGTAACGGTCGTACAGGGTTTGCAGGCCCAGGTAGGTGAACTGCTGGTCGCGCTCGTGGTTGATCGCCTTGCCGAGTTTTTCCAGGTCGAAGGACGCCAGGACCGGGTTCAGCAATTCGAATTCGATCCCTTTCGCGATATAGGCGGGTAGCGCCTTGGCGTACAGGTCGACCATTTCGTGGTGAGTGGCGCTCTCGGCGACGCCGAGGAAGCCCAGGCCTTCGGCACGCAGGGTGTCCATCAGCAGGCGAGCGGTCACGAACGAGTAGTTTGGCTCACGTTCGACCAGGGTACGGGCGGTCATCACCAGGGCGGTGTTGACGTCGGTCAGGGCCACGCCGTCGTACAGGTTTTTCAGGGTTTCGCGCTGGATCAGGTCGCCATCGACTTCTTCCAGGCCTTCACAGGCTTCGGTCACGATGGTGTTCAGGCGGCCCATGTCCAGTGGCGCCAGGGAGCCATCGGCACGGGTGATGCGGATCGATGGGTGAGCCTGTACCGCTTCCTCGGCAGGGGCGCGCACGGCGCGCTCCTTGGAGCGGGCGTCACGGTAGATCACGTAGTCGCGCGCCACTTTCTGCTCGCCGGCACGCATCAGGGCCAGTTCGACCTGGTCCTGGATTTCTTCGATGTGGATGGTGCCGCCCGATGGCATGCGACGCTTGAAGGTCGCGCTGACCTGTTCGGTCAGGCGGGCAACGGTGTCGTGGATTCGCGACGAGGCGGCAGCGGTGCCGCCTTCAACTGCGAGAAACGCTTTGGTGATAGCGACGGTGATTTTGTCATCGGTGTAAGGAACGACAGTGCCGTTACGCTTGATCACACGCAATTGGCCAGGCGCGGTGGCGGACAGATCCGAATTCGAATCAGCGCCCTGCGGCAAGGTGCCTTGCGGGTTCTCGCGAGTTGTGTCGGTTTGCATGGGGGGGTGTCTCCACATTCTCTATGTTTGTTTGGGCACCATCACGGTGCCCACCGTTCCGTCCTGAAGCACTACAACCGGCAAGCGCCGGGCATAACAACTTCGGGACAGTAGGAAGGGGCTGTCGTGCGCCGCTTCCATGCCGAAGTCTTTGGTTTCAAGCCAGGGGCTGAAAACCGAATTCCGTTTGGGTGACAGTAAATGACTGCAACACCCGTACCGTTTTCGCTGTTTTGAGTTGGAAAACGGTCGCCATCCGCGGGAGCGGTTTGGGCTTCTGAAAAAGCGTTTGGTTCAACCAAAAACATGCAAGAAAAGCACTTGAGTTTCTTGTCTGATTTGTGTTTGGTTTTCAGCTCGAAACCCTACATCTAGGGGTTTTTTTAGCGTGAGCTACAAGATAATGCGTTTTAGGGGGTGATTGCAACGTACTACCTGTGGATAAAGCTGTGCGTAAAATGTGTATGAAACGGCCGATCGTCGTGTAGGCCGCGACCTTGCTGGGGTAGACCGTTTGTCACTGTTTTTTACCCTGGAAAATAGCCTTGGGCGGATTTTTGCGGGCGCGAACCCTACCACAAAAAAACGCAGTTACCGAGCGCATTTGCCAGCTTGTGTTCTCGAGGGGAGGCGTTGCTACAATCGGCTGCTGCCCATGCAGTTTTATCCACTCCAATCATTACAAAAAGACGTGTGGATTCTTCCTTAATAGTGTTCTGGCAAGCAGAGGTCACCCGTGGAGCAAGAAGCCTGGCAGGTATTGATTGTCGAGGACGACCAGCGCCTGGCTGAGTTGACTCGTGAGTACCTGGAAAGCAATGGACTGCGTGTTGCCATCGAAGGCAATGGCGCGTTGGCGGCGGCACGGATTATCGCCGAGCAACCGGACCTGGTGATCCTTGACCTGATGCTGCCCGGCGAAGATGGTTTGACGATTTGCCGCAAGGCCCGCGATCGCTACGACGGACCGATCCTGATGCTCACCGCACGTACCGACGACATGGACCAGATCCAGGGCCTGGACATGGGGGCCGACGACTACGTGTGCAAACCGGTACGACCACGCTTGTTGCTGGCGCGTATCCAGGCGTTGCTGCGGCGCAGCGAGACGCCCGAGCCGGCGGCTCCCGAAAAGCTCCGTCGTTTGCAGTTTGGCCCGTTGGTGGTCGACCACGCGTTGCGCGAGGCCTGGCTACATGGCAATGGCATCGAGCTGACCAGTGCCGAGTTCGACCTGCTGTGGCTGCTGGTAGCCAACGCCGGGCGGATTCTGTCCCGCGAAGAGATTTTTACCGCCCTGCGCGGCATTGGATATGACGGCCAGGACCGCTCCATCGATGTACGCATTTCCAGGATCCGCCCGAAAATAGGCGATGACCCGGAACATCCGCGCCTGATCAAGACCATTCGCAGCAAGGGCTACCTGTTCGTTCCCGAAGCCTGTGCAGACCAGCCCCTGTGAACTCGATCTTCCTGCGCATCTACGGCGGCATGTGTGCTGCTCTGATACTGGTGGCTGTGCTCGGGGTGCTGGCCTTGCACTTGCTTAATGAGGTGCGCAGCGAGCAATACCGGGAACGGCTGGCCCATGGCACGTTTTCGCTGATGGCCGACAACCTGCGGCCGATGAACGAGACCGAGCGACATCGGGCGCTGCTGGTGTGGGAGCGTTTGCTGGGCATTCCGTTGAGTGTGCAGACCTTCAGCCAGACGAATCTCGACCTGGGTCAGCGTACCCGCGTGCTGCGCGGCCAGGCGCTGGTGGAGCAGACAGGCCCGCACGCGGCCAAGGTCTACCGTCTGGTCAGCGACAAGGAGCAACTGGTGCTCACCGGGGAGGTGCAGCAGATCAGCGAGCAACTGGCGCGGGCGACTATTTACCTGCTGGCCGATGAGTTGGTGCGCTACCCGGTGGCTGAGCAGCCCAAGCGCCTGGAGGCCTTGAAGAAGGACAAGGGGTTCGGCTTCGAGCTGAACCTGGTCACGGTGGACCAGGCCGACATGGACGAGGACCAGCGACGTCGTGTGTCCGAGGGCGACACGGTGATGGCGTTGGGCAAGGGCGGCGATTCGATCCGGGTATTTGCCGGGATGGTGGGCACGCCGTGGGTACTGGAAATCGGCCCTCTGTATCAAATGAACCCTTATCCGCCGGAGTGGCTGATCTTGATCGCGGTGCTGGGGCTGTGCCTGATCGGCTTGATCGTCTATTTGTTGGTGCGACAACTGGAGCGTCGACTCAGTGGCCTGGAGTCGGCCGCGACGCGAATCGCCAAGGGCAGCCTGGAGACCCGGGTGCCGACACGAGGGGCGGACTCGGTCGGGCGTCTGGCGGCCGCCTTCAACGGGATGGCCGAACACCTGCAGCAACTGCTGGCGATTCAGCGCGAGCTGGTGCGCGCGGTGTCCCATGAACTGCGCACGCCCGTTGCGCGATTGCGTTTTGGCCTGGAAATGATCAGTTCGGCGACCACGCCACAGGCGCGCGACAAGTACCTCGAAGGCATGGATCACGACATCCAGGACCTGGACGGTCTGGTGGACGAAATGCTCACTTATGCACGACTGGAGCAGGGCTCGCCGGCACTGAACTTCCAGCGGGTGGACCTGGATGCCCTGGTCAATCAGGTGATCAGCGAGCTGGCGCCGCTGCGGGCCAACGTGACGGTGCAGCGCGGCTTGTGCCTGTCGGCGGCCGATTGTGATGGTGCCTGGGTCGAAGCCGAACCCCGCTACCTGCATCGTGCGCTGCAGAACCTGGTGGGCAACGCCATGCGTCATGCCCAGGCGCAGGTCTCGATCAGTTATCAGGTGGGCCAGCAACGGTGTCGCGTCGACGTCGAGGACGACGGCCCGGGCGTGCCGGAAAGTGCCTGGGAAAAAATCTTCACACCGTTTTTGCGTCTGGATGACAGTCGCACCCGAGCCTCGGGTGGCCACGGCCTTGGATTGTCTATCGTGCGCCGAATCGTGCATTGGCACGGTGGCCGGGCATTGATCAGCAGGAGCAAAAACCTGGGCGGGGCGTGTTTCAGCCTGAGCTGGCCGCGCAATCAGGAAAAGGCCGAACGCTGAGGGTTCAGGCCTTGATGCTGACCAGGCTCAGCAACTGCCCGTCCTTCATCCCGAACTGTGCGTCCAGTTCCTTGCCGTTATGCCACTCACTGGACAGGTCCGTCAGCAGGCGCAGGCGTACGTGGCCGTCTTCGGTCCACTCCAGCACCTGTGCATGCTCGAAGTAGAAGCGTTTTTGCACGATGGGGTAGAGCGCCTTGAACAGGCTTTCCTTGACTGAAAAGGTCAGGGTCACCCACAACGCCAATTGATCCCGGCTACCTGCCGCCATGCGCTCGAGTTCGCCTGGGGTGAGAATCTCACCGGCCAGGCGCTCGGCGCGTTCGGTGCTGAGCAGGTTTTCCAGGTCCATGCCCAGGCCTCGCCACTGCGCCTTGTGGGCAACGATCGCGGCGGCCCGGCCGGTGGTGTGGGTGATCGAGCCGCACAGGTGCGCTGGCCAGACCGGTGCACGATCCTCGCCAATGGCCGGTACACAGTCCAGCCCTGCCAGTTGCTGCAGCGCGGCGCGCGCGCACACCCGCCCGGCGAGAAACTCGGCCTGACGCTTGGCGACCGAGCGCTGGATGCTGGGGGGCGGCTCGATGGTGCAGCGGCGGAAATCCTCGTATTCCAGTCGGGCGGGATCGAACCGGGTACTGAGCAACACCGTGCCGGGCAGTGCATCAGGCAACGGCCAGTGGGCGTCGAGGGGCGTGCAGCAAGCGGGAATAGGGGGGGGCGAGTTCATACCGGCATTTTGCCGGGTTGGCCTGGGGCTGGATAGTCCTGGTGTGCGTGATCCTTCGGCAAGGACCCGCGCAGTGGATTCATCGCCGTCGAACTCGTTCAGCCGAGGTTCAGCGCGTGTTCAGGAGGAGTTCAGTGGCGGGTGGTTAACCTGCACGCATCCCCCAACAGCACGATGCGAACGAGGAAACACACTATGACTACTTTCAAGAAACTGATCCTGGCCATGACCGTACTGGGCGCCAGTGCCGCTGTTCAAGCCGCTGACGAAAACTTCGCCAGCCTGACCCTGGGCCAGACCAGCGACAAGGTCAGCAAATCCAGTGCACTGAACAAGAACCTGAATCACCCGAACACCGATGGCGTGATCGGCAAGGACACCACCTGGGGTGTGCGTCTGGGCCAGCAAAACGATGAGCGTCGGTACTATGCGACCTATGACAACGTCTCCGGCAGTCATAATGGCATCAAGTTGCGTCAGGAAAACCTCCTGGGCAGCTACGATATGTTCCTGCCAGTAACCAGCACCACCAAACTGTTTGGCGGCGGCACCGCCGGCCTGACCAAGCTGACTCAGGACTCGCCGGGCTACAGCCGCGACAGCGACATCGGTTATGCCATGGGCGTCCAGGCCGGTATCCTGCAACAGGTTTCGAAGAATGCCTCGGTAGAGCTGGGTTACCGTTACCTGCGCAGCAATGCCAGCACCGAAATGAGCGCCCAAGGCAGCAAGCAGGGCTCGTTGAGCCTGACCAGCAGCGCACAAACCTATCTGTCCGCCAACTACGCTTTCTGATATCCGGGTACCATCGAACCGCGCCGGATCAACCTTTGGGTGATCTGGCGCGGGTGTGTCAGCAAACTGGGTGCGGGCACCCGTGGAGACGTTGATTTGCCTGGGAGAGCGTTATGAAACTACTGGTCGTCGAAGACGAGGCGCTGTTGCGTCATCACCTGCACACGCGCCTGACCGAAAATGGCCACGTGGTGGAGCCTGTTGCCAACGCCGAAGAGGCCTTGTACCAGTCCGGTCAGTTCAACCATGACCTGGCGGTGATCGACCTGGGCCTGCCGGGCATGAGTGGGCTGGATCTGATTCGCCAATTGCGGTCTCAGGGCAAGACCTTCCCGATCCTGATCCTCACCGCGCGCGGCAACTGGCAGGATAAGGTTGAAGGCCTGGCCGCCGGAGCCGACGATTACGTGGTCAAGCCGTTCCAGTTCGAAGAGCTGGATGCGCGGCTGAATGCGCTGCTGCGCCGCTCCAGTGGCTTCACCCAGTCGACCATCATCGCCGGGCCGTTGCTGCTGGACCTCAATCGCAAGCAGGCGAGTCTCGACGACCAGCCGTTGGCACTCACCGCCTATGAGTATCGAATCCTCGAGTACCTGATGCGCCACCATCAGCAGGTGGTCGCCAAGGATCGCTTGATGGAGCAACTCTACCCGAATGACGACGAGCGCGATCCGAATGTGATCGAGGTGCTGGTAGGTCGCTTGCGGCGCAAGCTGGAAGCGCCGACCGGATTCAAACCGATCGAGACCGTGCGGGGCCTTGGCTACCTGTTCAATGAGCGCTGCAAGTGATTCGTTCGCTTCGGCTACGGCTGATGCTGGCCGCCACCACCTTGGCCGTGTTGTTCATGCTGGCGCTGTTGCCGGCCATGCAAGGCGCCTTCAGCCTGGCGCTGCAAGACTCGATCGAGCAGCGCCTGGCGTCGGACGTCACCACGCTTATCTCTGCGGCACGGGTTGAAAACAACCAGTTGAAGATGCCCTCGCAGCTGCCGGATGAGCGCTTCAATCTCGCCGACACTCGCTTGCTGGGCTACATCTATGACCGCGAAGGTCATCTGGTCTGGCGTTCGCGTGCGACTCAGGACGAGAGCATCAATTACAAGCCGCGTTACGACGGGCGCGGCAACGAGTTCGCGCGGATTCGCGAGGGCAACGGCCAGGAGTTCTTCGTCTATGACGTCGAAATCAAACTGCTGGGCGGCAAGAGTGCGGCGTTCAGCATCGTTGCGCTGCAACCGGTGCGTGAATACCAGCAGACCCTCGAAGGGGTGCGGGAGAATCTCTACCTGGGCTTTGGCGCAGCGTTGCTGGTACTGCTCGCCTTGCTCTGGATCGGCCTTACCTGGGGCTTGAACTCATTGCGGCGCTTGAGCCAGGAGCTGGATCAGATCGAAAGCGGTGAGCGCGAAAGCCTCAGCGAGGAACATCCGCGGGAACTGCTACGCCTGACCGGCTCCCTGAACCGGTTGCTAAGCAGTGAGCGGGAACAACGCAGCCGCTACCGCGACTCTCTGGACGATCTGGCCCACAGCCTGAAAACCCCGTTGGCGGTGCTGCAAGGGGTCAGTGAAGACATGGCCCAGCGACCTGAAGACCGGGAGCAGGCGTGGGTGCTGCAATCGCAGATCGAACGCATGAGCCAGCAAATCAGTTACCAGTTGCAGCGCGCCAGCTTGCGTAAAAGTGGTCTGGTGCGTCATCAGGTCCAGTTGCAGCCGGTGCTCAAGAGCCTGTGCGATACGCTGGACAAGGTCTACCGCGATAAGCGGGTCAAGGCCTCATTTGACCTGCCGGCCTCGTGCCATGTACCCATTGAGCAGGGCGCCTTGCTGGAAATGCTCGGCAACCTGTTGGAAAACGCCTATCGCCTGTGCCTGAGCGAAGTACATGTCAGCCTGCGCCAGACATTGGCAGGGATTGAGTTGTGCGTGGAAGACGATGGTCCGGGTGTTCCAGTGGATCAGCGAGCACGGATTCTCCAGCGCGGCGAACGGCTGGACCGTCAGCATCCGGGGCAGGGTATTGGTCTGGCGGTGGTCAAGGACATCATCGAAAGCTATGGCGCGCAGTTGACGCTGGGGGATTCTGACCTGGGTGGCGCGGCGTTCCGGATTCATTTCCCGGTACTGTGAAGCCTCTCTCGCCACGGAAGGGGCTCATGTTCACACTTAGCTCTCCTGCGCCCGATAGGCGCCTGGCGTTAACCCGGTCCACTTTTTGAACGCCCGGTGAAACGCCGAGGGCTCTGAAAAGCCCAGCTGCTCGGCGATCTGTTGCAATGACAGATCGGCGCGGCTCAGGTGATAAATCGCGATGTCGCGACGTAGCTGATCCTTCAACTCCTGAAAACTCGAACCCTCCTCACGCAAATGCCGACGCAATGTTTGCGGGCTGATGTGCAGGTGTGCGGCAACGGCCTCCAGATCCGGCCAGCGAGCGCTGTCGCGGCTGAGCAGGCGTCGTAGCTGGCTGCTCAAACTGTCGCCGTCATCCGGTCGCGAGAGCAGGTCGGCTGGCGAGTGCTCAAGGAAGTGCTTGAGGGTCCGTTCGTCCTGGAGCAAGGGCATGGACAGGTAGCGGCTGTGAAACAGCAGGCCGCTGTGTTCAGCGTCGAACGCCAGCGGGCAGGGAAACAGCAGGTCGTATTCGGCACCGTGCCCGGGTTTCGGGTAGCTGAAGCAGGCTTGCTCCAGGCGAATGCGCTGGCCGATCAGCCAGCTGCCCAGGCGATGCCAGATCACCAGCAGGCTTTCAGTGAGAAAGTGATCCGGATCCAGAAGCTGTGAATCATCCAGGCTCAAGCGCACCCAGTCGCCTTCACGGCTCAGGGTCAGGCTCGGAGCGTCGGGGAACAGGCTGTAGAACAACAGGCCGCGCTCCAGTGCTTTTTCCAGATTGCGGCAGTGGATCAGGGCGTGACACATCATGGCGAAGGTGCCGCGCTTGCTTGGGCGGCGGGCGAGCCCCAGGTACTCGTCGTCCAGCGCCAGCCACAGGCCTTGCAGCAGGGCCGTGAACTGCTCCGGTGCGATCCGGGCACGGGGTTCGTCGAGCAGTTCGGCGCTGATCCCGAGCCTGTGCAGCAGGCTTGAACAGTCGTAACCAACCCGACGCGCGCCATCGGTGGCCGCACGAGCAAAATGACTGGCAATGGTGCGTTCGCGCATGGGGGATGGTCCGTCCATTGAGTGGCGGATCTTAGCCATCACCCCGGGGTGGGGCAAGGCGGATATCCGCCAAATTGTAGGACGGGATTCGGTGGGTGGGCGGGAATCCGCCATCGGAAACGGCCCTCTCGGCAAGGGCGGATTCGCTGCGGCCCTTGTAGCAAAAGGCTTTCAGTGGATTTTTGAAAGGTGGCACGGGGTTTGCGATAGAGGCGAGAGGTCTGCCAGCGTGCAGCTCGACACAACAAATCCCTCCAGTGCAGGAGGGTTCGCACGGTAGGCGTCGCTTGCATCAGATGGATGATTGCAGCGCGGTGCTCTTGAGGAACTTTGCAATGACGACTCGTCAGCCACTGTACAAATCCCTGTATTTCCAGGTGATCGTTGCCATCGTTATCGGCATTTTGCTCGGTCACTTCTATCCGCAGACCGGGGTGGCGCTCAAGCCACTGGGTGACGGGTTCATCAAACTGATCAAGATGGTCATCGCACCGATCATCTTCTGTACCGTCGTCAGCGGTATCGCGGGCATGCAGAACATGAAGTCGGTCGGTAAAACCGGCGGCTACGCGTTGCTGTACTTCGAAATCGTTTCCACCATCGCGCTGTTGATCGGCCTGGTTGTGGTCAACGTCGTGCAGCCGGGCAACGGCATGCACATCGATGTATCGACGCTCGATGCCTCCAAGGTCGCCGCCTACGTCACTGCCGGTAAGGACCAGAGCATTGTCGGCTTTATCCTCAATGTGATCCCGAACACCATCGTTGGTGCCTTTGCCAACGGCGACATCCTGCAAGTGCTGATGTTCTCGGTGATCTTCGGTTTCGCCCTGCATCGCCTGGGTGCCTATGGCAAGCCAGTGCTGGACTTCATCGATCGCTTTGCCCACGTGATGTTCAACATCATCAACATGATCATGAAGCTGGCGCCCATCGGTGCGCTGGGTGCCATGGCCTTCACCATCGGCGCCTACGGTGTCGGCTCGCTGGTGCAGCTGGGGCAACTGATGATCTGCTTCTACATCACCTGCATCCTGTTCGTGGTGGTGGTACTGGGCGGCATCTGCCGTGCTCACGGTTTCAGCGTACTGAAACTGATCCGCTACATCCGTGAAGAGCTGCTGATCGTGCTGGGCACTTCCTCGTCCGAGTCCGCACTGCCGCGCATGCTGATCAAGATGGAGCGCCTGGGCGCACAGAAATCGGTGGTGGGCCTGGTGATCCCGACGGGTTATTCGTTCAACCTCGACGGCACGTCGATCTACCTGACCATGGCGGCGGTGTTCATCGCTCAGGCGACCGACACTCACATGGACATCACCCACCAGATCACCTTGCTGCTGGTGTTGTTGCTGTCTTCCAAAGGTGCTGCGGGCGTGACCGGTAGCGGCTTCATCGTGCTGGCCGCCACCCTGTCCGCCGTAGGCCACCTGCCGGTTGCCGGCCTGGCGCTGATCCTGGGTATCGACCGCTTCATGTCCGAAGCCCGCGCCCTGACGAACCTGGTGGGCAACGCGGTTGCCACCCTGGTCGTGGCCAAGTGGGTCAAGGAGCTGGACGAAGACAAGCTGCAGGTCGAGCTGGCTTCCGGTGGTCGCGGTATCTCCGACACCCGTGAAGTCGACGACCTGGGCGTGGCTGAAGGCCCAACCCCGACTTCCGTGAAGTAATTCACCCAAGTCGATGAAAAACCCGCTACGGCGGGTTTTTTCTTGCCCCGGATTTGAGCGCAACGGTCACTCGCGCTGATGCTTAAGGTGATTGCCGCCGGGCCATCGTCTGCCTAGGCTTGAGGTATCGCTCAAGGAGAAGGTTTATGCAGGGTCCATTGGCATCACTCAAGGTTCTGGATTTCTCGACGCTGTTGCCAGGGCCGTTTGCCTCGCTGTTGCTGGCGGACATGGGCGCCGAGGTAGTGCGCATCGAGTCGCCGACCCGCATGGACTTGTTGCGGGTATTGCCGCCCCACGACCAGGGCATCTCGGCCAGCCACGCCTACCTCAATCGCAACAAGCGCAGCCTGGCGCTGGATCTCAAGCAGCCCGAGGCGCTGGAGGTGGTCAAGCAGTTGCTGCAAGACCATGACATTGTCCTTGAGCAATTTCGCCCGGGCGTGATGGAGCGCCTGGGGCTGGGCTATGAGGCATTGAGGGCGATCAATCCGCGGCTGATTTACGTGTCGATCACCGGCTATGGCCAGACCGGTCCGTACAAGGATCGCGCCGGGCACGACATCAATTATCTGGCGCTGGCGGGAGTGGCCAGTTACACCGGGCGCAAGGACAGCGGGCCATTGCCGCTGGGGATTCAGGCGGCGGACATCGCCGGCGGATCATTGCATGGTGTCATCGGCTTGCTGGCAGCGGTGATTGCCCGCCAGCACAGCGGGCAGGGCCAGCACCTGGATGTGAGCATGACCGATTGCGCGTTCAGCCTGAATGCGATGGCGGGCGCGGGTTACCTGGCGTGCGGCGTGACGCCGGGGCGCGAGGACCAGGTGCTCAACGGTGGTAGCTTCTACGACTACTACAGCACGCGCGACGGACGCTGGTTGTCGGTGGGCAGCCTGGAGCCCGACTTCATGCAGCAATTGTGTACGGCGCTAGGCCAGCCGCACTTGGCGGCGCAGGGGCTGTCGCCCAGGCCCGAAGAGCAAAAGGCACTGAAGCTGGCGTTGCAGATCGAGTTCGAGAAACACGACTTCGCCGAGCTGTGCCAGTTGTTCACCGGGGTCGATGCGTGCGTCGAACCGGTGTTGAACCTGGCCGAAGCGGTGGAACATCCCCAGCTTAAAGCGAGGGAACTGGTGACTCAGGTTCCTCGCAGTGACGGCAGCACACAGGCGCAGATGGCCTGCCCGTTGAAATTCTCCGAGGGGCTGCCTGAACCTCGACATATCGGTGCGGCACTGGGGGCGCATACCGATCAGGTACTGAGTGAATTGGGGTACAGCCTGGAGCAGATTGCAGAGCTACGCCGCGCCAGGGTGGTTGTTTAGCGCCGATGCAGAGGCTGCCTATCCGGCTATTCAACTCGCATCTCGCCGCTGAACACCAGTGTGCCGCGGCACTGGCGGCACAGATAGCGTCGCCCTTGGCGCACCAGGCTGTGGCGCTGGGCTGAAAATGGGAAGTCGCTGCGGGCACACGGGCAGCGGTAGATGTAGCGGGTTACGCTGCGGCGTTTGACGGCGTAGGTGTGGCAGCGGTTGGGCGGCAGTTCATAGACGCCGCGCATGATCAGTTGCCACTCCTCGCCGTGTGGAGCAATGCGCTCACCGAACAATTGGTGGGCGATCAGGTGGGCGACTTCGTGGGCCACGGTCTGCTTGAGGAAGTCTTCGGTGTTTTCCCGATACAGTTGCGGATTGAAGCGCAGCAGATTCTCATGCAGATGGGCAACGCCGGCCTTCTGGCCACGCAACTTGAGGCTGACCACCGGGCGCTTGAAGGGGCGTTTGAAAAAGGATTCGGCTTGTTGGAAACAGTCTTCGACGCGGGTATTGAGTTGCTCGGGCATGCTTGGCGGTTCTCCAGAGGCGTCGAGTATGCTGCAAACCGCGTGCATTGCGAATCGCTCAGGTACCGAGTGGTCGTGGTCCAATCAAAAGGCCGCCTTGCGGCGGCCTGTGATGGCAGATCCTGATTTGTATTATCGGCGGCATCCCTGGCTCGCTCCAGTTGCCCGCGGTGATCGCCCGTTTTAGTTGGTATAGACCGGACCGACGCCCAGGCCCCAGACAATCACGGTGAATGCCATGATCGCAACCAGCACCACCAGCCCTACGGCGAGCACTGAACTTGAAAACAGAAAACCCTCGTCAGATGGAATGTTCATGAAGGTCGGCAACCCCACGTACAGCAGGTAAACCGTGTAGCAGATCGCTGCGGTGCCGACGATCATGCCCAGCCACATGTGTGGATAGAGCGCCGCCAGGCCCCCGATGAACAGCGGTGTGGCGGTGTAGGTGGCAAACGCGACGCAGCGTGCCAGGCTTGGGCTGGCGTCATAGGTGCGGGCCATCCAGTGGATGAACGCGCCCATCACCGCGACCCCGCCAAGCATCGCCAGGTACGACATGATGGTCATCCACAGTGCGCTTTCCATGGTCAGCATGACCGGGGCGCGACTGCCAATGACCCAGCCCACCTGGGTTGTACCGATAAACGCGGAAATTGCCGGTATCGCCGCCAGAATCAGCGTGTGAGTGAGGTACATGTGGCTGATGCTTTCCTCTTGGTCGCCACGAATCTCTTTCCATTCTTGATCTGGGTGGGTGAAAAGCCCCACGACGTGATGGATCATAATCAGTCACTCCTTCGTGATTGCTATCGCCCCCCAACGGAGCGCCTACAGGCCATTGGCCAAGTCAGTAAAGGTCTTCAGGTGCATGCGACCTTATGTCGCAGTATAGAAAGGACTGGATAGGGCGGGAGCAGGGCCTTTAGAGCAAATTGCGCTGTAAACCCGGGGGTTAATCGCTGCACTGCATGACAGCACACCAGGTAGTG
This sequence comes from Pseudomonas sp. Irchel s3b6, assembly GCF_900187415.1. Classification (NCBI taxonomy): domain Bacteria; kingdom Pseudomonadati; phylum Pseudomonadota; class Gammaproteobacteria; order Pseudomonadales; family Pseudomonadaceae; genus Pseudomonas; species Pseudomonas sp. Irchel s3b6. The sequence continues at coordinate 544,571 of NZ_FYDM01000002.1, read as the reverse complement.
GCCTACCTGATATCAGTGGCGAGTCAGGACGCGTGGAACTCTTCGCCCACTCAGTATTTTTGCGTAAAATGCGCACCTTTCGTCACACCTCGCGGATTTCAAGCGCCATGGGCACTCTTACGGTCAACCAGAACAAACTGCAGAAACGTCTACGCCGGCTGGCCGGTGAAGCCGTTGCCGACTTCAACATGATCGAAGACGGTGACAAGGTCATGGTCTGCCTGTCCGGTGGCAAGGACAGCTACACCATGCTCGACGTGCTGATGCACCTGCAGAAGGTGGCACCGATCAAGTTCGACATCGTCGCGGTGAACATGGACCAGAAGCAGCCGGGCTTCCCTGAGGATGTGCTGCCGGCCTACCTCAAGGCGCTGGGCGTGGAGTACCACATCGTCGAAAAAGACACCTATTCGGTGGTCAAGGAGCTGGTGCCGGAAGGCAAGACCACGTGCTCGCTGTGCTCGCGCCTGCGCCGTGGCACGCTCTACACCTTCGCCGACGAAATCGGCGCGACCAAGATGGCCCTCGGTCACCACCGCGACGATATTGTCGAGACCTTCTTCCTGAACATGTTCTTCAACGGTTCGCTCAAGGCCATGCCGCCGAAACTGCGTGCCGATGACGGGCGCAACGTGGTGATTCGTCCGTTGGCCTACTGCAATGAGAAAGACATTCAAGCCTATTCGGACTTCAAGCAATTCCCGATCATTCCGTGCAACCTCTGTGGTTCCCAGGAAAACCTGCAACGCCAGGTGGTCAAGGAAATGCTTCAGGAGTGGGAACGCAAGACCCCCGGCCGTACCGAAAGCATTTTCCGCAGCCTGCAGAACGTGATTCCGTCGCAGTTGGCGGACCGCAACCTGTTCGACTTCACCAGCCTGCGCATCGACGAAACGGCGGCGTCGCGGTTCGTGAATGTGGTCAACCTCTGATTGAATGGGCGGTTACGATCTGACGGCGCTCACGGGCGCCGTTTTTATTTCTTTGCTCAGGAGAGGGCATGCGCGATTACAAGTGGCTGCACGAATACTGTCTGAACCGGTTTGGCTCGGCGGCCGAACTGGAAGCCCACCTGCCCGTGCCCAAGACTGCGGCACAACTGCGCCAGATCAGCGATGACCGCTATTTGTCGACCCTGGCCCTGCGTGTGTTCCGTGCCGGGCTCAAGCACAGCCTGGTGGACGCCAAGTGGCCGGCGTTCGAAGAGGTGTTCTTCCAGTTCGACCCGCAGAAGGTGGTGTTGATGGGCGCCGAACACCTGGAGCGGCTGATGCAGGATGCGCGGATCATCCGCCACCTGGGCAAGCTCAAGAGCGTGCCACGCAATGCACAGCTGGTGCTGGACGTCGCGAAAGAGAAGGGCAGCTTTGGTGAACTGATTGCCGAGTGGCCGGTGACGGATATCGTAGGCCTGTGGAAATACCTGGCCAGGCATGGGCATCAGTTGGGTGGTCTGTCGGCGCCGCGCTTTCTGCGGATGGTGGGCAAGGATACCTTTGTGCCGACCTTTGACGTGGTCGCGGCACTGAACGCCCAAGGGATCATCGACAAGGCGCCTACCAGCCAGCGGGACCTGGCGACGGTGCAGAATGCGTTCAACCAGTGGCATGCCGAGAGTGGCCGGCCGATGTGCCAGATTTCGATGATGCTGGCGTATACCGTCAATCATTGAGACCGCGCCGCCTTCATCGTGAGCCCGCTCGCTCCCGCAGGGTGATCGAGTGTTCACACAGGGTGTGCCCACTGCAGAACCGTATGGGAGCAAGCGTGCTCTGGCGTCAGGTCAGGCGACTGCAGGCTCGCCTTCGCCCGCCAGCTTGCGGTTGAGCTGGAAGCGCCAGCGCACGTACAGCAGCGCCGAGCAGAACACCGCCAGGCTGGCGGCCATTTCCAGCAGGCCGAACAGCTGGCGATTGGGGTCGAACGCGGCAATCGCGCCCTTGATGAAGTACAGGTTCACCACAAAGCACATCCACGAATGCCCGCGGGCACTGCCACTGATCATGCCAGGTGCCAGCAGCACCAGCGGCACCAGCTCGATCAGCAGGATGACCCATGGCCGGGCGCCATGCAGGTCGGCAAACATCAGGTAGTAGGCGCACAGCAGGCCAACCAGGCCGAAAAAGCACAGCAGGCTGGCGGCACGGCTGAACCGCACGCGGGGTTCCAGCCACTCGATGGAGGGCAGGATCTTGGGCTTTTTAGCCACGGTTGCTCTCCATTGTCTGACGGCTCTCCAGCTTTTGCGCGGTTTTCGCCAGGCGCAGGCCCAGGGCCCGGCATAAGGCGACTTCGTGTTGATCCAGACCGCTTTTACCGTCGGCTCCGGCGTGATGACTGGCACCATACGGCGTGCCGCCACCCTGGGTTTCCAGCAAGGCCGATTCGCTGTACGGCAGGCCGGTGATCAGCATGCCGTGGTGCAGCAAGGGCAGCATCATCGACAGCAGGGTGGTTTCCTGGCCGCCATGCAAGCTGGCGGTGGAGGTGAAGACGCCTGCCGGTTTACCGACCAGCGCGCCCGTCAGCCACAGGTTGCTGGTGCCATCGAGGAAGTATTTGAGCGGTGCGGCCATGTTGCCGAAGCGGGTCGGGCTGCCGAGGGCCAGGCCCGAGCAGTTTTTCAGGTCGTCGAGGCTGGCGTATAGCGCACCTTCGTCGGGAATGTCCGGCGACACGGCTTCGCATTCGGTGGAGATTGCCGGGACGGTGCGCAGGCGCGCTTCCATGCCGGTCTGCTCGATGCCCCGGGCGATCTGGCGGGCCATTTCATTGGTCGAGCCACTGCGGCTGTAATACAGCACCAGAATGTACGGCGCGCTCACGGCACCAACTCCAGCACGCTCTCGGGCGGACGGCCAATGATGGCTTTGTCACCGACCTCGAGGATCGGTCGCTCCATGAGCTTGGGGTGTTCGGCGATGGCGGCGATCAATTGCGCCTCGCTCAGGCTGCTGTCGGCCAGGTTCAGGGTCTTGTACTCGTCTTCACCGGTGCGCAGCAATTGCCGGGCACTGATCCCCAGTTTTCCCAGCAGGCTTTGCAGCTGCGCGGCATTGAGCGGGGTTTCCAGGTAGCGGACCACGGTCGGCGTCAGCCCACGGGCTTCCAGCAGTTCCAGCGCACCGCGGGATTTCGAGCAGCGCGGGTTGTGATAAAGCGTCAGATCGGTCATGAGCGGGTCGCTTCTTGCGTAAGGTGGCGGCTATTCTACCCGTGCGGCGAGCAGTCCTGAACCTTCGGTGGCAACGGGTCGCAAGCAGTACCTATTTTTTGAGTAAGGATCAACCCGATGACAAGGCGATTGACGGCAGCATTGGCACTTTGCACAACCTTGCTGCTCAGCGGTTGTGGTTACGATTATGGTACCGATCAACTGGGGCAGAAGGTGGCGTCCGAACGTCTGGATGGCCAATGGCTGGTGCTCAATTACTGGGCCGAATGGTGTGGCCCGTGCCGCACGGAGATCCCTGAGCTCAATGCGCTGGCCGAACAGCTCAAGGGGCAGAAGATTGATGTCTTCGGGGTCAATTTCGACAATGTGCAGGGCGAGGAGCTCAAGAGCGCCAGCAGCAAGCTCGGTATCGCCTTCACGGTCCTAGCACAGGACCCGGCCGAGCGGTTTGAGCTACCGCGCAGCGAAGCGTTGCCTGTGACCTACATCATCGACGACAAGGGCAAGGTGCGTGAGCAACTGATGGGTGAGCAGACAGCGGCGGGGGTGATGGAGAAGCTCAAGGCATTGCAGGCGAAGAACTGAGTGTGGCGCTGAGGTCGTACCTGTAGGCGCGAGCGTGCTCGCGATGAACTCAAGAACAACGCGTTTAATCAGAAAGTACGCGTTGTCGTTAACGTCCATCGCGAGCACTCGAGCGTCGACCGGCTGCTGTTACAAGGGGCGGCGTTCGCTTAACCCTCTTCAGGCCACCAGCGCAGCGGTTTGCCTTCGGCCGGCCAGAAGCGCAGTTGCTCGATCGGCGAGATGTCCCAGCGTTGCACGGTTTCCAACGCTTGCAGGAAGCGTTTTTCCTGCTCCATCAGGGCCGGAGCACACAGCTTGCGGGTGCTGCCAACCTTACCGAAACTCAGCTTGTCACCCTCCAGGGTATAGGGGGCGAACCAGTGGTTGCAGCCGCCGTTGCCATAGGCCCGGCCGTCTTCACCCAGGGTGATGGTCAGGTGGCTGTAATCGATCAGCGGACGCTCACCGATCCACTCCAGGATGTAGCTGCGATCCTGCTGCAGTTTTACCGGTTCAGCGGCACAACCCAACAAGCCCGCGCCTGCCATACCGGCCAGAACGAGGTGTTTCATCACGCCGGCTCCTGGCATTTCGGGCAGCGGTGCTTTTCACCGGCAGTGGTCCAGCCCAGCTCGGCGATGCGTGCAGTGGCGGCCGGCTTTTCGGCCTTGTTGCCCAGCTTGGCGTCGACCGCGAATTCGAAGCTCAGCTCCTTGGCGCAGCTGTCGCAGTTCACCTGCCAAGTGTGAATGGCCAGTTCGCCAAACACCGGACCGCTGGCCACGGCCACCCACTGACCCATTGGCTTGAGCAGGTGACGGACGTTTTCGACGGTCAGGCGCATGGACAAATCCTTGCTGCCCTTGAGGGTGACCAGCAACACGTCATCGGCGCGAATCGAGCCACCGTTGCCGGTGACCTGATAGCGTCCCGGTGTCAGTGCGCGGCATTCGGTCAGGGTGTGCTGCGGGTTCATCAGGTTGTAGCGGAAATCGTGTTCGACCATGGGTCCTCCAAATATGGCCGATATGCTAGCACGCGAAGGCGTGGCGCATGGTCCACGGATGCGACCTTCGATCAGTCCGGCTTAACCCTCGACCCGGTTGTGCGGGGTGCCTGCCGCCCAGTCACTGATGTTGCTCAGGGTCGTGGCGGCAATGGCAGCCAGGGCTTCTCGGGTCAGGAAAGCCTGGTGGGCGGTGACGATCACGTTGGGGAACGTCAGCAGGCGCGCCAACACATCGTCCTGCAAGGGCAGGTCGGAGCGGTCCTCGAAGAACAGCTGGGCTTCTTCTTCGTAGACATCCAGCCCCAGATAGCCCAGTTGACCGCTTTTCAAGGCCTCGATCAGCGCCGGGGTGTCCACCAGCGCGCCGCGCCCGGTATTGATCAGCATGGCGCCGGGTTGCAGGCGGGCCAGTGACTGACGGTTGATCAGGTGTTTGCTTTCGCTGGTCAGCGGGCAGTGCAGGCTGATGATTTGCGCTTCGGCCAGCAGTTGCGGCAGTGGCAGGTAACGGGCTCCGAGGGCCTGGACTTCAGGGTTGGGGTAAGGATCGTAAGCCAGGAGCTGACAGCCAAACCCGGCCATGATTCTGGCGAACGTGGCGCCGATCTGCCCGGTACCGACTACCCCCACGGTCTTGCCGTGCAGGTCGAAACCGGTCAAGCCGTGCAGGCTGAAATCACCTTCGCGGGTGCGGTTGTAGGCGCGGTGCAGGCGCCGGTTCAGCGCCAGAATCAAGGCCACGGCATGCTCGGCAACGGCGTGGGGGGAGTAGGCTGGCACGCGCACGACGCTCAAGCCCAGGCGTTTCGCCGCCGCCAGGTCGACGTGGTTGTAGCCGGCCGAGCGCAGGGCAATCAGCCGCGTACCGCCGGCGGCCAGCTGTTCCAGTACGGGCGCACTGAGGTCGTCATTGATAAAGGCGCAGACCACCTCGAATCGCTCGGCCAGGGCCGCGGTGTCCAGGCACAGGCGTGCGGGCTGAAAGTGCAGTTCGATACCGGCGTGCGCGGGAGCGGCAAGAAAACTGTCGCGGTCATAGGTCTGGCTGCTGAAGAGAATCGTGCGCATGGTTGGGTCCTGGTTCTGAATGCCCTGAGTTTAACGGCCAATGAGCGCAGCGCCATTGCGCTGGGTCAGGCGCTGATACGTGCTTGCGTGGCCAGGCGATTGATCGCCCGTTCCAGATCATCCAGCGCCGCTTGGGCCTTGGGGTCGTGCTGCTTGAGCAGGGTTTCGCTGCGTTGGCACGCCGCGCGCAATTGGGGAACCCCGCAATAGCGGGTCGCTCCGTGCAGGCGATGGACGCGCTCGATCAGGGCGTTGTGATCACGGCTGTCGCGGGCCACGCGAATGGCCTCGCGGTCGGAGTCCAGCGACGCCAGCAACATGGCCAGCATGTCGGCCGCGAGGTCAGCCTTGCCGGCCGCCAGTCGCAGGCCCTCATCGGGGTCGAGTACCAGCAGGTCGCTGTTGGAGCCGTGGGCGTCGGCCCGTTCCGGAAGGTGGTTGTGCAGCGCCAGCCCGGTCCATTTCAACACCACTTGTGCCAGTTGGCGCTCGCTGATGGGTTTGGTCAGGTAGTCGTCCATGCCGCTTTGCAGCAAGGCGCGTTTCTCGTTGGCCATGGCGTGGGCGGTGAGGGCGACAATGGGCAGTGGCGTACAAGGCCGTTCGCTTTCCCATTGGCGAATCGCTTCGGTGCTCTGGCGTCCATCCATGCCGGGCATCTGTACGTCCATCAACACCAGGTCGAAGGTTTCGTTCTGCACGGCCTTGATCGCGGCGTAACCACTTTCGACGGCCAGCACCTTGCCTCCCATGTCTTCGAGCAAGGTCTGCACCAACAGCAGGTTGGCCGGGTTGTCGTCTACACACAGCACTTTGGGCGCGCGGCTGGACACCGGTTCGCCTGGGTCGTTGCGTACCTGGCGCGGGTTGACCAGGTCGGAGAGTGCCCGGCGCAGCTTGCGGGTGCAGGCGGGTTTGGCCTGCAACTGGCTGTGGGGGTTGGGCACGGAAAGGTGGAACAGTGTCTGTTCGGTCGTCGGGCACAGCACCAGCACCTTGCAGCCCAGGTGCTCGAGGTCCCAGATGTGCTGGTTGAGCCGCTCCGGCGGCATGTCATTAGAGGTGATGCCCAGCACCGCCAGGTCGATGCCCTGATCGGTCTGGTGAGCACTGGTGACGCCGTTGCTCAGGCTTTCCAAGGTATTGAAGGTCGTGACCGCCAGGCCACAGTCTTCCAGTTGATGTTGCAAGGCCTGGCGTGCCAATTCGTGGTTTTCCAGCACCGCGATGCGCCGCCCGAGCAGTGGCAAGGCAGGCAGGTCCTCGGCATCGTCGCGGGCTTTGGGCAGGCTCAGGCTGATCCAGAACTCCGAGCCTTCGCCCGGTGTACTGTCGACACCGATCTCGCCACCCATCTGCTCGATCAGGCGCTTGGAAATCACCAGCCCCAGGCCGGTGCCGCCGGGTTGTCGGGACAAGGAGTTGTCGGCCTGGCTAAAGGCCTGGAACAGTGCGCGGACGTCCTGGTTCGACAGGCCGATACCGGTGTCCTGGATGCTGATGCGCAACTGCACGCTGTCTTCGTGTTCATCTTCGAGCATGGCGCGGGCAACGATGGTGCCTTCGCGGGTGAACTTGATCGCGTTGCTCACCAGGTTGGTGAGGATCTGCTTGAGGCGCAGCGGATCGCCCACCAGCGACAGCGGTGTATCGCGGTAGACCAGGCTGACCAGTTCCAGCTGTTTGGCGTGAGCGGCGGGGGCGAGGATGGTCAGGGTGTCCTGCAGCAGGTCGCGCAGGTTGAACGGAATGCTGTCGAGCACCAGCTTGCCGGCCTCGATCTTCGAGAAGTCGAGAATTTCGTTGATGATGCCCAGCAGGCTGTCGGCAGACTTTTCGATGGTGCCCAGGTAGTCGAGCTGGCGCGGTGTCAGTTCGCTTTTTTGCAGCAGGTGGGTGAAGCCGAGGATGCCATTGAGCGGCGTGCGAATCTCGTGGCTCATATTGGCCAGGAATTCGGACTTGATCCGGCTCGCTTCCAGGGCCTCCTTGCGGGCCAGGTCCAGCTCGATGTTCTGGATTTCGATGGTTTCCAGGTTCTGGCGTACGTCTTCGGTGGCCTGGTCGATGCTGTGTTGCAACTCTTCCTGGGCATTTTGCAGGGTGCTGGCCATGCGGTTGATGCCCGAGGCCAGTTCGTCCAGCTCCTGGCTGCCGAGCGGCGGCAAGCGGGTTTCGAGATGACCTTCCTTGAGCAGGGCCACGGCCTGCTTGATGCTGTGGAGCGGGGTATTGATCGTTTTGCCCATGCGCAAGGCGAGCAGTGCGGTACAGATCAAGCCGGCGACAATCAACAGCAGGCTGGCGAACAGGCTGCGATAACCGCGCAGCAACATGCCGCTATGGGAAAGCTCCAGCTCGACCCAGCCCAGCAACCGTTCGGCTTCATCCGGGATCACGTCGCCGGCCAGGTTGCGATGCTTGCCGAACACCGGCAGCAGGTAGCGGGTGGCGTCGTTGCCGGTCCGTTGACGCATGTGCGAGCCGTCACCGCTCGGTGCCGGGTTGAGCATCAACGGGCCGGCGTGGGCCACCAGTGTGCGGTCCGGGGCGAGAAATGACACGGCGCGTACGTCGGGATGCTCCAGTGCCTGCGTGGCGATGCGCTCCAGTAACTCTTCATCCTGGTGGCTCATGGCCGGGGCCACCAGGGGCGCCAGTTGTTCGGCGATCATTTCACCCCGTTGCAGCAGCTGGGTCTGCAGATCGGACAGTTGCATCCAGGTGAAATAGCCGCCCAGGACCAGGGCCATCAGGCTGGTCGGCAACAAGGTCAGCAAGAACACGCGACCTTTGATCCCCAGTTTTTTCAGCACGCCACTCTCCTGCTATCACGCTGCTCATCAATGACCGATGCGTGCATCCGGCACGCCGCACCTGCGCAGTGTAGCGATTTGCCGGCGGGCAATCTCTGCAAAATATCCAAGACGTTGTCGCCCTTTGATCGCCTTTGGCAACCAAGACTAAAGGAGCGGGTTGCTCGCGGCGGGGCAATCTTGAATAATCGGCGATTGAGAATGACTTGCAGAAGCTAATGACTCCCGTATCTGTTGGCTGCCCACGTATCCTGGCGATCGAAGACGACCTCGTGCTCGGTGCTTATGTGCATGAGCATCTGGGGCGCTGCGGTTTTCAGGTCACCTGGTGCCAGAACGGCAAGGACGGCCTGGCGATGGCTCGCGCCCAGGCCTTCGACGTGGTGCTGATGGACATTCTGTTGCCGGGCATGGACGGGCTGTCCGTATTGACCGACCTGCGCACCCGTGACTCGACGCCCGTGCTGCTGATGTCGGCGCTGGGTGCTGAAGCGGACCGCATCAGCGGCTTTCGCCTGGGCGCCGATGACTATCTACCCAAGCCCTTCAGCATGGCCGAGTTGCGGGTGCGCATTGAAGCCATTCTGCGGCGTGTCGCCCTGGATCGTCGGCATGTACCGCCGGTGGTCAACACCCAAGCCCACAGCCTGCGCTACGACGACGAACTGTGCGACGTCCACTACGGCGAGCAGTGGGCGGGCCTGACCCGCAGCGAGTACCGCTTGCTTGAAACCCTGCATCGCAACGGCGACGAAGTGCTCAGCAAAGCCTTCCTTTATCAGCACGTATTGCAGCGCGGCTACGCGCCCCATGATCGCAGCCTGGACATGCACATCAGCCAGATCCGCCGCAAACTCAAGGCCATTGGCTACAGTGAGCGCGAAGTGCGGACGGTGTGGGGCAAAGGTTATGTCTTGAGTGCCCTCGATGAAGTGGCCTGACGTTCCGGGCAAGCATTCGCTGTTCTGGAAACTGGCTTTTTTACTGGTTGCCTTCTGCCTGCTGATGATCTGGCTCAGCTGGTCGTGGGGCCACTATATGGAAAAGCAGAACCAGTTCCTGTCGGATGAGGCGCGGGGCAGCCTGACGCGTTATGCCGCCGAGGCCGAGCAGGCGTGGTTGCAGCGACAGAGCGCCGGCGTCGATGACTGGCTGCAGCGCATGCATCAGCGCGAAGCCGGTTGGGTGGGGGTCATTGGTGGCGACCTGCAGTCCTTGAGCAGCCAGGCGCTGACGGACAAGGAAATACAGCGCCTGACCTTTTTGCGCGGCCTGGATTGGCCCATCCATAACAAAGGCCTGCCGTGGCTACGGGTGCCGTTTCCCGGCGACTCCTCCGTCGGCAGCCTGGTGATCGAACTGCCCCAGCGGTTCATGCCAGGGCGCTACAAGGTATTCTGGCGCGTGATCACCAATGGCGTGATTCCGGGGCTGTTCACCTTGCTGCTGTGCGTCGGACTGTATCGGTTGCTGGTTGTCCCGCTCAACAGCCTGCGTGAACAGGCCAACGCCTGGCGTGCCGATCAGTTGGGCGTGCGCCTGTCGAGCCAGACGACTAATCGCCTGGATGAACTGGGTGAGTTGGGTCGAGCATTCGATCACATGTCCGAGCGCCTGCAAGGGATGGTGGCCTTGCAACAACAATTGTTACGCGACTTGTCTCACGAACTGCGCACACCGCTCAGCCGCCTGCGGGTAGCCAGCGAGAGTGAGCAGGACCTGGCGCGGTTGCGCGAACGCATTGGCCGTGAAGTCGATGGTATGCAGCGGCTGGTCGAAGACACCCTGCAACTGGCCTGGCTGGACACTGAACGGGCACCGCTGCCGAATGAGGACATCCAGATTCAGGCCTTGTGGGAAATGCTCACGGAAAATGCCTGCTACGAAAGTGGCTGGCCCGCCGGGCAACTGCACTGCAGCGTGGATGCCTCGTGCTGGGTCCGCGGCAACCTCAATACCTTGGCCCAGGCCCTGGAAAACCTCTTGCGCAACGCCATTCGTCACTCTCCGGCAGGCGGTATTGTCAGCCTCGACGGGCGGCGTGACGGTGATTACTGGCTGTTGAAGCTAGAGGATCAGGGCGGTGGTGTCGCCGAACGGGACCTGGAGCGCATCTTTGATCCGTTCACCCGGCTCGACGGCTCACGGCCGGGTAACGGCGGGTTTGGCCTGGGCCTGAGCATTGCGCGCAATGCCGTGCAACGACAGGGCGGGCGTCTGTGGGCACAAAACACCGGGCAGGGACTGCGGCTCACTATGCGCTTGTTGGCGGGGGCCGGCAGCAACGGTTGAGCCGCCTGCCTGTCTTTGAGCAGCCTTCCCCACCCGCACGCGGCAATGCTTATTCCTACAAAGCATAAGCTTCGCACTTTGCGTGATATGGGCTGCCGAGGTTTGCCGGTATGATGGTCACCCCCGCAGTCTGGATTGCGAATACGCCATGACCTTGCAGTACCCCACCATCGCCGATTGCGTCGGCAACACTCCGCTGGTTCGTTTGCAGCGCCTACCCGGTGCCACCAGCAATACCCTGCTGCTCAAGCTCGAGGGCAACAACCCGGCGGGTTCGGTCAAGGACCGTCCGGCGCTGTCGATGATCACCCGCGCCGAGTTGCGCGGGCAGATCCATGCCGGCGACACCCTGATCGAGGCGACCTCCGGCAATACCGGGATTGCCCTGGCCATGGCTGCGGCGATCAAGGGTTACAAGATGATCCTGATCATGCCCGACAACTCCAGCGCCGAGCGCAAGGCCGCGATGACGGCCTATGGTGCCGAGTTGATTCTGGTCAGCCAGGAAGAGGGCATGGAAGGTGCCCGCGACCTCGCTCAACGCATGGAGGCCGAAGGTTGTGGCAAGGTGCTGGACCAGTTCGCCAACGGTGATAATCCCGAGGCGCACTACACCACCACCGGCCCGGAAATCTGGCGCCAGACCCAGGGCAGCATCACCCACTTCGTCAGTTCCATGGGCACCACCGGTACCATCATGGGCGTCTCGCGCTATTTGAAAGAGCAGAACGAGAACGTACAGATCATCGGTCTGCAACCGATGGAAGGCTCGGCGATTCCGGGCATCCGTCGCTGGCCCCAGGAGTACCTGCCGAAGATCTACCAGGCTGATCGCGTGGACCGGATCGTCGACATGGCCCAGAGCGAAGCCGAAGACGTGACCCGTCGACTGGCCCGTGAAGAAGGCATCTTCTGCGGCGTGTCCTCGGGCGGTGCCGTGGCAGCCATGCTGCGTCTGTCAAAGGAAGTTGAAAATGCGGTAATCGTCGCGATTATCTGTGACCGTGGCGACCGTTACCTGTCGACCGGCATTTTCGACGCGCCCAACTGATGGCCAAGCAACAGAGAGGCCTGCGCTTCCAACCCGCTGGCGGCAGCAAGGCCCCACAAGTCCCGACCGGGAAAAAGCAGCGCTTGATCATCGAGCGCCTGGCCAATGACGGTCGCGGTATCGCGTTTTTCGAAGGTCGCACCTGGTTTGTCATCGGTGCCCTGGCCGGTGAAGAGGTCGAGGCGCGGGTGCTGGGTGCTCACGGCAAAGTGGTCGAGGCGCGCACCGAGCGTGTCTTCGTCGCCAGTGACTTGCGTCGCCCGGCACCGTGCGCCCATGCCGGGCGCTGCGGCGGCTGCAGCGTGCAGCATCTGCCCCACGGCGAACAACTCGCCCTGAAGCAGCGCATGCTCGCCGAGCAGTTGTCACGGGTGGCCGGTGTTGAACCTGATGAGTGGGCAGCGCCTTTGAGCGGGCCGGAATTCGCCTACCGGCGTCGCGCCCGGGTGGCGGTGCGCTGGGACATCAAGGCCAAGGTCCTCGAAGTCGGTTTCCGTGCAGCGGGCAGCCAGGACATTGTTGGCATCAACGATTGCCCGGTGCTGGTCCAGCCCCTGCAACCGATCATGAGCCGCTTGCCCGAGATGCTCCGGCGTTTGAGCAAACCTCAGGCCTTGGGTCATGTCGAGTTGTTTGCCGGTTCGTCATTGGCGCTGTTGCTGCGGCACATGGCACCGCTGTCCGAAGCTGACCTGACTATCCTCAAGGAATTCTGCGCCTTCCATGACGCCCAATTGTGGTTGCATGGCGAAGGTGAGCCGCAACCGGTGCAGGCGGATCAGGCGCTGGGCTACCGCCTCGAGCAATGGAACCTGGAGTTGGCATATCGTCCGGGGGATTTCATCCAGGTCAATGCCGGGGTCAATGAAGCGATGGTTGCCCAGGCACTGGAATGGCTGAAACCTGCGGCAGACGAGCGCGTTCTCGATCTGTTCTGTGGCCTGGGCAACTTCGCCTTGCCGCTGGCGCAACAGGTTCGCGAGGTGGTCGCGGTGGAAGGCGTGCAAGCCATGGTCGAGCGTGCCGCAGCGAATGCCGCAAGCAACAATCTGCATAACGCGAAGTTTTTTCAGGCCGATTTATCCCAGCCTTTGGCTGATGCCGAATGGGCAGGCGAGGGCTTTTCTGCGGTACTCTTGGACCCACCGCGTGATGGCGCTTTCGAGGCGGTGCGCACGCTCGCCTCCCTGGGCGCCAAGCGGTTGGTCTATGTGTCGTGCAACCCGGCAACGCTGGCGCGCGACACGGTCGAACTGATCAGGCAGGGCTACCGGTTAAAACGTGCCGGGATCCTCGATATGTTTCCTCAGACGGCACATGTCGAGGCCATGGCGTTATTCGAAGCGAGCTAGGATGCTCGTCTGGTCCGACTGGACCGCCCCTGCACCCATCGCATCAGCCCAGCGGCGGTGCATGGGCAGTAAAGTTCAGCGAATTGACGCATTGAATCTGCGTCGTAGGGAAGGTAAGCAAGATGGTACAGGTGAGAGCACACCAGCCGATCAACACCGACGGCAGTATCAATCTCGAGGCTTGGCTCGATCATGCGGTCAGTGTCGATCCGGCACTGGAGCGCGAAGCCTTGAAGGAAGCCTGCGAGTTCGCTCGCCAGGCCGAACAGCAAGACAATGCGGCGAAGAATCTCTGGTCCGAAGGGACGTCGAGTTTTCGTACCGGCCTTGAGATCGCGGAAATTCTCGCCGACCTCAAGCTCGACCAGGATTCGCTGGTGGCGGCGATCCTGTACCGTGGCGTGCGCGAAGGTCAGATCCAGCTGCCGGCAGTCAGCCAGCGCTTCGGTCCGGTCGTCGCCAAGTTGATCGACGGCGTGCTGCGCATGGCCGCGATCAGTGCCAGCCTGAGCCCCCGTCAGTCGATGGTGCTGGGGACCCAGGGCCAGGTGGAGAACCTGCGCAAGATGCTGGTGGCCATGGTCGACGACGTTCGCGTTGCCTTGATCAAGCTGGCCGAGCGCACCTGTGCCATTCGTGCGGTCAAGACCGCCGATGACGAAAAACGCAACCGGGTCGCCCGGGAAGTGTTCGACATCTATGCCCCATTGGCCCATCGCCTGGGCATCGGCCATATCAAGTGGGAGCTGGAGGACCTGTCCTTCCGTTACCTGGAGCCGGAGCAATACAAGCAGATCGCCAAGTTGCTGCATGAGCGGCGTCTTGATCGCGAGCGCTTCATCAGCGACGTCATGAGCCAGCTCAAAAGCGAGCTGCAGGCCACCGGCGTCGATGCCGACATCAGCGGCCGGGCCAAGCACATCTATTCGATCTGGCGCAAAATGCAGCGCAAGGGCCTGGAATTCAGCCAGATCTACGATGTACGCGCTGTGCGCGTGCTGGTGCCGGAAATGCGCGACTGCTACACCGCGCTGGGCATCGTCCACACCCTGTGGCGGCATATTCCCAAGGAGTTCGACGACTACATCGCCAACCCGAAAGAGAACGGCTACCGCTCGTTGCACACGGCGGTGATCGGTCCTGAGGGCAAGGTACTGGAAGTGCAGATCCGCACCCACGCCATGCACGAAGAGGCCGAGCTGGGGGTTTGCGCGCACTGGAAGTACAAAGGCACCGACGTCAAGTCCGGCTCCAACCACTACGAAGAGAAAATCTCCTGGCTGCGTCAGGTGCTCGAGTGGCACGAGGAGCTGGGAGATATCGGCGGCCTGGCGGAACAGTTGCGGGTCGATATCGAGCCGGACCGGGTGTACATCTTCACCCCGGACGGCCATGCCATCGACTTGCCCAAGGGCGCGACGCCGCTGGACTTCGCTTACCGCGTGCACACCGAGATCGGTCACAACTGCCGTGGCGCGAAGATCAACGGGCGCATCGTCCCGCTCAACTACAGCCTGCAAACCGGTGAACAGGTCGAGATCATCACCAGCAAGCACGGCACGCCGAGTCGCGACTGGCTGAACCCGAACCTGGGCTACATCACCACCTCGCGGGCACGGGCGAAGATCGTTCACTGGTTCAAGCTGCAGGCGCGCGATCAGAACGTTGCCGCCGGCAAGACCCTGCTCGAGCGCGAGCTCAATCGCCTCGGCTTGCCGCAGGTGGACTTCGAGAAGCTGGCCGACAAGGCCAACATGAAAACCGCCGAAGACATGTTTGCCGCGTTGGGTGCGGGCGATTTGCGCCTGGCGCAACTGGTCAACCTGGCGCAGCAATTGGTCGAGCCGGAGCGGGGCAACGAACAGCTGGAGCTGATCCCGCGCAAAGCCACCGGCTACAAGCCGGGCAAGCGTGGCGACATTCAGATCCAGGGTGTGGGCAACCTGATGACCCAAATGGCCGGCTGCTGCCAACCGTTGCCGGGCGATGCGATCGTCGGTTACATCACCCAGGGTCGTGGCGTGAGCATTCACCGCCAGGACTGTGCCTCGGTGCTGCAACTGAGCGGGCGTGAGCCCGAGCGGATCATCCAGGTCAGCTGGGGGCCGGTGCCGGTGCTCACCTACCCGGTGGATATCGTCATTCGCGCCTACGACCGTTCCGGTCTGCTGCGCGACGTTTCACAAGTGCTGCTCAACGAGCGGATCAACGTGCTGGCGGTCAATACCCGCTCGAACAAAGAGGACAACACCGCGTTGATGTCCCTGACCATCGAGATTCCGGGGCTGGACGCGTTGGGGCGGTTGCTGGGGCGGATTTCCCAGTTGCCGAACATCATTGAAACCCGGCGTAACCGTACGCCATAAGACGCAAGAGCTTTTTTGTAGGAGCGGGCGCCCGCTTGCGGCTTGCTCGCGAAGAACCTGAGGGCGTCGCATTTATTCAGATAGCGCGCGTCATCGTTAACGTTCATCGCGAGCAAGTTCGCTCCTGCAGAAAGCGGGCAGAGACTGTTTTGATGTATTCACTTGAAGATTTGCTGCACCTGATGAACCGCCTGCGCGACCCGCAGTACGGTTGTCCGTGGGACATCAAGCAAACGTACAGGACCATCGTCCCCCATACCCTGGAGGAAGCCTACGAAGTGGCGGACGCCATTGAGCGCGGTGACTTCGATCACTTGCAGGGTGAACTGGGCGATTTGCTGTTCCAGGTGGTTTATTACAGCCAGTTGGCCAGGGAAGAAGGGCGCTTCGAGTTTGAGGGCGTGGTCGACAGCATCACCCGCAAGCTGATTCGCCGTCATCCCCACGTGTTTCCCACCGGCGATCTGTATGCGCCGCTGGATGTCCCGCGCCTGAGTGAAGAACAGGTCAAGCAGCGCTGGGAAGAGATCAAGGCCGAGGAGCGCGCAGAGAAATCCTCGGCGCCCGAACAGCTGTCGTTGCTCGATGACGTGCCCGGCGCATTGCCTGCGTTGTCACGTTCGGCGAAATTGCAGAAGCGGGCAGGGCAGGTCGGCTTCGACTGGCCGGACGCCTTGCCGGTGCTGGACAAGGTGCGCGAAGAACTCGACGAAGTGCTCGAAGCCATGTCCGAGAATGATCCGCAAGCGGTAGCCGACGAGGTCGGTGACCTGTTGTTTTCCGTGGTCAATCTGGCGCGTCACCTCAAGGTTGATCCGGAAACCGCGTTGCGCGGCGCCAACAGCAAGTTTGAGAGACGTTTCCGATTTATCGAACAGGCATTGCGCGACACCCACCGTCCCATAGAAGATTGCACCCTCGAAGAGTTGGACGCCTTGTGGGGCGAAGCCAAACGTCAGGAAAAGAATTTGCCCAGCTGCGGTTGAGCAGTTGCCTAAGTGAGTAAGCACATGAGCATTTCCCTTCGCGACCAGTTGCTCAAAGCAGGGCTGGTCAATCAAAAGCAGGCCAAGCAGGTCGGCAAAGACAAGCAGAAGCAACAACGCCTGGCCCACAAAGGCCAGATCGAACTCGATGACACCCAGCAGCGTCTGGCGCAAGAGGCCATGGCCGAGAAGGTCAAGCGCGACCAGGAACTCAACCGCCAGCAGCAGGAGAAGGCCGAGCAGAAAGCCCGTGCCGCACAGATCAAGCAATTGATCGAAGTCTCTCGCCTGCCGAAGCTGAACACCGAGGACTACTACAACTTCGTCGACGACAAGAAGGTCAAGCGCCTGTCGGTCAACACCCTGATGCGCAACAAGCTCAGCAGTGGTTCGCTGGCCATTGTCCATCACGCCGGCGGCTATGAAGTCATCCCGCGTGAGGCGGCGCTGAAGATCCAGGAGCGCGACCCACAACGTATCGTGCAGATGAATGTGCAGACCGAAGAGGTCGATGCCGAGGACGATCCGTACGCGGCCTATCAGATCCCTGACGATCTGATGTGGTAACCCGCTAGCGCTCCATCTTCGACAAACCCCGCTCATGGCGGCAGTGCTGTTCAGTTAAGGGGGTGAAACCGCCGTTGTAGGAGCGAGCGCGCTCGCGATGGACTCCAGAGCAACGCGGTTACCCAGAAAACACGCGTTATCGTTGACGTCCATCGCGAGCGCGCTCGCTCCTACCAAAGGTCGGCGTTTGCTTAATTGAACAGCATTGCGCTCATGGCGGGGGTTGTCGTTTTCAATGCTGTCGTTATGCGCAGCGGCTTTCTCGTTGCTGCTCCAGTGTTTCCAGTTCGATCCTGTAGCTGTGGGCATCGTTCTCAGAGTGGAACATCCCCACCAGCATGTCTTGTTGATGGACATCCCAGATCCGGATACCGGCGGCCAGTCCTTCATGGGACATCTGTGAATCGTCGCGTTCAGTTACTTTTACAGTCATCTGCTAGCTCCAATTTCAATTGACCTGCAGCAAGGCGTCTGCAGGCCTTTGTTATATGTTTTGATAGCTTGCTAAGTAAATGACCTGGATCGGTAACGGTCTGTTGCAGGATCGAAGACAATCCGCCAGCCCCCGCCGACCGTGACATTCGGTCGCAGGGTGGAAGGTTTCATGACAGAAGTTTCATGTTTCAAGGGCCCCTCCGCTTGCCCGCGAAGGCGGTCTGTCAGTTAGCGCAAAAACCACAGGCGAAAAAAAGCCTCGCAATCGCGAGGCTTTGTTTGCGTTGGTCTGGCTTACTGGCCTTTGACCGGCTTGCCGTCGACGGTACCGTCCTGGAGCATGATGTTGTACTCCTTGCCGTCGGTTTCGACCTGGCGCAGGGCTACGAGAACATAGCCCCAATCCTTGGCGAACCACATCTCGGTGATGCGCTTGTTCCCGCTCTCGACTGGCGGACGTACGCGCTCGACCTTGATGGCGTCAATTTTACCGACCTTGGTGCTGACCGTTTCGGAATTCAGAACGCGGAAATCGTAGGTGTCCGAGTCTTCACCTTCAACCACCTGGTAGCTCATGCTTTTTTTGCCGGCTGCAACATCGCGCTGCAAGGCCAGTTGGTAAGTAGACTTATCCAGCATGCCTGTATTGAGCGGTACCTTGACCGCTTCACCGCGATCGGTCCCGGTGACCATCTTGGTGCTCCAGTCGAAGTCCAGATTGACTTTCTTGGCTTTACCCAGACCGCCACGTTCGAAGTTATATGACTGGGGCAGCAAGGTGTCCTTGTCCAGCTTCAGTGTGCTTTCTTCCGTCAGGCTCGCAATCATCATCGATGCCTTGAAGCTGAGCTTCCAATCACCGTTGCTGGTTTTTTCAAGGCTTCGTTCAGCGGTACCGCTCATTGGAAGTTGCTTCCAGTCGGCGGTATAGCTGGCGGAGAACGGTTGCAAATCTGCGGCCTGCGCAAAGGGCAGGGTAAGCAGAGCACAGGCGAAGAGCAGGGCGCGACGCATAAAATCTCCTAGTGACGAATCAAGTGACCGCTGGTCCCAAGTAACTGACCATCCAGTGAAGCACCTAGTTCGCCCAGGCTCAAGCGGCCCTCGGCAAACCAGCGTACCGCCAGCGGATAGATCTGGTGTTCGCAGGTGTGAACCCGCTGCGCCAGACTTTGCGGCGAATCATGCAACTCTACCGGTATTACTGCCTGTACGACCAGTGGGCCGCCGTCGAGTTCCTCGGTAACGAAGTGCACGCTGCAGCCGTGTTCAGTGTCGCCGGCCTCCAGCGCTCGCTGGTGAGTGTGTAACCCTTTGTATTTAGGGAGCAGCGAAGGATGGATATTGAGCAGGCGACCCTGGTAGTGGCGGACGAAACCGGCGCTGAGGATGCGCATGAATCCGGCCAGGACCACAAGTTTGGGTTGGAAAGCGTCGATCAGTTCGATCAAGGCGGCATCGAAGGCTTCACGGCCTTCGAACGCCTTGTGATCCAGGGCGCGGGTATCGATACCCGCGTCCCTGGCGCGCTGCAAACCGTAGGCATCGGCACGGTTCGAGATCACTGCGCGAATGCGGACAGGGTTGTCCGCGTTCTGCGCATCGTCGATCAAGGCCTGCAAGTTACTGCCGGTGCCGGACAGCAGCACCACAACATCACAGGTCTGGGGCATCTCAATGAGCCTTGAGGTTCTTCAGTTCGACCTGGGCGGCGCCTTCGGCAGCCGTGGAGATCTGGCCGATGACCCAAGGTTGCTCGCCGGCTTCACGCAGTACGTTCAGCGCGGTTTCAACGTGTTCCTGGGCGACGCAGATGACCATGCCCACGCCGCAGTTCAGCACGCGGTGCATTTCGGTTTCGTCAACGTTGCCTTTTTCCTGCAGCCAGTCGAAGACGGCGGGGCGCTGCCAGCTGGCAACGTCAACCACGGCCTGGGCGCCTTTTGGCAGCACGCGCGGGATGTTGTCGAGCAGGCCGCCACCGGTGATGTGGGCCATGGCCTTGACGGCGCCGGTGTCCTTGATCAGCTTGAGCAACGGCTTGACGTAGATGCGGGTTGGCGCCATCAGCAGGTCGGTCAGCGGCTTGCCGTCGAGCTGGATGTTCTCGATGTCGGCACCGGACACTTCGATGATCTTGCGGATCAGCGAGTAGCCGTTGGAGTGCGGACCGGAGGATGGCAGGGCAAGCAGGGCGTCGCCGGCGGCCACTTTCGAGCCGTCGATGATTTCCGACTTCTCGACCACGCCCACGCAGAAGCCGGCCAGGTCGTAGTCTTCGCCTTCGTACATGCCCGGCATTTCAGCGGTTTCGCCGCCTACCAGGGAGCAGCCGGACAGTTCGCAGCCAGCGCCGATGCCGGTGACGACCTGAGCGGCGGTGTCGACGTTCAGCTTGCCGGTGGCGTAGTAGTCAAGGAAGAACAGTGGCTCTGCGCCACAGACCACCAGGTCGTTGACGCACATGGCAACCAGGTCGATGCCGATGCTGTCGTGCTTGTTCAGGTTCAATGCCAGGCGCAGCTTGGTGCCGACGCCGTCGGTGCCGGATACCAGCACGGGCTGCTTGTAGCCGGCCGGGATTTCGCAGAGGGCGCCAAAACCGCCCAGGCCGCCCATGACTTCCGGGCGCGCAGTGCGCTTGGCGACGCTCTTGATGCGTTCGACCAATGCTTCACCGGCGTCGATGTCTACACCGGCGTCCTTGTAGCTCAGGGAGGGTTGCTTGCTCATGATCCAGGCCTTTAGGGGGGATTTCTGGGTAACGACCGAGTCTGGCGAGCGTGCTGAACAGGCATGGGCGGGATTGCCGCGCAAGCATTCAGAACACCGGGCCATTGCCGGTCTGCGAAGGCGCGCGATTTTATCAGGCTTGAGGGGCAGCGGCCATCCTCGGGCCGACGGGCAGGGGCATATCGCGTTAAAAAAAACCGAAAATGCTCCGTGCTGGTGGCCTTGCCTGTCGCTGTATAAGGTATAGCGGTTTACCGTCTATGGTTATGACGGTGTGAAAACTTCCATCGATCGTGTGAATGTTTTGCAGGTCTGTGTGGTCACAGCCTTGCTCAAGCCAGTTCATGCGGTCTGTTCCAGCCGCTCTTTGTCGACGGGAATCCCCCATGCGCCTGTGTAAATTTCTGTTTGTGGGCTGTTTGTCGCTGGTCAGCCTGGCGAGCCATGCCCAAACCGTCCAAGGTCTCTATCAAGTCCACGAACCGGTCAGCAGCCAGACTCCGCAGGAGCGTGACCAGGCCACGCAACGCGCGCTCGACACCCTGGTGCTGCGCCTCACGGGTGACGCCCGGGCGTTGCAAAGTCCCGGGCTTGCGGTCATCCGAAAAGATCCGCAACAAATTATCAGTCAGTACGGCTATGACGCCGGGCCACCGGAAAGCCTGAAGGTCGATTTTGACCCGGTGAGTACGGATCGTGCGCTGCGCCAGGCCGGGCTGGCCCTGTGGGGGGCCAATCGTCCGTCGATTCTCGGGTGGTGGCTCAACGACTCGGCCGATGGCTCAAGCCTGGTGGGCGATGGTCAGGTCAGTGCCGAGCCGTTGCAGCGTGCGGCCCAGCATCGAGGCCTGCCGTTGCGCCTGCCGCTGGCGGACCTGAACGAGCAGATCGTGGCCACGGCGCCGAATCTTGATAGCGGCAATCCTGCTCCGTTGCGCAGTGCTTCCGAGCGTTATGGTGCCGATGCCTTGTTGGCGGTGCATGCGCGCGAGGAGGGCGGCCAATGGCAAGCCAAGTGGCATTTGTGGCTGGGCGATCAGCGCGAGCAGGGCAGCGTGCAGGGGGCTGACAGCGCCGCCGTGGCGGATGCGGTGCTGCTGGCGGTGAGCGAGCGCCTGGCGCCGCGCTTCGCGTCCAGGGCCGGGGCGTCCAGCGAGCAATCGTTGCTGGAGGTGCAAGGCATGAATCTCGCGCGCTATGCGGAGTTGGGGCGGTTGCTGGAGCCTTTTTCCGTGCGGTTGCAGCGTGTCGAGGGTGACCGGATTGTCTATCGCGTCAATGGCAGTACCGATCAGTTGCGTTCACAGTTGACGCTGGCGAACCTGCGGGAAGTGCCGGCCAGTGCCACGCCTGCGCCAGTCCAGCCCGTGGTCGCAAGCCAGGTTCCTGTGGTTGCCCCCGTACCGAGGGCGCAGCTGAGTTTCCGCTGGTAGTTTTTCTTTCCTTATATAGAAGCATATGGAGTTGTTCATGGCCGATTCTCGGCGTTGGGTCTGGCTGGCTGGGATCGCCCTGCTATGCGTGTTTGTGTACCTGTTGCATCCGATTCTCACCCCCTTTCTGGTTGCGCTGGGGTTGGCTTACCTGTTCGATCCCTTGGTCGATCACCTGGAAAAATACGGCTTGTCACGAACCTGGGGGGTGGTGGCCGTGTTTGCGCTGTTTACCCTGATCGTCATGGCGTTGCTGCTGGTGCTGGTGCCCATGCTGGCCAAACAGCTGTTTCGTTTGTATGAGCTGGCACCGCAGATGCTCGACTGGTTGCAACACACGGCGATGCCATGGGTGCAGACCCGGATGGGGCTGGCAGACGGCTTCTGGAAGTTCGACAAGGTCAAGGCGGCCATCAGCGAACACATGGGGCAGACCACCGACATTGTTGGAATGGTGCTGAGCCAGGCCACGGCGTCGAGCCTGGCATTGATGGGTTGGCTGGCCAACCTGGTGCTGATTCCGGTGGTGAGCTTCTATCTGTTGCGTGACTGGGACCTGATGATGGGCAAAATCCGCAGCCTGTTGCCACGTGATCGTGAGGAGCGCGTGATGGCATTGGCCGGTGAGTGTCATGAGGTGCTGGGGGCGTTTGTGCGCGGGCAGTTGATGGTGATGCTGGCGCTGGGGGTGATTTATGCCGCGGGCCTGATGCTGGTGGGGCTGGAGCTGGGGCTGTTGATCGGCCTGATCGCCGGCCTGGCGGCGATCGTGCCGTACATGGGGTTTGTGATCGGGATCGGTGCGGCGCTGGTCGCCGGGCTGTTTCAGTTTGGCGGCGACCTGTATCCGATGATCGGGATTGTCGCCGTGTTCATGGTCGGCCAGGCTCTGGAAGGCATGGTGCTGACGCCGTTGCTGGTGGGCGACCGGATTGGCCTGCACCCGGTGGCGGTGATCTTTGCGATCCTGGCCGGTGGCGAGCTGTTTGGCTTCACCGGTATTTTGCTTGCGTTGCCCGTGGCCGCGGTGATCATGGTGCTGGTGCGTCATGTGCATGACTTGTACAAGGACTCATCTATCTACGGCAGCGTGGACGAACCCGAGTCCCGATAGCGGGCGATCCGCCCTGAAAAGGCTGTCGGGCGCTCTTGTACAGGACGCCTGGCTGCCACATGCACCGTCAAACAAACCCCTTCGATCCTTGCAAGTTAACGCAAACCTTTGATTTTGCTTATGGTCTGCCGCATTGTGCGGCCGGCGTCACGGGTATAAACTTTGCAAACTTTACACAGAGGCCACTAACGGTTCGTTTGGAACTGTTCAGTCAGCATGAAACCGATTCAGCTGCCCCTAGGTGTGCGTCTGCGTGATGACGCCACCTTTATCAACTACTACCCTGGCGCCAACGCCGCTGCACTCGGCTATGTCGAACGCCTGTGCGAAGCCGACGCCGGCTGGACCGAAAGCCTGATCTATCTATGGGGCAAGGACGGGGTAGGGCGTACGCACCTGCTGCAAGCCGCTTGCCTGCGCTTCGAGCAGTTGGGGGAGCCGGCGGTATACCTGCCGTTGGCCGAGTTGCTGGATCGCGGTATCGAAATCCTCGACAACCTTGAGCAGTACGAACTGGTCTGCCTGGATGACCTGCAGGCTGTCGCCGGGCGGGCTGACTGGGAAGAGGCGCTGTTCCACCTGTTCAACCGTTTGCGCGACAGCGGTCGGCGCCTGCTGATCGCCGCGTCAACGTCGCCACGGGAGTTGCCAGTAAAGCTGGCTGACCTCAAGTCCCGTTTGACCCTGGCACTGATTTTCCAGATGCGGCCCCTGTCCGATGAAGACAAGCTGCGTGCGCTGCAATTGCGCGCCTCGCGTCGCGGCCTGCACCTGACCGACGAAGTCGGGCATTTTATTCTGACCCGGGGTACACGCAGCATGAGTGCCCTGTTCGAGTTGCTCGAACGCCTCGATCAGGCCTCGCTCCAGGCCCAGCGCAAGCTGACGATCCCCTTCCTCAAAGAAACCCTGGGCTGGTAAAACCGCGGCCTGTAGAGCGTTTCGGCCTATTCAAGGCGTCAGAAAACTCGCTTCCAGAAGGGTGTTTCCGGCGCGCGCAGATTTAAAATGGGCTTAAGCGCTTAGATGTTAAGAGAAAACCGATAAGTCACATTTAAATCGATTGAATTTGCAAATGAGGACGATAGAAGGCATAGTCTCGGCTTCTTTACACCTTCAGCCACGGTCGTGCCCATGCTAAATCGCTTCGCACCCCTCGTGCCTCTCGCACTCGTTACCCTGCTGTTTGGTTGCGCCGCGCACTCTCCAGTGTCCCAGCAAGCGCCCCAGCAACAGGTTCAAAACTCTTCTACCGCACAGTCTTCCGCTCTTTATCAGGAAGAACTGGCAACCGAAAAAGAACTGGCCGATTTTGCTGGCAGCAAGCCTTACCAGTTGCCTGTCCTGGCCGACAGCATCCTTGAACGTGGCATGTCCCTGATCGGTACCCGTTACCGTTTCGGCGGTACCTCTGAAGCCGGTTTTGATTGCAGCGGTTTCATCGGTTACCTGTTCCGCGAAGAAGCGGGCATGAACTTGCCACGCTCCACGCGTGAAATGATCAACGTTGACGCGCCGCTGGTCTCTCGCAGCAAGCTGCAACCTGGCGACCTGCTGTTTTTTGCCACCAATGGTCGTCGCGGTCGTGTCAGTCACGCCGGCATCTACCTGGGTGACAACCAGTTCATCCATTCCAGCAGCAGCCGCAGCGGCGGTGTCCGGGTCGATAGCCTGGGCGACAGCTACTGGAGCAAGACCTTCATTGAAGCCAAGCGCGCACTCGCCATGGCTCCCACGTCGGTCACCACCGCGCGCAAGTAAGCGGTCTGCGTAGCCACTGCGCCCAGGGTGCAATACCCGGGCGCGGCTACCGAAAACTGACCCTCGCCGAGCAATACCTTCATTGAAGCCAAGCGGTCTGCATAGCACTGCAACACCCGGGCGCGGCTACCGAAAATCGACCCTCATCGAGCAATATCCCTTCATTTTGTAATCCCAACTTAAAGTCTTACTTGAAGTTTGGCGCTTAGCCGCTAGAATCCTGATCTATTGTTGATCAACTAACCGCGTAAGCCCTGCTTACGCGGTTTTGTTTTCAGCCTCTCGGCAGAGAACGCCGCAGCCAGATCAGGATGCTCTGTAGATGACGATGTCGGCCCGCCTTGCACTCATGTTCCTCGCAGCGCTGCTCAGCGCCTGTGCCAGTCGTACTCCGCCGCCGGCCAAAGTGGTTCGCGCCCCTGTCTTTGCACCCTCGCAATCATTCTCCCCGGTGGCCGACGACGTGCTGTTCCGCGCGCTGGGCCTGGTGGGCACGCCCTATCGTTGGGGTGGAAATACACCGGATTCGGGGTTTGATTGCAGCGGCCTGATCGGCTACGTCTACCGAGACGCGGCGGGCATCACGCTACCGCGCACCACGAGTGAAATGATCGGCATGCAGGCGCCCAGTGTAGGCAAGACCGCCTTGCAGACCGGTGACGTGATCTTCTTCGCCACCAATGGCGGCTCGCAAGTCAGCCATGCCGGGATCTACGTCGGCGAGGGTCGATTCGTGCATGCGCCGGCCACCGGCGGTACCGTCAAGCTGGACAGCCTGTCCAAAGCCTATTGGCAGAAGGCCTACCTGAGCGCCAAGCGCGTATTGCAGCCGGAGCATCTGGCGCGCAATCCCTAGCGTCCAGTCTCGCAGAGGTTGTCATGACCGCTCGTACGCTCAATCTCGACGATGATCTCTACCACTACCTGCTCGATGTATCGCTGCGCGAAACGCCGCTGTTGCGCCGTTTGCGTGATGAAACCCAGGCGCTGCCCATGGCGCGCTGGCAGGTGGCGCCCGAGCAAGGGCAGTTCCTCGCCCTGCTGATCAAGCTGACAGGCGCCCGGCGCGTACTCGAGGTAGGGACCTTTACCGGTTACAGCGCCCTGTGCATGGCGGCGGCCTTGCCGCAGGACGGCTCGCTGATCTGCTGCGACCTCCCTGGCGATTACAACGCCACGGCGCGCCGTTACTGGCAGGAGGCCGGGCTGGCCGGGCGTATCGAGCTGCGCCTGGCGCCGGCACTGCAGACCCTGGCGCAGCTGGAGCAGCAAGGGCAGGGGGAATGCTTTGACCTGATCTTCATCGATGCCGACAAAGCCAATTACCCGGCCTATCTGGAGAGCGCCTTGCGGCTGCTACGCCAGGGCGGCCTGGCGGTATTCGACAATACGCTGTGGAGCGGCCGGGTACTGGAAAGCAATCCCGCCAGCGAGGATACCCGGGCCATCCAGGCGCTCAATCGTGCCTTGAAGGCGGATGCGCGGGTGGACTTGTCGTTGCTGCCACTGGGGGATGGCCTGACCTTGTGCCGCAAAGTCTAGGCCTCGTCCGGTCGTTGCGGCTCATTGGAGGGCTGACACCCGCCAGATGGTGTTCCCCACATCATCGGCCACCAACAGATTTCCTTGCCGGTCGATCACCACGCCCACCGGCCGGCCCATGGCCTGTTCATCCTGGTCGAGAAAACCGCTCAGCACATCGACAGGCTGCCCGACCGGTTTGCCTGCGCTGAACGGCACGAAGATCACTTTGTAGCCACTGTGGGGTTTACGGTTCCACGAGCCGTGCTGGCCGATAAAGGCGCCTTCGGTGAAGGGCGCCGGCAGTGTGCTTCCTTGTGCGAATGCCAGGCCCAGCGGGGCGGTGTGTGAGCCGACGGCGTAGTCCGGGGCGATGGCCTTGGCGACCAGGTCCGGGTCTTGTGGCGTGACCCGGGTATCGACGTGTTGGCCGTAATAGCTGAACGGCCAGCCATAGAAGCCCCCGTCCTTGACCGAGGTGATGTAGTCAGGTACCAGGTCGTTGCCGAGTTCGTCCCGTTCATTGACGGCAGTCCAGAGTTTTCCGCTGTGCGGCTCCCAGCCCATGCCGTTGGGGTTGCGCAGGCCCGAGGCGAAAATCCGTTGGTTGCCGGTGGCGCGATCAACTTCCCAGATCGCCGCGCGACCTGTTTCCTGCTCCAGGCCATTTTCCGCGATGTTGCTGTTTGAGCCGACGGTCACGTACAGCTTGCTGCCGTCCTGGCTGGCGATGACGTTTTTGGTCCAGTGATGGTTCAGTGTGCCGCCGGGCAGGTCGATCACTTTTATGGGGTTGGAGGTGATCGAGGTGGCGCCGTCTTCATAGTTGAAGCGCAACAGCCGATCCGTATCCGCGACGTACAGATCGTTGCCGACCAAGGCCATGCCAAAGGGTGAGTTGAGGTGTTCAATGAAGGGGGTGCGGGTTTCGGCGTGGCCGTCGTGGTCGGTGTCGCGCAGCAGGGTGATGCGATTCGGGCTGGGCACGCCGGCACCGGCGCGCGCCATGATTTTTTCGGTGATCCAGCCGACCACACCTGTGCCGTCATCAGGCTTGGGTGGGGCGTTGGTTTCGGCCACCAGTACATCGCCATTGGGCAGCACATACAGCCAGCGTGGGTGTTCGAGCCCTTTGGCGAATGCCACGACCTGGGTGCCGGGCGCGGCAATCGGCTTGGCACCGCTTGGCCAGCCCACGGCGGGGGCGATATTCACGGTCGGGATCAGGGTCTTGTCCGGCTCCGGCAGCGTGGGTGAGGGACCGATACCGTCCGACACCTGCAGGCTGGAGGTTTCCCCGCAGGCGGCCAGACCTGCGGCAAGGGTGATAACCAGGGCGAATCGGGGCTTGAACATGCGGGCTTCTCCATGAATGCATCCTTTCAGTCCAGAGGAGTCGGATCGCCTTGAGGTTCAATCTCAGCTACGGGCCTCCTTGAGCAGCACGGCGATACCCGGATGATAGTAGCCGGCTTCGTTGCGCAATTTGCGATAAGCGTAAGGAAAGTACCAGGCCACGGCGCAACAATGTTCCTTTTGCAGGTCGTCGACCATGTCCTGGAGTTCTTCCGGTGTGGCGCTGTGCTGGAGTTTTTGCGGGGCGACGAACAGGCAGCCGATTTTCAGTTCGCTGGCATAGGCGATGGTCTTGGCGTCGCTGGCAATGTCCAGCAGCGCTTGGGTGAGGTTCAGTTGGTTGACCCGTGGCCAGCGTTGTGTGGCTTGAAGGTAGGCGCGTTGCTCCTGGTTGGCGATGAGCAGGTCGGCACGGCCATTGCGCTCGCCTTCCTCGATCTGCTTTTTGGTGGGCGCCTGTTCCAGGGTGACCATCTCCGCCATCCAGGCCGCCGCTGAAAGCAGGCTCAGGTTGGCGCGTTCATCAAACCAGTAGGGGCTTTCGTTATCGCCACGCACTGCGTTGTAGCGATCGATACAGTCAAACCAGCGCTCCAGTACCGGGCGTAGAAATTCCAGTTTCGGGTTACTGATGATCATGCCTTGCATGGTGCTCGCCCTTTTTATTGTGGTGTCAGGTTGTGGCTATTTGATATCACTGCTTGAAGTCTGGCACAACAAGGGCGTCGGTTTATTGATCGGGGTCTGTTTCTGTCGCGGCATGAGCCCGGCATTAATTGACGCTCCACCCCCAACCCTCTAACCTTCGCGACTTGTTTCAGGTGCTCGGTGACCCGCTGGTCGATCGAGTGAAACAGGGAAGCCGGTGAGGGCGCGCTCTTCGACAGAGCGGGCAACGATCCCGGCGCTGCCCCCGCAACGGTAAATGAGTGAAGATCGCGCCTTGAGCCACTGTGTCGACGTTCGACATGGGAAGGCGCGCGGTCCGGCCAAACCAGCCGCTCATGAGCCCGGAGACCGGCCTGATCCATCCAGCGGCATCACGGTGGGCGATGCCAGGCTTCCTGCCGTCTGTTTCCATGCCTGCCCGCCGTTATCCAGCCTCAACGGAGAGCTCCCCCATGACTGATTCCCCTGATCGTGACGAACGCCATCTGGCGCGCATGCTGCGCAAGAAAGCCGTGATCGATGAACGCATTGCCAACTCGCCGAACGAGTGCGGCCTGCTGTTGGTACTGACCGGTAACGGCAAAGGCAAAAGCAGTTCGGCGTTCGGCATGCTGGCCCGGGCCATGGGCCACGGCATGCAGTGCGGTGTGGTGCAGTTCATCAAGGGGCGTAACAGCACGGGCGAGGAGTTGTTCTTCCGGCGCTTCCCGGAGCAAGTGCGCTTCCATGTCATGGGCGAAGGGTTTACCTGGGAGACTCAGGATCGCCAGCGCGACATCGCGGCTGCCGAAGCCGCCTGGGCCGTATCCCGTCAGTTGCTGAATGATCCGGCCATCGGCCTGGTGGTGCTCGATGAACTGAACATTGCCCTCAAGCACGGTTACCTCGATCTGGATCAGGTGCTCAGCGACTTGCAGGCGCGCCCACCGATGCAGCATGTGGTCGTCACCGGTCGTGCCGCCAAGCCGGAAATGATCGAACTGGCGGACACCGTCACCGAAATGGGCATGATCAAGCATGCGTTCCAGGCCGGGATCAAGGCGCAAAAGGGTGTCGAGCTATGAGCCTTTCCATATGAATAGCCGTCGATACTGCCCGGCGGTGCTGATTGCCGCGCCGGCCTCCGGCCAGGGCAAGACCACCGTCACCGCGGCGCTGGCCCGCTTGCATCGTAATCAGGGGCGCAAGGTCCGGGTGTTCAAATGCGGCCCGGACTTTCTCGATCCGATGATTCTCGAGCGCGCCAGCGGTGCGCCGGTGTACCAACTCGACATGTGGATGGTCGGCGAGCAGGAAAGTCGCCGGCTGTTGTGGGAAGCGGCCGCTGAGGCCGACCTGATCCTGATCGAAGGGGTCATGGGGTTGTTCGACGGCACGCCGTCCAGTGCGGATCTGGCACGGCATTTTGGCGTTCCGGTGCTGGCGGTGATCGATGGCACCGCCATGGCGCAGACGTTCGGTGCGCTGGCCCTGGGCCTTGCGCGTTATCAGCCGGACCTGCCGTTCGCCGGGGTGCTGGCCAACCGGGTCGGCACCTTGCGTCACGCGCAGTTGCTCGAAGGCAGCCTGACCGAAGGCCTGCGCTGGTACGGCGCCTTGTCCCGGGAAACCGGCATCGAGTTGCCGAGCCGTCACCTGGGGCTGGTGCAAGCCAGTGAGCTGAACGACCTGGACCTGCGCCTCGACGCCGCTGCCGAGGCCCTGGCCAGCAGTTGCGAAGTGGCATTGCCCCCGGCCGTCGAGTTTGCCGCGCCCGATGTGATCACGGCCGAGCCATTGCTGGCGGGTGTGCGCATTGCCGTGGCGCGCGATGAAGCCTTCGCCTTTACCTATGGTGCGAGCCTGGACCTGCTGGGGGCGATGGGGGCCGAGTTGCGTTTCTTTTCGCCGATCCGCGACCGCGAGTTGCCGGAGGCTGACAGTTTGTATCTGCCGGGTGGTTACCCGGAGTTGCACCATGTCGCCCTGGCTGAAAATACCTCGATGCTCGACGCCATCCGCGCTCACCATGGTGCCGGTAAACCGTTGCTCGCCGAATGCGGCGGCATGCTGTATTTGCTCGACTCGCTGACCGATGTCGAGGGCACGCGGGCGGCGCTGGTGGGCTTGCTGGCCGGTGAGGCGGTGATGCAAAAGCGCTTGGCGGCCTTGGCGTTGCAGGCGGTCGACCTGCCCGAGGGCTCGCTGCGTGGCCACACCTACCACCACTCGTTGACCCGTACCGAGCTTGAGCCGATTGCCCGTGGCCTGAGCCCCAACGGCGGACGAGGCGCGGAGGCGGTTTACCGTGCCGGAAGGATGACCGCTTCATACGTGCACTTTTATTTCCCGTCCAATCCGTCGGCGATTGCCGCGCTGTTTGCGCCTGACCTTGAGACCGTGAAGAAACCATGACTGACAATGCCTTCAGTCCGGCCGAGCGCGATGCGGTGTATCGCGCCATCGCCGAGCGTCGCGACATGCGTCATTTCAGCGGTGGCACGGTCGAACCGGCGCTGCTGCGGCGCCTGCTCGAAGCGGCGCACCAGGCGCCCAGCGTCGGCCTGATGCAGCCCTGGCGGTTTATCCGCATCAGTGACCGGGCATTGCGCGGCCAGATCCAGCACCTGGTGGAAGAGGAGCGGGTGCGTACCGCCGAGGCGCTGGGCGAACGCTCCGATGAATTCATGACGCTCAAGGTCGAAGGCATCAACGATTGCGCCGAGGTGCTGGTCGCCGCGCTGATGGATGATCGCGAGCGGCACATCTTTGGTCGGCGCACCTTGCCGGAAATGGACATGGCGTCGCTGTCCTGCGCGATTCAAAACCTTTGGCTGGCGTCGCGTGCCGAAGGCCTGGGCATGGGCTGGGTGTCGTTGTTCGAGCCCCAGGCCCTGGCTGACTTGCTGGGCTTGCCGCCCGGGGCCAAGCCGCTGGCGGTGTTGTGCCTGGGGCCGGTCGAGGCATTCTATCCGGCGCCGATGCTGGTGCTCGAAGGCTGGGCGCAAGCGCGTCCGCTCAGTGAACTGTTGTACGAAAATGTCTGGGGAGAGAGTCAATGAGTGTGGCCTTGCTGAGTGTCGCCGGGGTAGCGCTGGATGCGCTGCTGGGCGAGCCCAGGCGCTGGCATCCGCTGGTGGCGTTCGGCCGTTTTGCCGATCGCATCGAACAACGTTTCAATGCGGGCGGCCGTGGCTGGCGCAGTCACGGGGTCACCGCGTGGGTGATTGCAGTGTTGCCGCTGACCCTGTTGGTCACCGCGTTTTCCTGGTTGCCCTACCTGGGCTGGATCGTCGAGATTCTCGCGCTGTATTGTGCGCTGGGCCTGCGCAGCCTCGGCGAACACGTCGAACCGGTGGCCCAGGCCCTGCGCAGCCATGACCTGGAGGAAGCCCGTACCCGCGTCGGTTATCTGGTCAGTCGCCAGACCAGCGAACTGGATGAGACCGCGGTGGCCCGGGCGGCCACCGAGTCGGTGCTGGAGAACGGCAGCGATGCGGTGTTTGCCGCGCTCTTCTGGTTTGCCGTGGCCGGCGCGCCGGGGGTGGTGCTTTATCGCCTGAGCAACACCCTTGATGCCATGTGGGGTTATCGCAACGAGCGCTTTGAGCGCTTCGGTTGGGCGGCGGCGAAAATCGACGACATGCTCAACTATATTCCGGCGCGGCTGGTGGCCCTGACCTATGCGCTGCTAGGCAAGACCCGTCTGGCGCTCAAATGCTGGCGCACTCAGGGTCCCACGTGGGACAGCCCCAACGCCGGGCCGGTGATGGCCGCGGGTGCCGGGGCACTGGGGGTCGAACTGGGCGGGGCGGCGATCTATCACGGTGAGCTGCATCAGCGTCCGCAATTGGGCGAGGGCGTGCCAGCAGACGCCGACTCGATTGACCGCGGCTGGCAATTGGTCCAGCGCGGGGTATGGTTGTGGCTGCTGATTCTCTGTGTGGGGGCCGAGTTTTATGCTTGAACACGGTGGCCGCCTGCGCAAGGCGGCTTTGCACTATGGCATTGCCGAAGCCGATTGGCTTGACCTCTCCAGCGGTCTGGCACCCTGGCCCTGGGCTATCCCGCAGATTCCGTTGCGTGCCTGGGCGCGCTTGCCGGAAACCGAAGACGGCCTGGAGCAGGCCGCTCGGGAATACTACGGTGCGAGTCATGTGTTGCCTGTCGCCGGTTCCCAGGCCGCCATCCAGTTACTGCCGCGCCTGCGTCGTGCCGGCAAGGTCGGGGTGCTGTCGCCGTGTTATGCCGAGCACGCCGAAGCCTGGCGCCGCAACGGTTACATCGTGCGTGAAGTGGTGGAGCAGGAAGTCGATTTTTTCCTCGACAGCCTCGACGTGCTGGTGGTGGTCAATCCAAACAATCCCACCGGCCTGAGCCTGACCCCGGAACGCCTGCTCGAATGGCATGCGCGCCTGGCGCAGCGTGGCGGCTGGCTGGTGGTGGATGAGGCGTTCATGGACAACACCCCGCAGTTGAGCCTGACGGCATTTGCCGATCAGGTCGGCCTGATCGTATTGCGTTCGTTCGGCAAGTTTTTCGGCCTGGCCGGGGTGCGGCTGGGCTTTGTACTGGCCGAGCGCAAGTTGCTCAAGCTGCTCGCCGAACAGGTCGGTCCCTGGACCGTCAACGGGCCGACGCGGGTCCTGGCGCAAGTCTGTTTACGCGATACCCAGGGGCATGCCCTTCAGCGCGAGCGCAGCGAGCACGCGAGCCAGCGCCTGGCGCAGGTCCTTGAGTGCCATGGCTTCAAACCCCAGGGCGGCTGCGCGCTGTTTCAGTGGTTGATCACCGATCACGCCGAGCACCTGTACGAATTCATGGCCCGGCAAGGCATTCTGCTGCGTCTGTTCACCCACAACAGCAGCCTGCGTTTTGGCTTGCCGGCCGATGAGGCCGATTGGCTGCGCCTCGAACACGCCTTTGCCGGCTACGCCAAGGAAACCCCATGACCACGCTGATGGTGCAAGGCACCACCTCCGATGCCGGGAAAAGTACCCTGGTCACCGCGCTGTGCCGCTGGCTGACGCGCCAGGGGGTCGCCGTGGTGCCGTTCAAGCCGCAGAACATGGCGCTCAACAGTGCGGTCACCGCCGACGGCGGTGAAATCGGTCGCGCACAAGCGGTGCAGGCCCAGGCCGCCCGCCTTGAGCCGCACACCGACATGAACCCGGTGTTGCTCAAGCCCAACAGTGACACCGGTGCGCAAGTGATCATTCACGGTCGTGCCGTGACCAGCATGAATGCGGTCGCCTATCACGATTACAAAGTCATCGCGATGCAGGCGGTGCTCGCGTCTCACGAACGGCTGAGCGCGGCCTATCCGGTGGTGATGGTCGAAGGGGCTGGCTCGCCGGCGGAGATCAACCTGCGGGCCGGCGACATCGCCAACATGGGCTTTGCCGAAGCGGTGGATTGCCCGGTGGTATTGATTGCCGACATCAATCGCGGCGGGGTCTTCGCCCATCTGGTCGGCACGCTGGAGTTGCTGTCTGCCACCGAGCAGGCGCGGATCAAGGGTTTCATCATCAACCGTTTCCGTGGCGACCTCGCCTTGTTGCAGCCGGGGCTGGACTGGCTCGAAGCCCGTACCGGCAAGCCGGTGATCGGCGTGCTGCCCTATGTCATGGACCTGCACCTGGAGGCCGAAGACGGTATCGACCAGCGTCAGGCCGACAAAGCCGAGCAAGTGCTCAAGGTGGTGGTGCCGGTGCTGCCGCGTATCAGCAACCACACCGATTTCGACCCGCTGCGCCTGCACCCTCAGGTTGACCTGCAGTTTGTCGGCCCTGGCCAGCCGATTCCGCCGGCCGACCTGGTCATTTTGCCGGGTTCCAAAAGCGTGCGAAGTGATTTGGCCTACCTGCGTGCCAATGGCTGGGACACCGCCATTGCCCGTCACCTGCGCTACGGCGGCAAAGTGCTGGGTATCTGCGGAGGCCTGCAAATGCTTGGTGAGCAGCTGCACGACCCGCTGGGGCTGGAAGGGGCGGCAGGTTCCAGTGCTGGCCTGGGCTTGCTGGCGTTCGAGACCGTGCTTGAGGCAGAAAAGCAGCTGCGCAATGTGCGTGGTCGCCTGGTGCTGGAAAACGCTGACGTCAGCGGCTATGAAATTCATGCCGGGGTGACCACTGGCCTTGCCCTGGAACAGGCGGCGGTACGGCTGGACGATGGTCGTAGCGACGGTGCGCAGAGCGCCGATGGCCAGGTGCTCGGTACTTACCTGCACGGATTGTTCGAGTCCCCGGCGGCGTGCGGCGCGTTGTTGCGCTGGGCCGGTTTGCAGGCGGTGCAGGAGGTCGACTACCACGGCTTGCGTGAGCGCGATATCGAGCGCCTGGCCGACCTGGTGGAAACGCACCTGGACACTGGTTTGCTGCGTGAACTCTGTGGCTTGTAGGGGGGCAGTACCGCCCATTTCGCGGGCAAGCCTGCTCTCTCATGGGGTCGCCGCGTGCCTGTGGGAGTGGGCTTGCCCGCGAAGACTGAACGCTCCACAGCGCCAATTTCAAGGGATACCACCATGCTGCAATTGATCCTCGGCGGTGCCCGCTCCGGCAAAAGCCGCCTGGCCGAAAAACTTGCCTCCGACAGCGGCCTGGCGGTGACGTACATCGCCACCAGCCAGCCGCTGGACGGTGAAATGAGCGCCCGTGTGGCCCATCATCGCGAGCGTCGTCCACCTGAATGGGCGTTGATTGAAGAACCCCTTGAGCTGGCCCGGGTGCTGCGTGAAACCGCCCGTGCCGAGCGTTGCCTGTTGGTCGATTGCCTGACCCTGTGGCTGACCAACCTGCTGATGCTCGACAGCCCCGAGCGCCTGGCGCAAGAACGTGAAGCCCTGCTCGATTGCCTGGCCGCGTTGCCGGGTGAGATTGTGCTGGTCAGCAACGAGACCGGCATGGGTGTCGTGCCGCTGGGCGAACTGACTCGCCGCTATGTCGATGAAGCCGGTTGGTTGCATCAAGCCCTGGCTGAGCGCTGTCAGCGTGTCGTACTGACCGTCGCCGGCCTGCCCCTGACTCTGAAAGGTACCGCGTTATGAGCGATTTCTGGTGGCTGAACCCGTGCAAGCCGATTAATACCCAGGCTCATGAGCAAGCGGCGGCCCGGCAGCAGCAACTGACCAAACCGGCCGGCTCCCTCGGGCAACTGGAGGCGGTTGCCGTGCAACTGGCGGGCTTGCAAGGGCGGGTCAAGCCGAACGTCAATCAGCTGTGGATCGCCATCTTTGCCGGCGACCATGGGGTGGTCGCCGAGGGCGTTTCGGCGTTCCCACAGGAAGTCACCGGGCAAATGCTGCATAACTTCGTCACGGGTGGTGCTGCCATCAGTGTCCTGGCGCGGCAGCTGCAAGCGCGGCTGGAGGTGATCGACCTGGGCACCGTGACGCCGTCATTGAGCCTGCCGGGCGTGCGCCATCTGCACATCGGGCCAGGCACTGCGAACTTTGCCCAGGGCCCGGCCATGACTCGCGGCCAGGGTGAGCAAGCCTTGCAGGCCGGCCGCGACAGTGTGTTGCGGGCCATCGCCGAAGGCTCGGAGCTGTTTGTCGGTGGCGAGATGGGCATCGGCAATACCACGGCGGCCAGTGCGCTCGCGTGTGCCTTGCTTGAGTGTCCGGTGGCGCACCTCACCGGGCCGGGCACCGGTCTGAGCGTCGCGGGCGTGAGTCACAAAGCCCAGGTTATCGAGCGTGCCCTGGTGTTGCATGCCGCTGAGCGGGGCGACCCGTTGCAGACCTTGTTCAACCTCGGTGGCTTTGAGATCGCGGCGTTGGTCGGCGCCTATCTGGCCTGTGCCCAGGAAGGGCTGGCGGTGTTGGTGGATGGTTTCATTTGCAGTGTTGCCGCGCTGGTCGCGGTACGTCTCAACCCGGCTTGCCGCCAGTGGCTGCTGTTCGGCCATCGCGGGGCAGAGCCGGGCCACCGTCATGTGCTGGAGTCCTTGAACGCTGAACCTTTGCTCGACCTCGGTCTGCGCCTGGGCGAGGGCAGTGGGGCGGCACTGGCGGTGCCCTTGTTGCGACTGGCCTGCGACCTGCACGGGCAAATGGCGACCTTCGCGGAGGCGGCGGTGGCTGATCGTCCGGCATGACCTTGCATCTGGATCTGCTGCGCCACGGTGAGACCGAGCTCGGCGGCGGCTTGCGTGGCAGCCTGGACGACGCACTGACCGACAGCGGCTGGGAGCAGATGCGGGCGGCCGTGATGGATCGAGGGCCGTGGGATCGCCTGGTCAGTTCGCCGTTGCAGCGCTGCGCGCGTTTTGCCGAGGCACTGGGTGAGCAGTTACAGCTGCCAGTGATGCTGGACAAGGATCTGCAGGAACTGCACTTTGGCGCCTGGGAAGGACGTAGTGCGGCGGCGTTGATGGAGACCGATGCGGATGCCTTGGGGCGGTTCTGGGCCGACCCTTATAGCTTCACGCCGCCCCAGGGTGAACCGGTCACAGCGTTTTCGGCGCGGGTGCTGGCGGCGGTCGAGCGCTTGCATCAGGCCTATGCCGGGCAGCGAGTGTTGCTGATCAGTCACGGCGGGGTCATGCGTTTGTTGTTGGCGCGGGCGCGGGGCTTGCCGCGTGAGCAACTGCTCAACGTCGAAGTCGGCCATGGTGCGATGTTCTCATTGCGCGTCGAGGCCGACGGGATGCTTGGGGGCGAGGGCTGAACATGTTGCCGTTCTGGATTGCCCTGCAGTTTCTGAGCAGTTTGCCGGTTCGTCTGCCGGGCATGCCATCGCCCCAGGAGCTGGGGCGCTCCTTGCTGTTTTATCCGCTGGTGGGGCTGCTGTTCGGCGTGTTGCTGTGGGCGTTGAACGGGCTGTTGCTCGGTACGCCGACGTTGCTGCACGCGGTGATTCTCTTGAGCGTCTGGGTGGTGCTCAGCGGTGGCTTGCACCTGGATGGCCTGGCCGACAGCGCTGACGCCTGGCTGGGCGGTTTTGGCGATCGCGAGCGTACCCTGACCATCATGAAGGACCCGCGCAGCGGCCCGATCGCAGTGGTGACGCTGGTGCTGGTGCTGTTGCTCAAGTTGGCAGCGTTGCTGGCACTGATCGAGCAGCACGCCACGATCGGTCTGATCCTCGCGCCGTTGATCGGCCGCAGTGCGTTGCTGGGGTTGTTCCTCACGACCCCGTATGTGCGTGCCGGTGGCTTGGGCCAGGCACTGGCCGATCACTTGCCGCGCCAGCGGGGTGTGCAGGTCATGGTGCTCAGTGCCGTGGCTTGCGTGTTGATCGGCGGTTGGAGCGGTGTGTTTGCCCTGGTGTTGGCGGTTCCCGTGTTTTTCGGCTTGCGGCAGGTGGTGTTGCGCCGCCTGGGTGGGACGACCGGGGATACTGCCGGTGCCGTGCTGGAGTTGCTGGAAGTGGCAGTGCTGGTCGGGTTGGCGCTGGCCTGAAGGGTATTTTGCCCACGTATCTGCCTGCGCTCGTGCGATCATTGAGCTTGCGTTCGCTGAATCACGGGTATATACACGCACCATGCTAGCTTCTCAATGTTTATGCACCAACCTGCGTCGCGCTGCTCGAGGCGTCAGCAGGTTTTACGACGGCGCCCTCGACGGCTTCGGGATCAATGTTGCGCAGTACTCCTTGCTGTGCAATTTGCAGCGCCTGGATCAGCCGAGTATTTCCGCCCTGGCTGAAGCCATGGGGCTGGACCGCAGCACGCTGGGGCGCAACTTGCGGGTGCTGGAAGGCGAGGGGCTGGTGCGCATGGTTGAGGGTGAAGACCAGCGTAATCGCATCGTGCAACTAACTGACGCGGGGCGCGAACGCCTGGCAGCGGCCTTGCCGGCCTGGGAAGCGGCCCAGCAACGGCTGATCGATCGCCTGGGCGCCGAGAAGCGCGCCACCTTGCTGGCCTTGCTGGATGAACTCGCATGAAGCGGGTTTTTTCGATTTTAAACGGGTATATGCCCGTAATTGGAGAATAACAATGACATCGATGTGGCGTACCAGTGGTTGGGTTTTGCTCGGGAGTGCGCTGATTCTGGCGTTGTCACTCGGTGTACGGCATGGCTTTGGCCTGTTCCTGCCGCCGATGAGCGCCCAGTTCGGCTGGGGCCGCGAAGTGTTTGCGTTCGCCATCGCCTTGCAGAACCTGATCTGGGGGTTGGCGCAACCCTTCACCGGCGCGTTGGCGGACCGCTTCGGCGCGGCGAAAGTGGTGTGGGTCGGTGGCGTGTTGTACGCCGTGGGCCTGGTGTTCATGGGCCTGTCCGACTCCGCCTGGTCACTGTCGTTGAGTGCCGGCTTGTTGATCGGCCTCGGCCTTTCCGGCACCTCGTTCTCAGTGATCCTGGGCGTGGTTGGCCGTGCCGTGCCACCGGAAAAGCGCAGTATGGCCATGGGCATTGCCAGTGCCGCCGGTTCCTTCGGCCAGTTCGCCATGTTGCCAGGCACGCTGGGGTTGATCGGTTGGCTGGGCTGGTCGACGGCACTGCTGGTGCTGGGCATGCTGGTGGCACTGATTGTGCCGCTGGTCAGCATGCTCAAGGACGCACCGCTGCCGGTACTGGGGCATGAGCAGACACTGTCCGAGGCCCTGCGCGAGGCCTGTTCGCACTCAGGTTTCTGGTTGCTGGCGTTCGGCTTTTTCGTCTGTGGTTTCCAGGTGGTGTTCATCGGCGTGCACTTGCCGGCGTATCTGGTGGACCAACACCTGCCTGCCAGCGTCGGCACCACGGTGCTGGCACTGATTGGCCTATTCAACATCTTTGGTACCTACACCGCGGGCTGGCTCGGCGGGCGCATGTCCAAGCCGCGTTTGCTGACGGCTCTGTACCTGATGCGTGCGGTGGTGATTGGCTTGTTCCTGTGGATGCCGGTCACGCAGACCAGTGCCTATCTGTTCGGCATGGCCATGGGGTTCCTCTGGTTGTCCACCGTGCCATTGACCAACGGTACGGTCGCAACGCTGTTCGGGGTACGAAATCTCTCTATGCTGGGCGGTATTGTTTTCCTCTTTCACCAGCTGGGTTCATTCCTTGGCGGCTGGTTGGGCGGGGTGGTCTACGACCGAACAGGAAACTATGACTTGATCTGGCAAGTGGCGATTCTCCTCAGTCTGTTCGCTGCCGCCCTGAACTGGCCGGTGCGTGAGCGTCCGGTGGCCCGTCTGCAGGCCCAGGCGGGTGTCGCATGAGCCGTATTGCCGTCGGACTCGCAGCGGTGGCAGGTGGGGCGCTGTTGCTGGCGCTGGCCTGGTGGGGCTGGCATCAGGGCGGATTGGCGATGATGCAGTTGGGGCTGGGTGCTTGCTGAATCGTCCCTTGCTACGGGCGGGGGTGGGCGAGTACCGTCGCCCCCTGACGATTTCTTGAGGTTGCTCGATATGCCACTGCGCTGGCTGGCTGTTCCCGCTCTTGTTCTGGCCGTGGCAGGTTCGGCACTGGCGGCCGAGTGTCCGCCGTTGTATTCGGGGTCGTTGACCCGGTTGCATGCCAAAGACTCCATCGACCTGTGCCAGCGCTTTGCGGGTAAACCGCTGGTGGTGGTCAACACGGCCAGCTTCTGTGGTTTCGCCCCTCAGTTCAAAGGCCTTGAGGCGCTGTACCAGCGTTACAAGGGGCAAGGGCTGGAGATGCTCGGCGTTCCGTCCAATGACTTCAGGCAAGAGTCCGGGGACGGCGCCGAGACAGCCAAGGTCTGCTACGTGAACTACGGCGTGACGTTCACCATGACCGAGGTGCAGAAAGTCCGTGGCCCCGACGCTGTGCATCTGTTCAAGATCCTGACCGAGCAAAGCAGTTCGCCGAAGTGGAATTTCTACAAGTATGTGGTCGATCGCCAGGGCAAGGTGATCGCGAACTTCTCCAGCCTGACCAAGCCCGATAACCCCGAATTCATCCAGGCCATAGAGCAGGCGCTGGCTTCCAAACCCTGATCGGCGTCCACTAAAAAGCCCCGCCTCTGTGCCAGAGAGCGGGGCTTTTTTGCGATTCAAGCGAGCGAGCCCTTCAGGCTCGCCGTGAATCAGAAGCGGTAGGTCGCGCCGACACCGAAGCCGTTCGCCCAGTTTTCATACTTGGCGTTGTAGCTTTGGCCACGGTCGTTGCTGTTGTTGACCTTGACCGCTTCTTCCTTGAGGTAGGAATAGGCCAGGTCGATGGTCAGGTCATCGGTCGGGCTCCAGCCAGCGCCCAGGCTGAAGATCTTGCGGTCGCCCGTCGGGATGCGCGGGGAGCGATCCACGTTGTTGGTCGGTGCCTGGTCAAACGACAGGCCGGTACGCAGGACCCACTGCTTGTTCAGCTGGTACGAAGCACCGATGGCGTGAGCCCAGGTGTCGTGCCAGTTCTGTTCTTCGGTGATTTCGCCGAATTGTCCGCCCAGAACGCCTGGAACGCCTTTGTTCTCGACGGTGATCTCTTTCAAGCGGCTCCAGCGGGTCCAGGTGCTGCCTGCGTACAGGGTCCACTGGTCGTCCAGCTCGTGAGTCACCGAGAAGTCCACCGATTCAGGGGTGGTCAGGTCCAGGGTGGCATCGTACTTCTGGTCTTTGCTCTGGCCTGCCAGCGGCAGCAGACCGTAGTTGATCTTGGTGTTGCCCTCGAGCTTGTACTTCACTTTCGAGTGGTAGGTCAGGCCGACGCGGGTACTGTCGGTCAGTTGTGCCAGGACACCGATGTTGTAGCCCAGCGCGGTGTCGTCGCCCTTGATGCGCACGTGACCGTCAGGCGCAGCCTGGGTAATCGACAGGTCGGACTCCAGGACCCCTTCGATACGGTTGATGGTTGGACCAAAACCGATGGAAACCTTGTCGTTGAACGCGTAGGAAACGGTTGGCTGCAGGGTGACGACTTTTACATCACTCTTGCTGCCGAAGTATTTGCCGGCAAAACCGTTCTCGTAGTCGGTGACCAGGCCAAACGGGGCATACATGCCGACGCCGACGGCCCATTGGTCATCGATTGGCTTGACGTAGTAGCCCATTGGCACGGCGATGAACGGAACCATGTCGCCTTGGTTGGTGCCGCCATTGGGGCTGGAGGTGGCATGGTTGATATCGGTGTGAGCGTCGAGCATGGCGACACCGCCGGTGACTTGTTCGCGCTTGAGGCGCGACATGCCGGCAGGGTTACCGAAAATGGTGCTTGCATCATCTGCGACAGAAGAACGCCCGGCGAATCCAGTACCCATCCCACTGATGCTTTGCTCGTTGATGGCGAAGCCAGCTGCGAAGATCTGCGTGGATGCCATGGTAACGGCGAGGCCAAGTGTGGTTTTGAGCATTACTTTTTTCATTATTAGAACTCCCGGTGATCACCGGGGCGGAAATTACCAACATTTTTGCTTTAGCGCCATAGGCTGTATGCCTTGAGATAGAGCGGTTTTGTAGGACAATCCGACCAGAATCGCGGCTTTTTTTACGATCTTGCAGTTTTGGCTGCTCAGCAGGCGATCTGATTCACGGGTGATACACAGGCTTGCCAGGCGCAGGTGAAATCGCGCAGGCGTCCTTGAGGCTGGAAGGTCTGGCGCCAGATTCGCGCCATACCCAGCAGATCATCTGCTTCGGGGAGGGGAGTGTTTTGTTCTTCTATCAGTAACCAGGCGATGGCGGTGGCGTAGCGCAGGTTGACGGTCAGTTCCAGGTGCGGGCCGCTGAGGAAGGCATGCTGGCTGGCAAGGCCGCGCACCAGGCTGGCGCGATCCGGGTCCCGTGCCAGGTAGTGATCCCAGAGTGCCTGGTGGCGGAGTTCGGCAATCCGGTACAGGCCGTGTCCACGGCGGTCATGCAGGGCGGAACCCAGGGCGGATTGACTGGCGGCGACCCCCAGTAGCAAGGCTTCAGCTGTCGTGCTGTGGCGCCCCAGATAAATCAGCGTGGGGCGGATCAC
Organism: Pseudomonas sp. Irchel s3b6; assembly: GCF_900187415.1. Lineage (NCBI taxonomy): Bacteria > Pseudomonadati > Pseudomonadota > Gammaproteobacteria > Pseudomonadales > Pseudomonadaceae > Pseudomonas > Pseudomonas sp. Irchel s3b6. Next base: position 502,472 of record NZ_FYDM01000002.1, on the reverse strand, counting down.
AAAGCGGCACAGTTCGCTGGCGGCGATACCCATAAATCCCTCGAATGTGAAATGGGCGGCGATACCTGAATGGGTGGGCTTGGCAGCAGTGGGTTGACTCAGGCTCGCCGGAAGCGGATCAGGCCGCTTGAGTTGAAGTCTAGTGTCAATTTCGCGCTGTAAAGGACTGTTTTTAAAATATTTACGGCTTCCAGTTATAAACCTTATATCGGTTGGTGCTTAAGCCGGAACCGCAGCTGGAGAAACATCGGGCAATAAAAAGCCCTGCATTTTCAGCAGGGCTTTCAGGGTTTTCAGCCTTTCTGGCGTTTCAGGCAACCAGTGCCTGACGGGTACGCTCGATCACGGCCTGCAGCGGCTCGGCGCTGGAGTACTGGTCGGGGTACAGGCGTTCGCTGTGACGAGCGATGCCGTGTTCGTTGACCAGGGTGAAGCTGAAGCAGCCTTTGCGAGCGGCCATGATCAGGCAGTTCATTGGTGCGAAGGCGTTGGTTAGGGTGCGAATGGCATCCTGAGTGTGGATTTGAGTAGACATAGTTATTAGGTGTTCCTACAAATGACACGGATAAGAACCGTGCAACGTTAAAACGTTCCAGTAACGTCGATCACCATTGATCGAACGAAGAACCCGACTGGAACAAAGCAGCCAGTTGAAGCGCTATGATTTTTGCGCGCTTGGGCCGGCAGGTAGGTACTTAGGAGGGCAGGCAACACATCAAGGGCAAAGGTTCTGGGCCCGGGGTGAAGATCCTGATCAATTTGCAGGTTGGTTCGGTCAGAGTAAGTGAGCTTCGCAACACCCTTTGCATTCGATTCAAAGGCCGTGTTGCCGCAAGCATTACCTGGAAACCATCGAGGTGGTCGATCCCGTGGTGTCGGTAGAGGCTTCTCTTTAGGGAAGGTATACCGCGGGTGTCGTTCGACCAGAATTGACTTTCAGCTTGGTACTAACGCCGGGGATACTAACGGATTGAATTGTGGAATGGAAGTGTGTTAGGCAAAAAACATTTGGTTACAGGTCCTGGGGTCTTCGGTAGCCGGCGGTCAATCGGCGCCACGGCGGGACAGCACACAATTGTGACAACAAATGCGGGGAGGTAACGGCTTCAAGCGGGGGTTGAACGGCGGACAGTCGCTCCGGGTGTTACGGATTGGCTGTCATCCGCACGAAAAAAGTGCGCCGATATAACCGCCTCATCGGGACTTGTGCACATTAGTTGCGCAGGCTGTCACCGCTCTGTCATTTCACCCTCAAGCACAGTGGGTGCCTGTAGTGAAAGTTTAAGTCAATGAAAAACATCGCTTTTTTTTACTGGTGAAAAAAGCGTCAGTTTGAACGCAGGCCCCATTCCACAAGGCTTCTGGCGAGTTCGGGGCGGGTTGTCCACTGAGTTATCCACAGCTTCTGTGGATTGTCCCGAGCGCTTGCTCTAGGACGGGCGTGCAGGGTTTTTTTCGGCTTTACCTGTACGAAAAAAGGAGTAAAGTTGCGCGCCTTCCGGTCTGCCCCACAGTGCTTTATGAAGTTTCGCTCAGTATCAACCTCTGTTACCGACGTACCCTCAAGTGTTACCCCGCCCAAGCGCTTTACGATGCGTGTGGCCGAATGGTTGCTCGACAGCCCGCGCCTGGGGGAAAACCCTAACGTCAAGCATCTTGCTGGCCACTTGCTCAAGGCGCCGGCCCGTGAAGGTGTGGTGGCAGCGCAAAGTCGCCTGGGCCAGTTGATGTGCCGCGAGTGCGGCAATGCCCGGGACCGCCGCATAGGCCAGGACCTGCTGCGCCAGGCCGCTCGGGCCGGGGACCGGCGTGCCCAGCGCGAATTGGGCCAGATCGAAGACTGAGCTGTCCAAGCCTCGATGGCTTGGTTAACCTTCGGGCTTTAATTCTTCGGCGGGAGTCGTCATGGCTGTGGACTTGACCAGTGTGTTGCTGGGGCTGGCGGGCGCTGCATTGCCATTGCTGGTATTGGCGTGGCAGCTGCAACGACGCCTGGGTTTGGCACAGTCCGAGTTTTCACTGCTGCAAGAGCGCCTGAGCACTGCGCAGATGGCGCAAGACGGCCTTAATGCACAGCTCGATGCCTGCCGCGACGAGATCAGTGACCTGGGGCAGGCCAACGCCGCCAAGCAAGCCGACCTGGCTGCCGTGCGCCGTGAGGTCGAGCTGTTGCAGATCGAGCGTGACAATGCCCGTGACGCGGCCCATGCCTGGAACCTTGAGCGCAGCAGCAAGGAAACCGAATTGCGACGCCTGGACGCCCAGGCCGCCTCGCTCCATGCCGAGTTGCGCGAGCAGCAGGAAAGCCATCAACAGCGCTTGAACGACCTGCAGGGCTCACGGGATGAGTTGCGCGCGCAGTTTGCCGAACTGGCCGGGAAAATCTTCGATGAGCGCGAGCAGCGCTTTGCCGAAACCAGCCAGCAGCGCTTGGGGCAGTTGCTCGATCCGTTGAAAGAACGCATTCAATCCTTTGAAAAGCGCGTCGAGGAAAGCTATCAGGCCGAAGCCCGCGAGCGCTTCTCGCTGGCCAAGGAGCTGGAGCGCTTGCAGCAACTGAACCTGCGGTTGAGCGATGAAGCGACCAACCTGACGCGCGCGCTCAAAGGTCAGAAAACCCAAGGTAACTGGGGCGAGCTGATTCTTGAGCGAGTGCTGGAGCACGCCGGCCTCGAGAAGGGCCGTGAGTACCAGACGCAAGTCAGCCTCAAGGGGCCGGATGGCGAGCGCTTCCAGCCGGACGTGCTGATTTACCTGCCCGGCGACAAGCAGGTGGTGGTCGACTCCAAGGTCAGCCTCACGGCCTATCAGCAGTATGTCGCCGCAGACGATACGGCGGTGGGCCAGGCAGCACTCAAACAGCACGTGCAGTCGCTGCGCAACCACGTCAAGGGTCTGTCCGACAAGGACTACAAGCGTCTGGACGGTCTGCACAGCCTCGATTTCGTGTTGCTCTTCGTGCCCATTGAGGCGGCCTTTTCGGCAGCCTTGCAGGCCGAACCGAACCTGTTCCAGGAAGCTTTCGATCGACACATCGTGATTGTCAGTCCAACCACGTTGCTGGCCACCTTGCGCGTCATCGACAGCCTGTGGAAGCAGGAGCGGCAGAGCCAGAACGCGCGGGAAATCGCCGAGCGTGCTGGGTGGCTGTACGACAAGTTTGTACTGTTTATTCAAGATCTGGACGAGGTCGGCAATCGCTTGCAGCAGTTGGATAAAGCCTACAGTGCCGCGCGCAACAAGCTGACCGAAGGCCGCGGCAACCTGGTCAGCCGCAGCGAGCAGCTCAAGCTGCTGGGCGCCCGGGCCAGCAAGAGCCTGCCGGCGGATTTGCTGGAGCGGGCGATGACCGATGTGGATGGTCTGGCCGAATTGCCCGAGTAATCGGGTTTCCCCGTGGCGAGGGAGCTTGCTCCCGCTGGGGTGCGAAGCGCCCCTGAAAGCGTCCAGCCCGTTGTCTCAGACTCGCCGCATCCATCGGTTTACGGTTGCTGGGCAACCGAGCGGGAGCAAGCTCCCTCGCCACGGGTTGGCTGTCCTTTCCTCGGTGTGTCGACTACAGCGGCAAATGCCGGCTCAACAAGGCGCGCAGCGCCGCCGGTTTCACCGGTTTGGCCAGGTAGTCCAGGCCTGCCGCATGCACCTGGGCAATCATCTCCGGTCGTCCATCGGCACTGATCACTACGCCCGGTACCGGCTCGGCCAGTTGGGTGCGTAGCCAGGCCATCAGCTCGGTGCCGGTCTCGCCCTCGTCGAGGTGGTAATCCACCAGCGCCAGTTGCGGGCGCATGCCGTCGTTGAGCAAGGCGGCACACTCCTCACGATTACGCGCGGTGTACACCTGGCAACCCCAGCGCGAGAGCAGGCTGTTCATGCCGATCAGAATGCTGTCCTCGTTGTCGATGCACAGTACCTGTGCTCCGCTCGGCAACTGGCCGTTGAGTTCCGCCATTTTACCGGGCGCACTCGCTTGAGCGCGGGCCAGCGGTACGCTGACACTGAACACGCTGCCTTTGCCGGACCAGGAGCGCACGTGCAGTCGATGGCCCAGCACCCGGCATAAACCGTCCGCAATCGCCAGGCCCAGGCCCAGGCCTTTTTCGGCGCGGGTCTGGTGGCTGTCGAGGCGCTTGAACTCTTCGAAGATGACCTGGCGCTTGTCTTCCGGAATGCCCGGGCCCCGGTCCCAGACTTCCAGGCGCAGCTGCTCGCCTTGGCGGCGCACGCCCAGCAGCACGGGGCCTTTGGCGTAGCGGAAGGCGTTGGTCAGGAAATTCTGCAGCACACGGCGCAGCAACTTGATGTCACTGTCGACCCGCAGGTGGCTGCCGCGCAGGCGGAATTCCAGGCCCTGGTCACGGGCCAATGCCTTGAACTCGGCACCCAGGGTATCGAACAGCTCGTTGAGCACGAACGGTTTGCGGTCCGGGTTGATTTTGCCGTTCTCCAGGCGCGAAATGTCGAGCAGGTCACTGATCAGGTCCTCGGCCGAGCGCAGCGAGCTGTCCAGATGCTGCACCAGCTGCTGGGTCTCGGGCGACAGCTCTTCATCGCGGTGGGAGAGGGCGGCGGAGAACAGGCGCGCCGCATTCAGTGGTTGCATCAGGTCGTGGCTGACCGCTGCGAGAAAGCGGGTCTTGGACTGGTTGGCCAGTTCGGCGGTGCCCTTGGCTTCGGTCAGGGCGACATTGAGTTGCGACAACTCATGGGTGCGTTCGGTGACTCGCTGCTCCAGCCCTTCGTTGGCTTCGGTCAGCGCCTGCTCGGCTTCGCGGAACGCGGTAATGTCGGTGAAGCTCATGACAAAGCCACCACCTGGCATCGGGTTGCCGATCAATTCGATCACCCGGCCATTGGGGAACAGGCGTTCGGAGGTGTGGGCGCGGCCCTGGCGCATCCAGTGCAGGCGTCGGGCGACATGGACTTCCGCTTCGCCGGGGCCGCACAGGCCGCGTTCGGCATTGTGGCGAATAATGTCGGCAATCGGCCGGCCGACGCTGATCAGGCCGTCCGGGTAGTTGAAGAGTTCGAGGTAGCGACGGTTCCAGGCCACCAGCTTGAGCGACTGGTCGACCACGCTGATGCCTTGGGTAATGTTCTCGATCGCGCCTTGCAGCAGTGCGCGGTTGAACTGCAGCACTTCGGAGGCTTCGTCGGCAATTCGCACCACGTCCTCGAGCTGCATTTCCCGGCCTTCGATGGCGGCCTTCACCACGGCCCGGGTCGAAGAGGCCCCCAGTACACCGGCCAGCAGGCGTTCGGTGTGGGCGATCCATTCGCCATCGGCGTTCAAGTTCGGATTGAAGCCCTTGCCCTGGCGGTAAGCGAAGCGGATGAAACTTTGCCGTGCGCGTTCCTCGCCGACAAAGCGTGCCGCCAGTTGCAGCAGGTCGTTGATCTGTACCGCCAGCATCGAGCGGGCGCTGGGGCGAGCGCTGATCTCTTGGCCGATGAAACGGCCTGCCTGCCAGTGTTCCGAGACCCGGGTGCGCGACAGCACCGAGACCCAGGCAAACAGGGTGAAGTTACCGGCCAGCGACAGCACCACCCCTTGGGTCAGTGGGGTAATCGGCAGGTTCAGCGGGTTGCTGTGCAGCCAGCCGAGCCCTGGGAAACTGTTCAGCGACCAGCCCATGCTGTGGGCGGCAATCGGCAGGATCAGCGTGTAGAACCAGAGGAAGGTCCCGGCGGCGAGACCGGCAAACACCCCGCGGCGGTTGGCCTGTTTCCAGTACAGTGCGCCGAGCATGGCCGGCGCCAGTTGAGTGACCGCGGCAAAGGCGATCTGCCCGATGGTGGCCAGGCTGGCCGTCGAACCGAGCAGGCGATAGGCCACATAGGCCAGCAGCAGGATCACCACGATGCTGACGCGGCGTACCGACAGCATCCAGTGACGGAACACTTCGAACGGCCGCTCGGCATTCTTGCGGCGCAGCAGCCATGGCAGCAGCATGTCGTTGGAGACCATGGTCGACAAGGCCACGCTGGCCACGATCACCATGCCGGTGGCGGCCGACGCGCCGCCGATGAATGCCAGCAGCGCCAATGCCGGATGGGACTGGGCCAGCGGCAGGCTGATCACGAAGGAGTCAGGCAGCACCGAGCTGGGCAACATCATCTGCCCGGCCAGGGCGATTGGCACCACGAACAGGGCGGCCAGCGCCAGATAGGCCGGGAACACCCATTTCGCCAGGCGCAGGTCCTGGGGGTCGATGTTCTCCACCACCGTGACATGGAACTGCCGGGGCAGGCAGATAATGGCCATCATCGCGACGCCGGTCTGTACCACCATCGAGGGCCAGTTGATGGTTTCTTTCCAGTATTGCTCCAGGCGAGGGGCGAGCATGGCTTGGTCGAACAGGTCGTCGAAACCGTCGTACAGGCCGTAAGTCACGAACGCTCCCACCGCCAGGAAAGCGAACAGCTTGACCAGCGATTCGAAGGCAATCGCCAGCACCATGCCTCGGTGGTGTTCGGTGGCATCGAGGTTGCGGGTTCCGAATACGATGGTGAACAACGCCAGAATCAACGACACGATCAGCGCCGTGTCCTGGGCGCGGGTGCCCATGGCATCGGCCCCCGCACCGATCAGCAGGTTGACCCCCAGCACAATGCCCTTGAGCTGCAAGGCGATATAGGGCAACACGCCGACCAGGCAGATCAGGGCCACCACCACCGCCAGTGACTGGGATTTGCCATAGCGCGCGGCAATGAAGTCGGCAATCGAGGTGATGTTTTCCTGCTTGCTGATCATCACCATTTTTTGCAGGACCCACGGCGCGCCAAGCAGCAGCAGGATCGGCCCCAGGTAGATCGGCAAAAATGACCAGAGTTGTTCGGCGGCCTGACCCACCGCGCCAAAGAAGGTCCAGCTGGTGCAATAGACGGCCAGCGACAGGCTGTACACCCAGGCACGCATTCGCGGCGGCAGTGGCGTACTGCGGCGGTCGCCATAGAAGGCGATGGCGAACATGATGGCCATATAGGCCAGGGCGACGGCGGCAATCAGCCCGCTGGACAGCGACATGGGAACTCCCGGCAAAAGACACACGGGACTCCAGCCCGTTCGGACAGTCTCGCACGATGCACAGGCTTCGTCAGTGTCGACCATGGTCTCAGCGTGGCGGGGTGTCGCAGCTGGATATCGGCAACGTGGGTGCCGGTGCTGAAGGCACCTTCGCCAGCCACGACAGTGGGGATTGAGTTAGCCTTGGCACCTGACGTTCGACCGCCCCTGATTATTGAAGGATCGACCCCGCCATGAAGATCATCCGCAGCCAGTCCTTCACCGGCGACCGCCCTTGGGCGGCGCTGGATATCGCCAATATGAACGGCATCACCACCCGTTTGCACTGGACCGATCAGCCCTATATCTGGCACGTCAACGACGGCCAGGAAGTGTTTGTCGTGCTCGATGGACAAGTACAGATGCGCTATCGGGAAAACGGTGTCGAGCGGTCCACGATGCTGGAGGTCGGCGATATCTTCTATGCAGCGGCGGGCACCGAGCACGTTGCCCATCCGCAAGGGCCGGCCCGGGTCCTGGTGATAGAGGCGGAGGGCAGTGTCTAGGCTCTATATCTGCAAAACAGATAACAGTTAGAGATATTACCCGTTATATAGATATTCGATTCAGTTCTACCATGGGCTCAACCTCACCCGAGGACAGGAGTTCATCATGCAATGCCCTAACAGCAGCCAAACCCTCGTTCGACCCTTGAGTCATTTGCACCATCCGCTGGAAGCCATTCGCCAGTTCACCCCGAACTGGTTTGCCGCCACCATGGGCACCGGGGTGCTGGCGTTAGCACTCGCCCAGCTGCCAGTCTCGATCCCCGGCCTGCATGCCTTCGCCGAAGGCTTGTGGATGTTCAATATCTTCCTGTTCCTGCTGTTCAGTGGTCTGTATGCAGCGCGCTGGGTATTGTTCTTCGACGAGGCGCGGAGGATTTTCGGGCATTCCACCGTGTCGATGTTTTTCGGCACCATTCCCATGGGACTGGCGACCATCATCAACGGCATGCTGGTGTTTGGTTTGCCCCGCTGGGGGCAGGGTGTGGTGCCGGTGGCCGAGGTGTTGTGGTGGCTGGACGTTGCGATGTCGCTGGCCTGCGGCATCCTGATCCCGTACATGATGTTCACCCGCCAGGAGCACAGCATCGACCAGATGACGGCCGTATGGCTGTTGCCGGTAGTGGCGGCAGAAGTCGCGGCAGCCAGTGGCGGGCTACTTGCACCGCACCTGGCCGACGCTCATGGGCAGCTGGTGATGTTGACCACCAGCTATGTGTTGTGGGCGTTCTCGCTGCCGGTGGCGTTCAGTGTGCTGACGATCCTCGTATTGCGCATGGCCCTGCACAAGTTGCCCCACGAGAGCATGGCGGCATCGAGCTGGCTGGCGCTGGGGCCGATTGGTACCGGGGCACTGGGCATGTTGCTGCTGGGCGGTGACGCGCCGGCGATCTTCGCCGCCAATGGCTTGCCGGGGATCGGTGAAGTGGCCGCCGGGTTGGGCCTGATCGCCGGGATCACGCTGTGGGGCTTTGGCCTGTGGTGGATGCTCATGGCCGTGTTGATCACCCTGCGTTACCTGCGTGAAGGCATCCCTTTCAACCTCGGCTGGTGGGGTTTTACCTTCCCGCTGGGGGTTTACTCGCTGGCGACGCTGAAACTGGCGAGCACGCTGAACCTGAGCTTCTTCAGTATTTTTGGCAGCGTATTGGTCATCGCATTGGCAATTATGTGGTTGATCGTTTCCCGGCGCACGCTGCAGGGCGCCTGGCGTGGTGAGTTGTTTGTCTCGCCGTGCATTGCCGGTTTGAAGAAATAGTTCGCAAAGTTTAGCTATGGTTGTGGCCTGGATCGCTGTGTGACATTCCTATAAGAGCATCCAGGCCACTCGGGAACATGGAAGATGAGTCACCCCTCGCAGTTCACCTTGCTTCGCAAGCGGCGGTTCCTGCCGTTTTTTGTCACCCAATCGCTGGGTGCGTTCAACGACAACCTCTTCAAGCAGTCGTTGATTCTCGCCATTCTGTACAAGCTGACCCTTGAGGGTGATCGTTCGATCTGGGTCAACCTCTGTGCGTTACTGTTCATCCTGCCGTTCTTTCTGTTCTCGGCGCTGGCTGGCCAGTTCGGTGAAAAGTTCGCCAAGGACGCGTTGATCCGCCTGATCAAGCTCGGTGAAATCGCCATCATGGCGGTCGGTGCCGTGGGTTTCCTGTTCGATCATCTATGGATGATGCTGTTGGCATTGTTCGCGATGGGCACTCACTCGGCGCTGTTCGGTCCGGTGAAGTACTCGATCCTGCCCCAGGCATTGCGTGAAGAAGAACTGGTCGGCGGTAACGGCCTGGTGGAAATGGGCACCTTCCTGGCCATTCTGGCCGGGACCATTGGCGCCGGGATCATGATGTCGACCAGTGACTACGCGCCCATCGTCTCCACGGCGATCATCGGTGTTGCGGTGCTGGGTTACCTGGCTAGCCGCGGCATCCCTCGTGCGGCGGCGTCCAGCCCGGAACTGCGGCTGGACTGGAATATCTTCCGGCAGTCCTGGGCGACCTTGCGCCTGGGCCTGGGGCAGACGCCGGCGGTGTCACGCTCGATTGTCGGCAACTCGTGGTTCTGGTTTGTCGGGGCGATTTACCTGACGCAAATCCCGGCCTACGCCAAAGAGTGGATGCACGGCGACGAGACGGTGGTAACGCTGATTCTCACGGTGTTCTCGGTCGGTATCGCGCTGGGTTCGATGCTCTGCGAGAAGCTCTCCGGGCGCAAAGTGGAGATTGGCCTGGTGCCGTTTGGCTCCTTTGGCCTGACCGTATTCGGCTTGTTGCTGTGGTGGCACTCCGGCGGTATTGCGCCCAGCGAGCAAGGCCATGGCTGGGTCGAAGTGCTCGGCTTCGGTCATGCCTGGTGGGTGCTGCTGGATATTCTCGGCCTGGGCGTATTCGGCGGCTTCTACATCGTGCCGCTGTATGCGTTGATCCAGTCGCGCACCGCGGAGCATGAGCGGGCGCGGGTGATCGCAGCCAACAACATCCTCAACGCGCTGTTCATGGTGGTTTCGGCGATCGTCTCGATGGTGTTGCTCAGCCTCGCTGAGCTGTCCATTCCTCAGCTGTTCCTGGTGGTGTCACTGCTCAACATCGGCGTGAATGCCTACATCTTCAAAATCGTCCCTGAATTCAGCATGCGCTTCATGATCTGGCTGCTCAGCCATTCCATGTACCGCGTGCAGCACCGCAATCTCGAGCTGATTCCCGATGAGGGGGCGGCGTTGCTGGTGTGCAATCACGTGTCGTTCGTCGACGCCTTGTTGATTGGGGGGGCAGTGCGTCGGCCGATTCGCTTTGTGATGTATTACAAGATCTACAACCTGCCGGTGCTGAACTTCATCTTCCGTACCGCCGGGACGATTCCGATTGCCGGGCGTCAGGAAGATATCCAGATTTACGAAAGCGCCTTCAAGCGCATTGCCCAGTACCTGAAAGATGGCGAGTTGGTGTGCATCTTCCCGGAAGGCAAGCTGACCGCCGATGGCGAGATCAATGAGTTCAAGGGCGGGTTGACGCGGATTCTGGAAGAGACACCGGTGCCGGTGATTCCATTGGCCCTGCAGGGGCTGTGGGGCAGTTTCTTCAGTCGCGATCCGGACAAGGGCTTTTTCCACCGTTTGTGGTCGCGGGTAACCCTGGTCGCCGGTCCGCCGATGGCGGCGCAAGTGGCGCAACCGGCACAGTTGCAAGCGGCGGTGGGGGAGCTGCGGGGAGCGGTTCGCTGAAGGATGCCGGATAAAAAAACGCCCGCAATCCGCGGGCGTTTTTGTGTGTCAGGCGGCGCTGACTTTCAAGCCGACCAACCCGGCAATGATCAGTGCGACGCTGGCCAGGCGGAACAACGCCATGGACTCACCGAACAGGATGATCCCGGCGATCACCGTGCCTATGGCGCCGACACCGGTCCAGATCGCATAGGCCGTGCCCAGCGGCAATTCCTTCATCGCCAGGCCCAGCAGGCCAAGGCTGATGGCCATGGCGATAACGGTCAGGGCGGTGGGAAGAGGGCGCGTGAAGCCGTCGGTGTACTTCAGGCCAACGGCCCAGCCGACTTCAAACAGGCCAGCGAAAAACAGAATGATCCAGGACATGGAAACCTCCATCGATTGATGGGGCCGTCCCCAGATTAATGATTCGATCGAGCCGCGAGGTCGTCCTCGCGATGCGCAGTATAGTGCCCATTATTAACCTGACGATCAAGTTACGTGCGTAATCTGTTGCCGGTTATGTGCAAACGCCACCGAAGCGGTGGCGTTTGCACGGGGCCTGTCAGGCTTCGTCTGTATCGACGACTCAGATGCCTTGCGGCGTCTCTTCACCGCCCAGTGCTTCAACCAGCGCCGGGAGGAAATCGCCGAAAGTCAGCATCATCAGGGTGAAGCTGGCATCCAGTTGGCCAAGGGCCTCATCGCCGCCGTCCTGTTCAGCCTGGTCTTGCAGCAGGTCTTCGAATTTCAGGCGCTTGACCACCATCTTGTCGTCGAGCACGAAAGACAGCTTGTCCTGCCAGGCCAGGGACAACTGAGTCACCACTTTGCCAGTGCTCAGGTGCAACTGGATTTCTTCGCTGGTCAGGTCCTGGCGCTTGCAGCGCACGATGCCGCCGTCTTCGTGGGTGTCGCGCAGTTCGCACTCGTCCAGCACGAAGAAGTCATCCGCGGCTTTCTGGGTGGTGACCCACTCCGTCATGGTCGCGGTCGGGGACATCTTCACGGTCAGTGGGCGCACGGGCAGCGAGCCGATCACTTCGCGCAGGGTGGAGAGCAGGTCTTCGGCACGTTTCGGGCTGGCCGAGTTGACCAGGATCAGGCCTTGTTTCGGCGCAATGGCGGCGAAGGTCGAGGAGCGACGGATAAAGGCGCGTGGCAGGAAGGCCTGGATGATTTCATCCTTGATCTGATCACGCTCCTTTTTATAGACCTTGCGCATTTGCTCGGCTTCGATCTCTTCGACCTTTTCCTTCACAGCGTCACGTACGACGCTGCCTGGCAGAATGCGTTCTTCCTTACGTGCGGCAATCAGCAGGAAATCGCCGCTGACATGCACCAGTGGGGCATCTTCGCCTTTGCCGAATGGCGCGACGAAACCGTAGGTGGTCAACTCCTGGCTTGCACATGGACGCGCCAGTTTGGTGGCCAGTGCAGTTTCCAACGCCTCAGCATCAAAAGGCAGATCTTGGGTCAGGCGATAGATAAGCAGGTTTTTGAACCACATGGGGTGAGTCTCTCCTTTATACAAAGGGGGGCATTATTCTCCGCGCGGCGTCATAGGCCAACCCTTCGCTAAGCCTTTGGAAGGCCTGAGAAAATTATTTAAAAAAGTACTTGCCAGAGGTGGGACTGCTCCGTAGAATGCGCGCCACACCGAAGCGAAGGGTGATTAGCTCAGCTGGGAGAGCGTCTGCCTTACAAGCAGAATGTCGGCGGTTCGATCCCGTCATCACCCACCATTCGTTTTAAGTGTTACGCGCAGCGGTAGTTCAGTCGGTTAGAATACCGGCCTGTCACGCCGGGGGTCGCGGGTTCGAGTCCCGTCCGCTGCGCCATATTCGGTAACCTGGAACGCTGAACGCCAGGTCACCACGGAAAAGCCCGCTCACGCGGGTTTTTTTCTGTCTGTTGTTCCTGCAGGATGCATCGTTTCACCGGTTTTCAGATTTTTTGAAAAATATTTCAATTAAATCAACACTTTATGAAAACCTGTGGCATAATGTGCCCCGCAACGAAGGTAAAGGGTGATTAGCTCAGCTGGGAGAGCGTCTGCCTTACAAGCAGAATGTCGGCGGTTCGATCCCGTCATCACCCACCATTTACTTTCAACGCTACGCGCAGCGGTAGTTCAGTCGGTTAGAATACCGGCCTGTCACGCCGGGGGTCGCGGGTTCGAGTCCCGTCCGCTGCGCCATATTCGGTAACCTGGAACACTGAACGCCAGGTCACCACAGAAAGCCCGCTCAATGCGGGCTTTTTGCTGTCTGGGGTTTGCTTAATGCAAGCGCTTGCCGCCTGTCGAGTCCCCCGCAACGGCCTGTTTCCTGCCTTCCCCCCAATCCCTGCACATGCCTGGTCATTCGATTATCCGGCATGCACGCTCTCCAATGATTCATGTCAACGGCCACCCCGGCCAATTCCTATAGAAACAAAGTGGGACCTGCAGGTCCCGGTTCTTGCCTGATGAGGCGATAAAAACCAATAGGAAACTGGCCAACGGGACGACCCGTCGCCAGACCCAAAAGGGGTGTTTCAATGGATTTGAATTTGCCGCGACTGGCCATGCTGGTCTCGTCGTTGTTGTTTGTGCATCAACTCAACGCCAGTGAGCCGGCTTCGGCAGCGGCAACCCAGCCAGGTACGCTGATCGAGCAGGGTAAGTATGTCGCCCAGCTCGGCGACTGCATTGCCTGCCACACCGCCAAGGGCGGCGCGGTCATGGCCGGTGGCCTGGAGTTGAAAACACCGATGGGCACGCTGTATTCCAGCAACATTACCCCGGACCCGGAGACCGGAATCGGCCGCTACACGTTCGAGCAGTTTGACCGAGCCATGCGTGAAGGTGTCACGCCGGCGGGCGATAACCTTTACCCGGCGATGCCTTATCCGTCCTACGCGAAAATGAGCGAAACGGACATGCGGGCCCTGTATGCCTATCTGTTGCAAGGGGTCACCCCCGTCAAACAAGCCAATCTACAGGCGGACATGAGCTGGCCGTTCAACCAACGCTGGGGGCTGTGGTTCTGGAATCGGCTGTTTGTCGATCACATGCCCTTCGAACCCGACCCGGCCAAGGATCAGCGAGTGAACCGTGGCGCCTATCTGGTGCAGGGGCTGGGGCACTGTGGTGCTTGCCATACGCCACGAGGCATTGCCTTCCAGGAGAAGGCCATGAGCGATGCCGGTTCCAGCGGCGAGCACTATCTGGCCGGGGAAACCGTGGAACAGTGGCGCGCGCTCAGCTTGCGTAACCTGTGGACCGTCGACGACACGGTGCAATTGCTCAAGACCGGGCAGAATCGCTTTGCCACGGTGTCGGGCAACATGGCTGAGGTGATCCATCACAGCACCCAGCATTTTACCGACGACGATCTGATCGCGATCGCGACCTACCTCAAGTCCCTGCCGGCTGGCAAAGATGACCTGCCGCCGCAAGCCCTGCCGCTTGCCCCGGCTGAACCTCCGGCGACGCTGTTCAGCAGCCGCGGCGGCCTGGGCTACACGCAGTTTTGTGCCGACTGTCATCGTCCGGACGGTGGCGGTGTGAATGCGATGTTCCCGCCGCTGGCGGGTAATCCGAGCGTAGCCTCGGCCGACCCGGCGTCGTTACTGCACATCACCCTGACGGGCTGGAAAACCGCGCAAACCCAGACCCATCCCCGGGTCTACACTATGCCCGGATTTGCCCGGCTCTCTGATCAGGAAATCGCCGAAATCCTCAGTTTCGTGCGCGCAAGCTGGGGTAACAGCGGCTCGGCGATCAGCGCCGCGCAGGTCAAACAGATGCGCGGGCAACTCAAGCCGGTCACCGACTCTTCAACCTTTGAAACGCCTCGTCTGGCCGACATGCTGGTCGCGCCCAACGCGCAGCAGGTGGTGCGTGGCATGCGCCTGCACCTGCAAACCAAGGCACTGTTGCCGGACAACGTGGGCAATGCCCTGAACTGCACCAGTTGCCATCTCAACGCGGGCACCGTCGCGGACGGCTCGCCCTTTGTCGGTGTGTCGGCATTCTTCCCGGGTTACGCGCCCCGCGCGGGCCGGCAGATCACCCTGGCCGACCGGATCAATGGTTGCTTCCGGCGTTCGATGAACGGGCAACCGCTTCCCGTGCAGTCGGCGGACATGCAGGCGATGATTGCCTACTTCGACTGGATGAAGCGCAACACCCTGCCCGGGGACAAGGTCGCCGGGCGTGGCGTCGGCAAAGTCGACACGGCGATCAAGCCCGACCGGGACAACGGTCAGCGGGTGTATGCCAAGCAATGTGCGGTGTGCCATGGCGCAGCGGGCGAAGGCCTGAAGCGTGCCAGTGGAGAGTGGGTGTTTCCGCCACTCTGGGGCGACGAGTCATTCAATATCGGCGCGGGCATGGCGCGGACCTATACCGCCGCGGCGTTCGTCAAACGCAACATGCCAGTGGGCTTTCACGAGCAGTTCCCGCTGGGGCAGGGTGGGCTTTCCGATCAGGAGGCGGTGGACGTCGCGGAGTACTTCTCGCATCAGCCACGTCCGGACTTCCCGGACAAGGTCAAGGACTGGCCTGAGGGTGGCAAGCCGGTTGACGCGCGCTACTGAGCCTTGATGGGGCTGAAGCCGGCACTGTGGACAGGCCGGCTTCAGGTTGCGCTATTGTTCGGCGTTGCGCGCGTTCCGGTAGTCGCTGACGGCTTCATACACCGCTTTGCGCAATCGGTTGATGCCGCCAATCGGGCGATGGGCTTCAAGGCCGAACCAGGGGTTGAATGACAGGTTGTCGCATTGCAGGTTCTGCGCCGGCGTGTCGAAGTCCTGGGCGGGAATCCTGATCCGTGCCACGGTTTCGAACGGTGCATCGCTTTCGCGCCATTCAATGCTGGTGTCTTCGATCGGCATGTACTGGCTCGGATCCTGGCGCTGGATCTGCAGGACAAAGCAGGCCGGGACCCGATCCGTCGACAGTTGTTGGGTCAGTGCACTGCGCAGGAAGTTGGGCAGTGCCTGATTCTGCGCAGGCAGGGTGTAGGCCGGGCAGCTGTCCGGGTCCGGCGCGACACGAAATTTCGCATTGGCGCTGCCGAACTTGTAGGGCGACACCGAAAAGTAGGTGGTCTGGGTCGGGCTGGCCGGTGCGGGCGCCAGTGTCGCCAGGGCGATGAACAGGTGGCGAACCTGCCAGGTCCGGGGATCCCAACCGGGGAAAAACGCCATCACTTTTTTGCCGTCAGCCTGCGCGGCGACGTTCTGACGGTATTCGGCGACATCGCTGACGAAGAAGTTCGGGTGGTTGAACATCACGAAATCCTGTTCGCCACGGCTTTGCCGGTCCTTGAGCAACTGCGTACCTGGCACATCGAGCAATTTGAGCGCCATGCCACGGGCATCGCGCAGGCTGTCGAATTGCGGGTATGGGCTGCCGTTGGACAGGCGCAGGGTGGCTTGCCAGGTCTTGCCGGCCTCGCTGAAAACGCCTTGGCGCAGTTCGGGCGTCAGGTCCCCCAGGACCTGGACTTCAGCGTTCAGGCAGCCGTGAGCCTTGGCATGGGCGTCACGCAAGTAGCGGGTGTTCTCCCGGTGCGAGTCGACGATGCGCACGGCCGTCTGAATGACATCCCGGGTCATTGCCGCTTCGTCGGCGGGTATCTGTTCCTGGGCAGACACGGGCCCGCGGTGCTGCCAGGCAGACCAGCCGGTTGCCACGGCCCAGCCCAGCAGGCCGAGGCCCACCACAAACAGCACGGCCTTGCCCAGCAGAACGCACATGCGCAACCACAGTGTCATCAACATGCAAAACTCCTTGGGTTCGAGTCGAGGGTCATGGCAGTTGCGCCTCCAACGGGCCACCAAGCACTTTCAGGTACTCCAGCAGTGCCCAGCGCTCCTGTGGTTGCAGCAAGCGTCCGATGACCCCGTTGCCGCGTTCGCCGGCACGGAATTCGTGACCGCTGTTGTGGTTGCCGGTAATTCGCGTGTCGAACTCAAAACCGTTGGTAAAGGCTTGCGTGCGATACCCCAGATGCTTCGGGTCGTACTCGAAGGTGCCTTTATAGAAGGTGGTCGCCCGTTCATCCTGGGGTGAGAGCAGCTGGTAAATGCTTGGCACCGATCCGTTATGCAGGAAGGGCGCCGTTGCCCATACGCCCGCCAGGGGCCGGGCTTTGTAGGCAGTCTTTTCGCGCACCCCGATGGGCAGGCCAAAACCGTCCATGGTCGGACGTTCCTCGGGCGTGACAGCGGCCTCGCGATAAGCGCGGCGCTCAACGAAAGCGGTGACGTAGGCCAGGCCTTTGGCGACCGAGAGCTGGCTCAGGTCCAGCGGTTCCTCGGGCGCGGGCTGCAGCTTGACATCGAGGTTGGCCAGTTCCGCCGGGTCCCATTGCAGTGAGCGCAGGTCGAACCGGTGGTTGGCAATGTTGTTGGCCGCACCCGGGTCGGTGCCAATCACCTCGACCGGGAGCATTTTCAGCTTCTTCTCCGGTCGCCCATTGGCCTGGGCCACGCTCGGAACATGGCAGCCGGCGCAGTTTTCGGCGAACAGTGCGCGCCCCTGGGCCGCCAGCGGCTTGTCGATGTTGCCAAACAGTGCTTCGGGCCAGGCGGGCGGTTGGAGGCGTTTCAGGGTTTCTTCGATCAGGTGCAAGTCGCGCACACGGACGCTGGAGGGGTAGCGCTCGTCGCCCTTGAGCGGTTGGCCATTGGCATCGAAGAAGTTCAGCGTCGCGCCGACCCCCAGGGCTTCACCGACATTGCGGGCCATCGGTTGCTGGGCCGAGCCGTTCCATTGCACCCAGTCGAAGGTCCAGATATCCCAGAGCTGTGGATAGTCCACCGGGGCGTTGGCGACGCGGTAGTTGTCGGGGGAAATGGCGTCGCCGAAGGCGGCGTTGGCGATGCGTCCGAACGCGTCGGTGCGCCCGGGGCCTTCTTCGGTCGGGTAGAGACCGCGATGGGTATCGTTCCAGGCGACGCCCAGAAAGATGTCCAGTGAGGCCTTGACGTCCTGGCGCAGTTGCGAGTGCCCGGCGTCGTAGTCCTGGCCCAGCACATTGCGGGCGAAACGCTCGAATTTCCACGGGTTGTAGTAGGTAGAGGCCAGGCTGGCGACCAGCGCTTGGCCGAAGCTGCCGCCTTGCAGTGTCGGTACGCTGGAGGGCAGTACATGTTGTGCGGTACCGCCATCGATACGTACGGCCTGGCCTTTGAACCGCAGTTCTCCGGTGTGGCAGGCGGCGCAGGTAATATCCAGAAACTCTTCTTTGCTGCCGGAATTCTGATGGCGGGTGAAGCCTACCGGCAGGTTTCCAGGGTTGCCTGGCGTGGCTTTTTGCGCCGGATCCACCAGGAAACCGAAGCGCGCCAGGTACTCGGGCGCGGCGAAGCGTTGCTGCGAAAACGGCAGTTCAAGGGCGTTGAACCAGGTGTAGCGCAAGCCCTTGACCTGGGTACCCTGGGGCGTGAAATAGAACGTCTGACGGTCGTCGGCGCTCCATTGCGGCAGGTAATGAACCTGCTGGGCGGGCGTATAGGCCGGTAGTTTCGGGTTGGCAACGTAGTACAGCACCACGGCCAGCGCGACCAGCAGCAGGGCCGCGATCAGTAACAGCACACGGAATAAGAGGCGCAAGATAAACATCCTTGTCGATTAAGTATTTTGTTATGCCTGAGGCGTAGTTCAGCAGCAAGTAGCCATTACGCCAGATGTCGTGCGAATCGGCATCCGCAACCATGGGGGTAGGCTGACAGAAATTTCATGCTCACACCTGAGTAAAACGCGTTAAAAGACCTGAACTTATCGGACGTTTCCTGCTCTCATGCCGGTAGCCATTGGTCGTGGCGGCCTGATAAGCTCGCGGCTTTACTCGATTGCCCTTTAGGCGCATGAACAAGGAAATAGCATGAAACAGCATCGGTTGGCGGCGGCGGTGGCCCTGGTTAGCCTGGTACTTGCGGGTTGTGACTCGCAGACCAGCGTTGAGCTGAAAACCCCGGCGCAAAAAGCTTCCTACGGTATCGGCCTGAACATGGGCAAGAGCCTGGCACAGGAAGGTATGGATGATCTGGATTCCAAAGCTGTAGCCCAAGGCATCGAAGATGCCATCGGCAAGAAAGAACAGAAGCTCAAGGACGATGAACTGGTCGAAGCTTTCGCTGCGCTGCAAAAGCGCGCTGAAGAGCGTATGGCCAAGATGAGCGAAGAGTCGGCTGCCGCCGGCAAGAAATTCCTCGAAGACAATGCCAAGAAAGCCGGTGTGACCACCACGGCTTCCGGCTTGCAGTACGAAGTCGTCAAGAAGGCCGATGGCGCTCAGCCCAAGCCGACCGACGTGGTGACTGTTCACTACACCGGCACCCTGACCAACGGCACCGTTTTCGACAGCTCCGTCGAGCGTGGCAGCCCGATTGACCTGCCGGTCAGCGGCGTGATCCCGGGTTGGGTCGAAGGCCTGCAACTGATGCACGTCGGCGAGAAGTACAAACTGTACATTCCTAGCGAACTGGCCTACGGCGCACAAAGCCCTAGCCCGGCAATCCCGGCCAACTCGGTGCTGGTATTCGACCTGGAACTGCTGGCGATCAAAGATCCTGCCAAGCAAGACGCCGAGAAGTAATCAGCGTCTGGTATGACAACAACGCCCCGCTCATCCGGGGCGTTGTTGCATCTGGTGTCCGGTGGCCGGGCATTCGATTGAACGGATGCCCTGGGCTGGCGTCATAGCACTGAAAGGAGTGCCGATAGCCCGTAAGGTTGCCAAGTCAATGAAATATTGGGTTTTTTTATGTGAGTAAAAAACGCCCGATCTGACCGGGGCCCTTGTAAAACGGGGCTTTGAGGCGTGAAATAGGGCTCTGTTCACAAGGTTATCCACAATTTGTGTGGATAACATTTCAGTGGGGGGATGATGAAAACACCCTGGAGTTTCGCTCGGTTTCTGCCGTTGGCCGGTCGATTGATCAGTCGTGGACGTTTGCCGACACTGCTGTTCGCAGTGGCCCGCAAGGGCGCCAATCAAGGCTGGCGGCTAGGTAAGCTCAAGGATGACCTGCGCTTGCTGCAGGCACTGTGCCTGGCGTACTGGCGTGGCGAGTACCGTGCCATCAGCCCCAAGGCGTTGGTGGCGGTGGTAGCGGGGCTGATGTATTTCCTCAGCCCGATTGATGCCATTCCTGATTTCCTTCCCCTGTTCGGCATGTTCGATGACATCGCCGTGCTCGCCTGGTTGATGAAAACCCTGGCCGATGAGCTGGATGCTTTCCGTGCCTGGCGCAGCCGTCAGCGGCCGGAAAAGCTGGCCGTGGTGGAGCGGTTGCCCGATACACCGGAGCAACTGCAACTGCAGGGCCCGAAAAAAACCTGAGCCGAATCAGGTTCATCTGCAGATTGATCCCCCCTCGCGACCTTGGCGGCTGTTAGGATTACACTTCTAGGGAAAAGTGCCGACTCGCTAAGTGTTGTTGTCCTACGGGGTAGTCATGGATATTCAGATCATTGCACGTGATGGCGAGCCCGAGTATGCGGTGTTGCCATGGGCTCAGTATCAAGCGTTATTGAAAGCAGCAGGCGTTAGCGAATCACCTGCACGTGAAGCAACAGCTCGTCACGTGTCCTCCGCAGACCAGGAACTTCCCGGTCTGGATCAACTACGCAGTTTGCGTGAAGCAAAGGGCATCGCGATCGAAGCGCTGGCCCGCACGGTAGGCATCAGTCCTTCTTACCTGGCCCTGATTGAAAGCGGCGAGCGTCAACCTGACGCTGCGATCCGCCGCAGCCTGGCCTGGGAGTTGAAGGTGCAGGGATGGAGGGATGAATCGTGAGTGTGCGAATCAGTCGTCAACACTGGGACGGTCTATTGGGCGAGCTGGACCAGGCCCGTCGACAGCGTCACCTGCTGACTTACCGTGCGTTGCTCGAGCGCTTGCAACTCCCCACGCCGGCCATGCAAACCCTCACTGCGGCCCTTGAACACCTGGCGGCCCTGGATGCCAAGGCCGAGCAGCCCCTGCGCAGTTCGCTGGTGATCAGCCAGGGCGCCAGTCGCCTGCCGCGCACCGGTTTCTTCGAATGTGTCGAGCGCCTGGGACGGTTTTCCGGGCCGTCCGATGGCGTCGCGGCGGCATCCTGGCATGCCTCGGAAGTGGTTCGGGTGTTTGAATACGAATACCCTGAATCCGCGGAGGCCTGAGTGTTCTTACGACTCAAGGCGCATGTCGGTTACTGGCTGGCACGCCGGTTGTTTCACTGGTCGTGGTTTGTGCGCCAGCCGCGCGGCTGGCACTGGCTCGAAGGCCAGTTCGCACGCATGGCCAACCTGGGAGATGTCGGCGCCCAGAGCTTCTATGGGCACATCCTGACGTTTCGCGGCGTCGGCCTTGGTGCTCGTGAGGAGGGCGTGCGCTTGCTGCGTCTGGCCGCCTTGGCGGGCGATGGCAAAGCAGCCTATCAGGTAGGCGTGATCAGCCTGGCCGGAACGCCGGGCAAGGCCCCGGACGCTGCCGAGGCGGCGCGCTGGTGGCGGATGGCAGCCAAGGCAGGGCATCCCCTGGCCGAGCACAAGCTCAAGGCGCTGGAGCCCGGTTCGCACTAGCCTTGCCGGCACTGGCGATCTTGCGGGCGCCCGGGTTTTCAGGCACTCGCCAGGCTATCAATCACATGCACGCTATACCCCGGCACATGCTTGGCGTGGTGCTTGGCATGTGACGCCAGCTCTGCCAAGCGGCTGGCATCGAGTTGTCCGCAAGCCTGTGGGTGCAGATGCACGACGCCGATGGACAGGGACAGCAACGCATATTCCTGGCGTACACCCTGGCGATTGACGGCGATAAAGCACCCCGCCTCCAGGTGCTCGGCGCGGTAGAAGCGCCGGCACTGACGGTGGAAGTCTTCATGCAATTGGTTCAGGCGTTTTTGCCAGTCTTCCGGGCCCAGTACCAGCAGGAAGTCATCGCCGCCGATATGGCCGACGAAGTCGCGACCGGGATCGATACATTCGTTCAGGCATTGCGCCAGGCAGAGCAGGACTTCGTCGCCACGGCCGTAGCCATAGATATCGTTGAATGGCTTGAAACTGTCGATGTCGACGTAGCAGATCACCGACTCGCGGCGCTGTTGCAGCAACCGGGTCAGGCACTGCTGGATGGGCACATTGCCCGGTAGCAGGGTCAGCGGGTTGGCGTATCGGGCCTGCTGGATCTTCAGTTCGGTAATCAGTTTAAGCACGTCGATCACCCGTCCCAGCCCCAGGTAGCGACCAGTGAGGGTGATGATGAAGTCCTCTTCGATGCGCTGGCGAGCGCGGCTGGTGATCAGGCGGCTGACCTGTTGCAGCGACTGGCTGAGTTCCACGGCGAGGAAGTCATCGTTCATCAGGCGGCTGATGGGTTTACGAGCGAACAGATCGGTGGCAAACGGCTTGAGCAGTGCGTCCGAGAGTGAATGACGGTGAACGATGCCGCAGGGTTGGCTCCGCTCGTCGAGCACCGCCAGCGAGTTCAGGTTGGCTTGGCGGCGAAAGGCTTCGAGCACGTTGGCCGTCGGCGTATCGTGGCGCACGGCAGGTTGCTCGTTGAGCAAGGCGCTGAGGTCGCGCAGTTCATCGTTGAGCGCCACAGCGCTGCTGTCGTGCCTGGGCAGCATGTTGCGGGCTTCCTGTGGCGGATGTTCCTGCGGCCGGCACAACAGGTAACCCTGAACCAGATCGATGCCCATTTCGCTCAGCACCGCGAGTTCTTCCGGCAGTTCGATACCTTCGGCAATCACCTGGGCCCGCGAGGCTTTGGCGATTTGCAGGATCGAGCCGACGAACTCGCGCTTGAGGGCGTCCAGGTGAATGCCGTCGATGAAATGCCGGTCGATCTTCACATACTCCGGACGTAATTCCGACCACAGCCGCAGGCTGGAATAGCCGGCTCCCAGGTCATCGAGGGCAATCGAAAACCCCATCGCCCGATAGTGATGCAACGCGTTTTGCAGCAGCTGGAAATCATCGGTCGGTGTTTGTTCAGTCAGTTCGATGACCACCTGGCTCGGCGGGATGCCGAGGTCCTGGAGCATTTGCAGGGTTCTGCCGGGTTGATGGCCGGTTTCGAGCAGGGATTCGGGGGAGACGTTGAGAAACAGCTTGCCTGGCAACCGCTGCTCGCTGAAGCGGCGGCAGGCGCTGTGCCGGCAGGCGATCTCCAGTTCGCTGAGGCGCCCGGCCTGGCGGGCCACGGAGAACAGGGCGAGCGGGGAGTGCAGGGGGTTGTTGGAAGGGCCTCGGCTGAGGGCCTCGTAACCGAGAATGCGTCGTTCAGAGAGCGAAACGATGGGTTGGAACAGACTGTGCAAGGCCCCTTGAGCCAGAATTGAACTCAAGGCACTCAGCTGTTCGGTGGTGGTCATGGCAATCTCTGGCGATAAAAAAAGGACCGGGTCCGCCTTTGTTGGAAGGCGGACCCAGTCCTGTATTTCACGACAGATTGATGACTGTTTGATGACGTTCCAGGGGGAACGTCAACATTGAATTGCCATCACTTCTTGGCGCTGGCGACCGCCGTGTTCAGCTTCAAGTAATCCAGGAGAATCCGCCCGGTTTCGCTCAGGTAGGCATCGTCTTCCGGCTTGGTCTTGTCTGGCTCGGCGGCGATGGCGTCTTCGTCTTCTTTCTTCAGCTCTTTGAGCGGCGCTTCACCCTTGGCCTTGCGACGCAGGTTTTCCATCGCCAGCTGCTTGGCCTCGATGTCGGCGTGCTGAGCCCGGCGCTCGGCCTCGTTGAGGCTGACGGTTTTTTCCGTCATCAGCTTCTGGGCCAGTGCCAGTCTGTCACGGATGAACACGAACTCTGCGTCCTTGTCCGTGCGCGCGTCATGCTCGGCCTTGAGCTGGGCGAGGAAGGGCTTGAACGGGTCGACGGCAGGCTTGATCGCAGGCCGAATGGTGTCCCACGGCATCGCTTCGGGCAGGGCGCTTTCGCCGATTTCCTTGGTGTCGATCAGCGACGGGTAGTCGATGTCCGGCAGTACGCCCTGATGCTGGGTACTTTGGCCGGAAACCCGGTAGAACTTGGCCAGGGTCAGTTTCAGTTCGCCATGGTTCAGCGGCTGAATGGTCTGCACGGTGCCTTTGCCGAAGGTCTGGCCACCGATGATCATCGCACGGTGGTAATCCTGCATGGCGCCGGCAAAAATCTCCGAGGCGGACGCAGACAGACGGTTGACCAGCAACACCAGCGGGCCTTTGTAGAAGGCGCCAGGGTTTTCGTCTTCCAGCACGTCGACCCGGCCATCGGCATTGCGGACCAGCACGGTCGGGCCCTTGTCGATGAACAGGCTGGTCAGTTCGGTGGCTTCCTGCAGGGAACCGCCACCGTTGTTGCGCAGGTCGATGACGACGCCGTCGACTTTGTCCTTTTGCAGTTCGGTCAGCAGTTTCTTGACGTCGCGGGTGGTGCTCTTGTAGTCCGGATCACCGGCACGGAACGCCTTGAAGTCCAGGTAGAAGGCCGGGATCTCGATGACGCCCAGCTTGTAGTCCTTGCCGTCTTGCTTGAGGTTCAGCACGGACTTCTTCACCGCCTGGTCTTCGAGCTTCACCGCTTCGCGGGTGATCGGCACGATCTTGCTGGTCTGGTCGTTCGGTGCGTTGCTGGCCGGAATCACTTCCAGGCGCACCACGGTCCCTTTAGGCCCGCGGATCAGCTTGACCACTTCGTCCAGGCGCCAGCCGACCACGTCGACCATCTCTTTGTTGCCCTGGGCAACGCCGATGATCTTGTCGGCCGGAGCGACCATCTTGGTCTTGTCGGCCGGACCTGCCGGTACCAGGCGCACGACTTTTACCTGATCGTTGTCACTCTGCAACACGGCGCCGATGCCTTCGAGGGACAGGCTCATGTTGATGTCGAAGTTTTCCGCGTTATCCGGTGACAGATAGTTGGTGTGCGGGTCGTAGGACATGGCGAACGTATTGATGTACGCCTGGAAGATATCTTCCGCACGGGTCTGCCCCAGACGCGACAGCTGGTTCTTGTAGCGCTTGGTCAGGGTTTCCTGAATCTGTTTCGAGTCCTTGCCGGCGATTTTCATGCGCAGCACTTCGTCCTTGACGCGTTTGCGCCACAGGTCGTCGAGCTCGGCAGTGGAGGTGAGCCACGGAGCGTCCTTGCGATCGATCAGCAAGGTTTCCTTGGGGGTGAAGTCGATCTTGTCGACGCCTTTGTTCAGCTCGACCAGGGCGAACTCCAGACGCGCTTTGACGCGGTCCAGATAACGCTTGTAGATCGTGAACCCGGCGTTCAGGTCGCCGCTTTTGAGGAAGTCGTCAAACTGGGTTTTCCATTTGTCGAATTCGGCGATATCGCTGGCCATGAAGTAGCTGCGCGACGGATCCAGCAGCTTCAGGTAGCTGTCATAGATGATCAGCGAACGGGCGTCATCCAGGGGCGGCTTGCTGTAATGATGGCGCTTGAGCAACTCGACGACGTTCAGGCTGGCAATCACCTCGTCACGACCGGGCTGAAGCTTGTCCCAACTATTGGCTGCGAACGTATCGGGCGCGAGCGACAAGCTGCCCAAGCCAATGAAGAGTGCGAGTGCGGTGCTGGAGAACAAATGCTTCATGCCGATTCGACGCGGGGACAATTGATAACGCATATTAGGCCGTCTTTGAAGTCGCCGGTTCCACAAGAACCGGTCGCATAATGCAAAAAACCCGGCGCTATAGCACCGGGCTCAGTCCAGACTCACTATGGAGGCACTGTGAAGGCATTGCAAGGCGTTGACGGACATGTGGCGTGGGTTGAAGCGCCGACACCGGTCTGTGATGTGGGGCAGGTTCGCATTCGTGTGGCGGCTGCGGGCTTGAATCGGGCGGACTTGCTGCAGAGGGCCGGGCTCTACCCTGCGCCTCCCGGGGCCAGCCAGGTGTTGGGGCTGGAGTGTTCCGGGGTGATCAGCGAGGTCGGCCCGGGATCTTCCTGGCAGGTCGGTGATCGCGTGTGTGCTTTGCTGGCCGGTGGCGGGATGGCTGAAGAGGTGGTGGTCGACGCTCGCCACGTATTGCCAGTGCCAGAGGGCTTGTCGCTGACCGAAGCGGCAGCCTTGCCCGAGGTGTACAGCACGGCCTGGTTGAATCTGTTTCAGCTGGCGGCACTCAAGCCGGGTGAAAAGGTGTTGTTGCATGCCGGGGCAAGTGGTGTTGGTTCAGCCGCCATTCAGCTGTGCAAGGCGTTTGGCAACCCGTGCTGGGTCAGTGTCGGTTCCACCGACCGCCTGGCCTACTGCCAGGCGCTGGGTGCGCAAGGTGGCGTCGTGCGCACCGATGGCCTGGAAGGCTTGAGCGAGCTGGGACCCTTCGATGTGATTCTCGACCCGGTGGGGGCCAACTATGCCGAGTTGAACCTGAAGGTATTGGCGCGTGATGGGCGTTGGGTGTTGATCGGATTGATGGGCGGTCGAGAGACCCGGCTGGACCTGGCGCAAGTACTGGCCAAGCGGATCCAACTGGTGGGGTCGACCTTGCGCAATCGTGACGATCAGTTCAAGGCTGATCTGCTCAGCGATCTGAGCGTGCATGTCTGGCCACTGTTCACCGAAGAGCGCCTGAGCCCGCAACTGGTCAGGGCCTTCCCGATCCAGGACGCCGAAGCGGCGTTTGCCGAGCTGGCGAGCAACCAGGTATCGGGCAAGCTGGTGCTGGTGATTGACGAGAGTCTGGCCTGACGACACTGGCGATCGTTCCCATGCTCGCGTGGGAACGATCATCGCGGGCAAATCTTGCTCCTACTTCCAGAGATGGATCGGCCAGCCGGCCTTTTCGGCATGTTCGCGCAGTACCGGATCCGGGTTGACCGCATGGGGATGGTCGACCTTGAGCAGCAACGGCAGGTCGTTGCGTGAGTCCGAATAAAAGCTCGCGCCTTCAAGGTTTTCCTCTTCGGCGTCCAGCCACTCCAGCAGGCGCGTGATTTTGCCTTCGCGGTAGGTCAGGGTGCCGACGGTCTGGCCGCTGTAGGCCCCTTGCCGGACCTCCAGCTCGATGCCGAGAATTTCGTCGATACCCAGGCGCTCGGCAATCGGCCCGACCAGGTGGGTGCCCGAGGCGGAGATGACCAGGATCCGGTCGCCGGCCTTGCGGTGGGCGGCAATGGTCCTGGTGGCCTCGCTGAAGATGATGGGCTCGATGAAGTCCTCCACCCAGGGCTCGACCAGGTGCCGGACTTCTTCCGGTGTCCGGCCGATCAAGGGTTCCAGGCTGAACGTCATGTACTCCTCCATTCGCAGCTTGCCGTGACTGTAGGCGTCCATCAGCGCGTTGTTCTGGCGCATGAACGACTCAGGGTCGACCCAGCCCAGACGGCCCATCTGTTCACTCCAGAGGGTAGCGCAGTCGCCATGGATAAGGGTTTCGTCCAGATCAAAAATTGCCAGGGCCATCAGTGGGGTTCTCTCTTGAGAACAGCTTCAAGCGGCAAGCTTCAAGCTGCAAGGTGGATAGAGGTAGTCGGCAGTTTAGACTTGCAGCTTACAGCTTGAAGCTTGCAACTGCTCTTAAGCTACCTCACACAGGGCAGTGGGATCGATGGAAAGTGCCAGGCGTTGACCGTCGGCATGCAGGTCAGCCGCCGAGCGGTTAAGCACATCCACCACCAGTTCCACACCGCGCGCTTCGATCCGATAGCGAATCACATTGCCCAGCAGGCTGTGGCTGCGGATCAACGCATCCGGCTGGCCATCGAGGCTCAGCTCGATGGCTTCCGGGCGAATCGCGATGCGGCTGTTGATGGGCCGTTGCAGCAGTTGGCTGGCGCTGGCGGCGTCGAGCAGGTTGTAGTTGCCAATGAAGCCGGCCGCGAACGCATCGACGGGTGCGGTGTAGAGCGTCTCGGCATCGCCGCTCTGTACGATCTTTCCCTGGTTCATCAGGAAAATCCGGTCAGACATGGTCAGGGCTTCTTCCTGATCGTGTGTGACGAAGATGGTGGTCAGCCCCAGTTCGCGCTGGATCTGCCGAATCTGCTCGCGCAGGTGTTTGCGGATTCGCGCATCCAGCGCCGACAACGGCTCATCGAGCAGCAACAGGCGCGGGCGGGTGACCAGTGAACGGGCAAGGGCCACGCGCTGGCATTGCCCCCCGGACAGTTGATGGGGGTAGCGCGCGGCGAAGTCGGTCAGTTCCACCAGTTGCAGCACTTCCAGTACGCGCTTGCGACTGTCATCGGCGTTGACCTTTTGCATGCGCAAACCGAAGGCGACGTTCTGCTCCACGGTCATGTTGGGGAACAGCGCATAGCTCTGGAACACCATGCCGATCCCGCGCTTCTGAGGGCTGAGGGGCACCAGGTCCTGGCCCTCAAGCAGGATCTGGCCACCGTCTACCTCGGTCAGCCCGGCGATGCAGCGCAGCAGGGTGGATTTGCCGCATCCGGACGGACCGAGCAGGGTGACGAATTCGCCTTTCTGGATTTCGCAGTTGATGTCGCTGAACACGGCGGTGCCGGCGTAGCTTTTTTGCAGGTGTTGGACGCTGACGAAGCTCATTGGCTTTTGTCCTTGTTCAAGATATTGGCAGCCCAGGTCAGAACCAGCACAAAGAAGAAGTAGGAGATCACCAGCGCGCTGGTGAAGTGACCGCTGCTGTTACGCATGTTGTTGAGGTAGACCTGCAGGGTTTCGTAGCGAGTGCCGACGAGGATGTTGGCGAACACGAACTCGCCGAACAGAAACGAGAACGACAGCAGCAGTGCCACCATCAGGCCTTTGCGCAGGTTCGGCAGCACCACCAGGAACGCCGCCTGCCAGGTACTGGCGCCCAGCAGCTGGGCGGCGTCCATCAGGTCGTGCAGGTTGATCGCTTGCAGGTTGTTGGTGATCGCCCGGTACATGAATGGCAAGGCCACGGTGAAGTAGCACCCCACCAGAATCCACGGCGTACCGACCATCGCGAACGGCCCCGAGCCATAGAGCTGCAACAGCCCCACCGAAGACACCACTGGCGGCACGGCAAAGGGCAGCAGGATCAGGATGTTCATCAGCGCGTCGAGTTTCGGAAAGTGGTAATGCACCACGAACAGCAGCGGCAGAATCAGCACCACGGAGAGTATCAGCGCCCCCACGCACACCAGCAGCGATTGACCGAAGGCCGCGAGAAAGCGCGGGTCGCTCCACAGCTGGATGTACCACTTGAAGGTAAAGCCGCTGGGCAGGACAGTCGCCGACCAACTGCTGGCGATCGAGTAGATCAGGGTGCCGGCCAGTGGCAGCAGCAGAATGGCAAACAGCAGGTAAACCACCACGCGGTGGTACACGGCGACAGAGCCGGATTCAACGCGAGACATGGTAGCTCCTCTTCAACAGCAACTGATGGACCACGGTCACCAGGGTCATCAGGCTCACCAGCACGACCGCCAGGGCACTGGCCATGTTCGGGTCCAGGGAGATGTCACCCGAGACCATTGCCGCGATGCGGATCGTCAGCACGTTGAAGTTGCCGGTGGTCAGGGCATAGACAGTGGCGTAGGCACCCAGGGCATTGGCCAGCAGGATCACGAAGGTCCCGAGCAGGGCCGGGGTCAGCACCGGCAGGCCAATGTGCCGCCAGAATTGCCAGCTGCTGGCGCCCAGCAGCGCCGCCGATTCACGCCAGTCTTCGCGCAGGGCGTCGAATGCCGGGTACAGCAGCAGGACGCCCAGAGGAATCTGGAAGTAGGTGTAGAGAATGATCAGCCCGGTTTTGGAATACAGGTTGAAGTCCTGGATGATCCCGGCCTGCTTGAGCATGATGGTAATACTGCCGTTGAAGCCCAGTAGGATGATGAAGGCAAAGGCCAGGGGCACACCGGCAAAGTTGCTGGTCATGTTGGCAAAGGCATTGACGAAGTTGCGCAGTTTCGAGTCGACCCGGCGCAGCGAGTAGCTGCCCAGGATTGCAATGAAGATGCCGAACACGCTGGACCAGAAGCTGATCTCGAGGCTGTACTGGATGGCCTGCAGGTAGAACTTCGAGTTGAAGATCCTGTGGAAGTTGGCCAGGCCCCAGCCGAACTCTTCCGATTGCAGGCTGTTGATCATGACCCAGCCCAGCGGGGCGATCTGGAACACGAAAAAGAACAGGGCAAAGGGCACCAGGCACAGGGCGGCCAGCCATTTGCCGCGAGTCATGGAGTTCACTTGAGCAGCTCCCTGCACACAGGTTTGTCGTGGTCCACACCCAGCAGTTCGCAGACGGTGCCGCAGATGTCGGTCTGTCTGGGTGCGGCGCCGGCATCGAGACTGAAGGCATCGCCAAGGACGAACAGCGGCACTTCCCGCTCCTCGGCGAGCAGGCCGTTGTGGGAGCGGTCGTTGTTCATGCCGTGGTCGGCGGTCACCAGTACCTGGTAGCCGGCGTCGAGCCAGCCTTGCAGGTAGTCGGCCAGGATGATGTCGGCCGAGCGGGCGCTGTTACGGTATTGCGGGGTATCGAGGCCGTGCTTGTGCCCGGCATCGTCGATGTTCATCGGGTGCACCAGCATGAAATTGGGTGCATGGCGCAGACGCAGGTGTTCGGCATCGGCGAACAGGTGCGAGTCGGGGTAGTGATCGTTCCAGTAGAAGTGGCCGTGCTGGATCGGCAGCGCCGTGTCGTCGGTGTGTCGATCCCGTGCCGTCACGAACGGCGAGCGGTTGTACAGCTCACTGACCCAGTGATAGGCCGCCGCGGCGGTCGTGAGGCCGGCCTCGGTGGCGTAGTGATAGATGCTGCGTTGATTGGACAAGCGCGAGATGTTGTTGTGGACGATGCCGCTCTCGATCGGTGGCACGCCGGTGAGGATGCATTCGTAAAGCGGTCGGGACAGGGAAGGCAGTTCGCACTCCAGTTTATAGAGTGCCGCGCGTCCTGCGCCGATGTAGGCCTGCAAGTGCCCCATGGCGTGCCGGGCAACCTCGTAGTTGAGGCCGTCGAGCACGACAAGGATGACGTTGTGCTTCATAGGGGCGATGACTCCGAAAACGAAACTGGATCAAATCGTCGCAGGAACTGCCGCAGCCTGCGGCAGCTCCTGCAGATACAGCATTACTGCATGTTGATAATGACTTCTTCCTGCCACATCTGAGGGAGAGCCTTGGAGGTCTTTTCCCATGCATCTGCGTCTTTGATCGGGGTCACGTTTTTGTACTGCTCATTAGGCAGCAGCTTGGCCTTCACGTCTTCCGGCAGCTTGATGTGCTCGGCGCGAATCGGACGGGCATTGCCTTTGGCCAGGTTGATCTGGCCGGCGTCGCTGAAGATGTATTCGCGGGCCAGTTTGGCTGCGTTCGGGTTCTTCGCGTACTTGTTGATGATGGTGGTGTAGCCGGAAATCACCGAGCCATCGGACGGGATCAGCACCACATAATCATCCGGATTGGCCATCTTGGCCTTGTAGCTCAGGCCGTTGAAGTCCCACACCACGCCGACTTCGATCTCACCCTTTTCCATGGTGGCAATCGTCGGGTTGGCCATCGACAGGCGGCCTTGCTTGGCGATATCGGCGAAGAGCTCCAGTGCCGGTTGAATGTTCTTCTCGTTACCGCCTTTGGAAATGGCGGCGGCCAGCACGCCGTTGGCCGCTTGTGCGGCGGTGCTCACGTCACCGATGGATACCTTGTATTTACCCGTCTTGAGATCAGCCCACTGGGTGGGGGCTTCGGAGCCGTGCAGCAGCTTCTTGTTGACGATGAAAGCGATAGTGCCGGTGTAGGCCAGTGCCCAATTGCCGTCCTTATCCTTGGCCCAGGCCGGAACCTGATCCCAGGTGCTTGGCTTGTAAGGCTGCACCACGCCTTGCTTGACCGCGATCGGACCAAATGCCGCGCCGACGTCGCCGATGTCGGCGCTGGCGTTGTCTTTTTCGGCGGCGAACTTGGCGATTTCCTGGGCCGAACTCATGTCGGTGTCGATATGTTTGAGGCCATAGGTCTTGGCCAGGTCTGCCCAGGTGCCTTTCCAGTTGGCCCAGTCATCGGGCATGCCGACGCTGTTCACGGCGCCTTCCGCCCGCGCAGCGGCTTCCAGGGTTTTCAGATCGGTATCAGCGGCCATGGCACTGGTGCACATGGCAATGGTCGAGCCTAACAGTGATGCCAGGAAAAGCTGTTTCATCGAAAGCTCCTTTGGGCGTATTCAACGCTGCGTTTTATCGAACGTTTGCGGTTGGGTTGGTCTAGGTCAGCAATACCTGAGCCAATTTAGGTGCGCTGGATGACACTTTGATGTCGGCCTTGCGCACTCCCGCTTTTCTTTCGCTTGGGCGCAATGCTCGCGAGGTAAGCGTAGACCATGGTTACGGTCCCGGTTTTCAAGGACTTGGCCGTTAATTTGCACAGACCTAGCGTCGCCATCCGGCGGCTTTGTCATGGATCAGTCATATGGATTGCCTAGGCTTGCGCTACGTTTGAGGAGGCGTCTTTTGGCGCGTTCCCGCCCCGAATCAGTGCTGGTCTAGTCCAGATAGGTAACGTTGATGCGTGAAGAGGCAATCAAGGCGGTGACAGCCATCGGTCAGGTCCTGCAGGAACAGATCGATCATGGCTTGCTGGCACCGGCGAGCAAGCTGCCGGCCGAGCGCAAGCTCAGCGAGCTGTTCGGCACCACGCGCATCACGGTGCGTGAGGCGCTGTTGCAGCTCGAAGCCCAGGGGCAGATTTATCGTGAGGAGCGTCGCGGCTGGTTTGTGTCGCCCCCGCGCCTGGCCTACAACCTGATGCAACGCAGCCATTTTCACGCGATGGTCAGTGCCCAGGGGCGGGAGCCATCGACCGAGGTGATCTCGGCGCGTTTGCAGCCGGCGTCGGCGGCGGTGTGTGGCTGGTTGCAGTTACCGGCGCTGTCGAGTGTGATTCAGATCTGTCGGTCCCGGCGCATTGATGGGCGGTTGGTGCTGTATGTGGAGCATTACCTGAATCCGCAGTTTTTCCCGGGGATTCTCGAGTTCGATTTGAATCAGTCGATTACCGAGCTGTATGCGCGGCATTACGATTTGCATTATGGGCGGGTGCGGTTCGAGATTGTGCCGACGTCGTTACCGGTGGATGCGGCGGCGGCGTTGCGGGTGTCGCTGGGGAGTCCGGGGTTGCGGATTGCTCGCGTTAATTATGATCAGTATGAGCGGTTGATTGATTGTGACCTGGAGTTTTGGCGGCATGATGCGATTCATGTGGGGGTTGATGTGGTTTGAGTGGTGGCTCTTGCGGGTGTACATATCCGTTGCTGCGGTCACGGCGACTTATGGTTTCGCCTGACGGCGACTCACTTTTTTTACAAGCGCCTAAAAAAAGTAAGCAAAAAAACGCTTCGCCCCGAGCGTCCGGCCCCTCGCCAAGGCTCGGGGTTCCCTCGGCTCCGGCATTCCTCAGGGGGCATCGCCCTCCGGTCGGCTTCGCTCGACCTCCATGCGATGTCCTCGACTGCGTCAAGGGGCGCTGCGCGCCATTCCCCTGATGAACGCCTGCGCTCGGCCTACCGATGGGGCGGGTGGATCAAAAGCCAAAGCAAGAGCGGCAGGCGAGCTAACGCTCGGCCTGTTGAGTGGGGGGCATGCAGGTATGCAGGTGTGAGGTACTCAGGTGTGAAGTGCACAGGTGTGCAGGTATAGAGGTGTGTTGTTTTGCTTTTTGTGGCGAGGGAGCTTGCTCCCGCTGGGCTGCGGAGCAGCCCGCTTTGGTTGGTTGTGCGGGAGGGAGGTAGGTAGGGCTGAACGCTTCGCGTCCGCTTGTAAGGCTTATTCCTTCTCTTGCCCGCCACCGGCGGTCATCACTTGAATGTTCATCCTCGGTGTCGCCAGGTCCAGTCCGGCTTCGTCGAGGTGGCGTTTGAGGGACAGGTTGAATGCCCGCGACACTTCCCACTGCTTGATCGGTGCGGTCTTGAATCGGGCGCGGAGGATGGCGTTGCCGGATTCGAAGCTTTCCACTCCCTGGATTTCCAGGGGCGACCAGATGTTGCGTCGTTGCAGGGGGTCGGTGCGTATTTTCTGGCCGACTTCGCGCATCAGTTTGATGGCGTCATCGATTTCCATGTTGGAGGGCACGGCCACGCGGAAGATGGCGTAGCCGAATTCCCGTGAGTAGTTCTTGATGCTTTTGATTTCGCTGAACGGGATGGTGTGGACGATGCCGTCGATGTCCCGCAGGCGCACGGTGCGGATGGTCAGGCCTTCGACGGTGCCCAGGTGACCGCCGACGTCCACGTAGTCGTCGATGGCCAGGGAGTCTTCGATGATGATGAACAACCCGGTGATCAGGTCGGCCACCAACGACTGCGCACCGAAACCGATGGCCAGGCCGATCACGCCGGCACCGGCCAGCAGTGGCGTGACGTTCATGCCCATATTGGCCAGGGCCACGATCAGCGCAACGATAAAGATCGCCACGAACAGCACGTTACGGATCAGCGGCATCATGGTCTGGGCGCGGGCGTTGGCCAGGCCCTTGCGCGAGCGGGTGAGGGCGTGGTGCACGGCGGTGTCGCTGAGGATCCAGATCAGCCAGGCGAAGATCAGGGTGCCGGCCAGGCTGAACAGTTTGACGCTGATATCGTGGCCTTCGCCTTCGGTGAAGCGGAACAGTGACAGGCCCCAGACCCGCAGGCCGAGTTCGATGAACGCCAGCCATACCATCAGGTGCACCAGGGTGTAGACGAAACTCTTGAGGCGCTCCGAATACAGGGCGTGGCGCTTGGCACTGCGTTGCGGCTTGAGCGCCTGGCGGCGGACCAGGCCGTTGACGACCATGCACACCACCAGCAGCACGGTGCAGATCAGCGATTGGCGCAACGCCGTGCTGGTATCGCCGGCTGACAGGAAGGTGGCAAACAGCGAGACCCCCACCAGCACCAATGCGGGCAAATACCAGAAGGTCCCGAGAATATCGATGGTGTCACTCAATGCCCGGCGGGTCAGGCGCCTGGCCAGGGGTTGGTTGCGGATCAGGTGGGCGATGGGCCGGCGAAAACGCAGGATGAACAGGCCGGTGAACAAGGCGGCCAGCACATTGGCCACGGTCGCGGTGCTGTGGGCCAGGTGGACACCGAGGCTGGTGACCAGTCGCGGGTCGTTCAGGGCTTCGCCGAAGGCGGCGAAGCTGCCGATCAGCCACAGTGGGCGGAAAGCCTGATGCCGCAGGATGTACAGGGCGCGGTGGCGGTGCGGGCCGTCGAGCAGGGAAAATGCGATGACGCAGACGGCCGAGAAACAGGTGCCGACCACCAGTGCATAGGCCAGCACCATGGCCAGGTATTTCCCCAGCGACGACGGCAGCGCGTAGCTCATGTACACGGTGATCAGCAGGGCGATCAGCCAGGGGCCGAGTTTGCGCAGGGCGAACCGCAGAAGGTCCCAGGTCTTGGGGTGTTGCGGCAATTCTTCGGTCAGGCCGAAGCGCATGCGTAAACGATGGCTGAGCCAGATCAATGCGGCCGCCAACAGGCTCCAGAGCATCAGGATCAGGGCGAAGGCAAAGACGATGGGCAGCCATTCACTGGCGGGCAGTAGCAGCGCGTTGAACTCTTCCTTGGCCAGGTCGAACTCGGCGGACCAGCGCGCGAGTGGACTGGCGTCGCCGTAAAACTGTTTTTCGAGGTTGCCCAGGGTACTGCCGATCAGGCCGAGCACCCCATCTTCGGCGGGCGGCTGGGCTTGCTTGGTGGCGTCGCGCAACTTCTTCAGGTCAGCCAGCAGCCGGGTCCGTTGCTGATCGTTTTCCAGCGCCTTGATCACCTCGTCCAGCGATTGCCCCAAAGGTTCCGTGGCCTCGGGCTGGGCCTTGGCCGAGCCGCCAAGCAGGCCCGGCAAACCGACCGCATGGGCGGGTGCCATGGGCAGCCACATCAGCAGGCAAATCAACAGTGTGGACGGCAGGGCAAGCAGGCGAGCGAACACGGGGCGGTCAACCTCCACAGGTACAGGTTGACCGAGTGTACGAGGGGGGCAATATCAATGCGAGCGCAGTGCGCTTTTATTCGTTGAGTTTGGCGAGGATCTTGATCACGACGGTGGCGAGGATGATCAGCATGCCGACCCACATTGCAAATACGCCGGCGTTTTTGTCGCGAAAGTTGAAGCCGATGGCCAGCAGGATCATGCCCGTCAGGATGGGGATGAGCAGGGCGTTGAACAGAGACATCGAGATCATGGCGATGGCCTTAGAAATATACAGGTTTGAGTTTAGGTGGCTTTCGTGTGGGACAGATTGATGTTTGTCACTGATGGCTCAAGTCGTCCGGGCGCCGAGTGGGGCGAGGGCGTGCAGTCCCTCGCCACCCCCGGGCTCAAGGCAATTGGCGAGAGGCGTAGAACGCGCTGAGCACTTTCACCAGGTGGATCAGGTCATGGCTGCCGCACAGTTCACGGATCGAGTGCATGGCGAAGGTCGGCAGGCCGATATCCACGGTGCGCACGCCCAGGTGGCTGGCGGTGATCGGGCCGATGGTCGAGCCGCAGCCCATGTCGCTGCGGACCACAAAGCTCTGCACCGGGACTTCTTCGGCCATGCACAGGTGGCGGAAGAACCCGGCGGTTTCGCTGTTGGTGGCGTAGCGCTGGTTGCTGTTGACCTTGATCACTGGGCCGGCGTTGAGTTTCGGGCCGTGGTTGGCGTCGTGCTTGTCGGCGTAGTTGGGGTGTACGCCATGGGCATTGTCGGCCGAAATCAGCAGGGATTTCTGAATGGTGCGTACGAACTCTTCGCCTTCAGGCAGCAGGCGACGCAGGGTCTGCTCCAGCATCGGGCCGTCGGCGCCGCAGGCCGAGCAGGAGCCGACTTCTTCGTGGTCGTTGGCGACAAACACGCAGGTTTCGTCGGTCTCGGCATTGAGCAATGCTTGCAGGCCGGCGTAGCACGACAGCAGGTTGTCCAGGCGTGCACCGGCAATGAAGTCGCCATGCAGGCCAATAACAGCAGCGCTCTGGGTGTCGTAGAAACTCAGCTCGTAGTCGAGCACCACGTCGGCGTTCAGGCCGTGCTCCAGGGCGAGCTGATTGGTGAGCACCGCGCGAAAGTCCACGCGCTCGTCGCCGGCAAACTGCGCGAGGATCGGCGGCAGTTCGGTCTGTGCATTGATGGCCCAACCCAGGTTGGCATCACGGTTGAGGTGGATGGCCAGGTTGGGAATGGTGGCAATCGGTGTCTTGAAGTCGATCAGCTGGCTTTCGACCTTGCCGTCACGGCGGAAGGTCACACGACCGGCCAGCGACAGGTCGCGGTCAAACCACGGGGCGAGCAGGGCGCCACCATAGACTTCGACACCCAGCTGCCAGAATCCCTGGCGTTGCAGTTCAGGTTGCGGCTTGACCCGCAGGCAGGGGCTGTCGGTATGGGCGCCGACCATGCGTATGCCGTCGTACAGTGGGGAGTTGCGGCCCATCTTGATGGCAACGATCGAGGAATCGTTGCGGGTCACGTAGTAACGACCGTTGGCTTCGGTGGTCCAGGGCTCGCGCTCATCTAGCCGCTGATAGCCCGCCGCTTCCAGGCGCTGAACAAGGCTGGCGGTGGCATGGAACGGGGTAGGGGAGGCCTTGAGAAAGTCGATCAGGCCTTGGTTCAACTCTTCGCGCATAAGTAGCTCCAGACAGCAGTGTCGCGAGTTTAACGTATTGGCCCAAGGCTTTGGGCAAGTGCTTTGGCGGCACGGCAACGGACTCGCAACTGCGGATCAATGTGTCAAACGCTTGCGCAGATAGGCAATGATGGTCTGTTCATCGGCCGACTTTGCAGGTTTGGGCAGGTGTTTTGGCCAGCGACCCTTTTCGCTCCCGATGAATTTTTTCTGCGTGCTTTCGTCCCAGCGCAGAATCTCCCGGGAGGCGGATTCCCACCATTCATGCCGGCAGACCTCGTAGTACGGGTGATCGGGAGCGGCACTGCCGTACAGCAGGTTGCGACCGACTTTTTTCATGCTGCCACGCGTGTTGCGCAACTTCCATTTGATGCGCAGGCGCTGCCAGGGCGAGGGAAATGGCTTGCGGCATGGCACTTCGGTGCAGAGCACGGGGAGTTCGGGGCGGAACGCTTCGCCATGCCGGGTGAAGAAGTGCTTTTGCATGGCATGGAAAAAGCGTTTCTCGGCAAAGTAGTGATAAATGAATTTCTTGGCTTCTTGCACCGGCTTGTCGCGCATCGAGAATGACAGGGCAATCTGCTCGATCGTATGGATATCGAACGAGTCCCGGGTCCACTCGTCGATGAGGCGGACGGTCGTTTCAAGCAGGGGAGTATCGCCGTCGGTGACGCCACACAGGCCGCTGTTGTACAGCTTGAAGCTGTTTTGCGCAGAGATGTCATGGGCGAGCAGGCACTTGCCCAGTTTCACATAGTCCGGGCGCTCGCACACATAGCTCCAGTCGTACT
The DNA here is from genome assembly GCF_900187415.1 of Pseudomonas sp. Irchel s3b6. Lineage (NCBI taxonomy): Bacteria > Pseudomonadati > Pseudomonadota > Gammaproteobacteria > Pseudomonadales > Pseudomonadaceae > Pseudomonas > Pseudomonas sp. Irchel s3b6. The sequence continues at coordinate 464,377 of NZ_FYDM01000002.1, read as the reverse complement.
CAAAGCGGTCCATCACATACTGTCCTGGCCCGATCCGCTCGAAGAGGCGATGGGGGTTTTCCAGAAACAGGGTGTCGGTGTCGACGAACAGGGTCTTTTGCGCCAGTTTCAGCCCTTCGGCGATGGCGCAGGCCTTGCGTCGGTGGTGATAACCGTTTTCGCCCTGCCAGGCCGTGAGGGTCTGCTCGCTCAGGAAGAGGGTGTCGACCGGCCAGCCCACATAGTCCTGCGGGCGATCGGTCATGACCCTGATGCACAGCGACTCGCCCCGTTTGAGTTGGGCGAGGGCGGTGAGCATGCTGAACTTGGCTTCGCGCCGGTACACGTCGTTGTCGCCGTAGACGAGATAAAGCAGCTGTTGCGGGGCTTTCTCAAGGGGCGTCGACAATGGGAGTGAGTTAAGCGTCATCGGTCCGGGGTCCTTCAGGTGTCGATGGGTTCCACGAGCAAGGTTCAAGGCTCTTAGAACGGTGCCGGGCACTCAAAGCGCAGGCGTTCGCCACTTTGCGGGTGGGTAAAGCTGAGCATGCTGGCATGCAGGCATAACCGCGGCCAGGCCGCCAGGGCCTGTGGGTGGGCATAGAGCCCGTCACCCAGCAGCGGATGACCGATGGACAGCATGTGTACGCGCAACTGGTGCGAGCGGCCGGTGATGGGCGTCAGCTCCACGCGGCACCAGTCGCCGCAGCGCTCCAGTACACGCCAGAAGGTCAGCGCATGTTTGCCGAACTCATGATCCACCACATGCCGTGGCTTGGTCGGCGGGTCGTAGCGCAGTGGCAAATCGATGCTGCCACTGTCCAGTTCCGGTTGGCCCCAGCACAGCGCGGTGTAGGCTTTTTCGGTTTCACGGTCATGAAACTGCCGAGACAGTTCGCGATGGGTATCCGGGTCGCGTGCCAGCAGGATGATCCCTGACGTTTCCCAGTCCAGTCGATGGACAATGCGGGCTTCCGGGTAGCCGTTTTCTTGCAGGCGGGTGATCAGGCAGTCCTTGTTGTCATCTGCGCGACCGGGCACCGAGAGCAGCAGGGTAGGCTTGTCCACCACCAGTACAGCGGCGTCCTGATGGATGATGCGGATATTCGACAGCGGCATTAAAACAGCCTCGTAACAAACGCCAACGGCGGCTCAGGCCCTTTCCAGTTCGGAAAGGACCTGAGCCGCCGTGGCTCCAGCCGGATCGACTCAGCGATCTGGCAGGGTGATATTGAGTTCCAGAATCGAGCAGCTGCCCTGGTTTTCCAGTGCGACATGCACATCATCGGACCCGATATTGACGTACTTGCGGATCACCTCGACCAACTCCTTCTGCAGGGCTGGCAAGTAGTCAGGGGTGCTGCGCTGGCCGCGTTCATGCGCCACGATGATCTGTAGACGCTCTTTCGCTACCGACGCGGTGTTTACTTTTTTGCTGGCACGAAAGAAGTCAAAAAGATTCATTATCTACCTCCAAACAGGCGCTCGAAGAATCCCTTCTTCTCGACATCAAGGAACCGGTGTTCGCGGTCTTTACCCAACAGGCGATCAACGGTATCGCTGTAGGCCTGGCCGGCATCGCTCTGGTCGTCGAGGATCACTGGAACACCCTGGTTGGATGCCTTGAGCACCGCCTGGGATTCAGGGATCACGCCGAGCAAGGTCACCGAGAGGATGTCCTTGACGTCTTCGACGCCGAGCATTTCGCCCTTGCTCACGCGCTCTGGATGGTAACGGGTGATCAGCAGGTGTTCCTTGATCGGGTCTTCGCCTCTTTCGGCGCGACGGGACTTGCTGGCCAGTAGGCCCAGCATGCGGTCGGAGTCACGGACCGAGGACACTTCCGGGTTAGTCACGACGATCGCTTCATCGGCGAAGTACATGGCCAGATGGGCACCTTTCTCGATACCGGCCGGGGAGTCGCAGACCACGAACTCGAAGTCTTCCTTGAGTTGCATCAGGACTTTTTCCACGCCTTCGACGGTCAGCGCGTCTTTGTCGCGGGTCTGGCTGGCGGCCAGGACGTAGAGGTTCTCAAGGCGCTTGTCCTTGATCAGGGCCTGCTGCAGGTTGGCTTCGCCGTTGACCACGTTGACGAAGTCATACACCACGCGACGCTCGCAACCCATGATCAGGTCGAGGTTACGCAGGCCGACGTCGAAGTCGACGATGACTGTTTTGTGACCACGCAGAGCGAGGCCGGTACCGATAGCGGCGCTGGTGGTGGTTTTACCCACACCACCCTTGCCGGATGTAACCACGAGAATCTTGGCCAAGGTGTTTTACCCCTAAGGAAAAAGGACGTTTAGCCCCGAAAAACATCTCTTGAAAACTACTGCAGTCGGACAGCCTTGGCTGGAATCCGGCCTGGGGCGGGGTTTACCTCCGGTAAACACTGCTTTGTGCCTTTTTCCTACTTCGTTTGAGCCGTTTTCACTACGTTTTAGAGATGCTTGGAAAATGCGGCAGTATCCGTTAAAGCCGAATGATGTTCAACACGTCGCCCGACAGGCTGACTTGTACGCCGGAGCCCCATAGCGGGTCACGGCGCAAGTCCTCGGAAACCTTGTAGTGGCCGGCGATGGACAGCAGTTCAGCGCTCATTTGCTGACAGAAAATCCGTGCCTTGGTGTCACCTTTTACACCGGCCAGCGCACGACCGCGCATCGGGCCGTATACATGGATGTTGCCATCGGCGAGAAGTTCCGCCCCCGGGCTGACCGAGGAAACCACTACCAAATCGCCACCCTGGGCGTAAATCTGCTGGCCACCCCGTACTGGCGAAGTGATGATTCGCGTCGGTTTTACCGTGGGTTCGGGCGGTTTTTCCGGTTTTTTCCTGATTTCGCCTTCCAGCGGGTCGAGCGGCCGTTCACGGGCACCGGACGGTGGCAACACTGGCAGGTCGACCGAAATCGCCGCCGCGATGTCTTCGATGCGGCTGGCGCGGATGGCCAGTGTGCGCAGGCCATGCTGGCGACAAACACGCATCAGCGCGGGCAGGTCCACAGCGCCTTCAGTGGCTGGGAGCTTGTCCAGGGCCAGCACCAGCGGGGCATTGCTGAAAAAGTTGGGGGCCAGAGCGACCTTCGCCGCCAGTTGACGGTCGAGGTTTTCCAGGTCGTTGCGGGCCAGTTCCAGCACCGTAATGGCGAGCATGCTGCCCTTCAACTGGAACACGGGATCTTGGTCTAGCGGGTCGGTTTGGCTCATGGTCGGCATAAAACGGCTTGTCACTAAAAGTGCCGAGACTTATAACGAGAACGCCCGCAGGCCGCAAGCCGGGTCGAACCGTTGTAGAATGCGCGGCCATTGTCTTTCCGGAATCGTTAATGGATCGCCCGCAATTTCGAGCTGCATTTCTTTCGCCACGCTTTTGGCCGCTATGGTGCGGTCTAGGGCTGCTGTGGCTGGTCGTTCAGTTGCCGTATCCGTGGCTGTTGCGCATCGGTCGCGTGCTCGGTGCCGGCATGTATCGGGTCGCTGGCGACCGCCGCCGCATTGCCAAGCGCAACCTTGAGTTGTGTTTTCCGGAGAAAACACCCGCCGAACGCAAGCGTCTACTCAAGGATAACTTCGCCTCCACCGGTATCGCCTTCTTTGAAATGGCCATGAGTTGGTGGTGGCCGCGCGAGCGTCTGGCGCGCCTGTCCCACATCGAAGGCCTGGAACACCTCAAGCAGGCTCAGCGCGAAGGCAAGGGCGTGATCCTGATGGCCCTGCACTTCACCACCCTGGAAGTCGGTGCGGCCTTGCTCGGTCAGCAACACACCATCGACGGCATGTACCGCGAACATAAAAACCCGCTGTTCGATTTCATCCAGCGCCGGGGTCGCGAGCGGCACAACCTCGATTCGCTGGCCATCGAGCGCGAAGACGTGCGCGGCATGTTCAAGTTGCTGCGCTCGGGCAGGGCGATCTGGTACGCACCGGACCAGGATTACGGCGCCAAGCAGAGTATCTTCGTGCCCTTGTTCGGGATCATGGCGGCCACGGTTCCGGCCACCAGTAAGTTCGCCAAGCTGGGCAAGGCATTGGTAGTGCCGTTCACCCAGGAGCGTCTGGCCGATGGCAGTGGTTACCGCCTGGTGATCCATGCGCCGTTCAGCGATTTCCCCGGGGAAAGCGACGAAGTGGATTGCATCCGCATCAACCAGTGGATCGAACGCGCTGTCAGTGCGTGCCCGGAGCAATATCTCTGGGCTCACCGACGCTTCAAGAGCCGCCCGCCAGGCGAGCCGAAACTGTACGACAAGCGTGGTTGAACCAACCCCGCTGGATTGAAGCCCCCAGGCGCCATGGAGTGTTGCGATGAGTTCAGCTGAGCCGGTTACAGGACTGATTCTTTCCGGCGGTGGGGCTCGTGCGGCGTATCAGGTGGGTGTGCTGGCGGCCATTGCCGAATTGCTGCCCCCCGGGGCTGCCAACCCGTTTCCGGTGATCGTCGGCACGTCGGCCGGGGCCATCAATGCGGTGAGCCTGGCCAGCGGGGCGACGGACTTTACCGCGGCGGTCGAACGCCTGACCGCATTCTGGCAAGGCTTTCGCAGCCGACAAGTACTGCGCAGCGACTGGCCAGGGGTGATCCGCCAGGCCAGTCGCTTTGTCATTCACAGCTTGCTGGGGATCGGTGCCAAGGTCCCGGTGGCGCTGCTCGACAGTTCACCACTGCGGGAACTGCTCAACGACAAACTGGATTTGTCCGGGATCAACCAGGCCATCGCCCAAAAGCAATTGCACGCCGTGGCGCTGACCGCGTTCGGCTATGAGTCCGCGCAGGCCGTGACTTTCTATCAGGGTGGCCGAAGCATCGATGCCTGGCTGCGCCATCGGCGCATCGGCGTGCCGACCCAATTGACCGTTGATCATTTGCTCGCCAGCTCGGCGATCCCGTTGTTGTTTGCCCCGGTGAAAATCGAAAGCGAGTATTTCGGCGACGGGGCTGTGCGGCAGTCGGCCCCCATCAGCCCGGCGTTGCACCTGGGCGCCAACAGGGTGCTGGTGGTGGGGGTCAGCGGCAATCCGCGCGGTGTCGACCCGGATAACCCCTTGCAACGTACCTACAGTGGACAGCAGCCGTCGCTGGCACAGATCGGCGGGCACATGCTCAACAGCACGTTCATCGACAGCCTGGAGAGCGACATCGAGTTGCTGCAGCGCTTGAACCAGTTCAGCCATGTGATGCCCCCGGGCAGTTCGGCCCGCAAGCTGGGGGTGGCGCCCGTGGAGGTGCTGGTGATTGCGCCGAGCCAGCCGATCGACGAGATCGCCGCGCGTCACCGCCAGGAGCTGCCGGCGGCGTTGCGCCTGTTCCTGCGCGGGCCGGGTGCGACCAGGACCAGCGGTGCCGGGGTGTTGAGCTATTTGTTGTTTGAATCCGGATATTGCAGTGAACTGATCGAGCTCGGCCGCCGTGATGCCTTGGCCAAGCGCGATGAGTTGTGCCGGTTTTTGCGGTTACAGGAGCCTGCCATCCCGGCTTGAGTGCGGTGCGCGGCCATCGCGAGCTGGCTCGCGATGGTCTGGTTGCAGGCGTGGAACACCTCAGGCAGTCAGCCGGTCATCACGAAAATCCCGGAGCGCCTGTTCGATCTCGTCCCGGGTGTTCATCACAAACGGTCCGTACTGCACGATAGGCTCACCCAGTGGCTTGCCAGCCATCAACAGCACGCGGGCTCCTGACGGGCTGCTCAGGTGTACTGTCCCTTTATCCGACAAACGGACCAGTTTACTGGCGGCCACACTGTGCGGATGGCCCTGCAATTGGATGCTGCCTTCGTAGACATACAGCAGCGCCCGATGCCCGTCCGGCAGTTCTGGCGTGATGTGGCTGCCGGCTGGCAGGTGCAGGTCGAGGTAGTGGGGTTCAGTGTCTGGCCGTTGTACCGCGCCAGCCTGTTTGACCGCACCCTCTTCGAACAGGCCGGCGATCACTACCACCTCGACACCTTGCGCGGTTTTCACGCGTGGCAGCTCGGCCGGTGGAATGTCGCGATAACCGGCCGGGTCGAGTTTGTGCTTGCCCGGCAGGTTCAGCCACAGCTGGAAGCCACGCATCACGCCTTGTTCCTGCTCCGGCATTTCGCTGTGGATGATGCCTTTGGCCGCCGTCATCCATTGCACGCCACCGCTTTGCAGCAAACCGACGTTGCCCAGGTGGTCTTCATGGCGCATCCGGCCTTCGAGCATATAGGTCACGGTTTCGAAACCACGGTGCGGGTGAGGTGGGAAACCGGCGATATAGTCGTCGGGATTTTCCGAGCCGAATTCATCGAGCATCAGAAACGGATCGAAGCGCTCGACCCCCGGGCCACCGAAGACGCGAGTGAGTTTGACCCCGGCACCATCAGACGCGGGTTGGCCGGTGTGCAGGCTGAGTACTGTGCGAAATGACGTCATGGGTGCAATCCCTTGAAAGAATGGAATGGCGCCATGCTATGCCAGTCATATCGATCAATGGTTGCGAATTTTGCGATGGTTTAATCAGTTTTTTAGATGTAGATCATTCCCGCGCAGCGCAGGGGAATGATCCATCACCGCCGGCATGGCCCCTTGCACTCGATGCGCTTGTGTAGGGGGCGGCCGGAGACTCGATCTGGCTGAGCCGGATCAGAAGTGCACTTTCACCAGGAAGCTGGTCACGCTCTGGTCGGTCTTGAAGCCTTGGCTGTCTTCGATACCGTACTTGTTTTTCCAGTAGTCGTATTCGACACCCACGTACAGCTGTTTCTCGCCAAAATGCAACGCCTTGCCCAGGTCGTACTTGATCTGTGGGTTGAAGTGCAGGTTGGCGTGGTATTCACCTTTGTCGTTCACGTCGTTGTCGACCACCCAGTCCATGAAGCCGTCGATCAGTACGTCAGAGCTGCCCATTGGAATGGTGTAGGACCAGACCGGAGTGACCTGCCAGACATCGTCACCCGGGCGACCACCTTCGGTATGGCGGTTGTAGAAGTTCAGCTGGAAGTAGTCAAAGCCCGGAATCGCCAGGTCGAAGCCTGGACCGATCAGGTAGGACTCGGTGTCGTCTTCGCCAAACTCATAGGTCATGGCCAGCAGGACGTCCTTGATCGGGCCGAATTCGAATTTCTGGTCGAAGATCTTGCCGAACGACAGGCGCGGTTGGAGTTCGCCGTAGTGGCTGTTCTCACCCGCGAAGGCATCCTCTTTACCGTTGTAGAAAATCTTGTCGATGAAGAAGAAGTTGTCGCCGTACTTCCAGGCATCGGCGTGCTCGAACGTCACGGTCTGCTGGATACGCGGGTTGACTTGAAAGTCTTTGCCGTAGAGGTAACTCAGGCTGTTGTTCTGCCACAGCAGCAGATCTTCGGCCATTGCCTGGCCCCCTGCCAGCAAGGATCCCGCGAGCATCAGGCTAGCGCACATACGTTTCATTCGGTTGCTCCCAAAGTAGGTGGTTCCACGTTTTTTTTGTCAGACGGCGCTCTGGTGTGGCGCCTTTTCTCGATGCTGCAAAAATCATCCAATCGATCAGCTTCAGAGCTCCCGGCAAATGCTGGGCCAAGGCTTTTAAAAAGCAAAAGAACGCCAGCCCGGCTGTTCGAAAACAGTCGGTCAAGCGTCCATTCGGCGTTTAGTAGACTCTGCCTCGTGACCGTCCAGGGCCGGGATAAGTTGGCTTTCTGGTCAGGATTTTGATCCGGGCTTTTTTTTAGACCAGATTCAGACGGCCGCGGAGAATACTGGCTCCCGCGCCATGGCTCAAGCGCCTCGCAACGGAGCACCGATAACAGGCCTGGGGCATCGTTGCGGGCCATTCTAGAAGTGCACCTTGACCAGCAGGCTGGCGGTGTTTTGGTTGGTGTCCAGGTTCGAGCTGTGCTCGACGCCGTACTTGTCTTTCCAGTAGCTGTACTCGGCACCGACATAGAGCTGTTTCTCGCGGCCGTTCAGTGCCTTGCCCAGGTCGTACTTGATCTGTGGATTGAGGTGCAGGTTGGCGTGGTACGTGCCGCGCGAGTTCTGGTCGTTGTCCACCACCCAATCGAGGTATCCATCGATCAGGACGTTGGAGCGGCCGACAGGGATGGTGTAGGACCAGGTCGGCGTAATCTGCCAGACGCCGTCGCCAGGGCGCGGACCTTCGGTCTGGCGACGGTAAAAGTTCAGCGTGACGTAGTTGAAGCCAGGCACGGCGAGGTCGAAGCCGGGACCGATCAGGTAGGCCTCGCTTTCGCCTTCGCCGTATTCATAGGTCATGGCCAGCAGCACGTCCTTGATCGGGCCGTACTGCAGTTTCTGGTCGAAGATCTTGCCCGCGGACAGGCGTGGGCTGAACTCGCCGTAAAAGCTGTGGGGACCTTTGTTGGGGTCTTGCTGGCCGTTGTAGAAAATCTTGTCGACGAACAGAAAGGTGTCGCCGTACTTCCAGCGGTCGGCGTGCTCGAAGGTCACCGTCTGCTGGATCGAGGGGTTGATTGCAAAATTCTTGCCGTACAGGTAGCTCAGGCTGTTGGTCTGCCACAGCAGCAAGTCCCCGGCCATGGCCTGGGTGGCCGCGAACAGTGTGCCGCTCAAGAGCAGGCTTGAAGGTGTACGTAACATGGTGTTGCTCCCTGATTATTCTTATTTTTAATGCGCAGGCAGCCGCCGACTGCGACCGGATCGGCTGCCGGTCTGCCTGTCATGCGTGTACGTCGTCTTGCGGGTCGAGCGGTGAAAAGGGCGGCCATTGCGCCGCCCGTCAATCGATCAATGGGCGTTTGCGTGACAATCGTTGATAGCCGCGCGTTCGCTACCGCCGAGGATGTTGAACAACAGGTTCAGCGTCAGCGCGCTGAGGGTGGCCATGGCAATGCCGCTGTGGGTGATCGGGCTCATCCACAACGGCAAGTGGGCGAAGAAGTCCGGGCGAACCACGGGAATCAGGCCCATGCCGATACTCACCGCGACCAGCAGTTGATTGCGACGGTCGGCGATGTCGGCTTCCTGGAGGATCTTGATCCCGGTGGCCGCGACCATGCCGAACATGGCGATCGCCGCGCCGCCGAGTACCGCCGGTGGAATCGAGGCTACCAGGAAGGCCGCTTTGGGCAGCAGGCTGAGCAGAATCAGCAACCCGCCGGCGACGATGGTCACCGAGCGGCAACGCACGCCGGTCATCTGTACCAGGCCGATGTTCTGGGCGAACGAGGAGTGGGTGAAGGTGTTGAGGAAGCCGGCGAAGAAGGAGGCGCCGGCGTCACACAGCAAGCCGCGGCGCAGCATGCGGGGGCAGACTTCCTGGCCGGTGATCTTGCCCAGTGCCAGGAACATCCCGGTGGACTCGACGAAGATGATCACCACCACCAGGCACATCGACAGGATCGGCGCCAGGTGGAACTGCGGCATGCCAAAGTGCAGCGGCGTGACCACCTGAACCCAGGGAGCCTGCGCCATGCCACTGAGGTCGACCATGCCGATCACACCGCAGAGGATGTAGCCCAGGCCCATGCCGATCAGCACTGAAATGTTGACCCAGAAACCGCGCATGAAGCGGTGGATCAACAGGATGGTGCCCAGTACCAGGGCGGCGATGGCCAGGTAAACGGGAGAGCCGAACTCTGCCGCGGCGTTGCCACCGCCGGCCCAGTTGACGGCGACGGGGAACAGCGACAAACCGATCGAGGTGATGACGGTGCCGGTCACCAGGGGAGGGAAGAAGCGCACCACTTTGGACATGAACGGTGCGATGAGCATGCCGAAGAACCCGGCGGCGATGGTTGCGCCGAAGATTCCCTGCAGGCCGATACCGGGCATGCCGGCCATGGCCACCATGCTGCCGACGGCGGCAAAACTGGCGCCCATCATCACCGGCATGCGGATCCCCATGGGGCCTATCCCCAGGGATTGCACGATGGTGGCGATACCGGCGACGAGCAGGTCGGCATTGATCAGGAAGGCGATTTCTTCACGACTCAGGCCGGCGGCCTGTCCGATGATCAGCGGAACCGCGATGGCTCCGCCGTACATCAGCAGAACATGTTGCAGACCTACCAGGATCAGTTGCAACACAGGCAATCGCTGGATAGCGGGTGCGTCGGGGATGCGCGCTTCGGATGACACGGACATGCAACACCTCGGATCTTTTTTATTCTTGTGATTTTGTGCATCAGGCAACCGCTGTGCGGTTGATCACGGGCAGCCGGATCACCGCCCCCACAGGTCTGGGTCATCCCTGTGGGGGCGAGCTGCCCGCGATGTTTTCAGCTACTTAAGGGGTCAAAGCTCCCTGAGCGATCCAGGCGCCGATCAGGTCACGTTCCTGCTGGGTCATCTGGGTGATGTTGCCCAGTGGCATGATCTGGGTGGCCACGGCCTGGGCCTGAATGCGCGCGGCGTTCTGGCGGATCTGTTCCGGGGTATCGAACATCACGCCAGCCGGTGCCGCGCTGAACAGCGGGCTGGTGGGCTTGGCCGAGTGGCAGACCGAGCAACGTTCCTGAATCACGCTGTGCACCTTGTCGAAGGCCGGACCTGTGTTGGATGCCTGGGCGGGTGCTGGCGCAGGGGCGGCGGCCGGTGCGGTTTCAGCGGGTTTTGCGCCACCACCGACAGCGGTTTCCGGCAGCGGCTGGTACTCGATCTTCGCCGCAGACTTGGCCACGTCCGGGTTCATCATCGGCGCAGGGCCGGTGACGTACGCCAGGCTGATCATGCCCACCGCTGCCACCGGTAAGGTCCAGGCAAACTTGTGGCTGTCGTGACGGGTGTTGAAGTAGTGGCGTACCAACACGGCCAACACGGCGATCCCGGCCAGGATCAACCAGTTGTACTGGCTGCCGTAGGTGCTCGGGAAGTGGTTGCTGATCATGATGAACAGCACCGGCAAGGTGAAGTAGTTGTTGTGACGCGAACGCAGCAGGCCTTTGGCCGGCAGGGCCGGATCCGGCGTGCGGTTCTCGGCAATCGCCGCTACCAGTGCGCGCTGCGCCGGCATGATGATGCGGAACACGTTACCCACCATGATGGTGCCGATGATGGCGCCAACGTGCAGGTAGGCACCCCGACCACTGAACACTTTGCTGAAGCCGTAGGCGGCGCCGATGATCAGTACGAACAGGATTCCACCTAGCAGGGCAGGGCGTTTGCCCAGGGCCGAGTCGCACAGGAAGGAGTAGACAAACCAGCCGACGAACAGCGAGCCGAGGCCCAGCAGTACGCCTTCAGGGCCGCTCAGGCTGCTGCCAGGGGCCAGCAGGTACAGGGTCGGGTTGGAGTAGAACACCACGCACAGCAGTGCGACCCCCGATAACCAGGTGAAGTAGGCTTCCCATTTGAACCAGTGCAGGTTGTCCGGCATGGTCGGTGGAGCCAGCTTGTATTTTTCCAGGTGGTAGATCCCGCCACCGTGAATCGCCCAGAGATCGCCGGCCAGGCCGCTCTTCGGGTTGACCCGGTTGAGGTTGTTTTCCAGCCAGACGAAATAGAACGACGCGCCGATCCAGGCCACGCCAGTGATCATGTGAACCCAGCGCACGCTCAGGTTCAGCCATTCCAACAGATGTGCTTCCACAGTCTTTACCTCTCGCCTGTCACTCTGTTGTCGAGTGATCAGACCTTCTCTTATTGGTGGGGGGCAAGGATCAAACGCTCATCCTCTTTGAAAAAATGCTCATCGCAGTTATTGCCTGTGCCACTGCGATCAACCACCAGGAAGTCATCCCGCTTTTCGATCGTCAGCACCGGGTGGTGCCAGACGCCGCGATGGTAATTAATGCCCTGCCTGCCGTTGGTGACGAAGGCGCGGACCAAGCCTGATACAGGTTCATCGCCAAGTGGCGCGACCACGATCAGAAAGGGGTTGCCGAGCAGCGGAATGAAAGCCTGGCTGCCCAGCGGATGGCGCTCCAGCATGCAGACGGTCAGCGGCATGTCCTGCGCGTCGGCGCGGAAGATGCTGATGATCGCCTTATCCTCTGGCGTGGCGGTTTCGACCGTCGCCAGTTTGTGAAAGCGCATGGTCGAACCGTTGTTGATCATGAAGTGATCGCTGCCGTCGGTTTCGATGACGTCACCGAAAGGGGCGAAGGCTTCTTTGGTCAAGGGTTCAATCGTTAGTGTGCGCATGCTGTTCTTCTTAATTTGTTTAGGTGTTGATGATTCTTTGTAGGAGCGAGCTTGCTCGCGATGGTCGTCAACGATAACGCGTGCATCCAGGATGAACGCGGTGTCCTTGGGTTTTTCGCGAGCAAGCTCGCTCCTACAGGCTCAGCATTACTTGGCGACCTTGCCCAATACCCGCAGGCGGCTCACACCACCGTCCGGGAACACGTTCAGGCGGATGTGGGTGATCGGGCCCAGGGCCTTGATCTGCTCGGCGAAGGTGTGTTCGGCGTGCATTTCCAGCTTCTGGCTTGGCAGCAGTTCACGCCAGAACAGCGACTGGGTTTCGATCTGGCTGTCGGTGCCGCCCTTGACGAACGCGCCCTGGATCGAGCAGGTGTCCGGGTAGTTGCCCTTGAAGTGCAGGGTGTCGACGACGATTTTTTCGATCTCGCCCGGATGGCCCAGCGCGACGATGACCCAGTCATTGCCCGGGGTGCGACGACGGGCGGTTTCCCAGCCATCGCCCATGTTGATGCCACGGCCCGGGTTGAGGATGTTGCTCATGCGGCCGAAGTGTTCATCGGAGCAGGCCAGGGCGCGACCACCGTTCAGGGCGGCAGCCAGGTCAACCTGTTCGTTATCGCCCACTGCCGACCAGTCGCGGAACGGAACGCCATACACGCGCAGACGGGCTACGCCACCGTCCGGGTAGATGTTGAAACGCAGGTGGCTGAACGCCTGGTCGTTGTTGATTTCGTGGTAGTGGTGGCTGTTGCCTTGCAACTCGACGGCCGACAGCACTTCAACCCACTGGGTGTTTTCGTTTGGCTCGCCGCTCGCCAGGAAGCAGGCTTCCAGGGAGGCAGATGGCGGGAAGTTGCCGGTGAAGAATGAAGTGTCGATGTCCACGCCCTTGATCGAGCCCGGTACGCCCAGGCGGATCACCGCGCTGTCGTAGCCTTCGAAGCGCTTGCGGCGCGACTCCCAGCCGTCCATCCACTTGCCGTTGTCATCGAACACGCCCTCCTTCCACACGGCCGGGGTCGGTTGGAACAGACGGTTGGCGTCTGCGAACCAGTCATCGGTGACCGAGATGATTTTGGTGCCCAGGCGGGCGTCGGCCAGGTTGACGAACTTCTCGAAAGGTACGGCGTAAGCTTTCATTCTTCTTGTCTGCCTTTAAATAAGTGGCTTGGGATGCTTGCGAGGCTCTGGTTGATTTCGGCGTTCATGAAATCGCAGGGCCAGGCTTGCTATAGGGTCAGTAATCGGAACAGGGCGATCTTGTTGATCTCTGCCAGCGCGCATTTGAACTCGGTGTCGACCGGGTTGTGGATACGCGTTTCGAACGCTGCGAGGATCTGATGCCGGTTGCTGCCTTTTACCGCCATGATGAAGGGAAACTTGAACTTGGCTTTATAGGCGTCGTTCAGCTCGGTGAAGCGAGAAAACTCTTCGGCCGTGCATTGGTGAATACCGGCGCCGGCTTGTTCATTGGTGCTGGCTTCGGTCAGTTGACCCTGGACGGCGGCTTTGCCGGCCAGGTCCGGGTGAGCGTTGATCAGGGCCAACTGGCGGTCATGATCGGCGCTCAACAGGATGTCGCTCATGCGCTGGTGCAGGGTTTCGATCTCGTCGATCGAAGCGTCCTGGCCCAGGTCGAAGGCCTTTTCGGCGACCCATGGCGAGTGTTCATAGATATCGGCGAAGGCGTTGACGAACGCGTCGCGGCCCAGGGTCGATGGCTTCAGGGTTTGGAAGTGGCTCATTCTGCAGGCCCTTGGTACGGGTGGGTTGCTTGCCAGTGACGAGCGATGTCAACGCGACGGCTGAACCACACCTGTTCATGGCTTTTAGCGTATTCGATAAAGCGCTTGAGCGAGGCCAGACGCGCCGGACGGCCGATCAGGCGGCAATGCAGGCCGATCGAGAGCATCTTCGGGGCCTCGGCACCTTCGGCGTACAGCACGTCGAAGGCGTCCTTGAGGTACTCGAAGAAGTCGTCGCCCTTGTTGAAACCCTGGACCTGGGTAAAGCGCATGTCGTTGGTGTCCAGAGTGTACGGGATCACCAGATGCGGCTTGCCGGTCGGGTTGTTCGGTTCCCAGTAGGGCAGGTCGTCGTCGTAGGTGTCGCAGTCGTAGAGGAAACCGCCTTCTTCCATCACCAGCTTGCGGGTGTTGGGGCCCGTGCGACCGGTGTACCAGCCCAGCGGACGCTCGCCGGTGATTTCGGTGAGGATGCGGATGGCTTCGAGCATGTGCTCGCGCTCTTGCGCTTCGTCCATGTACTGGTAGTCGATCCAGCGGTAACCGTGGCTGCAGATTTCGTGACCGGCCTCGACCATGGCGCGGATCACGTCCGGGTGGCGCTGGGCGGCCATGGCCACGGCGAAGACGGTCAGGGGGATGTCGAATTCCTTGAACAGTTTCAGGATCCGCCAGACGCCGGCACGGCTGCCATACTCGTACAAGGATTCCATGCTCATGTTGCGCGCGCCTTGCAGCGGTTGCGCCGAGACCATTTCCGAGAGGAAGGCTTCCGACTCCTTGTCACCGTGCAGGATGTTGCGCTCGCCACCTTCCTCGTAGTTGAGCACGAAGGACAGGGCGATGCGGGCATTGCCCGGCCAGTGTGGATGGGGAGGGTTACTGCCGTAACCGATCAGGTCGCGTGGGTAATCAGCGCTCACTGCAGTCTTCCTTCTTGTTCGAGTTTGCTTATTCGCGATAAGGGTGGTGTGGCGGCCTGGTGGTGAGGTGACAGGCTGGCGTCACAGCGATGGATTGATTGTATACAACTTTATGTGCGCTTTGTAAGCCTGAATTTTTGCATTTTTCACCAACTGTCATCTTCAGGTGGTACTGCAATAAACCTGCCTGAGTGGTCAGCTATTAGATGAGGGGTCGTTGCAGCGCATGGTTTAGCGGATGATTGGTATGAAAGCCCGGTTGGTCGGGGCGCGTAGAAAAATGTCGTTTTTATTGTGTACAATTTTTTTGAAAAGTGTCTTAATCAGTCGCTCGCCGCCGCTTTCGGTGCTCCGAAAGGGTGCGGTCTCCTTTTTAACTGACTCCGGGAGGCGCGGAGCCTGGCTGCTGTGCACGCAGGCAGGCGCGCAGAATCAATGGGACGTTTGACTACACACGTTTTGGACGCAGCACACGGTTGCCCGGGCAGCTCGATCAAGGTCGAGTTGTACCGCGTTGAAGGTTCGCAGCTGGAATTGGTCGCCAGCGCACTGACCAACAGCGACGGCCGTTGCGATGCGCCTTTGTTGCAAGGCGATGACTACCGCTCCGGGGTCTATCAGCTGCAGTTTCATGCCGGCGACTACTACCGCGCTCGCGGTGTGCAACTGCCGGAACCAGCGTTTCTGGATGTGGTGGTGCTGCGCTTCGGCATCTCGGCAGAGCAGGATCACTACCATGTGCCGTTGCTGATCTCGCCGTATAGCTATTCGACCTACAGAGGAAGCTAGATCTCCCCCAAGAATCTGCGCAAAAAGCTTCTTTGGTCTTTCGCCCGCTCACACTGCGGGCTTTTTTTCGTCTGTGGAAATGTAGTGCCTGGACCGTCGCTTTTGCTGGCAAGCCAGCTCTACAGGTATTGCACGGGTCCTGTAGGCGTTGGCTTGCCAACGATGCTCTTAGCGGCTCAACAGCGATGCAGTACCCGCTCCGCTGAACAACCCGGCACTGACCCGGTTGAACCAGCTCTGGCCCTTGCCGCTTCGCAGGTAGCGCGCCGCGCCGTGGGCACCGAGACCGTAGGCCAGCTTGCAGCACAGGTCGAGCAGGGTCCAGGTAAGGATCATGATCAGCAATTGCGGTAGGAAGGGTTGTTGCGCCGTGAGGAACTGCGGCAGGAAGGCGGCAAAAAACAGGATGTCCTTCGGATTGCTCGCGCCCAGTACAAACGCGCGTCCGAACAGCGCCCGAAAACGCGGAACCGCTGCCGCTTGCGGGACTTCAGTGGCGTGAGCCGGTTGCCGTGATTGCTGCCAGCTCTGCCAGGCGAGGTAGAACAGGTACAGCGCACCGACAATCTTCAGGGCGCTGAACAGCTGCTCCGACGCCAGCAGCAGGGCGCCGAGGCCCAGCGCCGATGCGCTCAACAGGCAGATCGAGGCGAACACCCCGCCGAGAAACGCCGGGTAGGAACGGCGCAAGCCGTAATTCAAGCTGTTGCTGATCATCAGCAACGACAAGGGGCCCGGGATCAGGATGACCACCAGGGCAGCGCCACTGAACAGCAGCCAGGTTTCCAGACTCATTACTTTCCTCCATTTATGCAAAAGCCCCACCCGACCGGGTGAGGCGTTTAAAGCACCAGGCTGCGGGCGTTTCGCCGCAGCCGACAGTGCGTCCTACCTACAAGAAAATGAACTTGGCAATGAAGATCGCGCACAGGACCCACAGGCTGACCGAGATTTCCTTGTGTTTACCGGTACCGGCCTTGAGCACCACGTAGGTGATAAAGCCCAGGGCGATACCATCGGCTACCGAAAAGGTCAGCGGCATCATGATTGCGGTGACGATCGCTGGAATGCTGTCGGTGGCATCGCTCCATTTGATGTGCTCCATGCCGCCCATCATCAGCATCGCCACATAAATCAGTGCGCCAGCGGTGGCGTAGGCGGGAATCATCCCGGCCAGCGGTGCGAAGAACATCGCCGCAATAAATAGCACGCCAACGGTTACCGCGGTAAGACCTGTCCGACCACCCGCGGCCACACCCGCGGCGCTTTCTACATAGCTGGTGACTGGCGGCACACCGACCACCGCGCCAAATACGCTGGAAGCGCTGTCGGCTTTCATGGCACGGGAGAGGTTTTCGATCTTGCCGTCTTCACCGACCAGATTGGCGCGCTGGGCGACGCCCATCAAGGTACCGGCCGTGTCGAACATGTGCACGAAGAGGAACGCCAGCACCACGCTGATCATGCTGACGTTGAACACGCCGGCAACGTTCATGGCCATCCAGGTCGGGGCCAGGCTGGGTGGAGCGGACATGATCCCTTCGTAATGCACCAGGCCCAGGCCCCAACCGGCCAGGGTCACAGTGATGATACTGATGAGGATTGCACCGAACACGCGGTGGTAGCTCAGTACGGCGATCATCAGGAAGCAGATGGCCGCGAGCAGCGGGCCGGGCTCGCGCAGGGAGCCGAGTTTGATCAAGGTCGCCGGGCTGTCGACAACGATGCCGGCGGTTTTCAAACCGATCAGCCCCAGAAACAGGCCCACACCGGCACCCATGGCGAAGCGCAGGCTCACCGGAATGCTATTGAGCAGCCATTCACGGATCCGGGAGAACGTCAGAATCATGAACAACACACCGGACACGAACACTGCGCCCAGTGCGGTTTCCCAGTTGTAGCCCATGGTGCCGACCACGGTGTAGGTGAAGAATGCGTTCAAGCCCATGCCCGGTGCCAGGCCGACCGGCCAGTTGGCGTACAGGCCCATCAACAGGCAACCGAGTGCCGCGGCGATACAGGTCGCGACGAAGGCCGCGCCGTGGTCAATCCCGGCATCGGCCATGATGTTGGGGTTGACGAAAATGATGTAGGCCATGGTGATGAAGGTAGTAAGACCTGCAATCAGCTCGGTCTTCACCGTGGTGCCATGCAAGCTGAGTTTAAACAGGCGCTCCAGCCAGCCAGTGCGTAAAGGCGGCGAGAGATCCAGCGTCGATGCTTCGGATTTGCGGCTTTCCACAGCGAGTACTCCTCAAGAGTTTTATTGTTATTTCCAGAGCCGGACACGCAAGGAGGGCAGCGGCTCTTTGAGGCACTTGCGAATTTGTTGACTATTCGGTCAGGAACTCGCACGAAGCGAATTATGCTTTTGTATACAAAGAAAGCAAATAATGTTTTTGATTTTGTCGACGAAAAGATCGGCAATAGGGATATATCGCCGGTCTAGACGTGTTTGCCGTGGGGGCGGGCGGCGCTTCGGTGCCCGCGAAAGCGCCAGAACAGGTGTCAGAAATGCTCCGTCTTTCGATGCTGGCGTTTTCCCCGGCGCCAGGTCCAGGCTGCGCAGGCGGCCTGAGGGGAGGGCAGAAACGAATAAACCGGCCAAAGGGCCGGTTTATCGTTGTCTGAAATGTGCGGTGTCCGGGCCGTCCGGCCGATTCCCGCAGACGTCAGTGCAGCACAGTAATATCAGGCTGCCGCAAATCGCTTGTCCAGATACTCGATGATCACCTTGGACTCATACATCCAGGTGGTCTGGCCATTTTCTTCGATACGCAGGCACGGCACCTTGATCTTGCCGCCTTGATCCAGCAGGGTCTGGCGATCCTGTTCGTTGTTCTTCGCATCACGCAGGGCCACCGGCACATTCAGGCGGCGCAGGGTGCGGCGGGTTTTCACGCAGAACGGGCAGGCGTGGAACTGATACAGGGTCAGGCCTTTGGAGGCCTGCTCGACCTGGGCCTGAGCGGCAGCCGGGCGCTGCTTCTTGCTTGGGCGGGTGATGAAATCGATGAAGATGATCAGCTGGCCGAGGCCGACACGAAGCGCTTTGACTAACACGGGACAAGCCTCACGGGGTGAAGTAGAAAGGCGCGCAGCTTACCTGATTTTTCGCAGGCGAAAAAAAACCGGCGATGAATGCCGCATAAAGAATGTTTTATCCGCTTTTACGCAATTTTATAATCCTTTATGTACTAATGAGTTAGGGGCCTTCAGCGCTTTATGGGGTTACATTGAAATACACCGGGTTACACCTGTTGCGTAACCCGAGCGTAACCCAAGGAGGTAACTCCGATGAGCAGTAAGCGGGCACCCACCCAGAAAATCACCTTCACTATTGCGGCGCTGGATGCACTGCCATTGCCTGAACCTGGGACACGGGTTACCTATCACGACACGAAGGTCAACGGCCTCCAACTACGCGTCACCGCCAACGGCACAAAGACCTTCTATATTTTCCAACGGGTGAATGGAAAGCCTGAGCGTGTCAAAGTCGGCGAGCACCCTTACCCGATCATGGGCATCGACCAAGCGCGGAAGCGGGCGAAGGAAATCATTCACCAGATCGCCGAAGGCCAGAGCCCGAACGCGGCCAAGCGTGTGGGCAAGGCCCAATCCCTGACACTGGCCGAAGCCGTCAACCAGTACGTCACTGATAAAAGGAGACGCACTGACAAACTGCCGCTCAAGGCACGGACAAAAGCCGACTATCTGGCCATGATCAAACCCAGTCGATTGACGGCGGCTGGTAAGCGCACGAAAGGCGGCACCCTTGCGCGTCTGGCCAACAAGTCGATCTACGCCATTAGCGCCGACGACATAAAGGCGCTGCACGCTGAAAACCTCAAGCGGCATAGCGGGCGGCAGGCCTTTTATGCGATGCAAACGCTGGCGGCCATTCTGCGTTTCTACGCCGTCAAAATCCCACAAGACCCTTTCAGCGTCGAAACCCGCGAAGCGGACCGCATCTATCTAGAGAAGGCTGGCGTTAGTGAAACCGGGCCGGTCGAGCACCTGCTGACCCATCTGGGCGAATGGTGGCGGGCGCTGCATGCACTGCCGCCGTCACCGGTGGCGGACTATATAGCTTTTCTCGTGCTGACTGGCTGCCGCCCAGGTGAGCCATTGAAGGTGTTGGTCGGCGATTTGGTTGGCGATGAGATACGCCTACACGACACCAAAAATCGCACGGATCATGTCCTACTGCTTTCGGCCTGTGCACAGGAAATCGCTCAACGGAATGCCGAAGGTAAGGGACCGACTGACCGCCTGTTTCCCATCACCCCCGCACAGGCCAACGAACTGGCGCATGAACTGTCGGCAGTAACCGGCATTCCGTTCACATCAAAAATGCTGCGCAGTCTGTTCGCGTCCATCGCTGACGAACTGGTGTCGTCCAGCACCTTGAAACGACTGATGAACCACAAGCGTAAAGACGATGTGACTGACACGAATTACATCAGAAAGCTGAAAGAAACCCTGCGCGCCGGCTGGCAAGCGGTGGCCGACCATATAGAAGCGACTGCCGCCGATAACGTGGTGCCGATCCGGGGGGCCGCGTCATGAAACACCTCTGGTTCGATCCCCACATTAAAGCGGCAAAGGCTGGTGACGATGTAGCAGCGCGGGCGTTGGTGCTCTGCATGGCCAGATACCTTCGGTGGGGTAAAGTCCCACCGAAGGGTCTGGCCGATTACTTCGCTACGGCATTCGAACAGATCGCGGACGGGCGCAGGGCTGATGATGAGTTAAATACCAAAGGAAAGAGCGCCACCTTCAAGCGGCACTACAAAATTGCGCGGGAAGTCTGGGAGCTGAACAATCGGGCTGTTGATCGGTTGCCGTTAAAAGACAACAACAAGAAGATCGGCGCCTACAAAACCGTAGGTGATAAATACCATCTTAGTTCGGCTCGGATTAAGCAGATTTACGATGGAATGAAGGGGCTGATTGAGGCCGAGGTCCTTGACCAACCCACGGACCCTGAAGTACGTCACCACCTTGAAGTGGACATAAACATCGCCAGTGGCCAAATCTACGGAATCCTTGACGAAAAAACGGGTTAGGAATCAGTAAAAGTCTAACCCGATATTAATTTAAATTGCGATTAGTCTGACCTCATCGACGCTGCTAGATGTTCTGGCAGTTCCATTCGGTGAGGTCAAGTCATGCAAAGCGAACGTCTCCACCATAAAGAAGCAGCCGCCTATATCGGCATTACCGAAAACACTCTTAATGTGTGGCGCTGCGAGAAGCGTTATCCCATCCCCTACATTAAAGTTGGCAGCAAGGTTTTTTATTGGAAAAGGGATTTAGACGCCTTTCTAGAAAGTCAGACCGTGCGGGAGGGAGTGTAATCATGACGGGCATGGCGGTGTTAATTCTGTACCAAAATTATTTTAGTGAAAATGAGTTGTACAGTCTACGCGATGAAAAACAGAAATAAAAAACCTTCCAAGTCGAAAGGGTAACTTGGAAGGTTTAGGGTTTGGTGATGAACGCACCGAGGTCAATATAAACCCCGGTTGTTTACTTGGCAATACCGGGGGAGTTGCACATGGTCAACTATCTACCTCTCAACTTCAAAGGCCCGGACGCCCATAAGGCGCTGGTGGTCATTGGTGATAATTACGCTGGCATCGCATGGTCTGCTGACGATCACACACGAGAGATACAACACTACCACGCGCAGATCGTATTAGACCGCAACACCAGTCCAGATGAACGCCAAACCCTCGGGGATCGCATTCAGGAAGTGGTAGAGCGCGAACTGGATGCTGATGTAGTGTTTGATTCAGCGGCCTACGGCGCCGACTACGCGCAGCCTGAGCCGGGTAATGACCTTGACCACCTGAATGGTCGAGTTATCGACGTGGATAGAGTCCTGCTCGATGATCCAGAACAGCCGGTTGACGACGAACTTGAACAGATCATCGATACCGCGCCTCCTGTCATGAAAACCTACATGAAGTGGCAAAAGGAGAATGCCTTTCGGGTTCACCCGACCTTTGCCCTGTGCAGCGTGCTGCTGTTTGTCCAAGCGTTCATCGGGCGCAACGTCAGGCTGCCGCGAGACCTTCGGTGCAACCTGTGGATGTTGCTGTTTGCACCCTCCGAGTCCGGCAAGGCTGCCGTCATCCGAGCCGCAGAAGAAGCGGCGAAACAGCTTAGCGACCAAAAGGTATTTCCTGCCGTGCTGCATTTCACCAATCGGTTCGGCTCGCCGGAGGCCATGTTGTGGAAGTTCGCCAAGGTCTCGCAAGTGGTTTGGGCCAATGAAGAAATGGTCAAGGAGCTGATCGGCATGATGTCGGCGCCGCAAGGATCACCGGCGTACAACAAAGCGACCTTGATGATGGAATTGCACGATGCAGCGACCAAACCGCATATCCCAGGTATTGAATATTCCGGTCACGACAAGCGCGCAAAGGATATGCCAGCTCTGGAATACCCGTTCCTTTCGGCCGTGGGTCTAGGCGTCACACGCAACATTGGTTTGCTCAATGCAGCCGCGACGGCGGACGGAATGCTCAACCGTTTCCTGCCATTCGTGGTGGAGGGTCTGCCACCTATTGGAAGTGGTCTGCCACAAACGGCACTACCTGCCGAAGTGGTGAAGTGGGCGACGGCGATACAGGCGAAGAAGTTTGTCGAATTTTTCGACCCCAATGGATCACCCCCCTCGGGGGTGCAGCCGTATGTGCTGGAAGTTTATCTGGAGTTTTACAACGACTGGCAACGCGAATGCCAGTACGGCGCGGAGTTGGCGCAGGATCTGCCGGGTGTATGGGGACGGTACGCGGAGAAGGTTCTACAGGTTGCCATGCTCCACGCACTCGCCGGTGATGAGTTGAAGGTGACACCGGATAGCTTCGCATGGGCGGTACGTCTGGTGCGTTGGGCGGTGCTGAAGTTCGCGACGAAGTTCGATGATGAGGGGGGTGGTGCAACCGATGTCTTCAGTAGGGTACGCAATGCATTGGTGGCGCTCTTCAAAAAAGACAGTGCTATCGCACTACATAAAAAACGCGGCTGCTTGCCAGCTAAATACATCACGGATTACTGCCGCCCATGGAGGGAAAACACCAAGGAACGCGCCGCCGTAGTCAAGGCACTGGTGGACGAAGGTTTTTTTGTGGAGGTCAAATTAAGCCGGGGCGGAGTGGGTTACAAGCGGCTGACGTGGAGCAAGGATGCACCACCTGATGAGGCGGTGCTTTAAGGAATACGGAAGACGAGAGGAAGACGGGGGTCTGTCTTCCTCTGGAAAGCCCAGCCTAGAGGGGTTATTTGCTCTTAAGAAGACAGAAGACAATACATATATATACCTAACTACTAAAAACCTTTGTGGTGGTGGGTATAAGGGGTTTTCTGACTTCCGTCTTCTTAACGGCAAGGAGACCATACGGGCTGTGGGTTTCAGAGGAAGACAGGGGGCTGTCATCCAATATGTCTTCCTTTAGGAATGGTGAAGTGGGGGGAGTCATCCGCCCCCTCCAGCGAGGTGGTGAAATGAAAGCATTCTTGATGGCGCGGGAAAGTCAGGTGCAGACGATCCTCAGTCCCGCCGACGCAGAGCAGATGCTGGCGACCGATTATTTGCGAGTGGTGCCAAGGCCCAAGGCTCGTGGCAAGGATGCCAAGCGCATGCGGTTGTTACGGCGGCAGAGGCAAGCTGAGGGTTGGCTGTCGCTTGACCTATGGCTGTCACCCGATGAGGTTGCTGCTGTAACGGCCATCAAGCGCCCTGGTGAAACCTATGCGGAACTGCTGGTGCGTTTGGTCAAAGAACGGGGTTTGCTATGACAGATCCAGTAGTTGGACGCACACAATTAGAAAGCTTGAGAGTTCAGTAATTGGTCCCGGAGCATCTAGAACGGCGGCACCGCTTGTGCAAAACGGCCCATTTTTAGCGGTAAAACGGACACTTGATCCGCTGAATATCGGCCTGAAAGGCCCATAAACATTGGTTTCGGCGCTCGCGGGGTTACATCAGGGTCACGGAAGGGGTCAAAAACCGCATTTTTGGTGGTTTTTGGGTAGGCCAAAAAGCGCAGGGTCGCGTAGGAGACGCGCTAAAAATTCACCATGCACGGACAGGGGCCAGATCGAGAAAACGTCGCTAGCAGCGGCTCAGGAGGTTGTGCAGTGCGCTTGAATATCAGAGCGAAGCGGTTTCACACGTTGTTGGATCTGTTCGATCCCTACTTCGATACCAGGCCATGGGTTCCATCAGGTACGAAAGTCTTCAACGGCATAAGGCTGCGCGATAAAGGAGGGAAATGGTTATGACCAGCACGACGATGGGATCATCCATGCCCGATATGCAGCAGCTACGTCGCCGACTCCCACCTGATCTGTACCAGAGGAACAACGCACTGCTCGATGAACTGGAGTGGTCGAGGGTGGAACTGCAACGGCTCCAGGCCCAACAACCTGCGCCAGATCCCGACAAGGCCACGGCCATGAAGGCGCGTGCGCTGCACGCTGGGGCCACTAAGACCAGCCGCAAGCATGACGCCATTGACGCCGGTGTCGAACTGTATCGCTTGCAACTGGTGAACTGGACCGGCACTGATACGGCCCGCGCAATATGGTTGACCAAGCGGATCTATCCAGACGGCAAGACGGATAGAGCCGGTAAACCCTGTGGATGGCGCACTGTCTACAATCAGTTAAAAACACTGTTGCTTTAACTTTAGAACAACAGCCTATTTCCTTTTTGGGCCATACAACAACCACGCTTCGCAGTATGTTTACTCCAACAAATCCATTGTTCGGAGTATCCCCACCATGTCGCGTTCCGATGTTGCTGTCGAACAGCACCACCCCGTTGCTTCCTTGACCCCACGCGATGTAAAGCTGCGCGAAGCCGCTGGTAATGAATTTCGCATTATTTATCCTGCCGGGACACCGCCAGAGAGGTTAAGCGAATCAAGTTTTTACGCCACCGTGGCGCATCAGTTCCAGCCATTCGATGAATTGATTTTGATCGACGCTGGGCGCACTCTTTACTCCCGTTACTTGGTCCTCCAAGCAGGCCATGGCTACGCTGAAGTTCACAAGCTTTATGAATCCCATCTCCCCTCATTAATGTGCTCGATTGGTGAGAAACTCCCATCGAATCACAAACTCGTGTACTGCGGCCCTGAGGAACTGTGGTCGGCGGTGCGTAACAGTGACGGTGTTGTCGTTGTGAAGAATGCCATCAGCCAAGAAGATGCTCTGCAACAACTTCTGCAACACGCATCACTCAGGGGCTGACTATGGACGCTCGAATTAACGCCAGCATCCAAGAAGTTGCGATACAGTTTATTTCCTATCGTGGCGAACTGACTTCCATCGCCAAGTTCGCCACGGCTTCGATGGGTGACAGTGCGCCCGATCTGGAAGAACTAATTCACTACCTTAAAAAGGCCGAAACCCACACCGAACTCGTAAACCATGGCGTTGGTCTGTGGAGAAACACCGATGGTAGTTGGTCGTTGGTGTCATTAGCCACCCCGCCCACCATCGAACAAATGCGCTACCGACTGGAACACTTCCCGACGTCGAATACTCAATGTCGATGGTGTTTGCAGGATGCCAAACGTCTCGCGCACCTGGATCTTATCGTCGAGAAAGATATTCGCGGCGAGCCGGTTCACAACTCCCGGTGCCATGTGGTTTGTATGCGTCCTTGGCTGACCATGCGCAATCAAGTTGTACGCGCCGACGCAGCCCCGCAAAAAGCGAGTTTATTGTGATGCATCTTATGCAAGCTTTACTGAGCGCTGTGCAGCATCTGCCAAACGCCAGTTACGTCGCCCAACAAATCATGGGGAAAAACACAATGTCTATGTGCCAGAAAATCATCGCCGCTATTTTCAGCCTGACGGATAAAGAGAAATATGGTTTCCTTGTTACCGAGGAACCGCAATTGATCGAACGGATTATCGAAGCAGCTGAACTTCCGATGACGGGTGAAAGTTACGCTGAAGTTAAATCGCGACTGTCCAGTCTACAGATCCCGTTACAAGGTATCGGCGTCGAAGTAATCCGCAATGGAAATTACATGACCCTATGGGGTCCGGGGGGGCGCCGTGGCTAATGAAATCGACCTTTACGATAGCGGTGAGATTGCCCCATACAACGAAGGCCTGCCGGTGCTCGCGCCGTTATCGCCCAGTCCTGATACGTGGGGTCGGACTGATGTGCTGACCCCACGGGAAATCGACGAGGCCCAACGGCAGCCCCAACAAAGCCAGGGCCTGATGCTGTTCGGCACGCCGATGCCACCTGGAACAACCCCACAACAAGTGCGGATCATATTGGGCCGGGTTGGTGGTGTTTTTCTTTCGGACATGAGTAGCCTCAACTACCCGAACCATCTGATCCAGAGCGCTATTTCATTTTTTACGGACAACGCCACGAAGGCACCCCGGCAAGTTCAACGCCAGCATAACTTTACACTCCCAAAAGATCTGGTCGGGGACTTTTTAGCCGAGTCCTTTGGTAATCACCTTCAGGGTCTTAGTGGCACCCAACAACAGAAACAACAGTTTTTAAAAGCCAGTTTTCAATGGCTGGCTTTGCTTAATGAAAAACTTGGCGCGAGGGGTCAAGAGGCACCAGCACAGGGACGTGCTGGACCTACTACTTCTACCGATCCCCTCGATCAATTGAACGACGCTCAATATGCTTGGGTCGTGAAGCGAAACGAGCAAATCAAAGCCCAGACCCACGCGACCCTGCAACAGAAGTACGGCGAGCACTCGGCACAGCAAGTAATCGCGCTGGCACAAAACTATCTTGAGTCACTACCAGCGCGTGAACAGAAACACTTCGACCAATTCACGGGTGATTGGGTTCATAGTCTCAACACAGTCGAGGTTTTGGAATTTTTGTATAACGCTGCAATAGGCGCCAACAACATTCCGAAAGACGGCCCCGGCATTGCCCGCGAGCTTGCTGCATTCGAATCCATGCTTAAAATTCCGAGCGAGCGGGCCAAGTACATGCGTGATCCGCAACTTCAAGCGCGCTACAGAACGCTTCTCGATTTAAAGGGCTGAACCATGAAATCCGGCAAGGTGGCTAAGTTGGTAGCGCAAATGGACCGTGAGCAAGCCAGGGCCAAACGTAAAGAGCGTAAGCAAAATCGTAAACTTAAAGGGGAGTGACTCAAAATGGCAACTGTACAAGTTAATAGAGCAAGACCCTCTAACCGCGCCCATTGTGCT
Organism: Pseudomonas sp. Irchel s3b6; assembly: GCF_900187415.1. Taxonomy (NCBI): domain Bacteria; kingdom Pseudomonadati; phylum Pseudomonadota; class Gammaproteobacteria; order Pseudomonadales; family Pseudomonadaceae; genus Pseudomonas; species Pseudomonas sp. Irchel s3b6. Next base: position 437,644 of record NZ_FYDM01000002.1, on the reverse strand, counting down.
GTAGATATTTCGACGGCGGCTGACGGCCTGAGTGGTGACATTAACTTAACCGGGCTGACCCTAAGTTGCGTGCAAATTAGCAGCTCATGGACAACGGCGGCTTTGGGTTTCAAAGGCAATGTGGACGGCACCACCGATTACTATCCGATCAAGGATAGCCTGGGCAACTTTCTGACCTTTAGCTGCTCGGCGGCGCAAGTGCTGGTGTTCGATCCTGCGCAATTCAAGGGCCTCCAGCGGATACAGTTGGCGAGCCTAACTACGGCGGGCGTGGCGGTAGCCCAGGCAGCAGTCCGCCCGATTAAACTTGGCTTGAGTGAGGGATAATCATGGACACTATCACCTGTGGGAACGAATTGATCTTGGAAGCTTTACAAGTCCGTGACGCGCTGGTGTTAGTCGGCGGCCACGACGAACTAGTGCGCAAGCTCGATGGCCTGCTGAATAATAAAGTCAGCTGGCATGGTGGAGAGCAAATTACTTTACGCAATCACATAGAGGCGGCCCGGTCATGTCTTCCACAAAGTTGAAAATCCTTGAACGGCAAATGGCCCGGCAGTCGCCGGAAAAGATCCCGGTGCCCGCCGATGATGATCTGGCCGTCGCGATCCAGCGGCTGGTCGATCAGCGCGTCGAGGCTGCACTGGAACAGCGGCCAGTCAAGCAACCCGCGCATGTTCGGCGACTGATGGACGACTTCAACAGGCCAGAACCAACGACAGATTTTCGGCAGATCCCGCCAACGCCAAGAGCAGTAGCGCCAAAGGCCATGGAAATGAGTTTCCAGCGCGATGAACTTGGCCGGATCAACCTGGTGAACGCTGGCCTGATGCAATGGCGTGTGCAGCGCAATGAAGTGGGCCAGATCGTGCGGATGGTGCCCGCTGACATCGCGCCCATGCCACCGGCTATCGCGCCGCCAGTTCTAGCCGAGGCTCGAACCTATGATCCAGGCACGTCGAGGTAACTGACATGGCCATCGTCACCTTTACCAGCACCAACCGCTTGGCCGAGGCCTCAGCGCTCGCTGAGGTGCTTCGTGCCTACCTCGACGAACAACCCCAACAGCCCGTGGTGCAGGGTGCCAAGGCGCATCTTGAGTACGACGATAGCGGCAACCTGAAGGCGGTCGTGGTCACGCTGGGGGCTGATTGAAATGACAGCGCGAACAGGCCAACCCAAGACCGGCGGACGAGTAGCTGGAAAGTCCATTGATCGTGAAGCTCGAAAACTGCTGACCGATAGGATGAGTGCGGACCTGATGTACTGCTACGAAAAATTGGGTGGCGTGAAGTGGCTGTTGAAATTCGCCGAGGCAAACCCAGCTGAATTTATCCGACAGGGGCTCTCCAGATTGTGGCCAGCCCCCGCAAAAGATGACCCCGACGCTGTGTATAACACGCAAATCAACGTCAACAACCTGACCGAAATGGAAGCTGCTAGGAGAGTCGCGTACGCATTGGCCAAAGCCGTCGATCAGCAGGGAGACATGACCCCGGTGCAAACCTACCAGCCCCCTCACTGGCAGGCTGATGCCGTGCCTGACATGCCACCGCTGCTACAGCCGGAGCCGCCCCTAGACGCTGACAGGGAAAAGTGGGCAAGCGAAATTGGCCTTAGCCCCGAAGAACGCCGGAGCCGCCGACTGGTGGAAGCGACGCAAAATTGCACCCTCGAAAGCTACCATGGGAGCCCGAGTGAACAGGGCGGCACCGTCCGTCAATCCACGGCAACAAACCGCAAACCCACGGTGAACGAATTACGCCGCAAACAACTGTTGTGAAAAGGCCGTCTCGCGAGACGGCCTTTCTCCTATGCATCCACTTCTACAGGTGGCCCAGTCACGACCTGGACATCACCAAACAAATCCTCCCCAGCGATCACCTCCAGGGCGACATGGCCGAAGTGATTGAGCAGCCGTAGCTTCACGCCGGATGGCAGGGTAATGATGGAGATGGTTTCGGGGCTTTCCATGATCGCCTGTGCGATTGCAAGGCGGGTTTCAACGTCTATTTGTAGGACTGGCATGATGGCGGTGCTCCGCACTTAGCAGGTATTTGGCGAGCGCCCCTGCAAATGGGAAATCGGCGCACCTTTCAGTGTAGCGCACAGGCTGTTGAGTCGTGGGGAATCAGGATCGGCGCACACGACCCTTTGTAGGCATTCATAACGTTGGTGCTAACCGGCGCGGCCCCAGTGAGCGCATTGTTAGGTTGTAATGCTCCTCTTAACACTTCCAGACTCTTTTAATAGAGCTTGATAGAACGCTAGAACTTCTTCCCTGCATGTATCATGCGAATCGTCTTCAGTCATAATTGCACAGCGATTACTTAGATCTCTTATGGCCTGCACTAATGGTTGATACTTTCCAAGCTGACCAGCAAGCTCTTCCAGTTTTATTTGCGTTCTTGAGCAATGCTCTCTTTTGTGCGCGGCGGGCTGATAGCTGATGGCAGATTCTTTTGCCTCCCCCGCCAACTCCTCTAAATTTTGCAGTTTATTGATTATATGAAGAACCTCTGCTTCCTTTATTTTGTAGGAGTGCTTTAGTTTCTCCATCGATTTATCGTGGGATTTCTTATTAAAATACACAAATACAATCCAGAGCGCACTAATAAAAGCAACTGCCCAAGTGAAAAGCTCGGGGTTGCTTCTAACCATCTCGTAGATATTTTCCATTTTTCACCTTGGGGGAATAACCACTATTAGGCGACATGCCATGTCGCGACGCAGCTTAATTATCCTTGCTGTCCAAAAACTCATCTAGATCATTGGGCGAGGTTTTGCTTATATATTTTGAACAGGCAGCAGGGGTTTCGTGACAAACAAGGGCTAGAGAAAATTTTGCTTGCCATTCTTCGATCCCTTTACCGTTGATATATGCTTCCATTAAATCGTACAAATCATGAGTACCTATGGTTCTATCAAATGGCAAGTTTATATATGACATCGAGTTGCATTTTTGGCTCAGCTTGTCGACTCCTGATTTCCATGTTGCTATCTTGGGATTTTGGTAGCCCTGTGTATGAATACTTTGTATTGAAAGATACAACTCCCTAGCCTTATGAAATTGTTCAATTAACGCATCATCACATGAAGATTCTTTTGCCATCACATGGCACGACAATAATAATAAACCGAGGAATGCAATTTTTTTCATTTTATATCCAGTCAATAGGTAGTCATTCCGGTGTCATCATCACCGCGAGGGTCATCTTGATGAACTCCTCGTTCTTGCCAATTGTTTCCAGCGCACCGCGCACGTTGCCCGCAACGTGACCCGATCCGCGCTGTTCGACCCAGAGTGTGAGTTCCATGATGGCGGCCTCAAGGGCGAGCTGGTTTTGGTTTATCTTGAAAAGCAGGGAAGGGAGCAGGTCTGCGTTGGACATCGTGATTCCTCCGTGGAAAAGAAGAGAGTAGTCCTTTAATGCCTAGTCGTTATTCCCTTCAAGGTGCCGGACGAAATCTGCGCTCCGACAGATTCCGACCAGCGGCAGTGTAGTCCCAGCGTAACCCCGACCAGAAACAACAAGGGCCTGCATCGCTGCAAGCCCTTGTTTTTTATGTGGTTCTGGTGAGAGCCAGCCACATGCAAACCGGCGATGAATGCCGGTTTTTTTCGTGCTGCGCGTTACTTGATCAGGCTGAGAAACTCGCTGCGGGTGGCCGCGTTCTCGCGGAACTCACCGAGCATCACGGAGGTGATCATCGTCGAGTTCTGTTTCTCCACACCGCGCATCATCATGCACATGTGCTTGGCTTCGATTACGACGGCAACGCCCAGGGCACCAGTGACCTGCTGGACCGCATCGGCGATCTGGCGGCTGAGATTTTCCTGGATCTGCAGCCGGCGGGCGTACATATCGACGATCCGCGCGACTTTCGACAGGCCCAGCACCTTGCCACTCGGAATGTAAGCGACATGCGCCTTGCCGATGAAAGGCAGCAGGTGGTGTTCGCACAACGAGTAGAGCTCGATGTCCTTGACCAGCACCATTTCGCTGTTGTCGGAGCTGAACAAGGCACCGTTGGTGACTTCTTCAAGCGATTGTTCATAACCGCGGCAAAGGTACTGCATGGCTTTGGCGGCACGCTTTGGCGTGTCGAGCAGACCTTCGCGGGAGACGTCTTCGCCCAGCTGGCCGAGGATCGCCGTGTAATTCTGTTCCAGGGACATGAAACTACCTGTGGGATTTTACGCAAAGGGCAAGGGTACGGTGGCAGGCACGGCGCTGCAAGCGCGACGCGTCAGCTTTACTCGTCGCGACCTTCCATCATGGTGCGTTTGAGCATCACATAAACCGCTCCGGCGCCACCGTGTCGGGCCTGACAGGAGGTGAAGCCAAGCACCTGCGGATGCTGGCGCAGCCAGGTGTTGACGTGACTTTTGATCATCGGCCGTTTGCCGTCCAGGCGTACAGCCTTGCCGTGGGTCACGCGCACGCAGCGGATTTCGAATTTTGTCGCTTCGGCGAGAAAGGCCCAGAGTGTTTCGCGGGCCTTTTCGACGTTCATGCCGTGCAGGTCGAGGCTGCCTTCGAACGGGATCTGCCCGATCTTGAGCTTGCGCATCTGGCTTTCCTGCACACCGTCACGCGCCCACATCAACTCGTCTTCCGGGCCGACGTCGATCACGAACTGGTCGGACAGGCCGTCTACCGCGGCAACGTCGGTACGGATGGTCGCCGCCTGGCGCAGCTTGGCGATCTGCGCGCAGTCAGCCTTGGGTTTGCCGGTTTCGGCGCGATCGTGCTTGATCGGCTTGACGCCTTGGATCGCGCTTTTGAACAGGGAAAAATCGTCGTCTTGCATGTCAGCCTCCGCGAAGGGCGGCCAGTTTACCCAAGTCGAGGTGAATCGGGTGCGTCAAAACGCAGTCGGCGCGACTAAGTCGGTGCGACTCAGTCATGCTTTTTCATCAAGTGCGGCGCCATGTTCAGCCCGCTGGGTTGACGCATCCGGCGCCGGCAGCGACGCCACAGTGCAACGCCTGCATAGAGCAGGAACAGGCCCAGCCCGAGAATCACCGCCGCGCCCACCGGGCTGGCGTTCAGTTCACCCAGTGCGGGCGGGCGGCCCAACAGGCTGGCGGCACCGGCCATCGCCAGCAGCACACCAAACGCGGCGAGCAGGGCGGAGCAGGCTGCGGCGATGCGAAAGCGCCAATTGCGCGGACCCTTGGGTCGCAAGCGGCGAGCGTCAAATCCATCGGATATCTTCATTCCGATCTTCCTCAATGGGTATCGGCCCTTCGACCGGGAGATGACCGGGTGGTTCCTGAGGCTAATTCAATTATAGGGAATGAGAGACCTTTGCGGATGAGCGGCGCAAAGGGCCGCTCAGTCCAGGGCGATCAGATCAGGTCTTTGGTCAGCGCCAGGGTGGCGAAGTTGTCAGCCATGATCGCCATTTCGGTCTGCTGCACGTGCTCGGCACTCAGCACGCCGCCTTTGAAAGGCAGGTCCCGGGTGGCGCAGGCATCTTCGACCAAGGTGCAGCGAAAGCCCAGGTTCTTGGCGGCGCGCACGGTGGTGCTGACGCTGGAGTGGCTCATGAAACCGCACACGATCAGGTCCAGTGAACCAAGGTCTTGCAGGCGTTTTTCCAGCGGCGTGCCGTGGAACGCGCTCGGCAGCAGTTTGCCGATGATGGTTTCGTCGGCCAAGGGTTCCAGCCCGGGAATGAATTCACCGCGTTCGCCCTGCGGGTCGAACAGGCCACCGACGGTGCCCAGGTGACGGACATGCACGATCGGCCGAGCGGCGGAGCGGGCGGCCGCAAGCAGCTGCTTGATGTTGTCGACGGCAGCATCCATGCCGGACAGGGCCAACGGGCCGCTGAGGTATTCTTTCTGGGCATCGATGATCACCAGCGTCGCGTGGGCCAGGTTGGCTGGCGCGTAACCACGACCGCTGAGTTGAAACATCGTCTTTGGAACGGACATTCGGGGGCTCCTTCGAGTGGGGCTTTTGCGCCATTGTCCTCTGGCTGAGCAGTTATGTGAACCGCTACCATCGTAGGCCCCGTCGTTGCTGGCCTGCAGACTCTCAAGAGCCGGGCGGATGTTCAATACAAAAGCTGAAAAGATGGATTAATCCTACTTCCGAGTCATTAGCTTTCTTGCATCGTCGGTGCCGGTCAAGACTGGTAGAATCGCCAGTCGTTTTTTCAGGAGTCTACCCCGTGATCACTTCCCGTCTGCGCACGTTGCGCGACCATATTCGTTGGGCTGTCAGTCGTTTTCATGGGGAGGATCTGTTTTTCGGCCATGGGACCGACAACGCCTGGGACGAAGCCCGACAGCTGGTGTTGGGCGCGTTGCACCTGCCCTGGGAAATCGCCGACAGCTATCTGGACTGTGCGCTCGAAGAAGACGAACTGGTCAATCTGCAACGGTTGCTCAAGCGGCGTATCGACGAGCGCATCCCGACCGCCTACCTGTTGGGTGAAGCCTGGTTCTGTGGCATGTCGTTCATCGTCGACGAGCGTGTCTTGATCCCGCGTTCGCCGATTGGCGAGCTGATCGAAAACCGCTTCACGCCGTGGCTGGGCACTGAACCGGCGCGCATTCTCGACCTGTGCACCGGTTCCGGCTGCATCGGCATTGCCTGCGCCTACGAGTTCCCGAAGGCCGAAGTGGTGCTGGCGGACCTGTCGTTCGAAGCGCTGGAAGTGGCTAATCAAAACATTGAGCGCCATGGCGTCGATGAGCGGGTGTACACCGTTCAGGGCGATGGCTTCGACGGTTTGCCAGGGCAGCGTTTCGACCTGATCGTGTCCAACCCGCCCTACGTGGACGCCGAAGACTTTGCCGACATGCCGGACGAGTACCAGCACGAGCCAGAACTGGGCCTGGCTTGCGGCGACGATGGCTTGAACCTGGTTCGGCGGATGCTGGCCGAGGCGGCCGATCACTTGACCGAGAAAGGCTTGTTGATCGTTGAAGTGGGCAACAGCCAGGTGCATGTCGAGGCGTTGTACCCGGAAGTCGACTTCGCCTGGCTGGACTTCGAACGAGGCGGTCATGGCGTGTTCATGCTCAGCGCCGAGCAATGCCGTGAGCATCAGGCGTTGTTTGCTGCCCGCGTCTGACGCCTGAGCATTCCCACGCCCCGGCGTGGGAATGCTCGTTACTGCTGGTTTAGCGGTGCGTAGCAATCCAGATCAGCAATCCCGCCTGGAACACCGAAAACGCCACCAGACAGGTGATGGTGAAGCGCAGTCCAGTGTCTTCGCGTTTGTACTGGCTGACTTTCTCTTCCTGCTTTTGCAGTTTGACTTCCTGTTCGGCCAGATTCTGCTCGGCTTGCTGCAGCATCTGCGCGGCTTCGAGGATTTCCACGAACTGCAGCTTTTCGGTGTTCCAGTCGGCTAGCAGGTCGCCGACCTTGCCGGCTTTGACACTGCCTTTCAAATGCTGGGCATCGGCGTAGACCACATCAAAACCATGCACCCGCAGGAAGTGATCGCGGCGCAGGCGGGTGTCTTCGTTGAGGGCGTCCTTGTTGTTCAGGTCGACGCCGTCAAAGGTGTAGCTCGACCATTTCTTCTTTGCCCAGGTGATGCCCTGCGCGGCCAGGAAGCGGCCAATGCCGCGATTCATCGGCTCGATCTGCAGACCGCTGGCCGGCTCGAAGTGCACGCGTCGGGCCTCGTGATCAACCCAGACATCCAGGTGGTTCTGCTCTTTGCGCACCCGCTGGCCGGGCAGGGCGATGCTCATGCGCAGCAGGCTGCGTTCGTGGTTGTTGCGCTCGGCGTAGCCGAATTCCACAAAGCGCAATGGCCGCCCGCCGGTCGCCCGGTCGGTTTTCAGCGGCGCCAGGCGCAGCATTCTGTGGTGCTCGGGCTGGACGTCCGGCCACGGCAGCTCAACCGCTTCTGTGGCCGTTGCTGCTGGCGCGGTGTCGGGTGAATTCTGGGTATCAGTCATAGCGGTGAGGTCCTGTCCAAGCGCTGCTTGTCGACCGTTCATCAACGGTCGACATCGGCTTATCGGCCGCTTTTTCCAGGACTGGAGGGTAAAACCGGCTTAACTGGGACGAAGTCCGTCAATAAAGCTGAGAATGCGTGAGCCAAGTTCGGCGGCCAGGGGCAGTTGCGGGTCCTTGTAGGAGGCCACTTGCCGCTTGACGTCGATGGGCACGATGCGCATCACATGGTTCATGCCCTCGATCACCGCCAACTGAGCGTCGGGCTTGGCAGCCTTGAGCATCTGCGCATCACTGACACTCACCTGGATGTCGTGGCTGCCCTGGATAATCAGTGCCGGCATTTTCAGCCTGGCGAAGGCGGCGGCCGGGTCCTGGCGAAACAGGGTGATCAGGTACGGTTGCACGCTGGGGCGGAAGATCACTTGCAAGGCGGACGGGACATTGTCATCCACCTGTCCGGCCTTGAGGCTGTCCAGCAGTTCGTTACTGCGCAGCATCAACTGCGGGGGCAAGCGGTAACTCAATTGCTGGCGCAGGATCTGGTCCACCGGTCTGGCACTGCCGGCCACGGAGATCAGCCCGGCGGCATCCACCTGTGGCGCGGCGAGCGTGGCAATCAGCGCACCTTCGCTGTGCCCCAGCAGGATCAACGGCCCCAGGCGCGGGTCGGTCTTGAGTTTCTGGCCCCAGGCCACGGCGTCCGCCACGTAGGCCTCAAGGGTCAGGTCGCGTTCGTCCGGGGTGGCCGCCAGGCTCGCCGCCACGCCACGCTTGTCGTAGCGCACGCTGGCGATGTTGTGTTTGGCCAGCACCCAGGCCAGGCGCTTGAGGCTGTCGTTTTTGCCACCCTCCGGGTTGTTGCCATTGCGATCCGTCGGGCCTGACCCGGAAATGATCAGTACCACCGGCACCGGGGCGTCGGATTTTGGCAGCAACATCGAGCCGAACAGCTCGCCGTTGCCGGTCTCCAGGCTGATGGGGCGTTGCAGGACGGTGGCCTGGACCACACTGGAAAGCAGGCCGGTAAACAGGGTAAGGCTCAAGGCTATTACTCGAAGCATTATCTCGCCATCATTCACAAGGTGTCGGTTGGACTCACGGGCACCGATAAGGTTCGAGGATGAACTACTTGGTGAGCCTGCGTATACTGGCGCGCACTTAGTTCAGCGATTTCACGGAGCGCCCTGCATGTCCGGCAATACCTACGGCAAGCTGTTCACTGTCACCACCGCGGGCGAAAGCCATGGTCCGGCGTTGGTCGCCATTGTCGACGGCTGCCCGCCGGGCCTTGAGTTGTCCCTGGATGACCTGCAGCGCGACCTGGACCGGCGCAAGCCGGGCACCAGCCGCCACACCACCCAGCGTCAGGAAGCCGACGAAGTCGAAATCCTCTCTGGCGTGTTCGAAGGTCGCACCACCGGGTGCTCCATTGGCCTGTTGATCCGCAACACCGACCAGAAGTCCAAGGACTACTCGGCGATCAAGGACCTGTTCCGCCCGGCCCACGCCGACTACACCTACCACCACAAATACGGCGAGCGCGACTATCGCGGCGGCGGCCGCAGTTCCGCCCGCGAAACCGCCATGCGCGTGGCCGCCGGGGCGATTGCCAAGAAATACCTGGCCACCCAAGGCATCGTGATCCGTGGCTACATGAGCCAGTTGGGTCCGATCGAAATCCCGTTCAAGACCTGGGACTCGGTCGAGCAGAATGCGTTTTTCAGCCCGGATCCGGACAAAGTGCCCGAGCTTGAGGCGTACATGGATCAACTGCGTCGCGACCAGGATTCAGTCGGCGCGAAGATTACCGTGGTGGCCGAAGGCGTGAAGCCGGGTCTGGGCGAGCCGATCTTCGACCGTCTCGATGCCGAACTGGCTCACGCGCTGATGAGCATCAACGCGGTCAAGGGTGTGGAAATCGGCGCCGGTTTCGCCAGCGTGGCCCAGCGCGGCACCGAGCACCGCGACGAGATGACCCCTGAAGGCTTCCTCAGCAACAACGCCGGCGGCATCCTGGGCGGCATTTCGTCCGGCCAGCCGATCGTTGCGCACCTGGCCCTCAAGCCCACGTCGAGCATCACCACGCCGGGCCGTTCGATCGATATCCACGGCAACCCGGTGGAGGTCATCACCAAGGGCCGTCATGACCCGTGCGTCGGCATTCGTGCTACCCCCATTGCCGAGGCCATGATGGCGATCGTGCTGATGGACCACTTGCTGCGCCATCGCGGGCAAAACGCCGACGTGCGCGTCAGCACTCCGGTGCTGGGCCAGCTGTGAAGCCATGCCCTGACGTCGCTGCGGTCTGATGGCCGTGGCGGCACTCCCGTACTGGCGGCTCTCCAGCTTTTATCTGTTCTATTTCGCCTTGCTCGGTTCGACCGCGCCGTTCCTGGCGCTGTATTTCGATCACCTGGGTTTTTCCACTGCGCGCATTGGCGAACTGGTGGCGATTCCGATGCTCATGCGCTGCGTCGCGCCCAATATCTGGGGCTGGCTCGGTGACTACACCGGCCGGCGCCTGGCCATCGTGCGCTTCGGTGCGGTCTGTACGCTGCTGACGTTCTCGCTGATCTTCATCAGCAAAAGCTACGCTTGGCTGGCGATGGTCATGGCCCTGCATGCGTTTTTCTGGCACGCGGTGTTGCCGCAGTTCGAAGTCATCACCCTGGCACATTTGCAGGGCCAGGCCGCACGCTACAGTCAGATCCGTTTGTGGGGCTCGATCGGCTTCATCATCACCGTGGTGGCGTTGGGGCGGCTGTTCCAATGGCTGAGCCTGGACATCTACCCGGTGGCGCTGGTGCTGATCATGGCCGGGATCGTCGTTAGCAGCCTGTGGGTGCCGAACGCGCAGCCGGCGCAAGGCAATCGCCCGGCCGGGGAGGGCTTCCTCAAGCAATTGGGCAGCCCCGGCGTGCTGGCGTTTTACGGGTGCGTGGCACTGATGCAGATGAGCCACGGGCCCTATTACACTTTCCTGACCCTGCACCTGGAACATCTGGGCTATAGCCGCGGTGTGATCGGTCTGCTCTGGGCCCTGGGCGTAGTGGCCGAAGTCTTGGTGTTCTTGTTCATGAGCCGGATCCTGGCGCGGTTCTCGGTGCGCCGGGTGCTGATGGCGAGTTTCCTGCTGGCGGCCTTGCGCTGGTTGTTGCTGGGCTCATTCGCGGAATTTTTGTGGGTGCTGCTGTTCGCGCAAATACTGCACGCGGCGACCTTCGGCAGCTTTCACGCCGCTGCCATCCATTTCGTGCAACGTAGCTTCGGTGCCCGCCAGCAAGGGCAGGGCCAGGCGTTGTACGCGGCACTGGCCGGCATCGGCGGTGCATTGGGTGCGTTGTATTCCGGTTACAGCTGGAACGCCCTGGGCGCCACCTTGACCTTTAGTATTGCCAGTCTCGCAGCTCTGGCTGCAGCCGTTATCATTGCCACACGTATGCAAGAGGACAGGCCATGAGCCTTACCCGTGAACACCTCGCCCAGCAAATCATCGACGCCGGGCGTTTTCTCTATGGCCGCGGCTGGTCGCCGGCCACCAGCAGCAACTACTCGACGCGGCTGTCGGCCAGCCAAGCGCTGTTGACCGTTTCCGGCAAGCATAAAGGCCAACTGGGCCTGGATGACGTGCTGGCCACCGATCTGGCAGGCAACAGCCTGGAGCCGGGCAAGAAGCCGTCCGCCGAAACCCTGCTGCACACTCAGCTGTACAGCTGGCGCCCGGAGATCGGCGCGGTGCTGCACACCCACTCGGTGAACGCCACGGTGCTGTCGCGCCTGACGCCCCAGGACTACATCGAGTTTGAAGACTACGAACTGCAAAAAGCCTTCAGCGGCGTTTCAACCCACGAGTCGCGCGTGCGGGTGCCGATCTTTGACAACGATCAGGACATTGCCCGCCTGGCCGCCAAGGTGCAGCCTTGGCTGGACGCTCACCCGGAGTGCGTCGGCTACCTGATTCGCGGTCATGGCCTCTATACCTGGGGTGCGGGCATGAGCGATGCCTTGCGCCAGATCGAGGCTTTTGAATTTCTGTTCGAGTGCGAGTTGAAAGTGCGCTCGCTGACCCACCGTCAAGGCTGACTTCATTGAAGTCGCCCACCGCCTGATGAACCGCGCTGCCCAACCGGTCTGTAGAAAAACGGACGGCAGCGCCGCTAACGAGGAATCGCCAGCATGAGCAGCCTGTCTGTTTACCACGTCTCAAGCCCGGACCTGCCAAACAAGGTCTTGACCCACTTTGACGACATTGCCTCGACCCTGGCTGAACAGGGTGTGCGCTTCGACCGTTGGCAAGCGGCGGCGAAGATCCAGCCCGGCGCCAGCCAGGAAGAGGTGATTGCGGCCTACCAGGTGCAGATCGACCAACTGATGACCGAGGGCGGCTACGTCACCGTCGACGTGATCAGCCTGAACAGTGATCACCCGCAAAAAGCCGAACTGCGGGCCAAGTTCCTTGAAGAGCATCGGCATGGTGAAGACGAAGTGCGGTTTTTCGTGGCCGGGCGTGGCCTGTTCACCCTGCACATCGATGACTACGTGTACGCGGTGCTGTGCGAGAAAAACGACCTGATCTCGGTTCCGGCCGGCACCCGGCACTGGTTCGACATGGGCGAGCACCCGCACTTCGTGGCGATCCGCCTGTTCAACAATCCCGAAGGCTGGGTGGCCAACTTCACCGGCGACGACATTGCCGGCCGCTTCCCGCGCCTGGAGGATTGAGCGCATGACCATCAAAGCCATTCTGACTGACATCGAAGGCACCACCAGCGCGGTGAGTTTTGTGTTCGATGTGTTGTTCCCCTATGCCGCCCAGCACCTGCCGGCGTTTGTCCGCCAGCAGGCGCAACGCGCGGACGTGGCCCTCCAGCTGGACGCGGTGCGCCAGGACAGTGCCGAGCCCGATGCCGATGTGGAGCGAGTCATCGAGATTCTGTTGGGCTGGATCGCCGAAGACCGCAAGGCCACGCCCCTCAAGGCATTGCAAGGCATGGTCTGGGAGCAGGGTTACCAGGCCGGGCAGTTGAAGGGGCATGTGTACCCGGACGCCGTTGATGCGCTGAAACGCTGGCACGATGCGGGGTATCAACTGTTTGTTTATTCCTCGGGATCGATCCAGGCGCAGAAGCTGATCTTCGGTTGCTCGGAGGCGGGCGACCTGACACCGCTGTTCAGCGGTTACTTCGACACCACGTCCGGCCCCAAGCGTGAAGCGCAGTCCTACCAGCGCATTGCCCAGGCCATCGGTTGTGAAGCGGCGCAGATCCTGTTCCTGTCCGACATCGTGCAGGAACTCGACGCCGCCCGCGAGGCCGGCATGGCCACCCGCGGCCTGGTGCGCGAAGGGGGTGAGCTGGCGGGGCATGTGAGCGTCACGACCTTTGCCCAGATCGATCCGGCGCACCTGTGACGTAAAAAGGGCGGCCAGGCGCAACGCCTGGCCACCCAACGGGAAGCGGTACTGCTCAGGCCGAGTAATAGGTCGGCAAGGCGAAGCGCTGCTGGCTCTGCAGCATGGAAATCTGCGGCAGTTCGCTGGCCTGTTCGGCCAGGTCGCGCCGTATGGCGCTGATCGCCCAGGACAGTTGATCGCCGGCATGCAACTGCGCATAGGAAATCGAACGCTTGAACTCTCTGCCGTCGCTGCTGCGCAAGGTCAGCAAAATGCCGCCGTCGGGACGCTCCTGCGTCGTGACGGCGAAGTGGGAGAACAGTGAGGAAAACTTCTCTTGGATCAGGTCCATGTCTATCAGCTCCGTGTGTGCATGAAGGGCCATGTGGAGTGATAGGTGCACTGATTGTGCCAGCATTCAGTTTTAATTAAATTCTTATAAATCAATAAGTTAATCAATTGGCTTGTTTTTGCATTCGTGCATTTTGCATGAGTGGCCATCGTGCATCCTGCATTTTGCGCGGAGCGCGGCGGGCGCTGTCATTCATTCTCGCGTGATTGCCGGTAACACTCTCTCGGATACAAAACATTTCAAAAACCGCGTGTACAGCGACAGAACCGCTGGCGTACTTTTTGGCCTGCAGCCAGGCGTCCGAGGGTTTTCCTGTCGTTTCTCATACCGGGATGAAGTTGCCCCGAACACCCCGTCATGCATGTTCGCCCGACAATAACAAAACAGGCCCGACGCAGTGGGTCATACGGGAGCAACCATGAGCAGCACGCACAAGGACATGATTACCTGGGGCATGATGCTCCGTAAGTTGCCGTCCATCGTCAAAGCCCTGCCACGGGTGGTCAAGGGGCTCAAAGTCGCCAACGTCAAACAGCCGGACCAGCCCTGCGGCCTGGCGTTTACCTTTGAGCAGGCGACGCAGCGCAACCCCGAGGGGCCGGCGTTGCTGCATGGCACGGTCAGCCTCAGTTATGCCCAAGCCAACCAGTGGGCCAACCGGATCGCCCATCACTTGCATGCCCAGGGTATCGGCAAGGGCGATGTGGTCGGGATCTTCATCGAGAACCGTCCGGAACTGCTGGTCACGGTACTGGCCGTCGCCAAGCTCGGCGCCATCAGTGCCATGCTCAATACCTCGCAAACCCAGCAGGCGCTGGTGCACAGTGTGAATCTGGTCAACCCGGTGGCCATCGTGGTGGGCGAGGAACTGGTCGAGGCCTATTCGGCGATTCGTGATCGGGTGTCGATCGAGGCCGCCAGGACCTGGTGGGTGGCTGACCAGGATACGTCCCGGGACCCCGGACAGGCGCCAGCCGGCTTCATCAACTTGATGCGCGTCAGTGCCGACGGTTCAAGCGAAAACTCGCTCAGCAGCCAACAGGTGTACCTCGACGACCCTTGCTTCTATATCTACACTTCCGGCACGACCGGGTTGCCCAAGGCCGGCGTGTTCAAGCACGGTCGCTGGATGCGCTCGTCCGCCAGCTTCGGCATGATCGCGCTGGACATGGGCCCCGGGGACATCGTCTATTGCACCTTGCCGCTGTACCACGCCACGGGGCTTTGCGTGTGCTGGGGCTCGGCGATCAATGGCGCGTCGGGCTTTGCCATTCGGCGCAAATTCAGCGCCAGTCAGTTCTGGAACGATGTGCGTAAATACCGGGCGACCACCATCGGTTACGTCGGTGAGTTGTGCCGTTATCTGATTGATCAACCGGCCAGCGCCGACGACCGTGACAACCCGGTGGTCAAGATGGTCGGCAACGGCCTGCGCCCCGGCGTCTGGAGCGAGTTCAAGCAGCGCTTCGGGATCAACCACATATGTGAACTGTATGCCGCCAGTGACGGCAACATCGGTTTCACCAACATTCTGAACTTTGACAACACCATCGGTTTCTCGTTGATGTCCTGGGAGTTGGTCGAATACGCCCACGACAGTTGCGCGCCGATCCGCAACAGCAAGGGCTTCATGCAGAAGGTCGGTAAGGGGCAGGAAGGCCTGTTGCTGGCAAGGATCGATGACAAGGCGCCGCTGGACGGCTACACCGACCCGCAGAAAACCGCGAAGGTCGTGCTCCATGATGTGTTTGAAAAAGGCGACCGCTACTTCAATACCGGTGACTTGCTCAGGAACATCGGCTTCGGCCATGCCCAGTTCGTCGACCGTCTTGGCGATACCTACCGTTGGAAGGGTGAGAACGTCTCGACCACCGAGGTCGAGAACATCCTGCTGCAGCATCCGCATATTGCCGAGGCAGTGGCCTACGGCGTAGAAATCCACAACACCAACGGTCGGGCCGGCATGGCGGCCATCACGCCGGCCGAATCCCTGGCCACCCTGGATTTTGGCGAGTTGCTGAGTTTTGCCCGGGCGCAAATGCCGGCGTATGCCGTGCCGTTGTTTTTGCGGGTGAAAGTGAAAATGGAAACCACCGGGACCTTCAAGTACCAGAAGACCCGCCTCAAGGACGAAGCCTTCGATCCGGGAAAAACCGGCGACGATCCGGTCTATGCCTGGTTACCGGGCTCTGACACCTACGTGCAAGTCACCGAACAGGTGTTGGCGGATATCCATGACGGCAAGTTTCGTTATTGATTCTGGCTATGGCCGCAGGAGAGAAAAAAGGGGTGACAGGTGCAAGGCCGCTTGAGGACACTAGCGGCTTTGCGATTGACCGAATGTGGAGCCCTCAATGTCAGACAAATCCCGCCAGATGACCCCGGAAGAAGCCGCGGAGTTTGCCGAACAGGTATTCAACAAAGCCCGAGACGGCGACGCGGCGATGCTCGCCGCACTGCTGAGCAAGGGCCTGCCACCGAATCTGCGCAACCACAAGGGTGACACCTTGCTGATGCTGGCGGCCTATCACGGTCATGTCGATGCCGTGAAAGTGTTGCTGGAACACAAGGCCGATCCGGAAATTCGTAACGACAATGGCCAAAGCCCGATTGCCGGGGCTGCCTTCAAGGGCGACCTGGACACGGTCAAGGTGCTGGTCGAAGGCGGTGCCGAGGTAGAGGGTTCGTCCTTTGACGGGCGCACGGCGTTGATGATGGCGGCGATGTTCAACCGCTCGGCCATCGTCGATTACCTGATCAGCCAGGGGGCCGACCCCAAGGCCAAGGACGCCAACGGCATCACGGCACTGGAAGCGGCCAGAACCATGGGCGCGACCGATACCACGGCGCAGTTGCAGAAACTGCTGGGCTGAAGATTGATTCGAGCGTAACGGGCAGCCTGTGGGAACTGCCAAGCCAGTTCCTGCAGCTTCGGCATCTGCCGTCGAATGCGTTATCCTTCGCGCCCTGACATTCCCTTCGCTACAGGATCCGCCATGAAAGCCGCACTCATCGAACTCATCAGCAAAATCAGCTCCGGCTGCATGAGCGAGGTGGAGATTGTGCAAATCGCCGACGAAGCCACCCAGGCCTACGCCGATCCAGACGCCTTTCTGGCGGCCAATCCGGATATCAACTACGACGACACTTTCCCGATTCCGTTGGGTGAGTGGGTGGTGGTGGGCAGCTTGCCGGAGACCGTGTTGTTTCAGGCCGACACCTACATGGACTTGTTCGCCCAGATCGTCGCCTCGTTCGGCCCGGATGTGGCGTTCAACATCAAGCCCAAGCAACTGGCCAAGACCGAAGCGCTGACGGCGCTCAACCGTATCCAGATACAGATGGGCAGCATGAACCCGGAAAACGGCGGCTACACCCTGGTGAACCTCAGTCAGCCGCTCGATGACGAGATCCAGGCGGTGCTGGTCTTCGGCAAAGACGTGGAGCGGGTACTGGAGTTGTGTGCCGAGGCTGGTATCAGCGCTGCGCCGTCCCTGGAAGCGTTGAAAGTGGCTGTCCACGTTTAACGCGCAATAAAACGGAGCCCTTGCAGGACCCGGCTATCCTGAGAGGGAATGCCTTCTTTCGGGAGCGACACCATGGGTTCTACCTTCAATAGCCTGGTTGGCCTGATTATCCTTGCGCTGGACATCTGGGCGATCCTCAACGTGTTTAAAAGCAGCGTCGGGACCGGGACGAAAATCATCTGGGTCGTGGTGATTCTGGTCCTGCCGGTGCTGGGCCTGATCATCTGGGCTATCGCGGGGCCAAGAGGCAACGTGCGGATCTGACAGTGCCCGCAAGGCCGGCACATTCTCCCTGCGAGAGCCTTGGAAATATCTTCTGCCTGACTAAGGTTCGACCTGTCATGTTCTGCGTCGTAGAATGCGCGCCTTTGCTGGTCAATCGAGCCGATCGATTGGCCATCATGGGCGGGTAACCGTCCGTTGCCACCAGCATTCACCGGGGGACTTCCCATGAGCACCAACACGACCAACGACTACCTGGAAACCCTCTACGAAGGCTATGGCCAGCGTTTTCGCATGGACAAGCTGCTGCACGAAGTGCGTACCGAACACCAGCACCTGGTCATTTTCGAAAACCCGCGCATGGGCCGGGTCATGGCGCTGGACGGTGTGATCCAGACCACCGAAGCCGACGAATTCATCTACCACGAGATGCTCACCCACGTACCGATCCTCGCCCACGGCACTGCCAAGCGCGTGCTGATCATTGGCGGTGGCGACGGTGGCATGCTGCGTGAAGTGGCCAAGCACCGCAGCGTCGAGCACATCACCATGGTCGAAATCGACGGCATGGTGGTCGACATGTGCAAGGAGTTCCTGCCGAACCACTCCAAGGGTGCCTACGATGACCCGCGCTTGAACCTGGTGATCGATGACGGCATGCGTTTTGTGGCCACCACCCAGGAAAAGTTCGACGTGATCATCTCCGACTCCACCGACCCGATCGGTCCAGGCGAAGTCCTGTTTTCGGAGAACTTCTACCAGGCCTGCCACCGTTGCCTGAACGACGGCGGTATCCTGGTGACCCAGAACGGCACGCCGTTCATGCAACTGGGCGAAGTCCAGACCACCGCCGGTCGCCTGCGTAGCCTGTTTGCGGACTGGCATTTTTATCAGGCGGCCGTCCCGACCTACATCGGCGGTGCCATGACCTTTGCCTGGGGCGCGAAAAACACCGCCTACCGTAAACTGTCGCGTGAAACCCTGCAGCAGCGCTTCGCTGGCAGTGGCATCGTCACCCGTTACTACAACCCGGAAATCCACATTGGCGCGTTCGCCTTGCCGCAATACGTGCTTCAAGCGGTGAACAAGCCAAGCAATGACTAAGCGGTAGTGATGAAAAAGGACCTTGCGGTCCTTTTTTATGTTTCCAGATATGCGTTGCACGAAATTTTCACAATCGCTCCAAGACAATTCGCCCGCACCGCTTTCACGTCAACTACTCAGCTTGCCCTTGGTTCACAGCCTCCGTGGCCGGACTTTGGGGCGTGTGGCAGTAAAAAATGGCAAAGCCGTAGGTGATCGTGCAACATCTGCACTCCGCGCAAGGTCCCGGCCATCTGCTGCAATGCATGGCAATGAGAGGGCTGGGCGCCACTACTTTTTTTGTAACTTCAACCTCCAATGGGTCCTGAAACGACATGTCAAACCCGGACGCCCTGAGTCAGCAGCGAGCCTCGAATCGCTTGCTGCAACCGACCGTCAAATCCCATCTGGCTTATACGCTGCTCTGCGCCCTGGTCATGATGGTGATGCTCTCCCTGCTGCGCCTTGCGCTGCTGGTCTACAACCGGGAGATGATGCTGGATACACCGGCTTCGACCTTTCTCGAAGCCTTCGCCAACGGCCTGCGTTTCGACCTGCGTCTGGTGATCTACCTCAGCATTCCGCTGTTGCTGTCGCTGTTCAGTGCCCGGGCGATGGCTGCCCGTGGCCTGTTCCGCTCATGGCTGACGATTGTCTCCAGCATCGCGCTGTTCCTCGGCCTGATGGAGATGGATTTCTACCGCGAGTTCCACCAGCGCCTCAACGGCCTGGTCTTCCAGTATGTGAAGGAAGACCCGAAAACCGTCATGAGCATGCTCTGGTACGGCTTCCCGGTGGTGCGCTACCTGCTGGCGTGGGTCATTGGCACCTGGCTGTTGAGCCTGGCGTTCAAGGGCGCTGACCGTGCAACCCGTCCGCGTGGCCCGTTCAGCGGTGGCAATGTCAGCACCCGTCAGGTGGCGCCGTGGTACACCCGCGTTGCCGTGTTCATGGTGTGCCTGCTGATCTGCGTTGCGGCCGCTCGTGGCACGCTGCGTCAAGGCCCGCCAATGCGCTGGGGTGACGTGTACACCACCGACTCGAACTTCGCCAACCAGCTGGGCCTCAACGGCACGCTGCAACTGGTCGCGGCGGCGAAAAGCCGCATGTCCGAAGACCGCGACAACATCTGGAAGGCAACCCTGCCACAGCCTGAAGCCCAGGAGATTGTCCGCGACATGCTGGTGATGCCGGACGAGAAACTGGTGGATGCCGATACCGCCGCTGTGCGCCGTGACTTCATGCCGCCCGCCGACAAGACCCTGCCGATCAAGAACGTCGTGGTGATCCTGATGGAAAGCATGGCCGGTCACTCGGTCGGTGCCTTGGGCGCGCCTGGCAATATCACGCCGTACCTGGACAAGCTGTCCGAGGAAGGCCTGCTGTTCGACCGCTTCTTCTCCAACGGTACCCATACCCACCAGGGTATGTTCGCCACCATGGCCTGCTTCCCGAACCTGCCAGGCTTCGAATACCTGATGCAGACGCCGGAAGGCAGCCACAAGCTGTCCGGCCTGCCGCAGTTGCTCAGTGCGCGCAAGTTCGACGATGTCTATGTGTACAACGGTGATTTCGCCTGGGATAACCAGTCGGGCTTCTTCAGCAACCAGGGTATGACCAACTTTGTCGGTCGTAACGACTTCATCGACCCGGTGTTCTCCGACCCGACGTGGGGTGTGTCCGACCAGGACATGTTCGACCGTGGCCTGGTGGAACTCAAGGCGCGTGAAGGCGGCAAACCCTTCTATGCGTTGCTGCAAACCCTGTCCAACCACACCCCGTACGCGTTACCGACTCCGTTGCCGGTGGAGAAAGTCACGGGCCGTGGCAATCTCAACGAGCACTTGACTGCCATGCGCTACTCCGACTGGGCGCTGGGTCAGTTCTTTGAAAAGGCCCGTAAAGAGCCGTACTTCAAGGAAACCCTGTTCGTCATCGTCGGCGACCATGGCTTTGGCAACGAGCGTCAAATCACCGAAATGGACCTGGGGCGTTTCAACGTGCCGATGCTGATGATTGCACCCGGCATCCAGGAAAAGTTCGGCAAGCTCGATCACACCGTCGGTACTCAAGTCGACATCGTGCCGACCATCATGGGGCGCCTGGGTGGCGAAGTGCGTCATCAGTGCTGGGGACGAGACCTGCTGAACCTGCCTGAAGGCGACACCGGTTTTGGCGTGATCAAGCCGTCGGGCAGCGAACAGACCACGGCGATCATCACCGTCGATCAGGTGCTGGTGCTGCCGAAGGAAAAAGACATGGCGCCGAAGATGTACCAGTACCAGCTGGGAGCCAATCCTGGCGCCCAGGTCGTACCGGATGCCCCGGCGACTGCCCAGATGAAGCAAAAGCTGGAAGCGTTCCTGCAAACGGCGACCAAGAGCCTGATCGATAACACCGCCGGTGTGGTCGACGGCACGCCGGACTAAGTACGTGCTGCACTGAAAAAGAGGCCCGTTCGGGCTAATGCCAGTCAGTTAAGCGAACGTCGACCTTTGTAGGAGCGAGCGTGCTCGCGATGGACATTAACGATAACGCGTGTTTTCTGATTAAACGCGTTGCTCTTGAGTTCATCGCGAGCCCGCTCGCTCCTACACATTCGACCTCATCTTCTTAACTGATCGGCATTAGCCCGTTCGGGCCTCTTTTTTTTGCTCTTGTGAATAGAGTCGGCGGTCAAATCCTACCGAGCAATAGCAACACCAGCAGGACGACCACGACGACGCCGAGGACACCGGACGGACCATATCCCCAGCTTCTGGAGTGCGGAAAGACCGGCAGACCACCAATCAATAGCAAGATCAGAATAATGAGAAGAATTGTGCCCATGTCGAGTTCCTCATTGGCCAGTTGTGACCGTCATTGGGGTTGAACCGAGCCTCTTAACTGTTTCGAGTTTCGCGGGTTAGTGAAAATTCAAAGTTTCTTTACTGCTTTTGGTTCGAACGCTTATTTCTATTTTTGCGGGATAGGCCGTCAGTGGCGCGCGTAACCTTCTTCGGCGTCAACATTCAATGGCAAAGGTTTGCCTGGGGCATTCAGCAGTTTGATGGTCATGGGTGCAGGAAAATCCTTCGCTACACTGCGAGCATCTCTCCCAGAACAACAAGGCTACTTCCTATGCAAAATCGCATGATGATCACTGGCGCCGGGTCCGGCCTGGGTCGCGAAATCGCTCTGCGCTGGGCTTGTGAAGGTTGGCAGCTGGCCTTGTCCGATGTCAGTGAACCGGGCCTGCAAGAAACCCTGAGGCTGGTCCGCGAGGCCGGTGGTGATGGTTTCACCCAGCGCTGCGATGTGCGTGACTACAGTCAGCTGACGGCCTTTGCCCAAGCCTGTGAAGTCAGGTTCGGTGGCATCGATGTGATCGTCAACAATGCGGGCGTGGCCTCCGGCGGCTTTTTCAGCGAGCTGTCCCTGGAGGACTGGGACTGGCAGATTGCGATCAACCTGATGGGCGTGGTCAAAGGCTGCAAGGCCTTCCTGCCTCTGCTGGAAAAAAGCAAAGGCAAGATCATCAACATCGCCTCGATGGCGGCACTGATGCAAGGTCCGGCCATGAGTAACTACAACGTGGCCAAGGCGGGCGTCGTAGCGTTGTCCGAGAGCCTGCTGATCGAGCTGGCGCAGCAGGAGATCGGTGTGCACGTGGTCTGCCCGTCATTCTTCCAGACCAACCTGCTGGACTCCTTTCGCGGTCCGACGCCGGCCATGAAGGCCCAGGTGGGCAAGTTGCTGGAAAGCTCGCCTATCACCGCCAGCGATATTGCCGACTACATCTATCAGCACGTGGCCGCGGGCGAGTTCATGATCCTCCCTCATGAACAGGGCCGCATGGCCTGGGCGATCAAGCAGAAGAACCCGCAACTGCTCTATAACGAAATGACCCAAATGGCCGACAAGATGCGCGCCAAGGCCAGGCAAAGCGCCAGCTGAGCTTGCGGGGCAGGGGGGTGGGTCGTTAGGGTTGCCGCACCTGGCAACCCTGATGAGACACGTACATGCTCAATTACCTGTGGTTTTTCCTTGCCGCATTGTTTGAAATCGCCGGTTGCTTCGCTTTCTGGATGTGGCTGCGCCAGGGCAAAAGTGCCTGGTGGATCGTCCCGGCGTTGTTCAGCCTGACCCTGTTTGCCCTGCTGCTGACCAAGGTCGAGTCGACCTATGCTGGCCGTGCCTATGCAGCATACGGCGGGATTTACATCGTCGCCTCGATTGGTTGGCTCGGTATGGTCGAGCGGATTCGGCCGCTGGGCTCGGACTGGCTGGGGGTTGTGCTGTGTGTGTTGGGCGCCAGCATCATTTTGTTTGGCCCACGGTTTACTGCGCCTTGAGTCAGTCGCGTGGCGGTGTAAGGGATGCCTGTAGGGTGATTCGTCTCTGTGTGTAGGAGCTGGCTGTTTTCCTGCCGCTGCATTGAAGACCTGTCGTCAGCCGGTCATCTTCACTGTCCGATCATCTCAAGGACTAGGGCCATGCATGTATTGAGCCGCGTTGTGGGCGAATTGATCTCCATTGGCGGCATCATCTCTGTGCGCATCCTTTCCGTGAACGCCAGCACGGTACGATTCAGCGTGGAGGCGCCCCGGCACGTCAACGTGCATCGCTGCGAAATCTACGAGCGCATTCAAGCCAAACGTGCCCAAGGCAGGTGCGTCTGAGTGTCAGTCAAACAGATGCTTGGGTACATCGTGCTTGAGCATCAACTGGCATTGCTCGCTCTCGGGATCGAAGACGATCAGTGCCTGGCCTTTGCTGAGTGCATGGCGCACCCGTAATACACGGGTTTCCAGCGGGGTGTCATCGCCATTGTCGGTGCCGTCACGGGTGACGAAGTCTTCGATCAAGCGGGTCAGGGTGTCGACTTCAAGTTGGTCGTGGGGAATCAGCATTGGTACCTCGGTTCATCAATGGGGGCGACGCCAGGGTATTTCAGGTGCCGCGAATCAGGCGGCGCAGGGCAAAGCGATTCGGGTGACAGGCCTCGGCAACACTTCTTGGCAGCGGCAGCGGTTCGTTGTCCAGCCAGGCCGCGAGCAATTCGCCAGACAGCGGCGCGCTGATCAACCCGCGAGAGCCGTGGCCACTGTTGACGTACAAGCCATCGAGCCACGGGCAAGGCACGTCCGGTACTTGCCGGGCATCCTTGCCCAAGGCCGCATAGGCCTGATTAAAGGCCTGACTGTCTGCCAGCGGGCCGACGATGGGCAGGTAGTCGGGGCTGGTGCAACGGAACGCCGCGCGGCCCTGGAGCTGCTCCGGGTCCAGTTGGTCGGCGTGCAGGCGGCTGACCAGGTCACCGGAGATTTCCTTGAGCATTTGCAGATTGCCCAGATGCTCGGCGGTGCTCGGCGTCAGGTCGTCACTGTTGAAGTCAAAGCTGGCGCCCAGGGTGTGTTCGCCCAGTCGCGCAGGGGCGACGTAACCTTCGGCGCACACCACCGTGGCCAGGCTCTGGCTCTCGGCCGTTTGCGGCAGACGGGTGATTTGCCCGCGAATGCGCTTGAGGGGCAAGTCGGCACTTTGGGCAAAGCGCTTGATCTCTGCGGCACCGGCCAGGATCACCACCGGTGCACTGGCCAGTAGTGACTCGTTATCCCAGGCTTGCCACTGGTCATCGACCTTGCGCAGTTCCAACGCGTCGTGGTGTGTCAGCACCTGCACATTG
This sequence comes from Pseudomonas sp. Irchel s3b6, assembly GCF_900187415.1. Classification (NCBI taxonomy): domain Bacteria; kingdom Pseudomonadati; phylum Pseudomonadota; class Gammaproteobacteria; order Pseudomonadales; family Pseudomonadaceae; genus Pseudomonas; species Pseudomonas sp. Irchel s3b6. The sequence continues at coordinate 413,463 of NZ_FYDM01000002.1, read as the reverse complement.
GGGTGGGAGGCTTGCCATCGGCACAAGGCCGGCGGATGCACCCAGCCGCCTTCGGGATAAAACAGACCGCCGTGCTCCAGAGCAATACCCGCGCGTGCCTGGGCCTCGGGCAAATCCAGCGGATGGACCAGGTCGGCGGGAAACGCGGCGGCCAATTGCGCCTGGCGTTCGGCTTCCTTGGCGTTGAACGCCAGTTGCAGTACGCCGCAGTCAGCCCAGTCAACGCCACGCTGCAAGTGTTCGAGCAAGCGTCGGGTATGGCCGAATCCGCTGACGATCAACTGCGAAAGGGCGGTGCCGTGAGCCGACAGCTTCAGATAGAGCACGCCCTGCGGATTGCCCGAGGCTTCCTGTGCCAGATCATCGTGACGCTCCAGCAGGCTGACCTGCCAGCCGCGTGCAGCGAGGCTGGACGCTGTGGCGCAACCGGCCAGTCCGCCGCCGATCACCAGTGCGCGGCGCTCATCGACAGCCTGGGCAGGGCGAGCAAACCACGGCTTGGCGGCCACCGGTGCGGGAGTGTCCCCGGGCCAACCCACGAACGCCCCGCGCAGGATTTCCCATTTGTGGCCGATACCCGGCGTGCGGCGCATCTTGAAGCCAGCGGCATTGAGCAGGCGCCGTACCCAGCCGGTGCTGGTAAAGGTGCTGATGGTCGAGTCGGGTGCGGCCAGGCGCGCCAGTTCGGCGAACAGTTCGGCGGTCCACATGTCCGGGTTTTTCGCCGGGGCGAAACCGTCGAGGAACCAGGCGTCAATCCGGGCGTCCAGTTGCGGTAACTGTTCCAGTGCGTCGCCGATCAACAGCGTCAGTGTGACCCGGCCGTTGCCCAGCACCAGGCGCTGAAAACCCTGATGGATGGCAACGTATTGGGCCAACAACTGATCGGCAAAGGCTTTGAGCTCCGGCCAGAGTGCCAGTGCCCGTTGCAGGTCTGCCGGACTCAGCGGGTACTTTTCGACGCTGATGAAGTGCAGGCGCGCACCGGCCACGGCCTGCTGCTCGAACAACTGCCAGGCGCAGAGAAAATTCAGCCCGGTGCCGAACCCGGTCTCGCCGATCACCAGCCGACCATCGACCGGCAATTGGGCAAAGCGCTCGCTGAGGCGGTTTTGCTCGATGAATACGTAGCGGGTTTCATCAAGGCCCGACTGATCGGAGAAATACACGTCGTCAAACACTCGCGAACGCGGGCGACCTTGGTCGTCCCAGTCAAGCTGGGCGTGGGGCATAACAGGCTTCATGGTCGGCTCGGGAGTGGCAAGGCAGCCATTCTAGCCGATCATGGCAACGGCGATTGATCTACGGCAAGCCGGATCGCATTGCTCGCCCACGGGCACGGGCAATCCGCTAGTCTTGTGCAATCTTGCACGGGAGCGACTCAATGTTCGAATCTGCCGAAATCGGTCATGCGATCGACAAAGAAACCTTTGATAGCGAAGTTCCAGTTCTGCGCGAAGCCTTGCTCGAAGCCCAGTACGAGCTCAGGCAGCAGGGCCGGTTTCCGGTGATCGTACTGATCAACGGCATCGAAGGTGCCGGCAAGGGCGAGACGGTCAAGTTGCTCAACGAGTGGATGGACCCCAGGTTGATCGAAGTGCGTACCTTCGATCAGCAAACCGACGAAGAACTGGCCCGACCGCCGGCCTGGCGCTATTGGCGGATGCTCCCGGCCAAAGGCCGGATGGGGGTGTTTTTCGGTAACTGGTACAGCCAGATGCTGCAAGGCCGGGTCCACGGCCTGTTCAAGGATGCGGTGCTGGATCAGGGGATCCATGGCGCCGAACGCCTGGAAAAAATGCTCTGCAACGAAGGCGCGTTGATCGTCAAATTCTGGTTTCACCTGTCCAAGAAACAGATGAAGGCGCGCCTCAAATCCTTGCAGGACGACCCGCTGCACAGTTGGCGGATCAGCCCGCTGGACTGGCAACAATCGCAAACCTACGACAAGTTCGTGCAATACGGCGAGCGGGTGATTCGTCGCACCAGTCGCGACTATGCGCCGTGGCATGTGATCGAGGGGGTGGATGCCAACTACCGGAGCCTGGCGGTGGGCAAGATTTTGCTCGAAAGCCTGCAAAATGCGCTCAAGCGCTCCCGGCTCAAGCCGGACAAAGTCAGCGCCGCGCCGCTGACCACCAGCGTCGATCAACGCAGCCTGCTCGGCAGTCTGGACATGAACCAGCGCCTGGACAAGAAAGACTATGAAGAACAACTGATCACCGAGCAGGCGCGGCTGGCCGGCTTGCTGCGCGACAAGCGCATGCGCAAACACGCGTTGATCGCCGTGTTCGAGGGCAATGACGCCGCAGGCAAGGGCGGGGCGATCCGTCGGGTCGCGGCGGCGCTGGACCCGCGCCAGTACAGCATCGTGCCGATTGCCGCACCCACCGAGGAAGAACGTGCACAACCTTACCTTTGGCGGTTCTGGCGACACATACCGGCCCGGGGCAAGTTCACCATCTTCGACCGCTCCTGGTATGGGCGGGTGCTGGTGGAGCGCATTGAAGGCTTCTGCAGTTCGGCCGACTGGATGCGGGCCTACGGTGAAATCAATGACTTCGAAGAGCAGATCAACGATTCCCGGGTGGTCGTGGTGAAGTTCTGGCTGGCGATTGACAAGCAGACCCAGCTGGAGCGGTTCCAGGAGCGTGAGCAGATTCCCTTCAAACGCTTCAAGATCACCGAAGACGACTGGCGCAATCGGGAGAAATGGGACGACTACCGCACCGCCGTTGGCGATATGGTCGACCGCACCAGCACCGAGGTCGCGCCCTGGACCTTGGTGGAGGCCAATGACAAGCGTTGGGCTCGGGTCAAAGTGCTGCGCACCCTCAACCGCGCCCTGGAAGACGCCTTTGAGAAAACCGAGCGGCAGGAGAAGAAACTCAAGAAGGACAAGGAGTAGTCCGATGGGTTTGCATACGCGGGGTGAATGATTGTCGCAGTGGGCCGGGGGGCGGATTTATCCTCGAGCCACTTTCCAACCGATAACAACAATGAGGTATGCCATGCGTGAAGTAGTGATCGTCGATAGCGTGCGGACCGGCCTGGCCAAGTCCTTTCGTGGCAAGTTCAATCAGACGCGTCCGGACGACATGGCCGCCCATTGCGTCAATGCGCTGCTCCAGCGCAATGGCATCGACCCGGCCAGTGTCGAGGATTGCATCGTCGGCGCCGGGTCCAACGAAGGTGCGCAGGGCTTCAACATCGGCCGTAACGTGGCGGTGCTGTCGCAACTGGGTGTCGGCACCAGCGGCATGACCCTCAATCGGTTCTGTTCGTCCGGCCTGCAGGCGATTGCCATTGCCGCCAACCAGATCGCTTCGGGCTGCAGCGACATCATCGTTGCCGGCGGTGTCGAGTCCATCAGCCTGACCATGAAAAGCGTCAACACCGACAACCTGATCAACCCGTTGCTCAAGGAGCAGGTGCCGGGCATTTATTTTCCCATGGGCCAGACAGCGGAAATCGTCGCCCGTCGCTACAGCGTCAGCCGCGAGGAACAGGACCGCTACGCCCTGCAAAGCCAGTTGCGCACGGCCCAGGCGCAAGCAGCCGGGTTGTTCGACGATGAAATCGTTGCCATGGCGGTGAAGTACAAGGTCGAAGACAAAAACACCGGTGAGGTTCAAATCCTCGACGGTATTGTCGATCGCGATGACTGCAACCGTCCGGACACCACCTATGAAAGCCTGGCCGGGTTGAAGCCGGTGTTCGCCGAAGACGGTTCGGTCACGGCCGGTAACTCGTCACAGCTGTCCGACGGGGCTTCGATGACATTGGTGATGAGCCTGGAAAAAGCCCTGGAACTGGGCCTCAAGCCCAAAGCGTTCTTCCGCGGTTTCACCGTGGCCGGTTGCGAGCCGGACGAAATGGGCATCGGCCCGGTGTTTTCGGTGCCCAAGCTGCTCAAGGCCAAAGGCTTGCAGGTGGCGGATATCGATCTGTGGGAACTCAACGAAGCCTTCGCTTCGCAGTGCCTGTACAGCCGTAACCGTTTGCAGATCGACAACGAGAAATACAACGTCAATGGCGGTTCGATCTCCATCGGCCACCCGTTCGGCATGACCGGTTCACGCCAGGTCGGGCATCTGGTGCGCGAACTGCAACGGCGCAACCTGCGTTACGGCATCGTCACCATGTGCGTGGGCGGCGGCATGGGCGCGACGGGGTTGTTCGAAGCCGTACGTTAAACCTGCCAGGGCTGTGCCGGTACGACCGGTACAGTCTCGTTTGCGGCTTGTGCGCAACTGTCCCTGTGTGAGGCCGGGGCGTGCGCCTAGAATGGGGTTTTCTCGCCGCTGTCCCTGGGGTTCTCATGCACATCTCGTCCGGTCGCTGGGTTTATGGCCTGTTTCTCGCCTTGCTGACCGCGCTCCTCTGGGGAATCCTGCCGATCAAGCTCAAACAAGTGCTGCTGGTGATGGACCCGGTCACCGTGACCTGGTTTCGCCTGTTGGTGTCCGGCGGTTGCCTGTTCGTGTACCTGGCCGCGACCCGGCGCCTGCCAAGCCGACAGGCACTCGGGCCCAAGGGTGGCTGGCTGGTGCTGATGGCGGTGCTCGGGCTGGTGGGCAATTACGTGTTGTACCTGATGGGGTTGAACCTGCTGAGCCCGGGTACCGCGCAACTGGTGGTGCAGATGGGGCCGATCCTGTTGCTGATCGCCAGCCTGTTCGTGTTCAAGGAGCGTTTCAGCCTGGGGCAGGGGATTGGCCTGCTAGTGCTGTTGCTGGGGTTTGGCCTGTTTTTCAATCAGCGATTGAGTGAGCTGTTGACCTCCTTGAGCGATTACACCGCCGGTGTGTTGTTGGTGCTGGCAGCGTCGACGGTCTGGACCTTTTATGCGCTGGGCCAGAAGCAATTGCTCACGGTGTGGAATTCGTTGCAGGTGATGATGGTGATCTACCTGTTCTGCGCTTTGTTGTTGACGCCGTGGGTGCACCCGCTGGAGTCCCTGCAACTGAGCCCGCTGCAGGGCTGGTTGCTGCTGGCCTGCTGCCTCAATACCCTGATTGCCTATGGTGCGTTTGCCGAAGCGCTGGCCCATTGGGAGGCCTCGCGGGTCAGTGCGACACTGGCGATCACGCCCCTGGTGACCTTCGCGGCCGTGGCGCTGGCCGCTTGGTTGTGGCCTGACTATGTGCAGGTCGAGCAGATCAACTCGCTGGCCTATGGCGGCGCGATTCTGGTGGTGCTGGGGTCGGCACTGGTGGCGTTGGGGCCGTCGCTGATCGCCGGGCTCAAGGCGCGGCGGATGCGGACTGCGATCAGTCGATAGGTTACCGAACACCTTCTCCGTGGCGCATTCGGGTTGTCAGGCGCCGCTGAGCGTCAAGGCTTCATCCCTGTTTGCCCGACTCCAGCATATTTTCCGGCCTCACCCAGGCATCGAACTGTTCATCGGTCAGGTACCCCAACTGCAACGCGGCCTCGCGCAGGGTCAATCCTTCGCCATAGGCTTTTTTGGCAATCTCGGCGGACTTGTCGTAACCGATGTGTGGGTTCAACGCGGTTACCAGCATCAACCCGCGCTCCAGGTGGGCCGCCATTTGCTCGGCATCCGGCGTAAGGCCTGCGATGCAATGCAGCTGGAAGTTGCTGCAGCCATCGCCGAGCAGGCGGATCGATTGCAGCAGGTTGTGAATGATCACCGGCTTGAACACGTTCAATTGCAGGTGGCCCTGACTCGCGGCAAAGCCGATCGCGACGTCGTTGCCCAGCACCTGACAGGCCAGCATCGACAAGGCTTCGCACTGGGTCGGGTTGACCTTGCCGGGCATGATCGAGCTGCCGGGCTCGTTGGCCGGCAGCTTGACCTCGGCGAAACCGGCGCGCGGGCCGGAGCCGAGCAGGCGCAGGTCGTTGGCGATTTTCATCAGGGTCACGGCGAGGGTCTTCAGCGCGCCGGACAAGGTGGTCAACGGCTCATGGCCAGCCAGCGCGGCAAATTTGTTGGGTGCGGTGATGAACGGCAAGCCCGAGAGGGCCGCCAGTTCCGCGGCAATGGCCTCGCCAAAGCCATGGGGCGAGTTGAGGCCGGTGCCGACCGCCGTGCCACCTTGTGCCAGTTCGCAAACCGCTGGCAGTGCGCTGCGGATCGCGCGCTCGGCGTAGTCGAGTTGGGCGATGAATGCCGATAATTCCTGGCCGAAGGTAATCGGGGTGGCATCCATCAGGTGGGTGCGACCGGTCTTCACCAGATTCACGTGGCGCACGGCCAGCTCCGCCAGGCCGCCGGAGAGTTCGTTGATGGCCGGCAGCAGGTGCTGTTGCACGGCCTGCACGGCCGCGATGTGCATGGCGGTCGGAAAGCAGTCGTTGGAGCTTTGCGAGCGATTGACGTGATCGTTCGGATGGACCGGACTCTTGCCCCCGCGAGGGTTGCCGGCCAGTTCGTTGGCGCGCCCGGCGATCACTTCGTTGACGTTCATGTTGCTCTGGGTGCCGCTGCCGGTTTGCCAGACCACCAGTGGGAACTGGTCGTCATGGTCGCCGGCGAGCACTTCGTCAGCCGCCTGCTCGATCAGCCGGGCAATATTCGCCGGCAGGCCCCCGTTGCGATCATTGACCCGTGCCGCGGCCTTCTTGATCAGCGCCAGCGCATGCAGGACGGCCAGTGGCATGCGTTCGTTACCGATGGCGAAGTTGATCAGCGAGCGTTGCGTCTGAGCGCCCCAGTAGGCTTCATCCGGGACTTCAACCTGGCCAAGGCTGTCGGTTTCAATTCGGCTCATGGATCAGCTTCCTTAAGGTTTGATAGCCAAGTTTAGGTCGTGATCGTCGCTGCGGGTTCCATCAGTCGCTTTTTCTACCGTTCGGTTGCTCTAAATCAGGCCAGGCAAGGGCCAGGGGTTGAGCGCGCGCGTTTTTTTGGCGCAGAATGGCTCCCCTTGGGGTTTTACCTCGCCTGCTAGAAAAGGAAACTCGATGACCCGTCTTCGTGCTATCTGTACCGCGGTTGCCCTGGTCTGCGCCAGCGGCCAGGCCTTCGCCGATACCGCCAGCCACAATGCCAGTGCCGAGGCTTTCCTGACCCTGGCGCACGCTGACAAGCTGGGCACTCCGGTGTACATGCAAGTGCAGCAGATGTTTGCCCAGCGCTTTGCCCAGACCAAGGCGCCGGAATCGAAAAAGGCCCTGCTGGAAACCTATCAGGCCAAGGCCAACGCTGCGCTGGATCAGGCTATCGGCTGGAACAAGCTCAAGCCGGACATGGTCAAGCTCTACACCAGCAACTTCAGCGAATCCGAGCTCAAGGACCTGGTGGCGTTCTACAAATCGCCACTGGGCAAGAAAGTCCTGGAAAAAATGCCGCAGCTGACTCAGCAATCGGCCCAACTGACCCAGGCCAAACTGGAAAGCGCGGTACCTGTGGTGAACAAGCTGCTGGCGGACATGACCAACGAGCTGGATCCGAAAGCGGCTGCCGCCGCCAAGAAGAAGCCTTAAGCGGAGTCGGGAATGATCATGCAACAACGGATCGAATCGGCACTGGGCGCCTTGAACCCCGCCCATCTGGATGTGCTGGATGAAAGCCACATGCACAGCCGCGGGTTGCAGACCCACTTCAAGGCCGTCGTCGTCAGCGACCAGTTCGCCGGGCTCAACAGTGTCAAACGGCATCAGAAGGTCTACGCCACCCTGGGCGACCTGATGGGCGAGTTCCATGCCCTGGCCCTGCATACCTACACGCCAGAGGAATGGGCGAAAGTTGGCGCTGCTCCTGCCTCGCCGACCTGCGCTGGCGGTAGCCATTAAGTAGCTACAAGCTCAAGACGATCCGCTGAGTGCTTGCGGCTTGAAGCTTACCGCTTACCGCTGCTCCTTTGCTACAATCCGCAACGCGCCGCTTAGCCGGCGCGTTTTTTTTCGCATCCGGTTCACCCTTTACGAGGGTAGCCACCTGGAGATTCACCCATGACACAACAGATTGTCGTGGCGGCACTGTATAAGTTCGTCACCCTCGAAGATTACGTCGCCCTGCGCGAGCCACTGTTGCAGGCGATGGTCGACAACGACATCAAAGGTACCTTGCTGATCGCCGAAGAAGGCATCAACGGCACGGTTTCCGGCAGCCGTGAAGGTATCGATGGTCTGCTGGCCTGGCTCAGGAATGACCCGCGCATGATCGACATCGATCATAAAGAGTCGTACTGCGATGAGCAGCCGTTCTACCGCACCAAGGTCAAGCTCAAGAAAGAGATCGTCACCCTGGGTGTCGAGGGCGTGGACCCGAATAAAAAGGTCGGCACCTACGTTGATCCGCAGAATTGGAACGCGTTGATCAGCGACCCGGAAGTGCTGTTGATCGATACCCGCAACGACTACGAAGTCTCGATCGGCACCTTCGAGGGCGCGATCGACCCGAAAACTACCAGTTTTCGCGAGTTTCCCGACTACATCAAAGCCAACTTCGATCCGGCCAAACACAAGAAGGTCGCGATGTTCTGCACCGGTGGCATTCGCTGCGAAAAGGCTTCGAGCTACATGCTCAGCCAGGGGTTCGATGAGGTATTCCACCTCAAGGGCGGGATCCTCAAGTACCTTGAAGAGGTGCCGCAGGAAGAAACCAAATGGCAGGGCGACTGCTTTGTGTTCGACAACCGCGTCACCGTTCGCCACGACTTGAGCGAAGGCGACTACGATCAGTGTCATGCCTGTCGTACGCCTGTCAGTGTGGAAGACCGCGCATCCGAGCACTACGTGGCGGGCATCAGTTGCCCCCATTGCTGGGATAAGCTGAGCGAGAAAACCCGTCGCAGTGCAATCGACCGGCAGAAGCAGATCGAACTGGCCAAGGCCCGTAATCAGCCGCACCCGATTGGTTACAACTACAAGCAATCCAGCACCGAGGCCTGAACCATGTCTGCGCGCCTGCTCTATGTAATGGACCCGATGTGTTCCTGGTGCTGGGGGTTTGCCCCGGTGGCCGAGGCCCTGGTAGAGCAGGCACAGGCCGCAGGCGTAGACGTGCACCTGGTGGTTGGCGGCTTGCGCACCGGTAGCGGTGCGGCGCTGGAACCCACCACCCGACGCTATATTCTCGAACACTGGCAGGCCGTCATGCAGGCGACCGGTCAGCCGTTCACGTTTGAAGGCGCATTGCCTGACGGTTTTGTCTATGACACCGAGCCGGCCTGTCGCGCCTTGGTGACTGCGCGCAGTCTGGCGCCGGATTGCGCCTGGAAACTGCTCAAACTCATCCAGCAGGCGTTTTATGTGCAAGGTCGCGATGTAACCCACGCCAGCGTATTGGTGGAGCTGGCCGAGCAAGCGGGTTTGCCGCGTATCGAGTTCGCCGCGGCCTTCGATCGTGCCGAACAGCATGCCGCGACGGCGGCAGACTTTACCTGGGTTCAGGACTTGGGGATTGCCGGATTCCCGACCTTGCTGGCCGAGCGCAATGGTCAATTGGCGTTGTTGACCAATGGCTACCAGGCCCTCGACGAACTGTCCCCGTTGCTCGGCCGTTGGCTGGAGCGCGCTGCCTGTGTATGACCCGCTTGACGATGTGCAGCCACCCAGGCAGGTCGACCGGCTGAGTTGGGCGGAAATCCGTCGACTGGCCCTGCGTCATAAGAAAGCCTTGTGGATTGCCAATGGTGTCGCCGTACTGGCGACCCTGTGCAGTGTGCCGATCCCTCTGCTGTTGCCGTTGCTGGTGGACGAAGTCCTGCTGGGGCATGGCGACGCGGCCTTGAAGGTGATGAACCACGCATTGCCCGCCGCCTGGCAAAGCGCTGCTGGCTATATCGGCCTGATGCTCTTCGCCACCTTGACCCTGCGTTGTGGCGCGTTGCTGTTCAACGTCGTGCAGGCGCGCTTGTTTGCAGGCTTGGCCAAGGACATTGTGTATCGCCTGCGCCTGCGCTTGATCGAGCGCCTCAAGTGCATTTCCCTCGGCGAGTACGAGAGCCTGGGCAGTGGCACCGTGACCACGCATCTGGTCACTGACCTGGACACGATCGATAAATTCGTCGGCGAAACCCTCAGCCGCTTTCTGGTGGCGATGCTGACGCTGGTGGGCACCGCCGGCATCCTGATGTGGATGCACTGGCAGCTGGCATTGTTGATTCTGCTGTTCAATCCGCTGGTGATCTACGCCACGGTGCAGTTGGGCAAGCGGGTCAAGCACCTGAAGAAGCTGGAGAACGACAGCACCTCGCGGTTCACCCAGGCGCTGACCGAAACCCTGGAAGCCATTCAGGAAGTCCGTGCGGGCAACCGTCAGGGCTTTTTCCTCGGTCGGCTGGGCAAGCGCGCGCAGGAAGTGCGCAACTACGCCGTCAACTCACAGTGGAAGAGTGACGCCTCAAGCCGCGCCAGCGGTCTGCTGTTCCAGTTCGGCATCGACATCTTTCGCGCCGCCGCCATGCTCACGGTGTTGTTTTCCGACCTGTCCATCGGCCAGATGCTGGCGGTGTTCAGCTATCTCTGGTTCATGATTGGCCCGGTGGAGCAGTTGTTGAATCTGCAATACGCCTATTACGCGGCCGGCGGTGCGCTGAGCAGAATCAACGAGCTGCTGTCGCGTGCCGACGAACCCCAATACCCCGGTGGCGTGGACCCGTTCAAAGGTCGGGAAACCGTGGGCATCGAAGTGCAGGGCCTGAGTTTCAGCTATGGCGAGGAGCCGGTGCTGGAGCAGTTGAACCTGTCCATCTCGCCCGGTGAAAAGGTGGCCATAGTGGGGGCCAGCGGCGGCGGTAAAAGCACCCTGGTGCAATTGCTGCTGGGGCTATACACGCCGCAGGCGGGCAGTATTCGATTTGGTGGGGTGACCCAGCAGGACATTGGCCTGGAAACCGTGCGCGAGCATGTCGCGGTGGTACTGCAACACCCGGCGCTGTTCAATGACACCGTCCGCTCCAACCTGACCATGGGCCGCGAGCGCAGCGACGAGGCCTGCTGGCAGGCGCTGGAAATTGCCCAGCTCGACGGGACGGTCAAGGCCTTGCCCCAAGGGCTGGACAGTATCCTTGGCCGTTCCGGTGTGCGTTTGTCCGGTGGTCAGCGCCAGCGCCTGGCAATTGCTCGCATGGTATTGGCCGAGCCAAAGGTGGTCATCCTCGATGAAGCCACGTCGGCCCTGGATGCCGCCACCGAATACAACCTGCATCAAGCACTGGCGCGGTTCCTCAGTGGCCGTACCACGCTGATCATTGCTCACCGGTTATCCGCAGTTAAACAGGCCGATCGAGTGCTGGTATTCGATGGTGGCAGCGTTGCCGAAGATGGCGACCATCAGCAACTGATTGCTGATGGTGGGCTGTACGCCAAGCTGTATGGGCATTTGCAGCAGCACTGATTAGCGGCGGGTAAGTTCGATTGGCTGAAAGGTCGCTCGGGTTTTGTGCGCGCTGGATAGGAGGGAGATCCTGCAATCTCTTCATTGCCTGATCAATTTTCACGATGTCTGTCGTGAAGATAGAGCAGGCCCCGCTCGGGGCGGGGGGCTGCCGGTGATCAAACTCCAGCGCTTCGCCGGATAGTGCAATGACCCGTGCCTTGGTGTCGTGCAGATGAGTCAGTAATGCACCCTATTCGTCCAAATAGACCCAGATATTGCTGGTATGGCGTTGCAGAAGCATTCGTCGATTGCAGGGTAGAGGCTACTCTTGAAAGGAACTGTCAGTTTCAAGGCCTCTAAAACAATGCTGTCGGTACATATGTAGTGACGTTTGCAACTGTGCCCGCTTGCCGGGATCGACAACCGGCCCTAGTCTAGCTGTAGCGATCTGGCCCGAACGGCAGTCGGGCAGTGTTTGCGCAAGGAATCTCATGAAGCAAAAACGGACTCTCGGAACGCCACGGTTGTTAGGCATTGTCTGGCCATTTATTGCCGTCGTGCTGTTTCAGGCCCTCCTGGGTGGGGTCAGCCTTTATGTGTTGTCGGCGGTTCGTGGCTACGTAGCTGGTGAGAGCCTGTGGTCCAAGGGCCAGAAAGACGCGATTTACTTCCTGAATCTTTACGCCGACGATCACAGCGAGTCGACGTTTCTCAAGTACCAGGGCGCCATGGCGGTGCCTCAAGGTGGCCATGACCTGCGGGTTGCCCTGGACCAGCAGCCACCGGATCTGGAGGCAGCCCGGCGAGGTATCCTCCAAGGGGGGAATCACCCGGACGATGTGGCGCGCGTAATCTGGCTGTATTTGAATTTCCGCCATTTCAGTTACATGGAAACCGCCATTGATCGCTGGACGGTGGGCGATGAGTATCTGGTTCAGCTCGATAATGTCGCTCATGACATGCATCGGCGTATTGCGAGCAATCAAGCGACGCCAGCCGATATCCAGCACTGGAAAGCCCGGATATTTGCCATCAATGAAGCGGTAACACCCGCGGCCAAAGCGTTCAGCGATGCATTGGGCGAGGGGGCGCGAATGATCCTGCGGCTCCTGTTGCTCACTAACCTGGCGACGGCACTTGGGTTGATTGTCCTGGCGTTGTGGCGCACCCATAAGCTTCTGGCACAGCGCCATGCGTTTGCCGATGCCTTGCAGCTGGAAAAAGAGCGCGCGCAAATCACCTTGCAGTCGATCGGTGATGGCGTGATTACCACTGATGTGGACGGCGCCATTGCGTTCATGAACCCGGCGGCGGAGGCGTTGACCCACTGGAAGGCCGAGCAGGCGATAGGCTTGCCCTTGGCGGCATTGTTCAATCTGCTGGATGAGAACGCCCAGGCTGAAGGCTTCACCTTGATCGAGCACATCCTCAGCGGTCAGTTGAGGGGGGGCAGTGAGCATTCCAAGCTGATTCAGCGACTGGACGGCAGTACGGTTTCGGTCGCGCTGGTCGGGGCGCCCATCCACTCAGCCGGTAAAGTCAGTGGCACCGTGCTGGTGCTGCACGACATGACGCAGGAGCGACAGTACATTGCCAACCTGTCCTGGCAGGCGACTCACGACGCCCTGACCGGGCTGGCCAACCGTAGGGAGTTCGAGTATCGCCTGGAGCAGGCACTGCACAATCTGGCGCGCCAGCCTGCCCGGCATGCCTTGATGTTTCTCGATCTGGACCAGTTCAAACTGGTCAACGACACCTGCGGGCATGCCGCGGGTGACGAGCTGCTGCGGCATATCTGTGCGTTGTTGCAGTCGGGATTGCGCGAGGGCGACACCCTGGCCCGTCTGGGCGGTGACGAGTTCGGGATACTGCTGGAAAACTGTTCGGCGCAAGCTTCGGAAAAAATAGCCGAAAGCCTGCGCCAGACGGTGCAAAACCTGCATTTTGTCTGGAAGGGGCGGCCGTTCGTGACCACCGTCAGCCTCGGCCTGGTGCACATCGCGCACAATTCGACGACCCTTGAAGCGTTACTGCGTGCCGCTGATATGGCGTGCTACATGGCCAAGGAAAAGGGCCGCAACCGGGTTCAGGTCTATCATGCCGACGATTCGGAGTTGTCCTTGCGCTTCGGGGAAATGGCCTGGGTGCAACGCTTGCATATTGCGCTCGAGGAGAACCGTTTCTGCCTGTACGCGCAGGAAATCGCGGCCCTGGGGCACGTCGACGGTGGCAGGGGGCATATTGAGATCCTGCTGCGGTTACATGACGAAGCCGGGCGGATGATTTTACCGGACAGTTTTATTCCCGCGGCCGAACGCTACGGGCTGATGACATCGCTGGATCGCTGGGTTGTCGAGAACGTGTTCAAGGTTATTGCGCAATCTATTGCCCAAGAACGCGAAGGGCCGATGGCCATGTGCGCGATAAATCTGTCAGGCATTACCATCGGCGATGATGACTTTTTAATCTTTTTGCGCAAACAATTCATTGCATATGACATTCCGCCTGAAATGATTTGTTTTGAAATCACCGAAACAAGTGCGATCGCCAACTTGGCCAGTGCAATCAAATTTATTAACGAACTCAAAGGCTTAGGTTGCCATTTTTCGCTGGACGACTTTTGTGCTGGAATGTCCTCATTCGCGTATCTGAAACATTTACCTGTAGACTTCCTGAAGATCGACGGGAGTTTCGTAAAGGATATGCTGGACGACCCGATTAACCGTGCAATGGTCGAAGTGATCAATCACATCGGTCATGTCATGGGTAAGCGCACGATTGCCGAGTTTGTTGAAACACCGCAGATCGAGCAGGCACTGCTGGAGATCGGCGTGGATTATGCTCAGGGTTACATTATTGAACGCCCGCAATTGTTTACCTGCGACAGCTTGTTATGTCGGCCCGCCAGACCGCAGCCACTGTTATTCAAGGCGCCTGGCACGTTCCGCTGAAGTCTCTTGCTGATCCGTACAATCACAATCAAAAGGAGTGTGACAGTGATCGATGCATTCAACAGATCCGGCCCGCTTATGGAAGCCGCAAGTTACCCTGCCTGGGCTCAGCAACTGATCCAGGATTGCAGCGAGAGCAAACGCCGGGTTGTAGAACACGAATTGTATCAGCGGATGCGGGATAACAAACTCAGTGCCAGGACCATGCGCCAGTACTTGGTTGGCGGCTGGCCGGTGGTTGAACAGTTTGCCTTGTATATGGCGCAAAACCTCACCAAGACCCGCTTCGCCCGCCACCCGGGCGAGGACATGGCGCGTCGCTGGCTGATGCGCAACATTCGGGTTGAACTCAACCATGCCGACTACTGGGTGCACTGGAGTCGCGCGCACGGTGTCAGCCTCGAGGACTTGCAGGCGCAACAGGTGCCCCCCGAACTCCATGCGCTGAGTCATTGGTGCTGGCATACCAGTTCGGCAGACTCGCTGATTGTGGCCATTGCCGCGACCAACTACGCCATTGAGGGGGCGACCGGGGAATGGTCGGCACTGGTGTGCTCCAGCGGGATCTACGCTGCAGCGTTTCCGGAAGAGGACCGCAAGCGTGCGATGAAGTGGCTGAAAATGCACGCTCAGTATGATGATGCCCATCCGTGGGAGGCTCTGGAGATCATCTGCACCCTGGCGGGTCTCAACCCGAGCAAGTCGCTACAGCTCGAGTTGCGTCAGGCGATCTGCAAAAGCTACGACTACATGTACCTGTTTCTGGAGCGCTGCATGCAATGGGAGCGCGCGGAAAAGGCGCCGGTAGTCCGTGAGCGCAGGGCGTTGGTCGAAAGCTGATCAGTCGTCAATGTGTGGGGGCACCGGGTCTGGGGGTTGAGTGGTGTTCCTGAAAGGCTCAACCGGCCATCGCCAGTCGATTACGCCCCTCGCGCTTGGCCACATACAATGCACTGTCGGCGCGGCGCAACAGGCTTTGCGCGGACTCGCCCGGCAGTAGCGTTGAACACCCGAGGCTGACGGTCAGTTCGATCAGCGTCTCATCGGCCTGGTAGTCTTCGGCTTGCGCGGCATACCGAAGACGCTCCCCCACCATGGCTGCGGCCTCGCGGCTGGTGTTGGACAGCAGTATCAGAAACTCCTCGCCGCCAAAGCGAAATACCATGTCGACGTTGCGCAACTGGTTCTTGATCGAGTTCGCGACGGCCTTGAGTACCTCATCGCCGGCACTGTGGCCGTGGGTGTCATTGATGCGCTTGAAGTGATCGATGTCGAGCATCAGTAGCGACAGCGGCTGCGTGTGCCTGCGGGCCATGTCGATTTCGCGCTGCAGCGTCTGATCCATGGCAATACGGTTGCCGGTACCCGTCAATGGGTCGCGCAGTGCGCTTTGCGTGGCGGCCCGATAGAGCAGGGCATTGCGCATCGGGAACAGCAGGGCCGACAGCAAGGACTCGAGGTTGGCCTGATCCTGTTCGTTGAAGCGCTGATTGCGACGGAACGCCAGTTCGCCCAACTGTTGACCTTCGTGGCTCAGGCTGTAGGTGATCGAGTGATGCCCGCGCTGACCGAATTCCAGCCGAAGGTCGCTGGCCTTGTGCTGGAAGCGCAACGCATCCAGTGGGACCAGGCGTTGAACTTCGCGAAAAAACAGTCCCAGGATACGCTGCGGCTCAAGGCTGGTTTGCAGTTGCAGGCCCATTTGCTGGCGCAGCTGACCCAGGCTGGCAGGGCGCTCCAGAAGGGGAGGGATTTGACCAAAGCCCAGGCGTTGCAATTTAGCGCTATCAAAGTCAATTGCGTCGGTCTGGGGCAGAAATTTCATATGGCGTGAGCCTCTAAGCAGGATGCTGTCTTACAGGCTGGGTGAGAGCGGCATTGGGCTGCACGTCATACTGTTCCATCAGTCTCGTAGGACATTTGGCTTGAGTTTAGACTGCTTTGCCAGGCCGAAGTGTAGGGTTTCCCGAGCACTCACACGCTGCATGTTTATGCAGGATTAGAGCGAAAGTCATGCCATTCGGTTCAGTCGGATAAAAGTCTTTAAAAATCAGTTTGTTAGTTTGAAATGACGAACAGTCTCGAATGCAATGATGGCATTTGATTGGCGGCTATGGCGGCTATGGCGGCTATGGCGGTCCGGCCGCGCTCAACAACATGCCGCGACGGAATGCCGTCGCGGCAGAGCCCTGTGCCTTAGGGTGTTACTGGGCGTCGAAGGCCTGACCGTTGATGCCGGTGCTGTCCGGGCCCATCAGGTACAGATAGACCGGCATGATCTCTTCCGGTGTCGGGTTGTTGACCGGGTTTTCGCCGGGGTACGCTTGAGCGCGCATGCTGGTGCGGGTTGCCCCGGGGTTGATGCTGTTGGCGCGAACCGGTGCGACGGTGTCGAGTTCGTCGGCCAGGGTCTGCATCAGCCCTTCGGTCGCGAATTTGGATACGCCATAGGCGCCCCAGTAGGCCCGGCCTTTACGCCCGACGCTGCTGGAGGTGAAGATCACCGAGGCGTCCCGGGACAGCTTGAGCAGTGGCAACAGGGTGCTGGTCAGCATGAACATGGCATTGACGTTGACTTGCATCACGCGCATGAAGTTCTCGCCGGACAGTTGTTCCAGTGGCGTGCGCGGGCCGATGATCGAGGCGTTGTGCAGCAGGCCGTCAAGGTGACCGAATTCGGTTTCGATCATGGCGGCCAGCTCGTCGTACTGGTGCGGCAGGGCGGTTTCCAGGTTGAACGGGATCACGGCGGGCTGTGGATAACCGGCGGCTTCGATGTCGTCGTAGACCTGAGTCAGATTGGCTTCGGTCTTGCCCAGCAGCAGCACGGTTGCGCCGTGAGCGGCATAGGTCTTCGCAGCGGCAGCGCCGATCCCGCGACCGGCACCGGTGACCAGGATGACCCGGTCCTTGAGCAGTTCAGGGCGGGCGGAGTAATCAAACATAAAAAACCTCAACAAATCAGTAAGCGGGCCATGGCGACCGCTGTGCGGTCATTCGCGGGCAATTCGGATCGCGAAGACGTCAGTGCTGACAGCTCGACTGCTCCTGTTTAACAGGAGCACAGCGCGCTATCGAGCACCTTGCGCAACTCCAGCGGATGGTCCACGACCACATCGGCACCCCAGTGCCTTGGGTTGTCGTCAGGATGAATATAGCCGTAGGTGACCGCGGCGGTCCTGGTACCGGCATCGCGCCCCGACTCGATATCGCGCAGGTCATCGCCCACGAACAGCACGTCGGCCGGGTCCAGGTCGAGCATGCGGCACGCCAGGATCAAGGGTTCCGGATCGGGCTTGCTGTTCTTCACGTGATCGGGGCAGATCAGCAGGGCGGAGCGCTCGGCCAGCCCCAGCTGTTGCATGATCGGTTCGGCGAAACGCAGCGGCTTGTTGGTAACCACGCCCCAGATCAGCCTGGACTGCTCGATGTCGGCCAGCAGTTCGGCCATGCCGTCGAACAGTCGGCTGTGCACCGCGCAGCCGGCGACATAGCGCTCCAGGAACTCCAGGCGCAACGCCTCGAAGCCTGGCGATTCCGGGTCCATCATGAAGGTCGCGGCGACCATGGCTTTCGCCCCGCCGGAAATCTCGTCGCGGATGCGTTTGTCCGGGATCGCCGGTAAACCACGGTCGGCGAGCATGGACTGGCAGATGGCGATGAAGTCCGGAGCGGTGTCGAGCAGGGTGCCGTCCATGTCGAAAAGAACTGCTCTGATTGCCATGGGCTTACTCCTCGCGCAAGGTCTGGATCATGTAGTTGACGTCAACGTCGCTGGCCAGCTTGTAGTGCTTGGTCAGTGGGTTGTAGGTCAGGCCGATGATGTCCTTGACGGTCAGGCCGGCCGAGCGGCTCCAGGCGCCGAGTTCGGAAGGGCGGATGAATTTCTTGAAGTCGTGAGTGCCGCGAGGCAGCAACTTCATGATGTATTCCGCGCCGACGATGGCAAACAGGTATGCCTTCGGGTTGCGGTTGATGGTCGAGAAGAACACCTGGCCACCCGGCTTGACCATGCGATAGCACGCACGAATCACCGACGAGGGGTCCGGTACGTGCTCGAGCATTTCCAGGCAAGTGACCACGTCGAACTGCCCGGGCATTTCCTCGGCCAGGGCTTCGGCGGTGATCTGGCGGTACTCCACATTGACGCCGGATTCGAGCTGGTGCAGTTGAGCAACCGCCAGTGGCGCTTCACCCATGTCGATGCCCATCACGGTGGCACCGCGCTGGGCCATGGATTCGCTGAGGATGCCACCACCACAACCGACGTCCAGGACCTTCTTGCCGGCCAGGTTGACGCGCTCGTCAATCCAGTTGACCCGCAACGGGTTGATGTCGTGCAGTGGCTTGAACTCGCTTTCGCGATCCCACCAGCGATGGGCCAGGGCCTCGAATTTGGCGATTTCAGCGTGGTCGACGTTGCTCATGGGTAATCCTCTGAATCTGAAAAATGCTGCTGTCAGCCTTGAGGTTCAACTCAAGGGATCGTTCTATTCGCTATGACCGCTGATACGCTTGCCCCAGGTGGTGGCGGTGGCGCACAGCTGTTGTTCATCAAGGCGGGTCAGGCGCCGGTCATCGAGCAGTTGCTTGCCGGCCACCCACAGGTGTTTCACGCAGTCCCGGCCGGTGGCATAGATCAGTTGCGAAACCGGGTCGTAGACCGGTTGCTGGGCCAGGCCGGACAGGTCGAAGGCCACCAGGTCCGCGGCCTTGCCGACTTCCAGGGAGCCCGTTTCGGTTTCCAGCCCCAGTGCTCGGGCACCGTTGAGGGTGGCCATGCGCAAGGCGCGGTGGGCGTCCAGCGCCGTGGCCGAACCGGCAACGGCTTTGGCGAGCAGGGCGGCGGTGCGGGTTTCGCCTAGCAAGTCCAGGTCATTGTTGCTGGCCGCGCCATCGGTGCCGACGGCGACGTTGACACCGGCCTGCCACAGGCGCTCCACCGGGCAGAAGCCACTGGCCAGCTTGAGGTTGGATTCCGGGCAATGAATGACGCTGCTGTTGCTTTCTACCAGCAATGCCAGGTCTTCTTCGCTGATTTGCGTCATATGAACGGCCTGAAAGCGTGGCCCGAGCAGGCCCAGGCGCGCCAGGCGGGCCAATGGTCGCTCGCCGCGCTGTTCGGCCGACTGCTGTACCTCGAACGCGGTTTCATGAACGTGCATGTGAATAGCAGCGTCCAGTTCCTCGGCGATCACCCGGATTTTCTCGAGGTTTTCGTCGCCAACGGTGTAGGGTGCATGAGGGCCGAAGGCAATGTTGATGCGCGGGTGATGCTTGAGGTCGCTGAACAGCTCGACACCCTGGCGGATGGCCTCATCGGCGTCGCTGGCACCGGGAATCGGAAAGTCGAGGATCGGAATGGCGATCTGGGCGCGAATGCCGCTGTTGTGTACACGCTCACTGGCAACTTTCGGGAAGAAATACATGTCCGAGAAACAGGTGATGCCACCTTTGATTTGCTCGGCAATGGCCAGGTCCGTGCCGTCGCGCACGAAGGCTTCGTCGACCCATTTGCCCTCGGCCGGCCAGATGTGCTGTTCCAGCCAGGTCATCAGGGGCAAATCATCGGCCAGGCCGCGGAACAGGGTCATCGCCGCATGCCCGTGGGCATTGATCAGGCCGGGGCTGAGCAACGTGCCCGGCAGTTCTCGGACTTCGGTTGCCTCAAGCTTCAGGGCTTCATTGCGTGGACCGATGAAGGCGATTCGCCCGTCGCGGATGCCCAGGCCATGCTCCTTGAGCACCACGCCAGCAGGTTCGACAGGGACTAACCAGGTCGGCAGCAAGAGCAGGTCGAGCGCGGCGGCAGGGTTCGGCATCGGGGGTTCGGTCCAGTGCTTTTATAAAGGATGGCGAAGTATACCCGAGCGTCTTCGCCGGGGGATCGCTATAATCGACGGCTTTTGTTCATGAGTGCGGGGTGAGGGATGCGCGATCGACTGTTGGCAGCCGAGAAAGTGAAAGCCATCGATTGGCGGGACGGCGCCCTGTACCTGCTGGATCAGCGCATTCTGCCATTCGAAGAGCGCTGGATCGCCTATACCAGTGCGGCGGGCGTGGCCGAGGCCATTCGCGCCATGGTGGTGCGTGGTGCGCCGGCCATCGGCATCAGTGCCGCCTATGGCGTGGTGTTGGCGGCGCGTGCGCGCTTTGCCGAAGGTGGCGACTGGCAGGCAGCGCTGGAGGAAGATTTTGCGCTGCTGGCTGATTCGCGACCGACCGCGGTCAATCTGTTCTGGGCGCTGGGCCGCATGCGCGAGCGTCTAGAGCGACTCAAGGGGCACGCCGACCCATTGGCCGCCCTCGAGGCCGAGGCGCTGGCGATCCACGAAAGCGATCGTGAGGCCAACCTGACCATGGCACAGTTGGGCGTGGATCTGATCCGCAAGCATCAGGGCAATGCCCAGGCCATTCTGACGCACTGCAACACCGGCGCGCTGGCCACGGGGGGCTTTGGCACGGCGCTGGGAGTGATTCGCGGGGCGTTTATCGAGGGGATGGTCGAGCGGGTGTATGCCGACGAAACCCGGCCATGGCTGCAAGGCTCGCGGCTGACCGCGTGGGAACTGGCCAACGAAGGTATTCCGGTGACCCTCAACGCCGACTCCGCCGCCGCCCACATCATGAAGACCAAGGGCATTACCTGGGTGATTGTCGGCGCGGACCGCATTACCGCCAATGGTGATGTGGCGAACAAGATCGGCACCTACCAGCTCGCGGTCAATGCCATGCACCACGGTGTGCGCTTCATGGTTGTGGCGCCGAGCTCGACGATTGACATGAACCTGGCCAGCGGCGAAGACATCCCCATCGAAGAGCGTGATGGCAGTGAACTGCTGGATGTGGGTGGCAAGCGGGTGGGGGCGGATGTCGAGGCCTTCAATCCGGTGTTCGATGTCACCCCGGCGGACCTGATCGATGTGATCGTCACGGAAAAAGGCATCGTCGAGCGGCCCGATGCCGCGAAAATGGCGCAATTGATGTGCCGCAAGCGTCTGCATTGAGGGCTTTGGCGCCTGCCAGGTCGCCTTCGCGGGCAGGCTCGCTCCCAAAGGTTGTGTGATTGTCACCGGCCGATGAGGGAGCGGGCTTGCCCACGAAGAGACCCGAAAGCCAATGATCCAGCCTGAATCAGACCCTGATTCTTCATTCAAAGCAGCTCTAAGCCCCTCTGGCCCCCTTCAAGCCTGTCACCGGTCAACTAACTATGCTCCATGCGCATCAGGGGGATAGGTGCGTGGCGGCTCTTGTGATAACATCCGGCGGTTTCCAAGGCAGCCTCGCGGGCTTGCCTTTACTGCGCAGATCCATGGTTTAACTCGTTGATTTGTCGTAAGTCGGTGTATGGCACTCAGCCTGCAGCGGCGAGCTTCGTTCGTCCCATATGGATGTGACGAAGTTTCACCAGAAAAAGGAATCAGGCTTCTCATGGGCGAACTGGCCAAAGAAATCCTCCCGGTCAATATCGAAGACGAGCTGAAACAGTCCTACCTCGACTACGCGATGAGCGTAATTGTCGGGCGGGCACTGCCTGATGCGCGCGATGGCTTGAAGCCCGTGCATCGGCGTGTGCTGTTCGCAATGAGCGAGCTGGGTAACGATTTCAACAAGCCGTACAAGAAATCTGCCCGTGTTGTCGGTGACGTGATCGGTAAGTATCACCCGCATGGTGATACCGCGGTGTACGACACCATCGTTCGTATGGCGCAGCCATTCTCGCTGCGCTACCTGCTGGTAGACGGCCAGGGCAACTTCGGTTCGGTGGACGGCGACAACGCCGCGGCCATGCGATACACCGAAGTGCGCATGACCAAGCTGGCGCACGAGCTGCTGGCTGACCTGCACAAAGAAACCGTGGACTGGGTGCCGAACTACGACGGCACCGAGATGATCCCGGCGGTCATGCCGACCCGTATTCCCAACCTGCTGGTCAACGGCTCCAGCGGTATCGCCGTGGGCATGGCGACCAACATTCCGCCGCACAACCTCGGTGAAGTCATCGACGGTTGCCTGGCCCTCATCGACAATCCCGAGCTGACTGTCGACGAGCTGATGCAATACATCCCCGGTCCGGACTTCCCGACCGCAGCGATCATCAATGGTCGTGCCGGCATCATCGAAGCTTACCGCACCGGTCGCGGCCGCATTTACATGCGCGCCCGCTCGATGATCGAAGACATCGACAAGGTCGGTGGCCGTCAGCAGATCGTTATCACCGAACTCCCATACCAGCTGAACAAGGCCCGTCTGATCGAGAAGATCGCCGAGCTGGTTAAAGAGAAGAAACTCGAAGGCATCACCGAACTGCGCGACGAGTCCGACAAGGACGGTATGCGCGTCGTGATCGAGCTGCGTCGCGGTGAAGTGCCTGAGGTGATCCTCAACAACCTCTACGCCCAGACCCAGCTGCAAGCGGTATTCGGTATCAACATCGTCGCGCTGATCGACGGTCGTCCGCGGATCCTGAACCTCAAGGACCTGCTGGAAGCCTTCGTTCGTCACCGCCGCGAAGTCGTTACCCGCCGTACCGTGTTCGAGCTGCGTAAAGCGCGCGAGCGCGGTCATATCCTCGAAGGCCAGGCGGTTGCCCTGTCGAACATCGATCCGGTCATTGCCCTGATCAAGGCCTCGCCAACCCCGTCGGAAGCCAAGGAAGCGCTGGTCAGCACGCCTTGGGAGTCGTCCGCCGTGGTGGCGATGGTGGAGCGTGCCGGTGCGGATTCCTGCCGTCCGGAAAACCTCGACCCGCAATACGGTCTGCGCGAAGGCAAGTACTTCCTGTCGCCAGAGCAGGCGCAAGCCATTCTGGAGCTGCGTCTGCACCGCCTGACCGGCCTGGAACACGAAAAACTGCTGGCCGAGTATCAAGAGATCCTCAACCAGATCGGCGAGCTGATCCGCATCCTCAACAGCGCCACGCGCCTGATGGAAGTGATCCGCGAAGAGCTGGAAGTGATCCGTGCCGAATACGGCGATGTGCGCCGCACCGAAATTCTGGATGCGCGCCTGGACCTGACCCTGGGTGACATGATCCCGGAAGAAGAGCGCGTCGTGACCATTTCCCACGGTGGCTATGCCAAGACCCAGCCATTGGCTGCGTACCAGGCCCAGCGTCGTGGCGGTAAAGGCAAGTCGGCAACCGGCGTCAAGGATGAGGACTACATTGCTCACCTGCTGGTCGCCAACAGCCACACCACGCTGCTGCTGTTCTCCAGCAAGGGTAAGGTCTACTGGCTGAAAACCTACGAAATTCCGGAAGCCTCCCGCGCTGCCCGTGGTCGTCCGTTGGTCAACCTGCTGCCGCTGGATGACGGTGAGTACATCACCACCATGCTGCCGGTCGAGGAATACACCGAAGGTCACTACATCTTCATGGCGACCGCTAATGGCACCGTGAAGAAGACCCCGCTGGAATCCTTCAGTCGTCAGCGCAGCGTTGGCTTGATCGCGCTGGAGCTGGATGAAGGCGACGTATTGATCAGCGCTGCCATTACCGATGGCGAGCGTGAAGTCATGCTGTTCTCCGACGGCGGCAAGGTCACTCGCTTCAAAGAGTCCGACGTACGTGCCATGGGCCGTACCGCTCGTGGTGTGCGTGGCATGCGCCTGCCGGAAGGCCAGAAACTGATTTCCATGCTGATCCCGGAAG
Organism: Pseudomonas sp. Irchel s3b6; assembly: GCF_900187415.1. Classification (NCBI taxonomy): domain Bacteria; kingdom Pseudomonadati; phylum Pseudomonadota; class Gammaproteobacteria; order Pseudomonadales; family Pseudomonadaceae; genus Pseudomonas; species Pseudomonas sp. Irchel s3b6. Next base: position 389,564 of record NZ_FYDM01000002.1, on the reverse strand, counting down.
AAGGCAGCCAGATCCTCACGGCTTCCGCGCGTGGTTTCGGTAAACGTACCGCCATCACCGAGTTCCCTGAGTACAAGCGTGGCGGCCAGGGCGTTATCGCCATGGTCAGCAACGACCGTAACGGCCGTCTGGTCGGTGCAGTCCAGGTGCTCGACGGTGAGGAAATCATGCTGATTTCCGACCAGGGGACCCTGGTGCGTACCCGGGTTGACGAAGTGTCGAGCCTGGGTCGTAACACCCAGGGCGTGACCCTGATCAAGCTGGCCGGCGATGAAACGCTGGTAGGCCTGGAGCGGGTTCAGGAACCGTCGGAAGTCGAAGGCGAAGAGCTGGAAGGCGAAGAGGGTGCTGAGCTTGACGGTGTCGTACTCGATGCCGGTGCCGAGCCGGATGACGGTGTTGAAAGCCAGCAAGCCGACGCAGCTGACGAAGAAGAGCCGCAAGACTAACCAAATCGTAGCAGGGCAGAGTGTTTGCTCTGTCCGCTACCGTGATTGCATAGCGAGAGTGGATGTGAGCAAACGAGCCTATAACTTCTGCGCAGGTCCCGCTGCGCTGCCTGAAGCTGTCCTGTTGCGTGCCCAGTCCGAGTTGCTCGACTGGCATGGTAAAGGCCTCTCGGTCATGGAAATGAGCCATCGCAGTGATGAGTTCGTGTCCATTGCCACCAAGGCCGAGCAGGATCTGCGTGATCTGCTGAATATCCCCTCGAACTATAAAGTGCTGTTTCTGCAAGGCGGCGCCAGCCAGCAATTTGCTCAGATCCCTCTGAACCTGTTGCCGGAAAACGGCTCGGCCGACTATATCGATACCGGTATCTGGTCGCAGAAAGCCATCGAAGAAGCCTCGCGTTTTGGCCGCGTCAACGTTGCTGCTACCGCCAAGCCTTACGACTATTTCGCAATCCCCGGTCAGAACGAATGGAAGCTGTCGCAAGACGCGGCCTACGTGCACTACGCGCCGAACGAAACGATCGGCGGTCTGGAATTCCAGTGGGTCCCGGAAACCGGTGATGTGCCGCTGGTGGCCGACATGTCTTCGGACATTCTGTCGCGCCCGATCGATGTGTCGCGTTTCGGCATGATCTACGCCGGTGCGCAGAAAAACATCGGTCCGAGCGGTATCGTCGTCAATATCGTGCGTGAAGACCTGCTGGGCCACGCCCGTTCGCTGTGTCCGACCATGCTTGACTACAAGGTCGCGGCTGACAACGGCTCGATGTACAACACCCCGCCAACCCTGGCCTGGTACTTGTCCGGTCTGGTATTCGAGTGGTTGAAGGAGCAAGGTGGTGTAGAGGCCATCGGCAAGCTCAACGACGTCAAGCAGCGCACTCTGTACGACTTCATTGATGCCAGCGGCCTGTACAGCAACCCGATCAACAAGGCTGACCGCTCGTGGATGAACGTGCCGTTCCGTCTGGCTGACGATCGTCTCGACAAGCCGTTCCTGGTGGGTGCCGAGGCTCGCGGCTTGTTGAATCTCAAGGGTCACCGTTCGGTAGGCGGCATGCGTGCCTCTATCTACAACGCCGTCGATATCAACGCCGTCAATGCGCTGGTTTCGTACATGGCAGAGTTCGAGAAGGAACATGGCTAATGTCTGAGCAAGAACTCAAGGCACTGCGCCTGCGCATTGATGCTCTGGACGAGAAGGTCCTGGAGCTGATCAGTGAGCGTGCACGCTGCGCCCAGGAAGTCGCGCGAGTAAAGATGGCCTCGCTGGCCGAAGGCGAAGTGCCGGTGTTCTATCGTCCTGAGCGTGAGGCTCAGGTGCTCAAGCGCGTCATGGAGCGCAATCAGGGGCCGCTGGGTAACGAAGAGATGGCGCGGTTGTTCCGCGAAATCATGTCCTCGTGCCTGGCGCTCGAGCAGCCGCTGAAAGTGGCTTACCTCGGCCCCGAGGGGACCTTCACCCAGGCGGCGGCCATGAAGCACTTCGGTCACGCGGTGATCAGCAAGCCGATGGCGGCGATCGACGAAGTGTTCCGTGAAGTGGCGGCCGGTGCGGTGAACTTTGGCGTGGTGCCGGTGGAAAACTCCACCGAGGGTGCTGTCAACCACACCCTCGACAGCTTCCTCGAGCACGACATGGTCATCTGTGGCGAAGTCGAGTTGCGTATTCACCACCATTTGCTGGTCGGTGAAAACACCAAGACCGACAGCATCAGTCGAATTTACTCCCATGCCCAGTCCCTGGCGCAGTGCCGTAAATGGCTGGATGCCCATTACCCGAACGTCGAGCGCGTGGCGGTATCGAGCAACGCTGAAGCGGCAAAGCGGGTCAAGGGTGAGTGGAATTCGGCAGCGATTGCCGGTGACATGGCCGCGGGCTTGTACGGCCTGACCCGCCTGGCCGAGAAAATCGAGGATCGCCCGGATAACTCCACGCGATTCTTGATGATCGGTAACCAGGAAGTGCCACCGACCGGCGACGACAAGACGTCGATCATCGTGTCGATGAGCAACAAGCCGGGCGCGCTTCACGAATTGCTGGTGCCATTCCATGACAACGGCATCGACCTGACGCGTATCGAGACCCGTCCCTCGCGCAGTGGTAAGTGGACCTATGTGTTCTTCATCGACTTCGTCGGCCACCACCGCGATCCGCTGGTAAAAGGTGTGCTGGAGAAAATCAGTCAGGAAGCAGTGGCACTTAAAGTGTTGGGTTCCTACCCCAAAGCAGTTCTCTAAGGGCGTTAACAATGAGTGGCGACTTCCTCGCTCTGGCACAGCCGGGCGTGCAACAACTTTCGCCTTACGTTCCGGGCAAGCCCGTGGACGAACTGGCCCGTGAGCTGGGCATCGATCCGGCTGGCATCGTCAAGCTGGCGAGCAACGAAAACCCGCTGGGGGCCAGTCCCAAGGCGCTGGCGGCGATTCGCGACGAGCTGGCCGAACTGACTCGTTATCCGGACGGCAACGGCTTTGCCCTCAAGACCCTACTGGCTGAACAGTGCCGGGTCGGGCTCGATCAGGTGACGCTGGGCAATGGCTCCAACGACATTCTGGAGCTGGTTGCACGTGCCTACCTGGCGCCGGGTCTCAATGCAGTGTTCAGTGAGCATGCCTTCGCGGTCTATCCGATCGTTACCCAGGCGGTGGGCGCTGATGCGCGAGTGATACCTGCCAAGGATTGGGGGCATGACCTGCCTGCCATGTTGGAGGCTATCGATAGCAACACCCGCGTGGTGTTTATCGCCAACCCGAACAACCCGACCGGTACCTGGTTCAGTGCCGAGGCGCTGGATGAGTTCCTGCAGGACGTGCCTGAGCGTGTGCTGGTGGTGCTGGACGAGGCCTACATCGAGTACGCCGAAGGCAGTGATCTGCCCGATGGCCTGGACTTCCTCGCGGCCTACCCGAACCTGCTGGTGTCCCGCACCTTCTCCAAGGCCTACGGCCTGGCGGCGTTGCGCGTGGGTTACGGTTTGTCGACCGCGGTGGTTGCCGATGTATTGAACCGCGTTCGTCAGCCATTCAACGTGAACAGCCTGGCGCTGGCCGCGGCCTGTGCGGCATTGAAAGACGAAGAGTACCTGGCCGAGAGCCGTCGCCTGAACGAGTCCGGCATGCAGCAGCTTGAAGCGGGCTTCCGTGAATTGGGCCTGGGCTGGATTCCTTCCCGGGGCAACTTCATTTGCGTGGACCTGGGGCAGGTCGCTGCGCCGATCTTCCAGGGGTTGCTGCGTGAAGGTGTGATCGTGCGCCCGGTGGCCAACTACGGGATGCCGAATCACTTGCGCATCACCATTGGCCTGCCGGCGGAAAACAAGCGCTTTCTTGAGGCGCTGAGCAAGGTCCTGGCTCGTGGTTGATGTGATTGCCGTGCAACCTGCTGTACCTGTGATCGGTCGCCTGGTGGTGGTCGGTCTCGGGTTGATTGGTGGATCCTTTGCCAAGGGCCTGCGTGAAAGCGGGCTGTGCCGTGAAGTGGTGGGGGTCGATCTTGATCCGCAATCGCGAAAGCTGGCGGTCGAGCTGGGGGTGGTGGATCGTTGTGAAGACGATCTCGCTGCTGCCTGTGTCGGCGCCGATGTGATTCAGTTGGCGGTACCGATCCTGGCCATGGAAAAACTGCTGGCGTTGCTGGCAGGCATGGAGCTGGGCGGGGCGATCCTGACGGACGTCGGCAGCGCCAAGGGCAATGTTGTGCGCGCCGCGACCGAAGCGTTTGGTGGCATGCCGGCACGTTTCGTTCCCGGGCATCCGATTGCCGGGTCCGAGCAGAGCGGGGTAGAGGCCTCCAATGCTCAGCTGTTCCGTCGACACAAAGTGATTCTCACGCCTCTGGAGCAGACCGATCCGGCAGCCCTGGCGGTGGTCGACCGGCTGTGGCGCGAACTGGGCGCCGATGTCGAGCATATGCAGGTCGAGCGTCATGACGAAGTGCTGGCGGCGACCAGCCATCTGCCGCATCTGCTTGCGTTTGGCCTGGTCGACTCGTTGGCCAAGCGCAATGAAAATCTTGAGATCTTCCGTTACGCTGCGGGCGGTTTCCGCGATTTCACAAGAATCGCCGGTAGCGACCCGGTCATGTGGCACGACATCTTCCTCGCTAACCGCGAGGCTGTTCTGCGTACACTCGATACATTTCGCAGCGATCTCGACGCCTTGCGCGACGCGGTCGATGCAGGGGATGGGCATCAATTGCTGGGCGTATTCACTCGCGCCCGGGTTGCCCGCGAGCATTTCAGTAAAATCCTGGCCCGTCGGGCCTATGTGGACGCTATGAATTCCAACGACCTGATTTTCCTGGCACAACCTGGTGGCCGCCTGACTGGGCGGATTCGTGTACCGGGCGATAAATCGATTTCCCACCGTTCGATCATGCTCGGCTCCCTGGCTGAAGGCGTGACCGAAGTCGAAGGTTTTCTTGAGGGCGAAGACGCCCTGGCAACCTTGCAGGCTTTCCGCGACATGGGTGTGGTGATCGAAGGCCCGCACCATGGCCGTGTGACCATTCACGGGGTTGGCCTGCATGGCCTGAAACCGGCACCTGGTCCGATCTACCTAGGTAACTCCGGCACCTCGATGCGTCTGCTGTCTGGCCTGTTGGCTGCGCAGAACTTCGACAGCACCCTGACCGGTGACGCATCGCTGTCCAAGCGCCCGATGAATCGCGTCGCCAACCCGCTGCGTGAAATGGGCGCCGTGATCGAAACTGCTGCTGAAGGTCGTCCGCCGATGATCATTCGCGGTGGCCATAAGCTCAAGGGGCTGACCTACACCATGCCGATGGCCAGTGCCCAGGTGAAGTCCTGCCTGTTGCTGGCGGGGCTGTATGCCGACGGCAAGACCACGGTGACCGAGCCGGCGCCGACCCGCGACCATACCGAGCGCATGTTGCGCGGCTTCGGTTATCCGGTCAGCGTTGACGGGGCAACCGCTTCGGTCGAGTCCGGCAACAAGTTGACCGCGACTCACATCGAAGTGCCGGGGGATATCTCCTCGTCCGCCTTCTTCCTGGTGGCGGCCTCGATTGCCGAGGGTTCGGAGCTGGTGCTGGAGCATGTCGGCATCAACCCGACCCGTACCGGCGTGATTGATATCCTGCGCTTGATGGGGGCAGACATTACCCTGGAAAACCAGCGTGAAGTCGGTGGCGAACCTGTGGCTGACCTGCGCGTGCGAGCGGCTAGACTCAAAGGTATCGAGATTCCGGAAGCGCTGGTTCCTTTGGCGATCGACGAGTTCCCGGTGCTGTTCGTTGCGGCGGCTTGCGCTGAGGGTCGGACCATTCTGCGTGGTGCTGAAGAGTTGCGGGTCAAGGAGTCGGATCGTATCCAGGTGATGGCGGATGGCCTGTTGGCGCTGGGCGTCAAGTGCGAGCCCACGCCGGATGGCATCATCATCGATGGTGGCCAGATCGGCGGCGGTGAAGTGCATGGCCACGGCGATCACCGGATTGCCATGGCGTTCAGTGTTGCGTCCTTGCGCGCCAATGCGCCGATTCGCATCCATGACTGCGCCAACGTCGCGACGTCCTTCCCGAACTTCCTGGCGCTGTGTGCCCAGGTTGGAATCCGCGTTGCCCAAGAGGCTCAGTCGTGATCAATATTGCTCCAGTCATCACCATCGACGGACCTAGCGGTTCCGGCAAGGGCACCATCGCCGGGATGCTGGCCAGGCGCCTGAACTGGAATCTGCTGGATTCCGGTGCGCTGTACCGTTTACTGGCGTTCGCGGCGCGTAATCATGGTGTCGACCTGACCAATGAAGAGTTGCTCAAGAAACTGGCCGCTCATCTGGATGTGCAGTTCATCGCGGCGACGGACGGTCAGTTGCAGCGAATCATTCTGGAAGGCGATGAAGTCAGTGACGCCATCCGTACCGAAAGCGCCGGTGCCGGTGCTTCCCAGGTTGCCGCGCTGCCCGCGGTCCGTGAGGCGTTGCTGCAGCGTCAACGCGCTTTTCAGGAAGCGCCGGGCCTGGTAGCTGATGGTCGGGACATGGGCACGGTGGTGTTTCCCGATGCGCCGTTGAAGATTTTTCTGACCGCCAGCGCCGAGGAACGGGCGCGTCGTCGATATTTGCAGTTGAAGGGCAAAGTCGAGGGTGTTAGTCTGTCGAGTCTGCTAGATGAGATCCGTGTGCGCGATGAGCGCGACACCCAGCGAGCGGTAGCCCCGCTCAAGCCGGCGGTCGACGCGATTCAGCTGGATTCCACGGAGTTGTCCATCGATCAGGTGCTGGAACGCATCATGAGCGAAATCGCCCTTCGCGATATCGCCGGGTGACCAAGAAGGCCGTAGGGGACCAGTCATAGTCCTGCGGTGCTTCTTTTAAATGAAACTAACCCACACCGTCTGGGGTGTGGAGATGGGCGTATTCTTCGCCCTTATCGACAGGAATTAAAATGAGCGAAAGCTTTGCGGAACTCTTTGAAGAAAGCCTAAAAACCCTGAACCTTCAGGCAGGCTCCATCATCACCGGTGTTATCGTTGATATCGATTACCAAGCTCGCTGGGTAACCGTTCACGCTGGCCTGAAGTCTGAAGCACTCATCCCGCTTGAGCAGTTCTACAACGACGCTGGCGAACTGAACATCAACGTCGGTGACGAAGTTCACGTTGCTCTGGACTCGGTTGAAGACGGCTTTGGTGAAACCAAGCTGTCCCGTGAAAAAGCCAAGCGCGCTGAATGCTGGATTGTTCTGGAAGCAGCCTTCGCAGCCGAGGAAGTGGTCAAGGGCGTTATCAACGGTAAGGTTAAAGGCGGCTTCACTGTCGACGTTAACGGCATCCGTGCGTTCCTGCCAGGTTCTCTGGTTGACGTCCGTCCAGTGCGCGACACCACGCACCTGGAAGGCAAAGAGCTGGAATTCAAGGTCATCAAGCTGGACCAGAAGCGCAACAACGTTGTCGTTTCCCGTCGCAGTGTCCTGGAAGCCGAGAACTCCGCCGAGCGTGAAGCTCTGCTGGAATCCTTGCAGGAAGGCCAACAAGTCAAAGGTATCGTCAAGAACCTCACCGATTACGGCGCATTCGTCGATCTGGGTGGCGTCGATGGCCTGCTGCACATTACCGACATGGCTTGGAAGCGTATCAAGCATCCTTCCGAAATCGTCAACGTTGGCGACGAGATCGATGTCAAGGTTCTGAAGTACGATCGCGAGCGCAATCGTGTTTCCCTGGGCCTCAAGCAACTGGGCGAAGATCCATGGGTTGCTATCAAAGCCCGTTACCCAGAAAGCACTCGCGTCACCGCTCGTGTAACCAACCTGACCGACTACGGCTGCTTCGCTGAGCTGGAAGAAGGCGTTGAAGGCCTGGTACACGTTTCCGAAATGGACTGGACCAACAAGAACATCCACCCTTCGAAAGTCGTACAAGTCGGCGACGAAGTGGAAGTTATGGTTCTGGACATCGACGAAGAGCGTCGTCGTATCTCCCTGGGCATCAAGCAGTGCAAATCTAACCCATGGGAAGATTTCTCTGGCCAGTTCAACAAGGGCGATAAAATCTCCGGCACCATCAAGTCGATCACCGATTTCGGTATCTTCATTGGTCTGGACGGCGGCATCGACGGTCTGGTTCACCTGTCCGACATCTCCTGGAACGAAGTGGGCGAAGAAGCCGTACGTCGTTTCAAGAAGGGCGACGAGCTGGACACCGTTATCCTGTCGGTTGACCCAGAGCGCGAGCGTATCTCCCTGGGTATCAAGCAGCTGGAAAGCGATCCGTTCTCCGAGTACGTTCAAGAGAACGACAAAGGCGCAATCGTTAAGGGCATCGTGAAAGAAGTTGACGCTAAAGGCGCCATCATCACTCTGGCCGACGATATCGAAGCGACTCTGAAAGCCTCCGAAATCAGCCGTGACCGCATCGAAGATGCACGTAACGTTCTGAAAGAAGGCGAAGAAGTAGAAGCCAAGATCATCAGCGTTGATCGTAAGAGCCGTGTAATCCAGCTCTCGATCAAGTCGAAAGACGTTGAAGACGAGAAAGAAGCCATCCAGAGCCTGCGCGACAAGCCAGTAGCTTCGGATGCTCCAGTAGCCACCACCCTGGGTGACCTGCTGCGTGCTGCACAAGCGGAAAAACAGAACTAAGTTCTGACTTTCTGTAAAAAAGGGCGACTTCGGTCGTCCTTTTTTGTGCCTGCGATTTGTGGTTTTGAGTGTGTAGTTGGCAATCATTGAAACCAACTCCTTGAAATGCTGTCTTTTCTTTGACGGAACATCCCTTTGTTTGGGCTAGGCTTACCTGAAGCCAACGGCAATCGGGCGGCTGCCCGGTCTAAGGATGTGAATGAGCAGGTTCGTTTTCGTACTTGTTGTGCTGGCTGTGACAGGCTGCACCACCAATGTGAAGACCCATGCAGTGCGTGGTGTCAGCGGGATCGAGATCGATTGTTCAGGGTTGGGCTCGGGGTGGGACAAGTGCTACAAGCGAGCCGAGAGGGAGTGCAAGGAGGCAGGGTATAAGGTTGTTGTCAGGTCCAGTGATGCCAAGGAGGAGGGTGAGGACTATCCATTTGGCTGGAATCCCGCGGGGTATCTGACGCGGACCATATTGGTTGTCTGCAGGTGAGTGTGCGGGATGTGTCGCCTGTGTCGGCCCGGCCCTGCACCCGAACCGTGTCCATTTTTTGGTGGATGAGCGGTAGCGCAGATAAGTCAATGCCTGGGCTGTTCAAATTCCTTCGGGCATGCTAAAACCTTTGAAGCGCTGATCTAGCTGCTTGAAAAAGAAGGGAAAAATATGACGAAGTCGGAGTTGATCGAACGAATTGTCACCCATCAAGGGCTGCTCTCATCCAAGGATGTGGAACTGGCCATCAAGACCATGCTTGAACAAATGTCCCAATGCCTGGCTACCGGCGATCGTATCGAGATCCGTGGTTTTGGTAGCTTCTCCCTGCACTACCGTGCACCTCGCGTAGGCCGTAATCCGAAGACTGGCCAGTCCGTCAGTCTGGATGGGAAATTCGTTCCTCATTTCAAGCCGGGTAAAGAGCTTAGGGATCGCGTGAATGAGGAAGAGGATGAAGGGCTTTAGTTAGGTAGGAGGTGAGGGAATGTCGGTATTGATGCGTTGGGGGGGAGTCGCTTGTATTCTGGTTTTTGGACTTATGGTGCTTGCGTTTTTTTTGGAGAATCAGGAACCCTCTAGTCTGCAGCTTTTTGGCTGGTCGACGCCTTTCCTTCCTATCTCGGTATTCATCGGGAGTTCCCTGCTTGCCGGTATGTTGATTGGCTCGATTCTCACCTGGCTCAGGTTCAGTGTTTTCAGAAAAAAATAGCCATGTCAATGACGGCTTCGCACATAAAATAATCTAATCTGAATTGCTTAACGGCGCGGAGCTTGTGTACTCCGCTGTTACAATAAGTCTCTGATGAAAGCGCGGCATGTAAATAATCGTTCTTCCATTCAGATGTGCATGAGTTTAAGTAAACGCGCGCATCACGTGAGTGGTGCGTTGTACTGAATAGAAGGGCGAGAAAGGTATGCAAAGTAGTTCGGCAGGGGCTTGCAGCAGTTCGGAGATTGATCTCCAGGCATTGGTACGCTCGCTCTGGAAACGAAAGTGGCTTGTTTTAAGTATTGCATTGGTGACCACATTGGTGGCGGCTGTGTATGCGTATACAGCTAAGCCAGTTTATGAGGCCAAGATTTTTTTGGTGCCGCCCACAGCAAATGACATTGCTAGTATCAATTACGGCCGCACACAGGATTCTGATCTGGAGCCCTTGAAGGTCAAGGATGTATACCAGGTATTTCTACGATCACTCGACTCGGAAACTCTTCATCAGGATTTTTTCAAAAGCGTCTATTTACCGTCGCTTTCTGATGATGCGCACGAGGCGGAGCAAGATTCGCTGTATTCTAGCTACCTAAAACAACTGCAAGTTAAGCTTCCGACAAAAGATGCTGGTGATAGAGCCTATGTTGTTATGGAAAATGATAGCCCCGATGAAGCGTTGAGTTGGGCTAAAGCTTATGTTGATCATGCGTCCGTGATGGCCAAGGCTGAAATCTATAAGGACGTTTCCAGCGAAAGTGCAGTTCATGCACGTAACCTTTCTCAGCAAATTGATTCTTTGCGCGAACGTAGTCTGAAGCTCCGTCAGGACTCTATGACTAGATTGCGGGAAGCATTGCGCGTGGCGGAGGCCATTGGTCTGGAGAAGCCGCCGATCATCACGGGTAATCCCGCCGTTGAGTTAGCTGGAAGTATGGATGGGCAAGTTCTTTATATGCGCGGTTCAAAGGCACTCAAGGCAGAAATTGAGAACCTGGAGCGACGTGAGTCCGACGACCCATTCGTGACAGACCTGCGTAGACTTCAGTCAAAATATGATCTTTACAAAGAGCTTGAAGTCAATAAGCCCGATATTTCGGTTTACAGGCAAGACGGTGTTGCTGAGCGCCCTGATTCACCAGTCAAACCGAAAAAGGCTCTGATAGCTGCTCTGGGTCTAATATTGGGTTTGATGGCTGGTGTGGGGATTGCTCTTGTCCTTTACCTCTTGGATAAAAAACACTCAACCCCCCGCCCACTCGCTTGAGGGGTGTCGCCAGCCTTTCTGGGGGGGAGTGTTGTCAGAAATGGCAACATAGTGTTTTTCGGGAGGGTGTGAGCCCGATTGATCAGGCAGCGTCCTGGTTGGCCGGTCGAGTTACCGGCCGGCCAGTATGATTTCCGACACGGTGCTGTTCGGATCCTCTCCCACTGCTCGTATAATCCCAATCGTTTTTTGGGGGGGGCTCTAGGACAAGCTAATTTTTTGGAGGGGGGGCAGAACTCCCAAAGACGAATCCAGATGAGACTACATCACTGCTGTATGTTGGTGTACGCCATATTTCATGCTGTGAGTAAAGTGGTCGTGTGCTTGGTACAAGGGTGACGAGGTTGAAATGATGGGTGTAAAAGTAATGCCTTTTTTTATTGTGTTGTTCTCATGTGTATTGATCGTGTTAGGTGATTTGAGAAATATTATTACTCCAGCGGGTTACTGGGGGCTTTGGGGGGGCGTGCTTTGTGTCGGTCTTTTGTCTGGTGGATGGAGCAAGCTGAGGTCTGATTGGGCGTTGATTGGTGTTTCGTTCGGTTTTTTAGTTCTAATCGTATCGCTTTTAGTCGCCAGTTTGACCAATACCGATGAATATACAGCTTATCAGGCTTTAAAGTATCTGGTTATATATGCTGTGATGATTGTGATCTTTAAGAGTTCGCAGTGTCTGAGTATCGATCAACTGTACCGCATATCGGCGGTTGTCACATTGGTCGGGCTGTGTGTTTTTCTTCTCTGTAAGTATGTATTTCCAGAATATTATATCTTGCTAGGAGATGGGCGGCAGGGGAGCGTATTTGCGTTTCCTGGTGTCCTCTGGAAAACCAGTGCTTTTTTTGTTTCTTTCATTATTGCTGGAGTTTGTACTCGTCCATTTTTTAAATGTGTGAGTTCTATATTGATAATGCTGGGCGCAGTATATTTGCTATTGGCTGATTCAAGTCGTACCGGGTTTCTGTGGTTCTCAGTAATAGTCGCTGTGTTTGCAGTGCTGCAGTTTATACTAAAGACTGGTCGATTCATGTGTGTGGCGTCTATTGTTGCTGTTTTGGCTTGTGTGGTAGTTGTTTTTAATTCGGAGATGATTTATCAGGTTGTAACTGATGACTCCTTTTTGGTGATCAATAGGTTGTTTGAGGGTGACCCCATTCGAACAAAAATGATTGCCGATGGTGTTATAAATGCAGAAGCCTGTCTTCCTTTGGGTTGCGGGTTTGGGAGTTCTATATCATTGCTCAATGGTGATCCTATGGTCGTGCATAATACCTACTTGGCTATTTTGGGTGATCTTGGGGTGCTAGGAGTGTGCGGTCTGTTAATGGTTGTAATGTCACCAATTGTTGTTTTTGTTTTGCGAGAGTGGAGTGGTGTCGCGGCACCTGGATCCAGTGTTTATTTCAGAGTCGCAGCTTTTCTTGGTGTTTTGTGTTTTTGTTTTGTTCTGTTATTTCATCCACTAAGCTCTGAGATGTCTGAGTGGGGGTATTGGGCAGTTATGTTGTCTTGGTTGTCCCGCTTGTCAAACATGAAACCTGAGGTGATTGATGATGGTTTTCATGAGCTTGAATCACAGAGGGTATAACTTTGAGACACTTGATAAAAAATATGGGGTTGCTTTTTTTGGCGCAGCTTTGTGGGTACTTGATTCCTATACTCGAAATTCCAGTGCTGGCGCGGGCCCTTGGAGTGCAGGAGTATGGGAAGGTGGTGCTTATCCAATCCGTCGCTTTACTAACATCACTGCTCGTTGAGTATGGGTTTTCCTTAAGTGGGTCGCGACAGATTGCTATCGCTCGCGATGAAAGGGGCGCGCTTGCGCGCATCTTTGGCGAGGTTCTTTCTGCGAAGTTGATGATTTTTTTTGTTGTGTCCATGGTAGGGGTGATTGTTTTTCTAGTACAGGGATCGGTATTTTATGACCGTGAATTGGTTTTTATGGGGTTTTTGTATTTTCTAGCATTTGGGTTCAGCCCCTTTTGGTTTTTTCAGGGTTTGGAAAAAATCACTGTTGTAGTTGTAGTTGAAGTTACTTTGCGTTTTGTTGGTTTGCTTTTGTTGTATGTTTTTATACAAGGAGAGCAAGATGCTGCATTGGCGCTTGGTATTATGGCAGGGTTTGGTTTGTTGAATACGTCGGTTGGTAATGCGATGTGTGTCAATAGGGTTGGAAAATTTTGTCTGAGTTTTGCGGGCGGGATTGAACAGATTAAATTGGGTTTCCATGTTTTCATTTATAAAAGTTCCAATAACATACTTATGAGTGCTGGTCCGTCTTTGGTGGGGGTGACGTCTGGGCATGTTGCGGTTGCCTCTTATGTCCCCGCGGAAAAAATAATCAGAGGCTTTGTTGGGTTTGTTAATCCAATTTTGATTGGTTTTTATCCCTACCTGAATCGCCAGTTTCAACTGTCCAAAAGCAATACAATGCGGTTGTCGTGGATGATTGTAATTGGGATGTTCTTTGCGGGGCTTATGGCGGCGGGGCTTATATTTTTTGTTGGGGACTTTCTGATTTTGAAGGTGCTAGGCACGGGTTTCGTTGTGGCCAGTGACATTTTAAAAATATTTGTCTTGATTATTCCATTCAGGTTGGCCAATCAGGCATTGGGTCTCTGTATGTTGATCCCAATGGGAAGGGATAAAGCGACCAGTTTCCTTATGATGTTTTCCTCTATGATGTCTATGCTGTTAGCTGCGCTTTTGTCGATTTGGTACGGCGTAGGTGGGGTTGTGATGGGGTTTGTCATAGCAGAAATATGTTTGTTTTTTGCATTGGTTGCAGTTGTGTTTGAAGGGAAAAACAAATATTGGAAGAGGGAGGGGGTGTGATAACAATTTTGACGCCGACTTATAATCGTGCGACGACCCTGCCGCGCTTATACGAAAGTCTCTGTGCTCAGACATGCAAGGACTTCGAGTGGTTAATAGTCGATGATGGGAGTCACGACGACACACAGCGGTTGTTGCTTGAGTACTCCAAGGCTGCGCCATTTAAAATACATGTGCTGTATCAAGCTAATTCAGGAAAACATGTTGCTTTGAATGTAGGGGCGCGCAATGCGGGTGCGCCATGGGTTTTCATAGTTGATAGTGACGATTCTTTAGTTTCTAGCGCTGTTGAGTGTGTGGTCGAAGCGGTATCTAAAGTCGATACAGATAATGTTGTTGGCCTTTGTTATCGTAAAGCGTATTTCGATATGAGGCTTGTCGGTCGTGATGTCGAGTGTTCTGACTTTCCGGTTGTCATGACGCCGACCGAGGCAGGGCATTTTTTTAAAGGCGATCTTGCCTATATATTTAAAACTGAAGCATTGCGGATGCATTCTTTTCCTGTTTTTTCAGGGGAGAGGTTCGTTCCAGAATTGTATATCTGGAATAAGATTGGAGATGAAGGCAATATTCATTATTTTGCAAATACCATTCTTTATCTCTGTGATTACCTTGAGGATGGCTATTCTAAGAATTTTTCTTCTAATTTGAGGCGGAACCCGAAAGGGTTTTTAACTTTTTACTGGGCGCAAATAGCTCGAGAAAATAAGCTTTTGTTTAAGGCTAAATACTTGCTTCGTTCCGTTCAATGCTATTTTTACGCGTTGCTCAATAGGTTCTCATGAGAATATTATTTTTCATTACCAGTTTGGATGTGGGTGGCGCCGAACGCCAGGTTCTGGATTTGGCTCAACGTCTTGATTCAGAGAATCACCAAGTCCTGGTAGCCTATCTAACAGGGGGCGCAGCATTATTGCCTACCAATACCACACTTAAAACAGTGGGTTTTCAAACTACCAAGTCATTTTCCAGTCTTGCGCGAAGCTTCTTTCTTTTGCGAAAGACTATTAAAACCTTCAAGCCGGATGTGGTTCACAGCCATATGGTTCATGCCAATCTGTTGGCTAGGCTTGTGAGGGGCGTGACCTATATTCCGCGGTTGGTATGTACCGCTCATAATACAAATGAGGGTGGGCGGATGAGGATGTTGGCTTATCGAGCCACAAACTTTCTTGCCGATGTCACCACGAACGTCAGTCGGGATGCCGTTGAGGCATTTGAGGCGAAGGGGGCCATCAAGCCCGGTCAGATGCTGATGATCCCTAACGGAATTGATACTGACAGGTTTACGTTTAACGAGTCGTTACGTGTAGCCATTCGGGATAGAGAAGGTATACAACTTGGTGAGAAAGTTATTCTTGCTGTGGGGCGCTTCGCGGAGGCGAAAAACTATCCTGGGTTACTCCATGCTTTCGCAACCTTGTGCAAAAACGACAGTAGTTTGAAACTTTGGATTGTTGGCGATGGAGGGCTGAGAGAGACGCTGGTCGCTCTTGCGAATAATCTGGGTGTTTCCCAACGAATCAAATTTTTCGGCGTAAGAGATGATGTCGCAGATTTTTACGGTGCTGCTGACATCTATGTGCTTTCGTCTCTGTGGGAAGGATTTGGTCTCGTTGTTGCTGAAGCGATGTCAGCAGAGAGAGTTGTTGTAGCTTCCGACTGCGGCGGGGTAAAGGAAGTGATAGGTGATCAGGGGATTTTAGTGCCCCCGGGCGATTCAGATGAGTTGGCGAAGGCTATACGATCGGGGCTCAACATGGATCCGGCATCGGCGACGGCAATGGGGCAGCGAGCAAGGCAGCGGGTGATTGATAACTATTCTCTGGATAGGGTTGTCAAGAGATGGATTGAGCTGTATCAATCTTGAGTGCATTGCGGGTCAGGCGCTCGGTTAGCATCGCTCCATGAAAGCAGGCATGCTATCTTGCTTGTATTGATCTCCGTGCATGAGCTTCGTGTTTCATGTTTTGGTAGGGTAACGGGCTAGCTGCATTGTGATTATGGATAAGTCCATTGTGAGCCTGTCGAGACTTTAATGGATGTTGGGTCAAATGAAAATAGCATTAGTTGGAACGACGGCAGCTTGTGTTCTCGGATTTCGAGCTGATTTGATCGGAGCGCTGGTGAAAGAAGGTCATCAAGTATTCGCTTTTGCTCTTGATTATGACACTGATACACGAGCTAAAGTCAGGCAGCTTGGGGCCGAGCCGGTAGACTATGAATTTAGTCGTGCCGGGTTGAACCCGTTAGGTGATCTTGTCAATACTTTTAAGTTATCCAGGCAACTAAAGCATATTGCACCTGATATTGTATTTAGCTATTTCGCGAAGCCAGTGATTTTTGGAACCCTAGCGGCTAAGTTGGCAGGGGTAAAGCGCCGTTTGGCAATGCTCGAGGGCCTCGGTTATGTCTTTACGGAGCAGCCAGGTGGCGCCTCGTTAAAGGCTAGATTGTTAAAGAAAATACAGGTTTTTCTTTACAGGGCATCCTTTCCGTTTCTTGAACGCTTGGTGTTTTTGAATAAAGACGATTGTGCCGACCTGGTTGAGCGATATCGAATAAAAGTATCTACCGTTAGTGTGCTTGGTGGTATAGGGCTAAAACTTTCAGACTATCCTTATTCTACCCCTCCTAAAAGTCCAGTTAGCTTCATATTTATCGGGCGCTTGTTGGCTGAAAAAGGGGTAAATGAATTTGTTGAGGCAGCACGGTTAGTCAAAGCGCAATGTGCTGACGCTCAGTTTGTCATGTTGGGCGGTCTCGATGAAACTAATCCAGGCGGGTTGAATGCCGACGGCGTTCGCTCTCTTATCGATGAAGGATTGGTTGACCACAGAGGCCATGTTGAAGACGTCGTGAGTTGGATTACGGACTCGAGCGTGTTTGTCTTGCCATCCTACCGGGAAGGTGTTCCTAGAAGTACTCAGGAGGCAATGGCCGTTGGTCGAGCGGTTATCACAACGGACGTGCCAGGCTGTAGGGATACCGTCGTCAACGGTGTTAACGGCTTTATAGTACCACCATGGTCGGCGAAGGATTTAGCTGAAAAAATGATGTATTTCATTAATAATCCAGACCAGATAGAAACGATGGGGTTACAGAGCTATAAGATTGCGCAGCATGATTTTGATGCAGCAATTGTTAATCAGCGATTGATGGGTTACTTCGCATGATTTTTAGAGATGAAGTCAGTTTCTGCGCTATTGTAGTTTCGGTGAGTGAATGGAAAATTTAAGTAAAAAAATACTGCTGACCGGCGCGACAGGGTTTGTCGGGGGGGCGATTTTACGTTACCTGTCCGACCGTCAAGAATACAGTGTCCGTGTAGCGACCCGAACGCGTTCTGCTTTTTCAGGCGCGGCTTATGACTCGGTATTGTTCGATGACCTGAATTCAACGCAGTCCTGGACCCACGCACTTGATGGGGTTGACGTGGTCATTCACTCGGCGGCGCGCGTACACGTCATGACTGAAACTGCGTTGGACCCGTTGTCTGAGTTCCGAAAGGTGAATGTCGAAGGTACGTTGAATCTTGCGAGCCAATCAGCCGCGTCTGGTGTAAAACGCTTTATTTTCATAAGCTCAATAAAAGTTAATGGCGAAGAAACAACTCTTGGGAATCAGTATACGGCTGATGGACCGGTACAGCCAGTTGATGAGTATGGCATCTCTAAGTTTGAGGCCGAAAGTGGCTTGTTGAAAATTTCCACCGAAACGGGCATGGAGGTTGTGATCATCAGACCTGTATTGGTATATGGGCCCGGTGTTAAAGCAAATTTTCTCAGTATGATGAAGTTTGTTGATAAGGGTATACCTCTTCCATTCTCATCAATTGATAATAAAAGAAGTTTTGTATCTCTCGAAAATCTCGTCGATTTCATTGCTCTTTGTACGAGGCACCCAGCGGCAGCCAATCAGGTATTTCTCGTCAGTGACGGGGAGGACTTGTCCACGCCCGAGTTGTTGGAGAAGATGGCGAAAGCACTCGGGAAAAAGGCAACCCTGTTACCCTTTCCAGTGAGCTTGATGAGGGGGATCGCGCGGCTCTTGGGCAAAGAAAAAATAACAGATCGCCTTTGCGGTTCGCTTGAAGTTGATATTAGCAAAAATCGAGAACTCTTAGGTTGGATCCCACCGGTAAGTGTTGACAATGCATTGCTTAACACGGCCAAGCATTATCTAGGAACCCGTAATCCATGAGCGTCTGGTTCGTATTACCTATTATTTTCCTGTGTTCTCTTTTTTTGACTGGGAGACTTCGTAGCTATGCACTCTCGCATAGTCTTATCGATGTACCGAATGATCGTAGCTCACATTCTATCCCCACGCCCCGAGGCGGAGGGGTAGCTATTGTATTGAGTTTTCTTGTATTTCTACCGTTTCTAGCCTTTGAGGACCTGCTGTCTTGGGAACATACGGTTGGTCTGCTCGGCGCGGGAGCGGGTATCGCGGTGCTGGGTTTTTTGGATGACCATGGTCACATTGCTGCCCGGTGGCGATTGCTAGGACACTTTAGTGCCGCCTGTTGGGCTTTGTACTGGGTCGCAGGTTTGCCACCATTGTCGTTGTTTGGGCTGCGATTAGATCTTGGGGCGTTCGGTTACGTTATAGCCGCGTTGTACTTGGTTTGGATGCTGAATCTTTATAACTTCATGGACGGCATCGATGGTATTGCCAGTATTGAGGCGGTAACGGTTTGTCTGGCAGCGGCCCTTCTTTATTGGGTCAGTGGTTTCACTGAGTTAGTCTGGGGGCCCTTGCTGCTTGCTTTCGCCGTGCTTGGCTTTCTCTACTGGAACTTCCCTCCGGCGCGAATTTTCATGGGGGACGCAGGGAGCGGCTTCCTCGGGATCATCCTGGCCATTTTTTCATTGGAGGCGGCTTCTGTATACCCTGATTTCTTCTGGGTTTGGTTGATTCTGCTCGGTGTCTTTATCGTTGATGCGACAGTGACATTGATACGCCGGCTATTTAGAGGTGAAAAGGTTTACGAGGCGCACCGCAGTCACGCCTATCAATTTGCATCACGTCAACTCGGCAAGCACCGACCGGTATCGTTGGCGGTCGGAGTAATCAATATCTTTTGGTTGCTTCCGTTAGCCTATTGCGTGACGACGGACATCCTGGATGGGGCTGCTGCATTGCTAGTTGCTTACGTTCCTTTGGTCATCGTGGCGATCAAATACAACGCAGGGATGCTGGAAGCGCGTTAATGAAGCGTACTCATTGGCTATCAGATACACATACAATGGCATTTATGTTGGAGTGGGTAAGGTGTTCGGAGGATTTATGGATAGATTGAGAGCGTTCCTTCTGGGCTTGCCCCGTCGCCAGAAGCGGCTGCTTCAAGTCCTCACCGATACGTTGTTGGTCTGGCTTGCTCTGTGGATGGCATTTGTAGTGCGCCTGGGGGTGGATGAAATCATTAACCCGTTGACTCACCACACTTGGTTGTTCGTTAGCGCACCTGTCGTTGCTATCCCACTGTTCATACGGTTTGGTATGTATCGAGCAGTTATGCGCTATTTTGGCAATGATGCGTTGATTGCAATTATCAAGGCAGTAACACTGTCGGCACTGATTTTGGGAATAGTAGTTTATTGGTATAGCAATCATCAAAGCGTTGTTCCGCGCTCAATAATATTCAACTACTGGTGGCTAAGCCTGATGATGGTCGGTGGCTTGCGTTTGGCCATGCGTCAGTATTTTCTTGGAGATTGGGTTGCCGCAGCGCGACATGTTCCTTTTGCGAGTCGTGATGACGGGCTCACTCGTGTTGCCATTTATGGTGCGGGTGCAGCGGGCAATCAGCTTGTCGCGGCGTTACGGATGGGGCGCGTCATGCGACCGGTGGCGTTCATTGATGATGATAGCGGAATAGCTGACCGCGTTATTTCAGGCCTTCAGGTTTACAAGCCAAAGCACATCCAGCAAATGATTGATTCCACTGGAGCTCAAGAGATTCTACTGGCTATTCCGTCATCAAATCGGGCCCGTCGTAGAGAGATTTTGGGGTTCTTGGAAGGGTTTCCTCTACATGTTCGTAGCGTGCCAGGATTTATGGACTTGGCGAGCGGGCGGGTAAAAGTTGATGACATCCAGGAAGTTGACATCGCCGACTTGCTCGGTCGCGATTCGGTGCCTGCTCAGTCGGACTTGCTTGAGCACTGTATTAAAGATCAGGTCGTATTGGTGACGGGTGCCGGTGGGTCGATCGGTTCGGAACTGTGTCGTCAGATACTGACACAGCGCCCGAGGCTACTTCTGCTGTTCGAGCACAGTGAGTTTAACCTCTATAGCATCTTGTCAGAGTTGGAGCAGCGTGTTTTACGTGAGTCGTTGTCGGTAAGGGTGTTACCAATACTTGGATCCATACGCAATCAGGAAAAGTTGCGTGATGTAATGAAAGTATGGCATGTCAACACGGTTTACCATGCCGCAGCATATAAACATGTCCCAATGGTGGAGCACAATATTGCGGAGGGTGTGCTGAACAATGTCATGGGTACGCTCAATACCGCTCAGGCTGCGTTGCAAGTTGGTGTTGCGAATTTTGTATTGATCTCTACTGACAAAGCTGTTCGCCCCACCAATGTTATGGGGAGCACTAAGCGTTTGGCTGAACTCACCCTGCAAGCCCTAAGTCAGGAACTGGCACCGGTTCTATTTGGAGATGGTTCCAGTGTTTCACAAGTAAACAAGACTCGCTTTACAATGGTGCGTTTTGGTAATGTCTTGGGGTCTTCCGGTTCGGTAATTCCGCTTTTTCACAAACAGATAAAGTCGGGTGGGCCATTGACGGTTACCCATCCAAAAATCACACGTTACTTCATGACTATCCCTGAAGCGGCTCAGTTGGTAATCCAGGCAGGATCCATGGGCCAAGGAGGGGATGTTTTTGTATTGGATATGGGTGAGCCAGTACGGATTGTAGAGCTGGCTGAAAAGATGATTCATTTGTCAGGGTTAAGTGTACGCTCAGAGAAAAATCCTCACGGAGATATAGCTGTCGAGTTTACCGGGCTTCGACCAGGTGAAAAGCTTTATGAAGAGTTATTGATTGGTGACAATGTTGCAGCCACTCAGCACCCGATGATCATGTGTGCTAATGAGGATCATCTGCCTTGGGATGTTCTCAAGGTAAAATTGGCTGAATTGCTTCACGCTGTCGATCAAGATGATTACTCACGGGTTCGTCAGTTATTACGCGATACCGTGAGTGGTTATGCGCCAGACGGTGACATAGTCGATTGGATATATCAACAAAAGCGCCTTGACCCTTGAGTTTTGGGTGGTAGTGAGTTGGGCTTGATGTTGAGTGTCTTGATTTGGTTTTTGGAGCCTGGTTGTAAGCGTTTTAGAATATTGCGTAGCCCGTATGCATTGGCAAGTACGGGTTGCGCAAGCTAAATTGATTTTATGACTTTAGATTTCTTAGGGTTTAGGTGTTAGAACAGGGTCGCAGTTCGCAGTGCAGTAAGTTCTGTGGGCCACCTATGAAGGTGGATGGTGTGTTTCTAGTATCTCTGGCTTTGTACTGTTCGGTCTTTTATATTTTAGTTTTTTTGGGCGCTCAGGAGTTTTGATATTCCGACACTCATTGGTGTAGTGTCTGAAAAATAAATCGTTGTAGTAGGCAGCTATTGTCGGTTCTTGAGTGTCGTATGTCGCCAGCACGAGCAGGCTGGAAGCAAGCCTTTCTGTGCTTGCTCGCTAAAGATGCTGATGACGCCTGAATATGGTGAAGAAGGGTCTTGGTGTGGGCCGAATATATTAAAGAAGCGAAATATAGTGGGTTCGAGTGAGTGTGCCCGACGATAGAAGTCTAAGTAGTGCTCACTTGCCAGTTTGTCCAAGGCATAGGGTCTTAATGGTAGCTTGGGTGTGTCCATCATTGATGGCCTCTCCTTCACCGTTATTGCCATATATAACGGCGCTAGATGCAAAGATCTGCCTTACGGCCTTTCATCGCGTGTGATACTAATTCTGCGTCGGCGACATTACCTTCGATCAATTACACCCATGGATTGCCCATTGGTAAGTTATGTCGTTTTCCAGTGCTCAAGTTATCGAGAATTCGGACCGGATAGCCTTTTACGATTAAGGATTCTGTCAGAGGTGAACCAATGAATCCGGCACCGCCGGTGATCAGAATAGGGACGTTGGCCATAATGTTATCTTTCCAAAAAATAGGCGAGCCCACCCACGGCTTGAGTGACGCTGGGCTTGTGAATTTCGGAGCGCTTGTATGGATGCGAGTTGTCGATGTAGCAAGTTTTCGTTTCGGTATTTTGGCGACTGATACCTGATGAGCAAATGTCCCACAGCCATGCAACTCAATCGAGTGATGTGATCTTCACAGGATGATTCGATCTGAAAGATATTTGCCGTCGCCTGATTGTTACACATTCTGCAACGGACACATTTTTGACAGAATCGCCCCATGACCTAGGTTTGGGAGGCAGCCTCGTAAAGCTGCTTCTTCCCTAACGATGTCATGGAGTGTCACTTATGCGTACAGGTTACTTCCACTCTCTGGTTTTCGCCCTGATGACCAGCCTTTCCACTACCGCACTGGCGGCGCCAGCGGCAAAAACAGACGCGGGTGCTGCACCGGCGACGGTGCAGGCGGTATCGTCGGTCGGGTCCGCAAAGGTTGATTTGAACAAGGCGGATGCCGTGACCTTACAGCGAGATCTCCAGGGAATCGGTGAGGCCAAAGCCAAGGCGATTGTTGCGCATCGTGAAAGTAATGGTCCATTTACATCGGTGGACGAGTTACTGGAGGTCAAGGGTATTGGCAAGGCGATCCTGGACAAGAATCGCGACAAGGTTGCAGTGAACTGATACGTAGATGGGGGTGCAGGGCCGGTCATCGATCGGCCTTTTTTGTGTCTGACGGTTGAGTCTCTGTGAAGTGACGCCACGTCGCCATTTGTCTGAAATGAAATATTACGAGTGTAATATTGTCGTTGGATCATGCCTATAATCAATCCGCCAACCCATTCGGCATTCCGCGAGTGGGGGCATCCAGGTTTCCTATGGCATCTTCCAGGAGTACGGCTATGAATTCTGTTCAGTCCAAAGGTACAGCGCTGATTACCGGGGCTTCTTCTGGCATAGGCGCTATCTACGCCGAGCGCTTGGCGGCTCGTGGTTTTGACTTGCTATTGGTGGCTCGCGATGAACAACGGCTGCAAAGTGCTGCAATGCGCTTGCGGGCTGAGCATGGCGTGCAGGTGGAGGTGTTGAAGGCGGACCTGACGCTCAAGGCGGATGTGATTGGCGTCGAGCAGCGCCTGCGCAATGATGCGAGTATCAGCCTGCTGCTGAACAACGCCGGTGTTGCGGCCGATGGGACTTTGGCGGACGCAGACCTGGATCAACTGGAGCGGATGATTCAGCTCAATGTGGTGGCGGTGACGCGTTTGGCCTCGGCGGCCGCGGCGAGTTTTGCACAAGCCGGCAGAGGAGCCATTATTAACATTGCCTCGGTGGTTGCCCTGTTCCCTGAGCGTTTCAACGCGACCTACAGTGCGAGCAAGGCTTACGTGCTGAGCCTGACGCAGTCCCTCAACGCGGAGCTCAATGGTTCGGGTGTTCAGGTCCAGGCTGTTTTGCCGGGTGTGACGCGTACCGAAATCTGGGAGCGTTCAGGGATCGACGCCAGTGCCATACCGGCGGAGATGGTCATGGAGGCTGGGGAGATGGTCGATGCGGCGTTGTCCGGGTTCGATCAGGGGGAACTGGTCACCATTCCTTCGCTACCCGATGCCGCGGACTGGGAAGCTTTTGTTACCGCGCGCCACGTGATGGGGCCGAACCTGTCCAGGAATACGGCGGCTTCGCGCTACAAGTAAGGGCGCTCTTCACTCGACCTGTTTTTTAAGATGTTCGCGGGTGACATCGAGGATCTGCCGGGCCAGCTCCGGGTTTTCGACACTGCGTGACAACAGCAATGCGCCGACCAGGGTCGACATGATGATCAGGCTTTGGTCGGCGGCATTCTCTGTGTCCAGCGCGTGCTCGACCTGTTCGAGTCGCGCATTGAGTACCGCGTCGCTGGTGGGACTGGCCTGGCCACGCAAGCCCAGCTCCGAAGACATGGTAGGCAACGGGCAGCCCTCATGGGGAGAGGAGCGGTGCCACTCGGACAGATAGGCGTCGATGAAGGCTTCCAGGGGGCGGTTTTCGGCGAAAAGCTGCGCGCAACGGACACTGACTTCCTCACCGGCCGCTTGCAGGGCTTTCTCCACCAACTCGTCCTTGGACTTGAAGTGAGAGTAAAAGCCACCGTGGGTCAGGCCCAGGGCTTTCATCAAAGGTTGCAGGCCGGTGGCGCCGATACCGTCGCGGCGAAAGCGTGCAGCGGCTTCCTTGATAATGCGCTGATGGGTCTGGGCTTTATGGTCCTGCGAGTAGCGCATCTGAAAATCTCCACGGCGATGCGCCATCTTAACCAAGGTAAATAAGATGGTGACTGTACTTTTACTTCTATAAGCATGCAGATGCGTCCAACGTGTCAGCAACGCGTACAAACAGGTGGCACGAATAGTGATTACTCATTGACTGACGATTGTTCAACAATTGCGAGGTAATGAGTATGAGTAGCGAATTGTCCCTGGCAGACCACATCACATTGGAGTTGCGTGCCGACATCATTGGTGGCCGTTTGCTTCCAGGCAAGGCGCTTGTAGAAGCGGACCTGGTGCTCGCTTACAACGCTTCGCGCAACACCATCCGTGAAGCGCTGCACCGCCTGGGGCAGGAAGGTCTCACCCGGTATGTACGGCATAAGGGCGTGATGGTTCGCCAGCCGGGGGCGGAACAGGTGCGCGATCTGTTCAAGGTCCGGCGTACGCTGGAGCTTCAGGCGATCATCGCCGGCCGGCCCCTGTGCGAGTACCAGGCCGATCACATGCTTGAGGCGATCGAGGTCTCGCAACTGGCTCGCGAGCGCGAGGACTGGCGGGCGGTCGCTACCCACAGCCTGCGTTTCCATCAACATATTGTCGGTTTGTTGAGCAGCCCGCTGTTCGACGAGTTCTTCACCACTATTGTTGCGCAATTGCGTCTGGTGTTCTGCGCGGCGCCGGATGAGTCACGTTTCCAGGCGCCGTGGCTTGATCGCGACCGGCGTATTCACGAATTGCTGGTTGAGGGCAACAGGTCCGGTGCCCTGGAGGCACTGAGCGACTACCTCGACGACTCCGAGCAGCAACTGCTCGCGGTGTTTAACCCTCCTGCTCGCCACTGATCAAGGACTGTCGCCATGTACAAAGACTATCCCGCCGCTTATCAGGTCAGCAAAGGCTCTGCGTTGCAGGTCGATACGGCCTTTTACGAGCGGATACGCGATACGCCCCAAGGTCGCACCCTGATCGAGCAATTCGAGGTGCCCATTCGCAGTGGGCGGGCTTGGCATGTGCCGGCAGGCCATGTGTTTCGGGTGACCACACCCGTCGGCCCGCAGGTGGGGGATTTCAACGTCTGGAATGCCCATGACCCCCGTGAGCGACTGTGGGCCGCGCGAACCCGGCAACTGCAGGGCGCGCATGTCAGCACCCATGATCGGCTCTGGTCGAACCTGCCGTTTCTACGACCCTTGGTGACGATTACCGACGACAGTCTGGCCCATTACGGCATCGACGAGCACGGTGGTCGCTTGCACGATCTGCTGGGCACGCGTTGCGATCCTTACGTGAACAAAATGCTCACGGGCGAGGACTTTCATCACCATTGCCATTCGAACCTGACCCGCGCGGTACTGCCCCATGGCTTGACCGAGTTCGACGTGCATGACGTGCTGAACATCTTCCAATGCACGGGGCTCAACCACGATGACCTGTATTTCATGAAGGCTTGTCCGGCGCAGAAGGGCGACTACCTGGAGTTCTTTGCCGAGATCGACTTGCTGTGTGCGTTGTCGACCTGCCCGGGAGGCGATTTGTCGCTGGCAATGTGGGGGCCTGAGGCGCAAGACCCGTTAAGCGTCTGCCGGCCGTTGGGGGTGGAAATCTATCGCCTGGACGATGACCTGCTCGACGGCTGGCACCAGCCTGAACGGGCGGCTTACAAAGGGCAGCACGGACTGCACATCGCCAAGGCGGATTGGCAGGTGTAGAGAATGTCGTGGCGAGGGGGCAATTCCCTCGCCACGTTTTTCAATCAGCGATCCTGAGCGTCCTTGGCGTCCATTTCCGCATTACGCTCAGCCACGCGCTTACGCTGTTCATCGGTCAGCTCCACCTTGTTCGCGGTGTCGCGCAGCAGCATCAGGCCACCGACGATCGAGCCGATTGCAAGTATCAGAATCAACCAGCCATACCAGGGCATAGGGCTCTCCTTAAGTGCAGGCGTCAACGCCGTGCTTATCCATTTTGAGTCACTGCGTTTCTCAGTGGTTCCATTCTAGGCCGTTTCTGCGAGGTTGACCTCTTCAACGTCCGATCGGCATGGTTTCGCCCGGAGCACGCTGGCTAGCGATGGCCGGGTTCCATCCGCTGTAACAAAGCCATAAAGCCACTCTTTACGCTTTCTTTATGTCACGCCCACCCCCTCGCTCTCGCTCCTTTACAGCCTTCCTGCGGACAATGCCTCCACACGCGGCAATCGCCGTATGACGGAGAAATTCCATGAGCGTTCTGGACGGGGTGTCCCTGCTATTGGCGGTTGGACTGTTCATCTATCTATTGGTCGCGCTGTTGCGCGCGGATCAGCACTAGGAGCGGCTATGCACAGTTATGACTATTGGCTGATCCTTGCCTTCTTTGCCGTGGTGCTGGTGCCGGCACCGTTTCTGGGGCGCTTCTACTACAAGGTGATGGA
This sequence comes from Pseudomonas sp. Irchel s3b6, assembly GCF_900187415.1. Taxonomy (NCBI): domain Bacteria; kingdom Pseudomonadati; phylum Pseudomonadota; class Gammaproteobacteria; order Pseudomonadales; family Pseudomonadaceae; genus Pseudomonas; species Pseudomonas sp. Irchel s3b6. The sequence continues at coordinate 362,885 of NZ_FYDM01000002.1, read as the reverse complement.
AGGCCAGCGCACTTGGCTGACGCCGGTTCTGGGGCCGGTGGAGCGCGGCTGTTATCGCGTGGCCGGGGTCGACCCGAAGCGTGAACAGAGTTGGCAGAAGTATGCCCTGGCGTTGCTCGCGTTCAACCTCGCGGGCTTTTTGCTGTTGTTCGCGATCCTGCTGTTCCAGAACTACCTGCCGCTCAACCCGCAGCATTTGCCGGGACAGGAGTGGACCCAGGCCTTCAACACCGCGGTCAGCTTCATGACCAACACCAACTGGCAGTCCTACAGCGGTGAGGCCACCCTGAGCTACTTGAGCCAGATGGTTGGCCTGACCGTGCAGAACTTCGTCAGTGCGGCCACCGGCCTGGCGGTACTGGTTGCGTTGTGCCGCGGTATCAGTCGCAAATCGGCGCAAACCCTCGGTAACTTCTGGGTCGACATGACCCGCGCCACGCTCTATGGGTTGTTGCCGCTGTGCTTGCTGCTGGCGTTGTTCCTGGTCTGGCAGGGTGTGCCACAAACCTTCGCGCAGTATGTGAATGCGCTGACCGTGCAGGGCGTTGACCAGGTGATTCCACTGGGGCCTGCGGCCAGCCAGATTGCAATCAAGCAACTGGGTACCAACGGTGGTGGCTTCTTCGGTGTCAACTCGGCGCATCCGTTCGAGAACCCCACGGCCTGGAGCAACCTGTTCGAGGTCGCCTCGATCATTCTGATTCCCGCAGCGCTGGTGTTCACCTTCGGGCATTACGTCAAGGATCTGCGCCAAAGCCGGGCCATCATCGGCTGCATGCTCGCGCTGTTCCTGATCGGCGGTGCAGTGTCGCTGTGGGCTGAAAACCAGCCGAACCCTAGCCTGAGCAATGCAGCGGTCGAGCAAGCCGCACCGCTGGAAGGCAAAGAAGCACGCTTCGGGACCACCGCGACCGTGCTGTGGTCGGTGACCACCACGGCCGCCTCCAACGGCTCGGTCAACGGCATGCATGACAGCCTCAACCCACTGAGCGGCATGGTTGCACTGGTCAACATGATGGTCGGCGAAGTGATTTTCGGCGGTGTCGGTGCCGGCCTCTACGGCATGTTGCTCAACGTCCTGATCGCCGTGTTCCTTGCCGGCCTGATGATCGGGCGCACACCGGAATACCTGGGCAAGAAATTGCAGGCCAGGGAAGTCCAGTTGCTGGTGGTGACCTTGCTGGTGATGCCGGTTGGCGTGTTGGTGCTTGGTGCCCTGGCGGCAAGCCTGCCTGGCCCGGCAGCCACCATCAGTAACCCCGGCCCCCACGGTTTCAGCCAGTTGCTGTACGCCTACACCTCGGCCAGCGCCAACAATGGCTCCGCCTTTGCCGGCCTGGGTGCCAACACGCCGTTCCACAACCTGATGCTGGGGCTGGGCATGTTGATCGGGCGCTTCGGCTACATCCTTCCGGTTCTGGCGCTTGCCGGCAGCCTGGCGATGAAGAAGGCCGCGCCGATTGGCCAGAACAGCTTCCCTACCCATGGCCCGCTGTTCGTCACTTTGCTGACCGTGACCATTTTGTTGGTGGGTGGCTTGACCTTCCTGCCGGCCCTGGCGCTGGGTCCTATCGCTGATCACCTGAGCATGGGCTTCTAAGGAATCCATCATGAATATGCACGTTCCTGCCTCAAAACAAGCCGCCCCCGCCCAATTGGCCGAGGCACCGAAAACCTCGATTTCGGCCCTGTGGCGACCGGCGCTGGTGCAAGCGTTCGTCAAGCTGGACCCGCGGCAGCTCAAGCGTTCGCCGGTGATGCTGGTGGTCGAACTGACGGCCATCCTCACCACGGTGTTGTGCTTTATCCCGGACACGGCGGTGCCATCCTTTGTCGCGGCGCAAATTGCCCTGTGGCTGTGGTTCACCGTGTTGTTCGCCAACTTCGCCGAGGCGCTGGCCGAAGGTCGTGGCAAGGCGCGCGCCGATAGCCTCAAGGCCGGCAGCGAAGGCCTGAGCGCGCGGCGCAAACAAGCTGATGGCCGCTTTCAGGTCGTGCCAGCGAGCTCATTGCGCAAGGGCGATGTGATACGGGTTGAAGCCGGGGAGATGATTCCCGGTGACGGTGAAGTGATCGAGGGCATCGCGGCGGTCAACGAAGCGGCGATTACCGGCGAATCCGCACCGGTGATTCGTGAGTCCGGCGGTGATCGTTCGGCAGTCACCGGCAATACCCGGTTGGTCTCCGACTGGTTGCTGGTGCGCATCACCGCCAACCCGGGTGAGTCGACCCTGGACCGCATGATCGCGCTGGTGGAAGGTGCCAAGCGGCAGAAAACGCCGAACGAAGTGGCGCTGGATATTCTGCTGATCGGCCTGACCATGATCTTCCTGGTGGTGGTCGTGACCCTGCAGCCGTTCGCCCACTTCGCCAGTGGCAACCTGCCGCTGGTGTTTCTGGTGGCACTGTTGGTGACGCTGATACCTACCACCATCGGTGGCTTACTGTCGGCCATCGGTATTGCCGGCATGGACCGCTTAGTGCGCTTGAACGTCATCGCCAAATCCGGTCGTGCGGTGGAAGCCGCGGGTGACGTGCATGTGTTGATGCTGGACAAGACCGGCACCATCACCTTCGGTAACCGTCGTTGCAGCGCTATTTACGCAGCGCCTGGTGTCAGCTCCAAGGAGCTGGCCGAAGGGGCGCTGTTCGCCTCGCTGGCCGATGACACGGCCGAGGGCAAGTCGATTGTCGAGTACCTGCGCGGCCTTTATCCACAGGCCGAGCCGTCCGCTGAGGCGCTGACCGCCGTGCCATTCAGCGCCGAGACCCGCTTGTCCGGTGTTGACTATCAAGGCCGTGTCTATCGCAAGGGGGCCGTGGATTCGGTGCTGGCGTTTGTTGGCCTGACGCGTGCCGACATGCTGCCGCCGATGTCCCGGGAAATCGACAAGATCGCCCAGAGCGGTGGTACGCCGTTGCTGGTGTGTGCCGATGGCAAGTTGCTCGGCGCGATCCACCTCAAGGACGTGGTCAAGCCGGGTATCCGTGAGCGTTTCGCCGAGCTGCGCAAGCTGGGGATTCGCACTGTCATGGTCACCGGCGACAATCCGTTGACCGCCGCCGCGATTGCCGCTGAAGCCGGCGTGGATGACGTGTTGGCCGAGGCCACACCCGAGAAAAAACTCGCCCGCATTCGTCACGAGCAAAACGACGGTCGTCTGGTGGCCATGTGTGGCGACGGCGCCAACGATGCTCCTGCACTGGCTCAAGCGGATGTCGGGATGGCGATGAACGACGGCACGCAGGCCGCTCGCGAAGCGGCGAACATGGTCGATCTCGACAGCGATCCGACCAAGCTGCTGGACGTGGTGCAGATCGGTAAAGAGTTGCTGGTTACCCGTGGTGCGCTGACGACGTTCTCCATCGCCAACGACGTCGCCAAGTACTTTGCGATCCTGCCGGCCTTGTTCGCTTCGATTTATCCACAGCTGGGCGTGCTGAACATCATGCACTTGAGCAGTCCCCAGAGCGCGATTCTGTCGGCCATCGTCTTCAACGCCCTGATCATCGTTGGATTGATCCCGCTGGCGTTGCGCGGGGTACGTGTGCAGGCCGCGAGTGCGGCGCATCTGTTGCGTCGTAACCTGCTGATCTACGGCGTGGGTGGCCTCGTGGTGCCGTTCGTGGGCATCAAGCTGATCGACATGCTGCTGACGGCGCTGCACCTGGTGTAACTGCTGCACGCCGCGCCCAGGGCGTGGCGTTCACCCTGAATTGAGGTTTTTGACATGTCCACAATGATTCGTCCGGCCTTGAGCCTGCTGGTCCTGATGACGCTGGTCACGGGCGTCGCTTATCCACTGGTGGTGACCGGTATCGCCCAGGTCGCCTTCCCCGATCAGGCCAATGGCAGCCTGGTGCGTGATGCCGATGGCAAGGTTCGTGGCTCTTCCCTGATCGCCCAGGATTTCGTCGGTGACGCCTGGTTCCACCCACGGCCATCGGCCGGTGCGTTTGCCACGGTTGCCAGCGGCGCCAGCAACCTAGCGCCGAGCAATCCGGCCTTGGCGATGCGGGTGATCGACGACGCCAACAAACAGTTGGTCCCAGGCCAGGGGCCGGTTCCCCTGGCGTTGCTGACCACGTCCGGCAGTGGCCTCGATCCACACTTGCCACCTGCCGCGATTACCTATCAACTGGCGCGGGTGGCAGCAGCGCGTGATGTGCCGGTTGCCACCTTGCAACAGTTGCTCGATGCCCACATCGAACAGCCATTGGTGGGACCACCAGTGGTCAATGTGCTGGAGTTGAACCGGGCACTGGAAGCATTGTAGAAACGTGATTGACCGGGACGCCGAGCGTCCCGCTCTGCATTCCCGCGCCAAACCCGGGAACGAACAACCTGAAAGAAAGAGACCCTGATGAGCGACTCCGGCCGCGCCGATGCACTGCTAGCTGAACTGCCCCGCGACGGTCGCGGTCGACTCAAGGTTTTTCTGGGCGCCGCCCCCGGTGTCGGCAAGACCTACGCCATGCTGCAGGCCGCCCACACCCAGTTGCGTCAGGGCGTGAAAGTCATCGCCGGGGTGGTGGAAACCCATGGTCGCGCCGAGACCGAAGCGCTGCTCGCCGGCTTGGCGCAGCAACCCCTGGTGCGCTCCGAATACCGTGGCGTGATGCTGGAGGAAATGGACCTCGACGGCCTGCTCAAGGCCAGGCCGAAACTGGTGCTGGTGGATGAACTGGCACACAGCAATGCCCCCGGCAGCCGGCATGCCAAGCGCTGGCAGGACATCCAGGAGCTGCTTGCGGCGGGGATCGACGTGTACACCACCGTCAATGTCCAGCACCTTGAAAGTCTCAACGATCAGGTGCGCGGTATCACCGGCGTTCAAGTGCGTGAAACCTTGCCCGACTGGGTGCTGCAGGAAGCCTACGAGCTGCTGTTGATCGACCTGCCTCCGCGTGAACTGCTGGAGCGCCTGCGTGACGGCAAGGTCTACGTGCCCGAACAGGCGCGGGCGGCTATTGATGCCTTCTTCACCCAGACCAACCTCACCGCGCTGCGTGAGCTGGCCATGCAAACGGCGGCGGCCCAGGTCGATGATGACCTCAGTCGCGGCTATCGACAGCTGGGGCAGGCGGCCCCCGCGGTACGTGGTCGCTTGCTGGTGGGGGTGGACGGCGATGCCCAGGCTGAGCGCCTGGTGCGTCACGCCAGTCGGGTTGCGCAGCGCCGGCATTTGCCCTGGAGCCTGGTGCACGTGGATAACGGCCGCGTGGGCGATGAACAGTCGCGCTTGCGGCTGCAAAATGCCCAGCAATTGGCGGAACGGCTGGGCGGGGAGGTGGTACTGCTGCGCGCCGGTGAAGTGGCGAAAACCCTGATCCAGCACGCCGCCGAGCGGCGTGCCAGCCTGCTGTTGGTCGGTCAGTCGCGCCCGCGCCTGCGTCGTCGAGTGTTGGGCGGCGGGTTGGCGTCGCGCTTGTTGCGCAATGCCCGAGGTCTGGAAATCAACGTTCTGGACAGCGACGAGCAACAGTTCCAGCCACGTCAGCGTTCGGTGCAGTCGCTGGTCTGGTTCGACTATGCGCTGGCGCTGCTGGCAACGGTGCTGGCTACGGGTATTGCGTGGGCGGTGTCGAGCCTGCTGCCGTTGCCGAACATTTCGCTGGTGTTCCTTGCGGCGGTGTTGCTGGTGGCGGTGCGCAGCAGCCTGGGGCCGGCGCTGGCGTGCGCGGCGTTGTCCTTTCTGACCTACGACTTTCTGTTTATTCCACCGACCTTCTCCTTCGCGATCCAGCGTGAAGAGGATGTGCTGACGTTGCTGTTTTTCCTGTTGATGGCGGCGCTCACCGGCAACCTGGCGGCGCGCCAGCGGCGACAGTTGCAGGCATTGCGCGACACCCAGGAGGAAACCAGCGAGTTGCTCGACCTGTCGCGCAAACTCACTGCGGCCACCGACCGGCAGGCCGTGGTCAGCGCGGCCGCGCAGCACCTGGTGGGCTGGAGCGATATGCAACTGTGCCTGGTCAATCGTGACGGGCAGGCGGGCTGGAAGGTCGAAGCCGGTGGTCCGTTGCAGTTTTCCGACGCCGAGCGCGCCGCGGCCGATTGGGCCTGGCAGCATGATCAACCGGCCGGTATGGGCACGGGCACCTTGCCGTTCGGCCGCTGGTGGTGGTGGCCGTTGTCGATCGACGACGGGCCGTTGGGCCTGCTCGGTGTTTGCCCGAAGGAGGGACAGTCGCTCAGTGGCCAGCGCCGGCGGTTGCTGACCGCATTGAGCCAACCGCTGGCTCAAGCGTTGGCCCGTGCCCAGTTGGCCGAAGACCTTGAAGCGGCACGCCTGCACGGTGAAACCGAACAACTGCGCAGTGCTCTGCTGGCTTCGGTATCCCACGATCTGCGCACGCCGCTGACCTCCATGCGCGGCAGCATCGACAGCTTGCTGGCATTGGGTGAGGCGATTCCGTTGGCGGATCGTCGCGAGTTGCTTGAAGGTACCCGGGATGAAGCCGAGCGTCTGGATCGCTACATCCAGAACCTGCTGGACATGACGCGCCTGGGGCACGGCGCATTGAAGCTGGCGCGGGACTGGGTGTCGCCTGCCGATATCGTCGGCAGCTCGCTTAACCGCCTGCGCGCGGTGCTGGCACCCTTGCAGGTGAGCACCGAGGTGCCGGGTGAGCTGCCGCTGCTCTTTGTGCATGCGGCATTGATCGAGCAGGCGCTGGTCAACATACTGGAAAACGCCGCACGCTTTTCACCGGTCCATGGCCGCTTGCAACTGAGTGCCGGTGTCGGCGACAGCGAACTGTTTTTCTCCGTGAGTGATGAAGGCCCGGGTATTCCCGAGGAAGAGCGGGCGAAGATCTTCGACATGTTCTACACCGCCGCCCGGGGTGATAGAGGGGGGCAGGGGACGGGCCTGGGCCTGGCGATCTGTCAGGGCATGGTCGGTGCGCACGGTGGGCGAATCAGCGTGGCCGACGGCATTGACGGGCGCGGCACCTGCATCACCATTCACCTGCCGTTGCAGGAGCAGCCGGGGATGGACAGTGAAGCTTGATGCGACCTGCGCTACGCTTGCGGCTCTTTGTTTGCCATTTTCTCTTATTGATGTGAATCCATGAGCCAGACCGCGACCATCCTGGTCATTGACGATGAACCGCAGATCCGCAAATTCCTGCGCATCAGCCTGGCCTCCCAGGGCTACAAAGTGCTTGAAGCCGGCACCGGCAACGAAGGCCTGGCCCAGGCCGCGCTGAACAAACCGGACCTGCTGGTGCTCGACCTCGGCCTGCCCGACATGGACGGCCAGCAAGTGCTGCGCGAGTTTCGCGAATGGTCGACGGCGCCGGTGCTGGTGCTGTCGGTGCGCGCCAGCGAAGGGCAGAAAGTCGAAGCCCTGGACGGCGGCGCCAACGACTATGTGACCAAGCCGTTCGGCATTCAGGAGTTTCTGGCGCGGGTCCGTGCATTGTTGCGTCAGGCTCCCGCGGGCGAAGCCCGGGAGGCGGCGTTGTCCTTCGGTCCGTTGACCGTGGACCTGGCGTACCGACGGGTGCTGCTCGATGGTGCCGAGGTGGCGTTGACCCGCAAGGAGTACGCCGTGCTGGCGCAATTGGCGCGCCATGCCGGGCGGGTTATCACTCAGCAGCAACTGCTCAAGGATATCTGGGGCCCGACCCATGTCGAGGACAGTCATTACCTGCGGATCGTGGTCGGGCACCTGCGGCAGAAGCTGGCAGACGACCCGACCCGACCCCGGTTCATCCTGACCGAGGCGGGGGTGGGGTATCGGTTGTTGAGCGAGGGGAGCCAATGATCCCGCCCGGGATGCGGTCTCCTCAGTCGCGCTCGTTCTCGTAGCGATCCAGGGTGTCGCGGGCAATTTCCCGTCCCAGGGCGATCAGTTCCGGCGCCTTGTAGAACTCGAAGAACCGGCAGACCCGTTTCGGTACGTTGATCAGGATGTCCGGTGGGTAACCGGCGATCTTGTATTGCGCCAAGGAGGTTTGCATCACCTCGAAACTCTGGTTGATCAAGTCCAGCAGCGAGGCCGGACCGACGTTGTCGATGATGAACGACCCCGTGGCGGATTTTGGAGCGCCTTCGTTTTCCGGGCCCGCGGCGGGTTGCTGGGCTTCGGGGTCGGGGGACTCGATCCACGGATTGATCTCGGCGGCCTCACTGCGCAGTGCTTCCTGTTCCAGCAGCAGCAATTGTTCGGCTTGTTTACGGCGAAACGGCAGGTGCGAACCCACGGAGTTGATCAGGCTGTCGAACCGGCTTTTGAACGCGGCGGGACGCTGGATCACCGGCAGTTGGTAATGCTTCTGGTTGGTGGAGTTGAGGTTGACCGCGATGATCAGGTCACAATGGCTCGACACCACCGGCACGATTGGCAGCGGGTTGAGCAGGCCGCCGTCTACCAGCATGCGGTTGCCTTGCATGACGGGCGTGAACAGGCTCGGAATGGCCGCCGAGGCACGCATGGCCTGGTGCAGGCAACCTTCCTGGAACCAGATTTCCTGCTGGTTGGTCAGGTCCGTGGCCACCGCCGTGTAGGGGATGCGCAATTGTTCGATGTTGATCTCGCCGACGATCTTGCGGATTTGCCCGAAGACTTTCTCGCCACGAATGGCGCCCAGGCGAAAACTCACGTCCACCAGGCGCAGCACATCGAGGTAGTCCAGGCTTTCGATCCAGTCGCGGTAATCGTTGAGTTTGCCGGCGGCATAAATGCCACCGACCACCGCGCCCATGGAGCAGCCGGCAACACAGGCAATGTCGTAGCCACGGCGTTCAATTTCTTCGATGACCCCAATATGGGCATAGCCCCGGGCGCCACCTGAGCCCAGCACCAGTGCGACACGCTTTTTCATGTACTCGTCCTTACGTCAAACAGGCCTCAACAATGCACCCATCGAGGGGCGTGCTTCAATCATGTTGATCGGGCGTGCATGATGCGCGTCGTTTTTTCGACATTCGATGACGGCACATGAGTGCCCTGGCGGACGCTATAGTTTCCAGCGACGCTGCAAGGCACTTTTGGCCGCGTTGACCGTCTTACCCCGCATGATTGTTTTTTTACCTTGAGGTGTTATTGATGAAAGCCTGGATCTGTCTGCCATTGATTGCGTTGGTACTTGCCGGTTGCGCGGGTAAAACCGCCTACCGTGACAGTTGTGGTAGCCAACTGGATGCGGCCTGGAAAGAGCTGGATCTGGCCAAGGCCGAAGGGTTTGCCGGTACCGTGAGTTATTCCAAGGCGTTGTCGTTGCTGACCGGGGCCAAGACCCAGCAGCAGTTCGAGGCCTTCGAAGGTTGCGCCAACAAGGCCCAGAAGGCGCGCTTCTATATCCGTGAGTCCCGCGCGGGTCGTTGAGCCATCCATGACCTGGCGCAATACAGGTGCCAGGTAGCCGGCCCAGTATGGGCCTATGCTTGTGCTCTGGTGTGGATGCCTGGCCTGGGAGAAGACGATGTCTGCGTTGGTAGATCGGTTAGTGTCCCGGGTCCTGGGGCTGGAGGTGCGTTTGCTGGCCTGTCAGGCCCGGCTGAGTGCGAGCACCGACGCCGAAGCGCTGCATGACTTGCGCATCTCGGTTCGCCGTTTGCGCAGCCTGTTGCGAGCCTTGCGGGGCTTGCCCGGGGTTGAGCAACTGGAGGCGGCCGCGGCGGCGGTCGGCACCCTGACGACCCCTCTGCGCGACCGTGAAGTGCTGGCTGTCTATCTGCTGCAGCATGGGCAGCGGCAAGCGGCCGAGCATCGCATGCTGCAGATGAGCCAGGCGTACCCGGCGGTAGCGGACAGCCCGCAGCTGGCGCAGTTGATGATGATCCTCGACGCGTTTCCGCGTTTTCTACGCGCCTGTGAGCGCCAGGGGTTGCTTAAAGGCTTGCGCAGGCGTATCGAGAAGCGTCTGGCCAAGCAGTGGAAAACCCTGGATGACACCCTGCACGATCCCGCCCACGACCGCCACCGCCTGCGTCTGTTGATCAAGCGGGTGCGCTATGCCATCGAAGCCTACCCCGAGCTGGATCGCCTGCCGGCGGCCGCCACGGCACGGCTCAAGGCGGCACAAGGCGCCCTGGGGGATTGGCATGATTGTTTGCAATGGCTGGCGCGGGCCGAGCATGAGCCCGACTTGTCGCCCTGCGTGGCGGGCTGGAAGGTGACCATGGCCACGGCTGAAAGCCGTGCCGATCGAGTGCTCGACAAACTCAGTGCGGCCTGTTTCAAGTCTTGAACATGGGGCATTGCCCGAGCATCCGGCCTATCTGTCCGTTTCTTTGGCCGGAATAGGCGCTGTACCAGGGGCGAAGGCTGGTTAAGATCCGTTAGTCTTTTCCTAGCCTTGAGGTGTTCATGCGCTTTTCAGAATTACTCGACGCCGTGCGCAACTCGCCTGATGAGCTGGTGATACCGGCGCAGTGGGGGCAGGGCCGCGCCAGTTTCGGTGGCCTGGTGGCCGCGCTGCAGTACGAAGCCATGCGCGCGAAAGTGCCGGCCGAACGCCCGGTGCGCTCGTTGGCGATCACCTTTGTCGGTCCGGCCGAGCCCGGTGTTCCCATCCGCTTCGAAGTGGAAGTCTTGCGTGAAGGCAAGGCGGTCAGCCAGGTACTGGGTCGAGCACTGCAAAATGGTCAGGTGGTGACTGTGGTGCAGGGCAGCTTCGGTGCCTCGCGTCCTTCCGAAATCGCGGTGACGGCCCTGCCGGCACCCGAGATGATGCATTGGGACGATTGCCAGGAGCTGCCCTACATCAACGGCGTGATGCCTGAGTTCATGCGCCACCTGGCGATGCGCTGGGGTGTCGGTGGCATGCCGTTCACCGGCAACAAGTCCCGGGACATGGGGGGCTGGGTTCGCTTGCGCGGCGACGTGAAGGATGAGCCGGTGAGCGAAGCGCACATTCTGGCGCTGGTGGACGCCTGGCCACCGGCCTTGTTGCCGCACCTGGCGAAGCCCGCGGCAGGCAGTACCCTGACCTGGACCATCGAATTCGTACAGCCCTTGCTGGCCGTGAGCACGCTGGACTGGTGCAAGTACCATGTGGAAATCGAGCATGCCCGTGATGGATACGGGCATGCCGCCGCCGCGTTGTGGAACCAGGAGGGCGAGTTGATTGCCCTCAGCCGACAGACCGTGACGATTTTCGCTTAACGATCTTTATGGCGGTGGCGTTCGCACCAGGCGCGCCACCAGCGGCCACTGAAGAGAAAGCGCGGGAACGTCAGGAACTGCTCCACCAGCAAGCGCGACACCGCATCCTTGCGATCACTGAATGGCTCGGAGGCCTGCGCCTCCAGCCTGTGACCATGACGCTGCAAACCCAGGGCTGCCAGCAGGCCGACAATGCCGATGGCGACGTTCCCAAGATTCAGGCTGAACACCCCGGAAACGATCAGCAAAAATGCCAGGATGAACAGCGGCACGGCAATCAGGTGCAACACCAGATTGGTCGGATGCTGGTGATTGTTCGGGTACGCCCGCCATTGCCAAGCGGGGAGGTTGGGGTGACGTTTGCCCATCGTGATAGTCCTCGATCCGTGAAACTCATACCTGAAGAATAGGCGGGGTAGAGGTCGACGGCGAATCAAGGTTGGCTATCGAAGTGATAGGCGGTCATGGCCAATGATGAGGGTGCCCCGGGTTAAAGCTTCAGTTGCCCGATGGCCTTGCTCAACTCGCCCGCCAGTGTTGCCAGCTCATTGCTGGTGGTGGCCGAGTCCACGGTCTGCTGTACGGTTGACTCGGTGACGTCACGAATACTCACCACGGCGCGGTTCATTTCTTCGGCGACCTGGCTCTGCTGCTCGGCGGCCACCGCAATCTGGGTATTACTTTCACGCATCTGTGCTACGGCGCTGGTGATCTGCGCCAGTGCGACATCCGCCTCCCGGGCCTGTTGCATGCAGTCGTCGGCCTTGTAGGAACTCTCCTGCATGAAGTCCACTGCGTCCCGGGTACCGGTCTGCAAGGTCGACACCATGCGAGTGATTTCGTCGGTAGAGGCCTGCACGCGCTTGGCCAGGTTGCGCACCTCGTCGGCAACCACGGCGAAGCCTCGACCCATTTCCCCGGCCCGCGCCGCTTCAATGGCGGCGTTCAGGGCCAGCAGGTTGGTTTGCTCGGCGATGCTATGGATCACGCTGACCACGCCATTGATTTTCTGACTGTCCTCGGCCAGGCGTTGAATCATCTCGGCGGTTTGCTGCACGCCGGTGGACAGCCCGGCAATCGATGTTTGCACCCGACCCACCACCTCCTGACCACTGCCGGCGAGGGAGTCGGCGGTTTTCGACAGGTCACGCGTGGCGCCGGCATGCTGGGCGATGTGATACACCGTGGCCGACATCTCATTGATAGCGGTGGCGGCCTGATCGGTTTCGCTCTGCTGGCCGAGCATGCCCTGGCGTACATCGTTCATGCTGCTGGCCAGGCGAGCCGCGCCGACATCCAGCTGGCGCGCCGTGTGGGCCACGGTGCTGACCACCCGTTGGTAGCCGGCCTGCATGGCGTTGAAGGCGCTGGCCATCTGCCCGACCTCATCGGTGCAGGACAGCGGCACGCGTGCCGACAGGTCGCCGGTTTTTTCCACATGCAGCATGACGTCCTTGAGGGTGTTGAGTTGGCTCAGCAGGAAGCGGATCAACAGCTGCGAGGCACAGAGCATCGCCAGCATGAGGATGAACACGGCCATTGCATAGTTGGCAAAGCGATCGCTGAACACCTGGCTCAGGCTCGGGCCATAGGCCAGGACGGCGGTGTATTGGTCATTGCCCCGCGACACCACTTCGGCGCCGATCAAGTGTGTTTCGCCGAACAGCGGCAAGGGGTTGATGTCGACCCAGCCGTTGGCGTCGATCAATTGGGACAGAGGCTGATCATTGAGCCTGGGTGTCTGGCCCTTGCTGAAGTTCAGCAAGGTATCGGCCTGGGGCAGTGCCTGACCGGCGGGCCACGCCGTGATCAACCGTGCCTGAGCGCTGGCCGCCTGCTGTGAAGCCTGGTTGCGCGCCTGTTGTTCCAGCTGCACGGCATACAGTACCAACAGCAATGTGGTGACGAAAGCGACGGCGTTGACCGCCCAGAATTTGTATTTCAGCGAGATATTGCTAAGCCAGGCACCCATGGAAGGTCTTCTCTGATAGCGGAAACAGCATTGGCAAGGTGCCACTATTGTGCCGCTACTCAGGAGAAAAATTTTTGATGTGGATCAAGTCCACAGGGCGGCGCAGAGGCGCACCGACTCAATCAATCGCAGGCAATGCAAAAAACGCCCGTGCGCAGGCGGTGCTGTGTGCCGCCAGATCTTCCAGGGACTCGCCACGGTGCAGCGCGACTTCACGCAGTACTTCCGTCAGGTACGCCGGCTCATTGCGACCGTTCTTCGGCTTAGGGCGCAAGCTGCGGGGCAACAGATAGGGCGCATCGCTTTCAAGCATCAAGCGTCCACGGGCAATCTCGCGCACCAACGGGTGCAAGTGCGTGCCCCGGCGTTCATCGCAGATCCAGCCGGTGATGCCGATGTGCAGGTCCAGATCGAGGTAACTGAACAGCGCCTTCTTTTCACCGGTGAAGCAATGCACCACGGCCGCCGGTAACTGGTCTCGGTAATCACGCAGGATTTCCAGCAGGCGCTGGCTGGCGTCACGCTCATGCAGGAACACTGGCAATTGCAGGTCGACGGCCATTGCCAGGTGCTCTTCGAGTACCTTTTCCTGTTGCGGGCGCGGCGAAAAATCGCGATTGAAATCCAGCCCGCATTCACCCACCGCCCGCACGTTCGGCTCTTTGAGCAAACGGTGTAAACGCTGAGCGCTGTCGGCATTCCAGTCGCTGGCGGAGTGTGGATGAATGCCGGCGGTGGTGAACAACCGCTGCCCGGTTTCGTCCAGTTGCTGGCACAGTTCCAGGGCCTGCTCGCTGCCCTCGACACTGGTGCCGGTCAGCACCAGTTGGCAGACGCCAGCGGCATAGGCACGGTCCAGTACCGCCTGGTGTTTGTCGGCGAAACTGGGGTTGGTCAGGTTGACGCCGATATCGATGAGTTGCATGGTGCTACCCTAGGGTCTGTTGACGTGTGGTGGCGGCCGCGACGGATGCCCGCTTGGTGCAGGGCAAGGCGCGAGGAACGCGGTTTGGTTGTTCCAAATAAGTTCCGAGTAACGCAGCCCTGCACCAAGCGGGCTCCGTCCCTTCGGGTTGCGTGCCAACGTGGGCGAGGCGGCGTTGCGGGATTTGCCAAGGGAACAACCATTGGCGGCATCCCGCGCCTTGCCTCGCCCACGTTGGCCCAGCAACGCGGCTCGCCACCACACGTCAATAGACCCTAGGCCTGCGGCCGGAAAGCATACCAGAGCTGTCGATTTATAAGAAAAACCAAGAACTACAACGAGTTATAGCTGTCTTTTGATGCCGAAAATGCACTTCGGCGGTTTTTTCCGTCGCCGATTGACGCTTTCGCACCCTTGCCAGCGCTCCAGGCGCTCTGTTTCTGTCGACCTGCTGCGGCCTTCCTTGTGCAGCGGGACAGTATTCTTTCCGGAGAACGGATGACGCGACTCCAGGTTTTGCTACTGCTGTGCTTGTCGATGCTGCTGCCGTTGCCGGCGGTTGCCCGGTTGGCAGGGCCCGTGGAAGCCGTTCAGCCAGGTAAGGTCCGGGATCTGGAGCAGATCCGCAGCAGCCGTGTGTTGCGGGTGCTGGTCAACCAGAGTCGCAACAGTTCCGGTGAAGTCCAGGGCCAGAGCATTGGCGTTGAGTACCATCGCTTACGCGCCTTCGAGCAGTACCTCAACGGTCGCGCCCGTGACGGCCAGGAAATTTCCCTCAAGATCATTCCCAAGGCCAAGGACCAACTGCTCGGCGCCTTGCAGCGCGGAGAAGGGGACCTCGTGGCACCTGGGGAGTTGCTTGATCTGCAAAGCGCTCGTGGCGTGACGACCAGCGAGCCGATTGTCAGCAATGTGCCGTTGCTGCTGGTGGGGATCAAGGGCGAGCGCCGCTACACCCGGCTTGAGCAACTGTCCGGCAAAACCCTGGCCTTGCCTGCCGGCAGCGCCGCCGGTGAAGCCATCAATCAGATCAACCAGAAGCTGGCGCTGCACAAGTTGCCGCCGGTCAAGATCGAATGGGTCGACCCGAGCCTGGCGGTCGAAGATGTTCTGGAGATGGTGCAGGGCGGGATTTTTCAGCTGACCATTGTCGAGCAACCGATCGCCGAGCGTTGGGGCAAGATCCTGCCCAAACTGCGTTTTGACCGGCAAGTGGTGATCAGTGAGCCGGGCGAGGAGTTCTGGTTCGTGCGTCGCGATGCATCGATGTTGCGGGCCAGCATTGACCGCTTCCTGGGTAGCTACAAGACACCGTCCGACCAGGATGTGGCGTTCCTGCGCATCTATCGGCGCTTGTACCAAGTGCGCAACCCTCTGGCCCGGGCCGATCGCCAGCGTCTGGAGAAGGTGCGCACGGTCTTGCAGAAACATGCCCGCGAGCAGGGCATGGACTGGCTGAATCTGGCCGCGCTGGCCTTCAAGGAGTCGGCGCTGGAACCCAACGCCCAAAGCGGCAGCGGCCCGACCGGGTTGATGCAGATCACCCCGTCGGCGGCGCAACGGGTCGGGGTCAACAATATTCAGTCCCTGGACAACAATGTCCAGGCCGGGGCCAAGTACCTGGCGTTGATCCGTCGCAAGTTTTTCGCCAGCCCCAAGCTCAATGAACGCGAGCGCATGGCCTTTGTCCTGGCCGGCTACAACATCGGCCCGGAACGGGTCCAGGCCATGCGGGCCGAAGCCAGACGGCGTGGCCTGAACCCCAATCAATGGTTCTTCCAGGTCGAGCGGGTTGCGTTGGAGCAGGTGGGGATGGGACCTGTCAGCTATGTTAACAGTGTGAACAAGTACTACTTGGCCTATGACCGGGAACGGGAGTCGCTGGAGGCCCAGGGGCAGAAAGTGGTCTCACGCAAATGATCAGCTAAACTGATTGGTATGGCGGATTTTTTGCGCTTTTAACATGAGGTTTACTGATTAATATAGCGACCAACCCACACACACTCGCAATGGATGACAGAGCATGAGCACATTGATCAACAAGGTATTTTCTACTCGCGCTGGCTACGGCCTGACCGTTTTGCGGATTTTCGTCGGCATCATCTTCGCTGCCCACGGTTCGCAGAAACTCTTTGGCATGTTCGGTGGCTATGGCATTGCCGGGACTGCGCAGTACATGGAAAGCCTGGGCCTGGCACCGGGCCAGTTGATGGCGACTCTGGCCGGTGGTACGGAATTTTTCGGTGGCCTGGCATTGATCGTTGGGCTGCTGGTGCGTCCGGCGGCATTGGGCCTGGCCTTCCTTTCGCTGGTGGCGATCTTCTCGGTGCACATCGGCAACGGCCTGTTCATGGCCAACAACGGTTATGAATTTGCCCTGGCACTGCTCGGCGGCAGTTTCGCCGTACTGATCGAAGGTGCCGGCAAGCTTTCACTGGATCGCGCCATCGCGGACTGAGCGCTCTGGCTCAACGAAAAGGCCTGCATTGCGCGGGCCTTTTTTGTTGCCCGGGATTCTTGACACTGTCCCGTCGGCTTCTCTAGGATGCTGCCATGCGCCGATTTAAACAGCTACTTGCGGGGCGCCAGGTGACTCATTCAGTTGCCGATAGAAGCTTGAAACAGGCTTCGAAATACCGCTAAAGCGCTGGTTCGGTGTTGCCTCTCACCTGCCATGCAGACTTTTGAGGCAGAGACACGACATCATGAATGCACTTCGCCCTCCCGTACGTCCCGCGCCGATCACGGCTCACCTGACCCAACGCAACCCGAAAATCCTCCTTGGCGGTAATCATCAGCCCACGCTCTTGCGTTATCTGGACGGCTGGCCGCGTCGCAATGGCGGCCCGGCGGCGTTCCTGATCCAGTTTGTCGAGGACGGTGAATCGCTGGCGCGCTTTGCCAGCGACAGCTTCGACCTGGCGGTGATTCAGTCGCCCAGTGCCGAAGAGGCGGTCGAAGTGATCAGGCAACTGACGCGTGTTGCCCGCCAGGGGCTGATTGCCCGTCGCTGACTCAGGGGTAATCGATGGCGACGATGTAGACGAACTGCTCGCTAGTAGGCGTCTGGACCCGGACTTCGGCGTCCAGGGCCTTGCCGATCAGGGCACGCGCCAGGGGCGAGTCGATGCTGATCAAGCCTTGCTTGAGGTCCAGCTCGTCCGGGCCGACGATCCGGTAGCGTGACTGCTTGCCGTCTTCATCCTCGATGGTCACCCAAGCGCCAAAGTACACCTTGTTCGGATCGCTGGGTTTTTCGCTGACCACCTTGAGCGCTTCCAGCCGTTTGGTGAGAAAACGCACGCGGCTGTCGATTTCGCGCAGCATCTTCTTGCCGTAGGTGTACTCGGCATTTTCAGAACGGTCGCCCTGGGCGGCGGCTTCGCTGACCGACTGGGTGACCTGAGGGCGACGTACATGCCAGAGCTCATGGAACTCGGCACGCATCCGGGCCTCGCCCTCGGGCGTGATGAGGGCGGTGCCGGCAGGACGGGGAGGGCGATAGCGGCTCATTGCGATTTCTTTTGGTGAGAAGGCCTCGAGTTTATCAACCCTCGCGCAAGACTGTCAGTGGGCTGGCATTCAAAGCTCGTCGTGTGCCGAACACTCCGGCGCCACCGACCAGCAAAGCACCGATCACCGGCAATAGCAGCAACCAGGGATGGGGGTGCCAGGCCAGATCAAAGGCATAACGGTAAAGCACCAGGCTCACCAGCTCCGAACCGAGCGCGGCGAGCAGTCCGCTGACGGCGCCCAGCAAGCCAAACTCGATGCGCCGTGCCTTGACCAGCAGTTGTCGTTCGGCCCCCAGGGCGCGTAACAGCGCGCCCTGACGAATGCGTTCATCGAGGGTTGCCTGCAAGCCGGAAAACAGCACCGCCATGCCCGCCGCGAGAACGAACAGCAGCACGTATTCCACCGCCAGCGTGACTTGTTCAAGGATGCTGCGCAGTTGGGCGAGCAAGGCTTCGACCTGCAGGATGGTCACCGCCGGAAAGGCCCGTGACAGCTCGACGATCTGCGCGTCGTGACCGGGCGCCAGGTAAAAACTGGTGAGGTAGGTCGCCGGCAGGTCCTTCAGGGTGCCGGGTTGGAAGATCATGAAGAAGTTCGGCTGGAAGTTGTCCCAGTTGATGTTGCGCAGGCTGGTGACCCGCGCTTCGCGATTGACCCCGCCGACGGTGAAGACCATGTGGTCGCCGAGTTTGAGTTTCAGGCTCTCGGCGACTTTGCCCTCGACCGACACCCCGGGTATGTCGTCCGCAGGCTGTGCTGGCCACCAGTTGCCTGCGGTAATGCTGTTGCCCGCCGGTAATTCGGCGGCCCAGGTCAGGCTCAGGTCACGCTGGATCGCCCGGTCACCCTGGGAATCCTTGCTGACGATGCCTTGCACCGGCTCGCCATTGATACTGATCAGCCGTCCCGGTACCACCGGGTACAGCGGCGCCGATTGAGCGGAGAGGTTGATCAGGCGATCGGTGAAGGCTTGTTTGTCGGCCGGCAGGATATTGAGCGCGAAGTAGTTGGGGGCGTTCTTCGGCAGCTGGTTTTGCCAGGTGTCCAGCAGCTCGCCACGCAGCAGGGCGATGAGCGCCATCGACAACAGGATCAATCCGAAGGCCAGGGACTGGCCTGCCGCCGCCAGCGGGTGGCGCAGCAACTGGCCCAGGCCCAGGCGCCAGGCCAGCGGTGCGCCGACCAGCAGGCGACGCAGGCTTTTGAGCACCAGCAGCAACAGGCCACCGAGCACCAGGGCGGCGATGATACCGCCCCCCAGCAGGGCGAACGTCAGCAACAGGTCCAGACTCAAGCGCCACATGATCAGTGCCAGGGCCGCCAAGGCGGCGCCATAGACCATCCAGGTGCTGGATGGAATCGGCAGCATGTCGCGGCGCAGGACGCGAAGCGGCGGAACGCGACCGAGGGCGGCCAGCGGCGGCAGGGCAAAACCGGCGAGCGCGACCAGGCCGGTGCCTATCCCGGCAATGGCCGGTAGCAATCCCCCTGGCGGGACATCGGTGGGCAGCAGGTCATGCAGCAGCGCGAACAAGCCAAGCTGGGCCAGCCAGCCGAGAAGGGCGCCGCTGATGCTGGCCAGCAGGCCGAGCACCGCCAGTTGCAGGCTGAACAGCAGCAAGGTTTCCCGACGCGACAAGCCAAGGCAGCGTAACAGGGCGCTGGCGTCGAAGCGGCGAGTGGCAAAGCGGGTGGCCGAGAGCGCGACGGCGACGCCCGACAACAGCACCGCCACCAGGCTGGCCATGTTCAAGTAGCGCTCGGCCTTGCCCAGGGCACCGCCGATCTGTCGGTTGCCGTCGCGGGCGTCCTGCAGGCGCTGGTTGGCCGCCAGCCCCGGCTTGATCCCTTGTCGATAAGCTTCCAGTGCCGAGGCTTCGCCGCGCCACAGTTCGCGGTAGCTGACCCTGCTGCCGGGCTGCACCACGCCGGTCGCGTCCAGATCGGCGAGGTTGATCATTACCCGGGGCGTGAGGCTGTAGAAGTTGCCGGCCCGATCCGGTTCGTAGGTCAGGACGCGGCTCAGGCGCAGGGTTTTCATGCCGACGTCGATGCTGTCGCCGATCTTCAGGTCCAGCGCCGTCAGCAAGCGCGCCTCGACCCAGGCTTCGCCCGGTTCTGGACCGCCGCCCGTTTCCTCGGGGGCAAACGGGGCGGGCGCGCTTTTCAGCTGGCCCCGGAGCGGGTAGACCTCATCGGCGGCCTTGATGCTCGACAGCTGAATGCCCTTGTCGGTGGCGATGACACTGGAAAATTCCACCACCCGGGCATGTTGCAGGCCCAGTGCCTTGCCGCTCTGAATCTGCTCCGCTCGAGCCGGTGAACTGCCTTCGAGCAGCAGGTCGGCGCCGAGGAACTCGGTGGCGCGCAGCAGCATCGCGCCGTTGAGGCGTGCGCCGAAGTAACCGATGGCGGTGCTTGCCGCGACGGCCACCAGCAGGGCGAAGAACAACACCCGCAGTTCTCCGGCACGGGCATCGCGCATCAATTGGCGAATGGCGAGGCTGAACAGGCGCAACAGCGGCAAGCGTGCCATCAAGGCTCCAGGGGGGCGACCAACAGGCCGGCTTCAAGGCGGATCAGGCGGTGGCAGCGATGGGCCAGGCGTTCGTCGTGGGTGACCAGCACCAGGGTCGTGCCGCTTTCTTTATTGAGGTCGAACAGCAGGTTGCTGATGTGCTCGCCGGTGTGGGTGTCGAGGTTGCCAGTGGGCTCGTCGGCAAACAGCACGTCGGGCTCGGCGGCAAAGGCCCGGGCAATCGCCACGCGCTGTTGCTCGCCACCTGAGAGCTGGCGCGGCGAATGGCTCAGGCGCTGGCCGAGGCCGACGCGACGCAGCAGTTCAGTGGCGCGCTCGCGGGCATCCTTGCGGCCATCGAGTTCCAGCGGCAGCATGACGTTTTCCAGGGCGTTGAGGCTGTCGAGCAGCTGGAAGGACTGGAACACGAAGCCGACATGCTCGGCGCGGATGCGCGCGCGCTGGTCCTCGTCCAGGTTACCCAGGGCCTGGCCCGCCAGGGTGACCTCGCCGCTGCTGGGCAGGTCGAGGCCGGCCAACAGCCCCAGCAGGGTGGATTTGCCGGAACCGGAGCTGCCGACAATGGCCAGGCTGTCGCCCTTGTTCAGTTCCAGGCTGAGTTGATGCAGGATGGTCAGTTCACCTTCCGCGCTGGGAACCACTTTGCTAAGGTTCCGCGCAGTGAGAATGCTTGCGCCCATGGAGAGTCCGATGCGTGTGTGGTTTTTGAGTGCTGGCCTGGCCTTGATGTGCATGGCCCAGAACGCAGCGGCGGGTACAGTCCTGATCGTTGGCGATAGTATCAGCGCCGCTTTCGGCCTGGATACCCGGCAGGGGTGGGTGTCGTTGCTTGAGCAGCGGCTGCGACAAGAGGGTTTCAGCGATAAGGTGGTCAATGCCTCCATCAGTGGCGATACCAGTGCAGGAGGCCAGGCGCGGCTGCCGGCGCTGCTTGCAGAGCATAAGCCTGAACTGGTCGTGCTGGAGTTGGGGGGCAATGACGGCCTGCGCGGACAGCCGCCTACACAATTGCAACAAAATCTTGCGTCGATGATCGACAGCGCCAGGGCCAGTGGTGCCAAGGTGCTGTTGTTGGGCATGCAACTGCCGCCTAATTATGGGGTGCGCTACACCGAGGCTTTCGCGAAGGTCTACAGCAACCTGGCGGAACAGAAAAACGTCCCGCTGGTGCCGTTTTTCCTGCAGGGAATCGGCGGCAATCCCGAGCTGATGCAGGCCGATGGCATCCACCCGGCGGTCGCGGCGCAGGACAAGTTGCTGGAAAATGTCTGGCCTACGCTAAAACCGCTGCTGTGACGCTTTTCTAGCGGCAGTCTTTCGGCTAATGTGGCGCCCCCCTGATTTGGAGCCCCCGATGCCGCGTTCTGCCTGGTCCCTGTTTGCCTACCAACTGATCGAGCCTGACGAGCAGCTGGATCTGTTCGCCTGCCAGGAGGTCCGGGTGCATCTGGTGACGCGTCAACTGGAGTTGGGCGGCTCGGCCGACCGTACCTTGTGCGGCAGCTTGTTGCCGGCGCAACCGCGCTGGTCGAGCGTCGACCGCACGGTGTTCCAGGACCAGCGTCTGTGCTCGTTGTGCCGGGCGATTCTCGAGTCGCAAAAGCGCGGTACCTCGCCGATCTGGCCCGAGTTGCGTTTCGAGCTGTAACACTCCAGCGGGGGCGGGCCGTCGGCCCGGCTCCCCGATTCCCCGGGTGTCAGTGTACAATCGGTCTTTTATACCCTCTGTTGATCATGCAAAGGATTTTCCGGATGTTGCCGCGTTTTCCTGCCGTCGCCCGCTGCCTGTCTCTTGCCGCCTTGTGCGTGGCAGGTCCCGTTGCAGCGTTGGAGCTGCCTTTACCGCCACCGGGCGAAGATATCGTCGGTCAGGTGCAGGTGGTCAAGGCCAAGTACGAAGATACCTTCGCTGATCTGGGCACCACCTATGACCTGGGTTATTCGGAAATGGTCGCGGCCAACCCGGGTGTCGACCCATGGTTGCCAGGAGCGGGTACCGAAATCATTCTGCCGACGCGCTTCATTCTGCCGGCTGGCCCACGTGAAGGCATCGTGATCAACCTGGCCGAGTACCGCCTGTACTACTACCCCAAGGGTCGGAACGTGGTCTACACCTTCCCGCTGGGTATTGGTCGTGAAGGCTGGGGCTCGCCGATTGCCCACACCAGCATCGTTGCCAAGACGCCGAACCCGACCTGGACCCCGCCAGCCTCGATCAAGGCTGAGCACGCGGCCGATGGCGACCCTTTGCCAAACGTCGTGCCGGCCGGTCCGGACAACCCGCTGGGGCCCTTCAAGTTCACCCTGGGCACGCCTGGCTACCTGATCCATGGCTCGAACAAGAAGTTCGGCATCGGCATGCGCACCAGCCACGGCTGCTTCCGCATGTTCAACAATAACGTCCTGGAAATGGCCAGCATGGTGCCGGTGGGCACTTCCGTGCGCATCCTCAACGACCCGTACAAGCTGGGCGTGAGCGGTGGCAAGGTCTATCTGGAGGCGCATACGCCGATCGACGACAAGGGCAACCCGTCGGTGGTCGACAAACACACCTCGGTGATCAACGCCATGCTCAAGCGTGAAGACATCACCGGTAACATGCGCATGAACTGGGATGTGGTGCGCGACGTGGTCGCTGCCGAAGATGGCCTGCCGGTAGAGATTGCAGTGCCGAACACCACGGCACCCATGGTCACCAGCGCGCCGCTCGAGCTGCAGTAAGCGCTTCAAACAACCCGCCGGGGCGACATCGCTTCGGCGGGTTTTTTTATGGCTTCAAGAAACCGCAGGCCATAAAAAAGCCGACCCAGAAACTGGGTCGGCTTGATAATAATCCCGAGGGATTATTACTTGCGGCTAGCTTTTTCCAGCATGCGCAGAGCACGCTCGTTAGCTTCGTCAGCAGTCTGTTGTGCTTTTTGAGCAGCAGCCAGAGCTTCATCAGCTTTACGGTAAGCTTCGTCTGCACGAGCCTGGGAGCGAGCTGCTGCGTCTTCAGTAGCAGTCAGACGTGCTTCGGTTTCTTTCGATACGCTGCTGCAACCGGTAGCCAGAACTGCGGCCAGAGCCAGAGCAGAGAATTTCAGAACGTTGTTCATCGTGTTCCCCTTCAAGGACTTTCTATTAAATAGCTATCACCTCAGAGTGAGGAAACAGCCGGCGTACATACTACCCATTACTTTTAGTAAGTAAACTGACGTAGCGCAAGAAGCAAAAAAAATTGTAGGCGCTGATTCTTTTTCGAGCAACTTTTAATCGCACTGTATAAAAAGTATGCAGCCGGGATGCCCGCCCTGAGCGACCTGCTTGAAACGCACAACCTGCCCAGGTGCCTGTTTCGCAGTATGGGGCTAAAGTCGGTCTTTATTGATTCGTCTACACTTTTGTTGACGATTTGCGGAGCGCCTCACGCGAGTTTGCATGTTAGAGGTGACTTTAACTACCGACGCTCGTCTCAAGTCTCAATATCCGGCAATGTTCAGGCGCCCGGCCCGGGAGAATCTTCGGTCGAGCCCCCTCGGTGTGCCCCGTGCCGATCCAGTGCACGCGCGGTCATGACGAGTGCGCCTTGAGCATTTGTGCCATTGGTGCCTACTATTTGATACGTGCAAGACTGCGCGAGATCGGTACGGCCTTTTCTCGGTGTCCAGACAGGCACGGGGTGGCGCAGAGGTTCCTTCGCCGGAAAAACATCGGTAAGGTAGGGGTCAATTCAAGACCCGCGAGGAGCAGTGATGAGCGAGGCGTTGTCCATCCACCATGACCAGGCTGGTCATCAGTTCGAGACCATTGTGGACGGTCATCGTGCCTACCTGACCTATATGGACCTGGGCAAGCAGACCCTGGATATCTATCGCACGTTCGTGCCCAACGCGCTGCGTGGCCGAGGCATTGCCGCCGCGTTGACCGAGCAGGCGCTCGAGTATGCGGAACAAATGGGTTACACCGTCATCCCTTCGTGTTCCTACGTGGAGCGCTACATGGAGCGTCATCAGCGCCATGCCGCCAAGCTCTGATCAGGGGCACTCATGAAAACGCCGGGCTAAGCCCGGCGTTTTTGTGTGCGGCATATGCCGATCAGGTGCGTTCACGCTTGGGCAGCACATCCTTGAGCTTGGCGTGCATGCTGCGCAAGGTGTTTTCGGTCGCGGACCAGTCGATGCAGGCATCGGTGATCGACACACCGTACTGCAGTTCGGCGAGGTCCTTGGGAATCGCCTGGCAACCCCAGTTCAAATGGCTTTCGACCATCAGGCCGATGATCGACTGGTTGCCTTCCAGGATCTGGTTGGCCACGTTCTCCATCACCAGGGGTTGCAGTGCCGGGTCCTTGTTGGAGTTGGCGTGGCTGCAGTCGACCATGATGTTCGGCTTGATCCCGGCCTTGTTCAGCGCTTGCTCGCAGAGCGCGACGCTGACCGAGTCGTAGTTCGGCTTGCCGTTGCCGCCGCGCAGTACCACGTGGCCGTAGGCATTGCCTTTGGTGGTCACGATCGACACGCCACCTTCCTGGTTGATCCCCAGGAAACGGTGCGGGCTGGAAACCGATTGCAGGGCGTTGATGGCTACGGTCAGGCCGCCATCGGTACCGTTCTTGAAGCCGACGGCCGAAGACAGGCCCGAGGCCATTTCACGGTGAGTCTGGGATTCGGTGGTGCGCGCGCCAATGGCCGACCAGCTGATCAGGTCCTGCAGGTACTGCGGGGAGATCGGGTCAAGGGCTTCGGTCGCTGTTGGCAGGCCCATTTCGGCCAGGTCCAGCAGCAACTGACGACCGATGTGCAGACCGTCCTGAATCTTGAAGGAGTCGTCCAGGTACGGGTCGTTGATCAGGCCTTTCCAGCCGACGGTGGTACGTGGCTTTTCGAAATAGACCCGCATGACCAGGTACAGGGTATCGGACACTTCAGCGGCGAGCACCTTGAGGCGCTCGGCATATTCGTGTGCGGCTTTGATGTCGTGGATCGAGCAGGGCCCGATGACGACGAACAGGCGGTGGTCGGTGCCATCCAGGATGTTGCGAATCACTTCGCGACCCTTGGTCACGGTGCGCAGGGCGGCATCGCTCAAAGGGATATCACGCTTGAGCTGGTCAGGGGTGATCAGCGTCTCGTTGGAGGCGACGTTTAGGTCATTGATCGGTAAATCAGCCATCGTGTTACTCGTCAGGTCACGGGTGCCGGCCGCCAGCGATCCCCGCGCGGCGGAGCACAGCATGATTTAAGCGCAGCGGGGAGCCGAACCTTAGCGCGTTACACTGTTGCTCGACAATGGGCAGGCACGGGTTTAATCCAGTGCTGGCTGCACAAAAGCCTGGTGAACGGTCTCATTGGAGTACTCCGTGGCATGCTGGTCGACCCATTCGAGGGCCAGGGCCTGGATGCCTTGCTGTTCGCGCTGGCGTTCCTGTTGCCGGTAGTAACGTTCGATCTGGCAGACCTGTTCGCCCATCCGCGCCTTGAACAGGGTTTGCTCGTCGATGAAGGCGATCCCCACCAGATAGCCATGCTTTCGTCGCAGGCACCAGGCCACATAGCCCAGGTAGCAGACATTTTCACTCAAGGTCGGCATTCGCACTTCCAGTGCCGTTCCCTTGCGCCAGGCGCGGTGGTAATTGCAAGCCACGCCTCCGAGACTGATAGAGTGCAACTCTTGTCGAGAAATACACTGGTGCTTGCGCAACGTTAACTCGACGGGCACGTCATCAGGATGAGGAATGAAACGCCCCATGAACACGGACTCCAAGTGTCGGTCATTCGACAGTGTTCTCCCCAGTATAGTGGTCGTATGGGAACTGACCGATTTCGATGCCGACCAGCGGTTGCTGGCGATGAGTGGCGTTTCCCTGGTGGTTTTCACCAGCCAGGGTTGCTCCGGTTGTCGCTGGGCGCGTCAGCAATTACCCCGCCAGGCGCTGGATATCGATCAACTGTGCTGGATCGATGCCGGCGATAACGGTGGGGTGGTGGAGCGTTATCAGGTCTTTCATTTGCCGGCGCTGTTTGTGGTGCGCGACGGTGAGTTTTATGGGGCGCTACAGTCGCGCTTGACCCGCACCGAATTGAACACGGCGGTGGGGCTGGCGCTGAGTCGGGATCCAGAGGAGTTACCGTGATGAGTGCAACGATTCAAAAGCCGAAAATCGGCATTATCGGTACCGGGGCGATTGGTGGCTTCTACGGCGTAATGCTGGCGAAAGCCGGGTTCGACGTGCATTTTCTACTGCGCAGCGAGTTTTCGGCGGTGGCTGAGCACGGCCTGCAACTCAACAGTGCGCCGTACGGTGCCGTGACCCTGAACCCGGTCCAGGCCTATTCCTCGGCTGAGGACATGCCACCCTGTGACTGGTTGCTGGTCGGTACCAAGACCACCGGCAATGCCGCGTTGGCACCGACGATCATCAAGGCCGCCGCAGCCGATGCCAAGGTGCTGTTGCTGCAAAACGGCCTGGAGGTCGAAGACAGTCTGCGGGAGGTGCTGCCGGACAGCCTGCACCTGTTGGGCGGCCTGTGTTTTATCTGTGTGCATCGCGCAGGTCCCGGCGTGATCGAGCACCAGGCGCTGGGTGCGGTACACCTGGGTTACCACAGTGGCCCGGCGCAGGCGGAGGAGCCTGCGCGTCAGCAGATTGTGGAACAGGGCGCGGGCTTGTTCCGTGCCGCCGGTCTTGATTCCCAGGCCATGGCCAATCTTGCGCAGGCGCGTTGGCAGAAACTGGTCTGGAATGTCCCATACAACGGTTTGTCGGTATTGCTCGGTGCGAGCACCACGCCATTGATGGCGGATGAAAACAGCCGTCAGCTGATCCAGGCATTGATGGCCGAAGTGGTGCAGGGGGCGCAGGCGTGTGGCTACAGCATGCCAGCGGGGTACGCCGAGCATTTGTTCAAGGTCACCGAGCACATGCCCGATTACTGGCCGAGCATGTACCACGATTACCTGAATAAACGACCGCTGGAACTGGCCGCCATCTATGAAAGGCCCTTGGCGGCGGCCAAGGCTGCCGGTTGTTCGCTACCGAAAATCGAAGCCTTGTATCAGGCCCTGAGCTTTATCGACGGGCGTAACGGCTGAGTCTTTCAGCCAGGGGGAGTACGCATGGCAAACGGGATAGACAACAGACTGGTGTTGGCGATTTCTTCGCGGGCGCTGTTCGACCTGAGTGACAGCCATCAGGTCTATCTGGCCAGTGGCGTCGAGGCGTACCGGCAATATCAGATCGAACACGAAGACGAAATCCTCGAGCCGGGCGATGCCTTCCCCCTGGTGCAAAAGCTGCTCAACCTCAATGCCAGCCTGGGCAAGGCGCGGGTCGAGGTGGTGCTGGTGTCGCGCAACAGTGCCGACACCGGTCTGCGCGTGTTCAATTCGATCCACCATTACGGGCTGGCGATTTCCCGGGCGGCGTTTGTCGGTGGGCGAAGCCCGTACCCGTATCTCAAGGCGTTCGGCTGCGACCTGTTTCTCTCCACGCATGCCGACGATGTGCGCAGTGCACTGGACGCGGGGTTTGCCGCGGCGACCATTCTGTCCGGGGGTGCCAGCCGTGCCGCCAGCGAGGAATTGCGCATCGCCTTCGATGGTGACGCGGTGCTGTTTTCCGATGAGTCGGAGCGGGTCTATCAGGCCGGTGGCCTGGAAGCCTTTCAGGCCAGTGAACGTCAGGCAGCACGAGAACCGTTGCGCGGTGGTCCGTTCAAGGGGTTTCTGGCTGCACTCAATGCCTTGCAACGGGAGTTTCCCGAAGACCGTTGCCCGATCCGCACGGCCTTGGTGACAGCCCGTTCGGCGCCGGCCCATGAGCGAGTGATTCGTACGCTGCGCGAGTGGGATATCCGACTCGATGAATCGCTGTTTCTCGGCGGCCTGACCAAGTCGGCCTTTCTCGAGGCCTTTGCCGCCGATGTGTTTTTCGACGATCAGGCGGGTCATTGCGAGCTGGCACGCGAGGTGGTGGCCACCGGTCATGTGCCCCATGGCATCAGCAATGAACTGAAGGTTTAAGCCCTTTGTTCAACGCTTTACCCGGAATGTCGTACTCGCTGTGGCACTGCTAAGCTGAATCAAGCTCCGCCATCTTGGCATTCGAGGAGGCCACATGATTCATTCGATTCTGTATGCCACTGACCTCGGCCTATACGCTCCCTTTGTGATGCAACATGCACTGGCGCTGGCTCGGACATTCAGAGCCGATCTGTATGTAGTGCACGCCGTTGAACCCATGGGTCTGTTTGCCGAATCGGTGTTGCAGAGCTATCTGGATGAGCAGGCCCTGAACGAATTTCACAGCCAGGGCTTGAGTACAGTGATGGCCAATATCGAGCAGCGCGTACTCGACAGTTTTCGCGAAGAGTTGGGGGAGGGGCAGCAGGACCTGGCGCTGATTCAATCGGTCAGAGTGTTTCAGGGCGACCCGTCGCAGGTCATTCTCGAGCAGGCACAGAAGCTCTCGGTGGACTTGTTGATCCTGGGTAGCCACAGCCATGGGGCAGGGGGCGAAACGCCGTTGGGGCGCACGGCCGCGCGGGTCTTGCAACTGTCCCAGGTCCCGGTTTACCTGGTGCCCTTGTCGCAACGCCGACGCCACGGAGATATTTGAGGCGAGAACGCTGGCCTTTTGATGAAAAAGTTCTAGATTTATTCTTCAGGCCATTCATATAGTTATATATCGTCGCTGATGCCCGTGGCGTCTATCTGCTTTGAGGGATTCATATGAAGCTTCAACAATTGCGCTACATCTGGGAAGTGGCGCACCACGACCTCAACGTTTCCGCTACCGCCCAAAGCCTGTACACCTCGCAGCCGGGCATCAGCAAGCAGATCCGTCTGCTGGAAGACGAATTGGGCGTCGAGGTCTTCGCACGCAGCGGCAAGCACCTGACCCGAGTGACCCCTGCCGGTGAGCGCATCATCACCACCGCTGGCGAGATACTGCGCAAGGTCGAAAGCATCAAGCAGATTGCCCAGGAGTTCTCCAACGAGAAGAAAGGCACCCTGTCGATCGCCACCACCCACACCCAGGCACGTTACGCGCTGCCGCCGGTCATCAGTAATTTCATCAAGCAATACCCTGACGTTGCCCTGCACATGCACCAGGGCTCGCCGATGCAGATCGCCGAAATGGCCGCCGACGGCACCGTGGATTTCGCCATCGCCACCGAAGCCCTGGAGCTGTTCGGTGACCTGGTGATGATGCCGTGCTACCGCTGGAACCGTTGCGTGGTCGTGCCCCAGGGGCACCCGTTGACCAAGCTGCCGAAGCTGAGCCTCGAAGCCCTGGCCGAGTACCCGATCGTGACGTACGTGTTCGGTTTCACTGGCCGCTCGAAGCTCGACGAAGCGTTCAGTCACCGTGGCCTGACCCCGAAAGTGGTGTTCACCGCGGCCGACGCCGACGTGATCAAGACCTATGTCCGCCTGGGCCTGGGCGTCGGTATCGTGGCCAAGATGGCGGTCGACACCAAGCTCGACAACGACCTGGTGGTGCTCGATGCCAGCGAACTGTTCGAATCCAGCGTGACCAAGATCGGTTTCCGCCGCGGGACATTCCTGCGTGGGTTCATGTGCGATTTCATCGAGAAGTTCGCCCCGCATCTGACCCGTGACGTCATGGCCAAAGCCATCCAGTGCCACAACAAACAGGAACTGGAAGAGCTGTTCGCCGACGTTGAGCTACCGGTTCACTAAAGCACCTCGGTGACAGTGAACTGTTGCCGAGTGCCCGCCACCACAATTTCTACCTCATCATCCTCGAACTTGCCCACCAGGCTTTTGCCCAGCGGTGAGTGCGGGGTGATGACGGTAATCGGCTGCCCCACCAGGCAGACCTTCAACCCCGCCCCGTCAGGAGCCAGAAACAGCCATTGCTGGCGCCCGTTTTCGTCTTCAAGACCGAGCAGGGTGCCGACCTGGATGCCTTGTTGAGCGTTATAGGCCCCCAGGTTCATGTTCTGGCAAAGCACCAGCGCCTGGCGAATTTCCTCCACGCGCTTGGCCTGGCCTGCCGCCAGGTAGGACGCCTCCAGGCCCAGGGTGTCGTACTTGTTTTCGGCTATGTTTTCTTCATGGGTGGCGGTTTCGTAGGCGGTTTGTGCCGCGCGCCGGGCAATCTCGAGATCGGCTGAGAGCTTTTCCAGAATCAGTTGGTGGACCGTTTGTTTATTCATGATCAATCGCAGAATTGCAGGACATTGGCACGACTTTTTTCGTTGGGGGCCGTCTGGTCTTGTTGCAGCCAGAACTGGCATTTGGGGTTGGACAGGTTGCGGGTGTTGCTGCGAGCCTGATCGAGCGACTGCTGCTGCGCCTGTTTACGCAGATTTTCCTGGTACTGCTCGAACAGCGCGGGCGCAGGTTCGACCGCCGATGGTTTGGGCTGCGTCAGTTGCCGGGTCGCTTCGGCCAAAGGAGCCAGTTGCTCGCCGGGCAAGACCATCGACAATAGCCAGCAGGTCAGTGCGATGGCCAGGAATCCCAGCCATAGACCCAGCGCGATGCTGACAATCAATTGCCG
Organism: Pseudomonas sp. Irchel s3b6; assembly: GCF_900187415.1. Lineage (NCBI taxonomy): Bacteria > Pseudomonadati > Pseudomonadota > Gammaproteobacteria > Pseudomonadales > Pseudomonadaceae > Pseudomonas > Pseudomonas sp. Irchel s3b6. The sequence continues at coordinate 332,300 of NZ_FYDM01000002.1, read as the reverse complement.
TGGATCGAGCGTGATGGCCAGCGTGCGACGAGCGGGTGGGCGGTAGGGCATGACGGCCTCCTGGCGCGGATGTCGGGCAATCGATGATTGTCGCATGAAGATTAATCGACCTTGGCACTTCTGCGCACGACGATTTATGCGGACAATTGAGGTCTTTGCCCCACGGAGCCCGGAATGAAAGTCGACTGGGATATTTTTTGCACGGTTGTCGATAACTACGGCGACATCGGCGTGACCTGGCGCCTGGCCCGACAGTTGGTGGCCGAGCATCATTGTTCGGTGCGTCTGTGGGTCGACGACTTGCGTGCGTTCGAACGCCTGTGCCCAGAGCTGGACATTAACATGGCGCGGCAATGGCAGCAGGGCGTCGAAGTGTGTCATTGGCCGTCGCACTGGCAGCCGACGGATGCCGCCGACGTGGTGATCGCGGCATTTGCCTGTCAGTTGCCCGGTGCTTATATGGAGGCAATGGCGGCCCGTGAAACCACCCCGCTGTGGATGAACCTGGATTACCTGAGTGCCGAGGACTGGATCGTCGGTTGCCATGGCCTGCCGTCGGTGAAGCACAAGCATGTGCAAAAGTACTTTTTCTTCCCGGGCTTCCAGGCCGGTACTGGAGGCCTGCTGCGCGAGCGCGATCTACTGCTGCGCCGCGAGCAATTCCAGGCCGACCCGCACGCCCGGCAGGCGTTCTTGCAAGGGCTGGGTGTCGAGCGTGCCGAAGGGGCAGAGTTGATCTCGCTCTTTGCTTATGAGAACGCTGGTCTGGCCGATTGGCTGGATGTCATGGCGGCCGGCGCAAGAGCCACTCATCTGCTGGTGCCCGAAGGACGAATCCTCGGCGATGTGTCGCGCTGGCTGGGTGTCGACGGATTGTCGGTCGGGGCCCGGGAGGTACGGGGTGCCCTGACCGTGCAAGTGCTGCCGTTCGTCCGGCAGGATCAGTATGACCTGCTGCTGTGGAGCTGTGATTTCAACGCGGTGCGTGGAGAGGACTCATTCGTCCGGGCGCAGTGGGCCGCTCGTCCGATGTTGTGGCATATTTATCAGCAGGAAGAAGACATCCACCTCGACAAGCTTGAAGCTTTTCTGGCGCTCTATACCCAACGCCTGTCGCCCGCGGCGCGCACGGCGCTAGAGGGGTTGTGGCGAGCGTGGAACACGGGTGAAGGAATGGCCCCGGCATGGGCTGCGGCACGGGAGCACTGGCCAGAACTGCAAAATCACGCCCAGGCATGGTGTCTGGAACAGGCTTTGCAAGCCGATCTTGCTGCGGCGCTGGTGCAGTTTTACCTAAATTGGATATGATACGCGGCCTAGATTTTTGTAAATCCCATCCAAATTCGGATATTCGCAATGAAAACTGGTAAAGAACTGAAACCCGGTACGGTGATCCGTCTCGAAAACGACCCTTGGCTGGTTCAGAAAGCTGAATTCACCAAGTCCGGTCGTAACAGCGCGATCATGAAGACCAAGCTGAAAAACCTGCTGACCGGTTACAAGACCGAGATCGTTTACAGCGCTGACGACAAACTGGACGACGTGATCCTCGACCGCAAAGAAGCGACCCTGTCCTTCATCAGCGGCGACACCTACACGTTCATGGACACCACCGACTACACCATGTACGAGCTGAACGCCGAAGACATCGAAAGCGTTCTGCCATTCGTGGAAGAAGGCATGACCGACGTTTGCGAAGCCGTATTCTTCGAAGACCGTCTGGTTTCCGTAGAGCTGCCGACCACTATCGTGCGTCAGGTTGACTACACCGAAGGTTCCGCTCGCGGTGACACTTCCGGCAAGGTGATGAAGCCTGCCAAACTGAAGAACGGTACCGAGCTGTCGGTTGCTGACTTCATCGAAATCGGCGATATGATCGAGATCGATACCCGCGAAGGCGGTTCTTACAAAGGCCGTGCTAAATAAGTGCAGTTCTTGTAGGCAAGAAAAAGCCCGACCATTGAGTCGGGCTTTTTTGTGCGCGTCTGATCGGTACGAGCACTTAAACGGTGACGTGCAGGCGAACGTCGACGTTGCCGCGAGTGGCATTGGAGTAAGGGCAGACCTGGTGCGCGGCATCGACCAGGTTTTGGGCATCGCTCTGCTCCAGGCCTGGCAGGCTGACATGCAGGTCGATGTCCAAGCCGAAGCCACCAGGAATCTGACCGATGCCGACATGAGCTGTGATCGAGGCGTCATCGGGAATCTTGCGCTTGGTCTGGCTGGCGACGAATTTCAGTGCGCCGATGAAGCATGCCGAATAACCGGCAGCGAACAGTTGTTCGGGGTTGGTCGCCGCACCGCCGGCTCCGCCCAGTTCTTTCGGGGTGGCGAGCTTGACGTCGAGGATGTTGTCACTGGAAACGGCGCGGCCATCACGGCCACCGGTAGCGGTTGCAACAGCGGTATAGAGCGTTTGCATGGTATGAGCCTCTTCGGAGTTTACGTTTTTTGCGCTAAAGGTTTGCGCGCTAAGTAACCGCCAAATAAATGTATCGCTCAAATATCTTGCGCGCAAGATATTTTTTCGATTGGCTCGAGCGAAATGGTATCTACCGATCTGCGCGGTTTTTGGGGGGAGGCTGGTTTGGCAGTACAGGCGGTGTATCAGGAGCACCGCATGACTGTGTTCGCCTGCTAGACCGCTGCCAGGCAGCGGGGGTGTCAGAGGCTGTCTTGCAGATGGCTGCGCAGGTTCTGCAGATCGGCCTGCAGCTTGCGCATTTGCTCCAGGGTCTGGCCGCTGGCGCCGAGAATGCAGGGCGGAATGTCACGGGCTTGGTCTCGCAACGCCCGGCCTTGTTCGGTGAGCTCGACGATGACCACCCGCTCATCTTCACGACTGCGGGTGCGGCTCAGCAGGCCCTCTGCTTCCAGGCGCTTGAGCAAGGGCGTCAGCGAACCGGGGTCGGTCAGCAGGCGGTGACTGATTTCGCCGACGGTCAGCCCGTCCCGTTCCCACAACACCATCATTGCCAGATATTGCGGGTAGGTCAGGCCAAGCGCTTGCAGCAGGGGTTTGTAGACCTTGGTCATCAGCAGTGACGTGGAGTGCAGGGCAAAGCACAGCTGGTTATCCAGCAGTAGGTTGTCGCAGTTGTCCGGGGTGTTGCGAGGAGGGGTCATGTCTTGGCCTTGATCGGTGATCGTCATGAATCTAGCGGGCGAGTGTTTAATGCGCCAGATAATTTTCAGCTAGAGCCGGCCGAAGTCTCGTTGCAGCGCCATATCCCAGGGGGGCACCGGGCTGAAGCGGCTCTTGAGGTATTCCAGCAACAAGCGACTACGCGAACTGGCCTGCTGCTCGAGGCGTAAAGCGTAGATGCCGGTGTTTTCCGGTTTCGGCAAACCGCCTTCGCAAAACAGCGGCAGCAATTCACTGCGCAACAAGTATTCGCCGCACAACCAGGTGGGCAGGTGGGCGATGCCCAGGCCGGCGAGGGCTCCGTAGAGCAGGGCTTCGGCGTTGTTGGCGCTCAGGCGAATGCGTGACGGGCGATGCAATTGCAGTTGCCCATCCACTTCGAAGCGCCAGGCGAAGGGCGGCGCCAGGCCCGCCCAGTCGAGGCCATCGTGCTCACGCAACTCTCCCGGATGGCGGGGTGTACCGCGACGCTTGAGGTAGGCCGGGCTGGCGCAGGCAATCCGCACCATGCAGGCCAGCGGGGTGGCGACCATGCGTGTGTCTGCCATTTGCCCGGCGCGCAGTACCAGATCGACCTTGCCCAGGTTCGAGCCGTGCATGTCGACGAAGCTGTCGATCAAGTGCAATTGCACGTCCAGCCCGGGGTACAGCCCCAGGAAATCGGCGATCACCGGTGCCAGGTGCCGACGTCCGAATGCAGCGGGCGCGTCGACCCGGATCAGGCCTTCCGGCGCGCTGCTCATGGATGCGGCCTCGGCGCGGGCCAGGCGCAATTCGCTGACGATCCGCCGTGCCCGCTCGGCAAACGCCAGCCCGGCGGGCGTGGCACGCACGGCGTGGGTACTGCGTACGAACAACTGGCTGCCGAGGGCGTTCTCCAGGCTGTCTATGCGCCTGGCCACGGCTGAAGGTGTCAGCGGATGGCGGCGAGAGGCGGCCGAAAAGCTGCCGGTTTCCAGTACGTCGAGAAAAAGCCCCAGTTGATCGGTGAGTGCGTTCGGATTCATGGTGCTGTGCTTGTGCTAAGTTGGCATAGCCATTGTGCGTTGCTGTGCGTTTCCCCGCCAGAGCTGACTGCGTAGCATGTATTGCCTGATGCGAGAGGAAATCGCCCGTGATTGAATTAATGATCTATCTGGCACTAGGGGCCGCACTCGGCACCGTGGGTGGCTTGTTCGGAATTGGCGGTGGCTTGATCGCCATTCCTGTGCTCGGAGTGCTGTTCGGTCTGGACCAGCAGTTGGCACAAGGTACCGCGCTGGTGATGGTGGTGCCGAATGTCATGCTGGCGCTGTGGCGCTATCACCAACGCAATCGTATCGAACTGCGTCATGCGTTGCCGCTGGCCTCGATGGGGTTCTGCTTCGCCTGGCTCGGCTCGATCTGGGCGGTCGGGATTGATGCCCAGGTGATGCGTATCGGGTTTGTCGCCTTTCTAGTGGCCTTGTCGGCGTACAACCTGCTGCGAATGTTCATGGCCAGCACCCCGGCCACTGGACAGATGCGTTACGGCTGGCCGTGGTTGGGCGTACTGGGCGCAGCTTCCGGAGCCATGGGTGGATTGTTCGGCGTGGGCGGTGCGGTGGTGGCGACACCGGTGCTCACCAGCCTGTTCGGCACTACCCAGGTGGTCGCCCAAGGGTTGTCGCTGGCGTTGGCCTTGCCCAGTACCGGCGTGACCCTGGTGACCTATGCGGTTCACCAGCAAGTGAACTGGAGCATCGCACTGCCGATGGCGCTCGGTGGTTTGCTGAGCATCAGCTGGGGCGTGAGGATCGCCCATGCCCTGCCGGAGCGATGGCTGCGCGGGCTGTTCTGCGGTTTTCTCGTGCTGTGTGCGGTGATGCTCGCCTTTAAAGTTTGAAGCCCTCGACGATGTGTTCCGCCAGGCACTCGGTGATCGGCGAAGGGTGATGCAGGTTGCGCACCAGCATGATGCTGGCCTCGGGTAGCTGGGGCAGCCCTTCAGCCTCGCCGAGGATGCGCATGTCTTGAGGAATGAGGCTCTCCAGTTGCGCGGTGATCGCCAGGCCTGCGCTGACCACCGCCATGATCGCCGACAGGCTCGAACTGTTGTAGGCGATCCGGTACTCGCGTCCGGAAGCGTCCAGCGCATTGCAGGCCCAGAGACGGCAGAAGCAATCACTGTTGAACATCGCCAGCGGCAAGGGGGTTTGTTCGATGGGGTTGTAGCACTGCGCCTGGGCCCAGACGAAGCGCTCCTTGCGTAGCAATTGGCCGATCTCGCTGCCGGGTTCGCGGGTAACGATCGACAAGTCGAGGTCTTGGCGCAGCAGGAGCTGTTTGGACGACTCGCAATGCACTTCGATCTGAATCAGTGGGTAGGACTGGGCAAAGCGCGAAAGGATGCCGGGTAAAAACCGCATCACGTAGTCATCGGGCGTGCCGATGCGCACGGTGCCAACCATGTGCGGCTCGCGCAGGGTGTTGAACACTTCGCTGTGCAGTTTGAGGATGCGCCGGGCATATCCCAGTAGCACCTGGCCCTCGGCGGTCAGTTTGACCTGGCGGCCGTCTCGTTGAAACAGCTGGCGCTGCAACACGTCTTCTTCCAGGCGCTTCATCTGCATGCTCACCGCCGATTGCGTGCGGTTGACCAGCTCGCCAGCACGGGTGAACCCGCCTTGGTCGGCGATGGCGACGAAGGTGCGCAGGACGTCGGTATCGATACTGGGGTAGGCCAATTGATCAATCTCCGAGATGTGTTTCATTAGAAACATTCGTTGGATTGATCTTAGTCCTGGCGCGAGACTTGAGCCATCCACAACGGAGGGCAAGACGATGAAAGGTCAAAAAGGTTACGTGCAGCTGGACCATTTTTCACACCATGGCTTCTCTCTGCACCACCTGCTGGACAAGCTCACCCGCTGGCATCAGCTCTACCGTGAGCGCACGCTGTTGGCCAGCCTGAGCGATGAAGCGCTAAAAGACATCGGCTTGAGCCGGGCGGATGTCGAGCAGGAATCCGAGCGGCATTTCTGGGAGGATCCCATGGGTCTGGGCAAGTAACCGCCAGCGTCTGTTGAAATGTTCGGTCACTGCTTCATCGCACCGTGCGAAAGCCCTTGCCATGGAGCTTGTGCCGATCAGGAAACAGGCAGTCATAGACATTCCCTAGGCCCGATTCTGCACCTGTACAAGACTGCGCCCTCAATTCTGAGGAGTACCGTCATGGAGCGACAGCAGAAGCTAATGAGTGTGGGAACCCGGGCACTGCGATTGACGCTGGGTGCGTCCAGCCAGGGGCTGTGCAGGGCTTTGGCGCAGTTGGGGCGCTGGCGACAGCTGAGCCAGGATCGTGCCGAGCTGGCTCGCATGAGTGATGATCGGCTGCGGGACATTGGCCTGAGCCGGGCGGATGTGCTCAAGGAGTATGCTCGTCCTTTCTGGGATGATCCGTTGCAGCGATGACCGGGCTCATTGGCGTTTTGTGAACCTGGCACTAAGGTGGAGGGAGCCTTCATCACGAGTTATCGAATGAACGGTTCTCTCTGCTTTTCCTTGAAACAGGCCCGGCGCCTGGCGCTGACCGCCCAAGGGTTCTCCGGGCGCCAGCCGCCAGCGGCGGTCAAGTCAACCCGGCTCAATCAGTCGATCGAGCGGCTGGGCGTCCTGCAGATCGATTCGGTCAACGCCCTGGTGCGCTCGCATTACCTTCCCTTGTTCTCTCGCCTGGGCCATTACTCAACCGACTTGCTTGACCAGGCCGCCTGGAGTCAGGGGCGGCGACGGACGTTGTTCGAGTATTGGGGGCATGAGGCCTCCTTGCTGCCGTTATCGATGTATCCCCTGATGCGCTGGCGCATGCAACGGGCAGCGCAAGGGCAGGGCATTTATCAGCAACTGGCGGTCTTCGGCCGGGAGCAACAGGTGACCATTCGTAGAGTGCTGGCCCTGGTTGAGGAGCGCGGGGCGCTCGGTGCCGGCAGCTTGTCCACTCGCCAGGAACGAGCTGGCCCTTGGTGGGACTGGAGTGCCGAGAAGCATGCGCTGGAATGGTTATTTGCCGCCGGTGAAGTGACAGTGGCGGGGCGCCGGGGCTTTGAGCGTCTTTATGATTTGCCGGAGCGGGTCATTCCCGCACAGATCCTGCAGCACCCCCTGCTCGGGGAAGCTGAAGCCCAGAAGGGGCTGTTGTTGCGCGCAGCCAGCGCCTTGGGAGTCAGTACGGAAAAGGACTTGCGCGACTATTTTCGCCTGGAGTTGGCGCCGTGTCGGCATGCGCTGGGCGAACTGGTCGAGAATGGCCAGTTGCAGGTGTGCCAGGTGCAGGGCTGGAAGCAACCGGCCTATTGCCTGCCCGATCCTTCGGTGCCGCGCACTGTGGTTGCCAGTGCATTGCTGTCGCCGTTTGATTCGTTGATCTGGGAGCGCAGTCGAACCGAGCGGTTGTTCGATTTTCGCTATCGGCTGGAAATCTACACGCCGCCAGCCAAGCGAGTTTATGGCTATTACGTGCTGCCGTTCCTGCACCGTGAGCGGATTGCCGCGCGGGTTGATCTTCGGGCAGAGCGGGCATTCGGCTGCCTGGCGGTGCATGGGGTCCATGAAGAGCAGCAAGGCCTGGACGAGGAGGGGATGCTGGCGTTGGCGCTGCACCTGAGGCAGCTGGCGAATTGGCTGGGGCTGGCGCGGATTCAGCTCAATTGCCCGCGCGCCAGTGCGGCGCGGTTGCGGGTGGCGTTGGCCGGCATGGGCGGTGACTGATCCGGCGCTCGTGGCGAATCAGTTAGCCCGGGACCGCCTGACTCAGCGCCGAACCTGCTTCAGGGTTTCAGCAATCAGGAACGCCAACTCCAGCGACTGATCGGCATTCATCCGTGGATCGCAGTGGGTGTGGTAGCGATCCGACAAACCGTCTTCGGTGATCGGTCGTGCGCCGCCGATGCATTCGGTGACGTTCTGCCCGGTCATCTCGATGTGAATGCCACCGGCGTAAGTGCCTTCTGCTTCGTGAACCTGGAAGAACTGCTTCACCTCACCAAGGATCTGCGCAAAATCCCGGGTCTTGTAACCGCTGCTGGCCTTGATGGTGTTGCCGTGCATCGGGTCGCAGCTCCAGAGTACGTTCTTGCCCTCGCGCTCCACGGCGCGGATCAATGGCGGGAGATGGTCGCCGACCTTGTTTGCGCCCATGCGGGCGATCAGGTTCAGGCGGCCCGGGTCGTTGTCCGGGTTAAGCACATCGATCAGGCGAATCAGATCGTCGGTGTTCATGCTTGGGCCGACCTTGACCCCGATCGGGTTGTTCACCCCGCGCAGGAATTCGACATGGGCACCGTCGAGCTGGCGGGTGCGGTCACCGATCCACAACATGTGGGCCGAGCAGTCGTAATAGTCGTTGGTCAGGCTGTCGCGGCGTACAAAGGCTTCTTCGTAGTTGAGCAACAACGCTTCATGAGCGGTGAAAAAACTGGTTTCGCGCAATTGCGGCGAGCTGTCCATGCCGCAGGCGCGCATGAAGGCCAGGGTTTCATCGATGCGGTCGGCCAAGTGGCTGTATTTCTCGGCCAGCGCCGAGTTGGCGATGAAGTCCAGGTTCCATTTGTGCACTTGATGCAGGTCGGCAAAACCGCCCTGGGCAAAGGCGCGCAGCAGGTTCAGGGTGGCGGTGGACTGGTGGTAGGACTGCAGCAGGCGTTCCGGATCCGGTACGCGGCTCTTTGCGTCGAAGCCGATGCCATTGACGATGTCGCCACGGTAGGCCGGCAGGGTGATGCCGTTGATGGTTTCGTCATTGGCCGAGCGCGGCTTGGCGAACTGTCCGGCCATGCGCCCGACCTTGACCACCGGGCAACCGGCGGCGAAGGTCATGACGATCGCCATTTGCAGCAAGACTTTGAACGTGTCGCGGATCTTCGCTGCCGAAAACTCGGCAAAGCTCTCCGCACAATCACCGCCCTGCAACAAGAATGCCCGCCCTTGGGTGACTTCGGCGAACTGACGACGCAACTCCCGGGCCTCACCGGCAAACACCAACGGCGGATAACTGGCCAGGCTTTGCTCGACGGCCTGCAAATGCGCCGCGTCAGGGTAGTGGGGTTGTTGCTGGATCGGCAGGGCGCGCCAGCTGTCAGGACTCCAGGGTTGGCTCATCACGGTCTCTAGTGTTTACGCTCGGGACCTCATGTTATCAGTAATTAGTGCGTGACCTGTTCCCGAAGCTTGGCGGACAATCGCGCCTTTGCCGCGCTGAGCGCAATGAATGATTGCGTTGCCGTGGATCCGTCCGATAACGACCAGGAGATGAAATGACTGAGGAGCGCGTCGAGCATCTGCTCGCCGAGGTGCATGATGAATTCGGCATGATCCGGGTGCTGGAAGTGGCGGATTATCGCTTTCTCGAATTTGGCGATGCGATCGAGCAGAGCTGCGTGTTCACGGCTGATCCGAGCTGGCTCGAATATGACTACACCCGCGCCATGCTGATTGGCGCCCTGTGCCATGAGCAGCCGGAAAGCGCGCTGTTTCTTGGGTTGGGGGCCGGTACGCTGACCCAGGCGTGCCTGAAGTTCCTGCCGCTGGAAGACGTCGAGGCCATTGAACTGCGCCCGGACGTGCCGCGTCTGGCCATCCAATACCTGGGGCTGGATGACGATCCCCGTCTGTACATTCGTATCGGCGATGCGCTCGAGCTGCTGGAGACGGCCGAGTCGGCCGACCTGATTTTTGTCGACCTCTACACCGATGTCGGGCCGGGTGTTGGGCATCTGGCCTGGGGCTTTCTGGAAAACTGCCAGAAGCGCCTCAATCCGGGCGGCTGGCTGGTGATCAACCAGTGGGCCACCGATGACGGCAAGCCCTTGGGCGCTGCGCTGCTGCGCGGGCTTTATCACCGGCATTACTGGGAATTGCCGGTGAAGGAGGGCAACGTGATCCTGCTCGTGCCGTCCGACCTTGATCAGGCACTGGACATGCAAGGGCTGACGGCCCGTGCCGAAGCCCTGGCGCCGCGTCTGGGTTACTCGTTGCAGTCGTTGATCAAATGCATTCGCCCGGCGACCTGAGTGATCTGTGAGTGCTGTCGCGAGCAAGCTTGCGACAGCACTCTGACTGGCAACTGCCAAACTAAACCCCTTTGAAGTTACCGGGGCGCTTTTCGATCAGCGATCGTATGCCTTCCTTTGCGTCTTCACTGTTCAGTAGCTTCCTGGCCAGCGCCGGCAGGCCGAGCGCCGCCGCCGCTTCACCTTCCAGGTGGGCCTGGCGCGCCGACTGCAAGGTGGCCTGGACGCCCAGCGGTGCCTGGCGGGCAATGCGCTCTGCCAGCTCGATGGCGCGGGGCAACAGCTCTTCGCTGGCCATGACCTCCTGCACCAGCCCTAGGCGCAGCGCTTCGTGGGCATCGAATTCGTCGCCCGTCAGCAACCAGCGCATGGCGTTGCCCCATCCGGCTACCCGGTGCAGGCGCAAGGTGGCACCGCCAAAGGGGAAGATACCGCGCTGCACTTCCATCTGCGCAAAACGTGTATTGCTGGCGCACAGGTTGATATCGGCTGCCAGCATCAGTTCGATACCGATGGTCAGGCAATAACCCTGCGCCGCAACAATCACCGGCTTGCTGACCCTGGGTCCGATGAAAATACCCCAGGGATCGCAACCGCCGGTCGGAACTTTCCAGCTTCCGGTCAATGTGGCGCTGGCACTCATCAGGTCCAGTCCGGCGGTAAAGTGTTCGCCGTGGGCAAACACCACCGCGACCCGAGCCTCGCTGTCGGCCTCGAACTCACCATAGGCCAGGCTCAGGGCGTTCAGCAGTTCCAGGTCGAACGCGTTGCGCTTGGCCACCCGGTCCAGCCCTATCAGCTGGACATGACCGCGCCGTTCACGGCTGACACGACTGCAATCGGGTTGATTCATGGGGTACGTCCTCGGGCGGGGAAGGGGGGTATCAGGCGCAAGGCCGCAGCCTGAAAGATGAACCGTTTAAGCGTCGTGACCAGCAGGGCCGGGCCTTTGAAAAATAGACCGTGACGCGATTATCCGCAAAACCTGTGACACTCCTGCGTTCATGGGGTTTTGGCGATAAAAAAAGCTCCCTTTTTTGGCAAATTCCGGTATAGTGCGCGCCGGCCTTTAGCCGGGCCGCGTTTAGGTTGCGCAATTCCCCGAAGTCAGCTTCGGCTGCACGTCCGCACAGCGGACTCTTCCTTGACGATTCTTTTCATTCATTCGTTTTCGCAAATCCCCGCCGACAAAGCTGCCAGGGCGACTCTTGAGTCTCAACACGGCATGCGCAGCTTTGGAGCATGGGTCTTTGCGGATGCACTTAGAGGCAGACCCATGACCCAGGAAACCGGCGGCTTCGCCGCTTTTAATCTTAATCCGAATATTCTTGCAGCCGTCACCGCGACTGGCTACGAAGAGCCATCGGCTATTCAGCAGCAATCGATCCCGATCATCATGGCCGGTCACGACATGATTGGTCAGGCGCAAACCGGTACGGGTAAAACCGCTGCGTTCGCCCTGCCGATCCTGCATCGCATCGATCCTGCAAAGCGCGAACCGCAAGCCCTGATCCTGGCCCCAACTCGTGAGTTGGCGCTACAAGTTGCAACCGCTTTCGAAACCTACGCCAAGCAAATGCCGGGCGTAACTGTTGTGGCTGTCTACGGCGGCGCGCCGATGGGCCCACAATTGAAAGCAATCCGTAATGGTGCACAGATTGTTGTCGCCACTCCGGGTCGTCTCTGCGACCACCTGCGTCGTGACGAAAAAGTCCTGGCTACCGTGAACCACCTGGTTCTCGACGAAGCGGACGAAATGCTCAAACTGGGTTTCATGGACGACCTCGAAGTTATCTTCAAGGCCTTGCCTGCAACCCGTCAGACCGTGTTGTTCTCGGCTACCCTGCCGCAGTCGATCCGTGCCATCGCCGAGCGCCATCTGCGCGATCCGCAGCACGTGAAGATCCAGACCAAGACTCAGACCGTTACCGCGATCGAACAGGCTCACCTGTTGGTTCACGCTGACCAGAAGACCTCGGCTGTATTGAGCCTGCTGGAAGTCGAAGACTTCGACGCGCTGATCATGTTCGTGCGTACCAAGCAAGCGACCCTGGACCTGGCCAGCGCCCTGGAAGCCAAAGGCTACAAAGCCGCTGCGCTGAACGGTGACATTGCCCAGAACCAGCGTGAGCGTGTGATCGACTCCCTCAAGGATGGCCGTCTGGACATCGTTGTGGCGACCGACGTTGCCGCTCGTGGCCTGGACGTACCGCGCATCACTCACGTGTTCAACGTTGACATGCCGTACGACCCGGAATCCTACGTTCACCGTATCGGCCGTACTGGCCGTGCCGGTCGCGAAGGTCGCGCGCTGCTGCTGGTGACTCCTCGTGAGCGCCGTATGCTGCAAGTGATCGAGCGTGTAACCGGTCAAAAGGTTGCTGAAGTTCGCCTGCCGGATGCACAAGCTGTTCTCGATGCTCGCATCAAGAAATTGACCAACAGCCTGTCGCCGCTGGTGGCTGATGCTGAGTCGACTCACGGTGATCTGCTGGATCGTCTGACTGCCGACATCGGTTGCACCCCGCGTGCCCTGGCCGCAGCCCTGCTGCGCAAGGCTACCAACGCTCAAGCGCTGACCCTGGCCGCGATCGAGAAAGAACGTCCACTGGTGCCGAACAATGCACCGCGTGGCGACCGTCCAGAGCGTTCCGGTGATCGTCCGGACCGTGGTGATCGTGAGCGTCGTGCCCCGATCCCGCTGGCCGAAGGTCGTGCACGTTGCCGTACCGCGCTGGGTGCGCGTGATGGTATCGCTGCCAAGAACCTGCTGGGCGCCATCCTCAACGAAGGTGGCCTGGCTCGCGAAGCAATCGGTCGTATCCAGGTGCGTGACAGCTTCAGCCTGGTCGAGTTGCCGGAAGATGGTCTGGAGCGTCTGCTGACCAAGCTGAAGGACACTCGCGTTGCCGGTAAGCAGCTGAAACTGCGTCGCTACCGCGAAGATTGATCCGCTCTCGAGCTGATTGATCCTTCATGAAAAAATCCCCGACTGGTTCGGGGATTTTTTTTGCCTGCCGTTAGCCGAAGCGGTAAATGTCCATGCCGAGTGCGCCCAGGGTGAATCCCTGGTGGGCGATGCTGAAATCGCCACCGGCGCCACGGGCGAAGTACAGCGGCAACAAGTGTTCGTCGCTGGGATGGCTGCGAACTGCATGGGGTGCTTGCTGGCGATAATCGTGCAGCGCGGCTTCGTCGTTGGCAGCGAGTTTTTCGATCATCCAGTCCCTGAAGGCCTTGGCCCAGGGTTCGACGCTCTCGGGGCCGGCATGCCAATCCAATTCCTGCAGGTTATGGGTGATGCTGCCGGAACCGATCAGCAGCACGCCTTGTTCGCGCAGACTCGACAACACATGGCCGACGCGGGTTTGCAGGGCCGGGCCAAGGCGGCTGGGGAGCGAGACTTGCACCACGGGAATGTCGGCGCGGGGATACATCAGTGACAGAGGCACCCAGACGCCGTGATCGAACGGGCGTTCGCTGTCGAGTTGCGCGGGCAGGCCATCGGCCTTGAGCCGGTCGGCAACCTGTGTCGCGAGCGCTGGCTGGCCAGGTGCTGGGTATTGCACCGCGAACAGCGCAGCGGGAAAACCGCCGAAATCGTGCCAGGTGCGCGGTTGTTCGCCGCTGCTGACGCGCAGGTCCTGGCTTTCCCAGTGCGCGGAAACGATCACGATGGCGCGGGGTGTCGGCAACTCGGCCGCCAGGCGGGCCAATGCAGGGCCGCTGGCACCTGGCTCCAGTGCCAGCATGGGGGAACCGTGGGAGATAAACAGGCTGGGGAGCATGAAGGGTGTCCTGAGGGTTAAGATGACCTCATCTTCAGTCAGGTCAATGATCTAAATCTAATATAAGTTTTAGTGCAAATTGATCGAATTTTCAGGTGATTTATGCAGTCGGAGTTTTGGCAAAAGCGCTGGGCGCTCAATCAGATCGGTTTCCACCAGGCTGATGTGAATCCTTATCTGCAGCGCTACTGGCCACAGCTGAACTTAAAGGACGAGGCGCGGGTGCTGGTGCCGCTATGTGGGAAAAGTCTGGACCTTGTGTGGTTGGCAGGGCAGGGCTATCGGGTGTTGGGCGTCGAGCTGTCGGAAAAGGCAGTGGAAGACTTCTTCGCTGAGCAACAACTGATGCCGCGTATCACCGAGCATGGCGTGTTCAAGGTCTATGAGGCAGGGCTGGTCACGCTGTGGTGTGGCGATTTTTTCGCACTGACAGCAGCCGATGCCGCGGATTGCGCGGCGCTCTATGACCGGGCGGCATTGATTGCCTTGCCACCCTCGATGCGTGAGCAGTACGTCGCCCACCTGATGCGGATAGTGCCTGCGGCCAGTGAAGGCCTGCTGATTACCATGGACTATGACCAGGCGCAGTTGGCGGGTCCGCCCTTTGCGGTAAAGGATGATGAGGTCCAGGCGCTGCTGGGTGATCGCTGGCAGCTCGAAGTTCTTGAGGTGCGGGATATCCTGGGTGAGAGCTGGAAGTTCCTTCAGGGCGGCGTCACGCGCCTTGACGAGCGGGTTTACCGCCTGAGTACGGCAGACGCCTGAAGCGGGCGGGCACAAAAAAGGGCGACCGTGGTCGCCCTTTTTTGTGGTTGTGGCACTTAGCCGCGACGACGCAGTGCGTCAATGCGCTCTTCCAGCGGCGGGTGGCTCATGAACATGCGAGCCAGCCCTTGCTTGATGCCGCCGTTGATGCCGAAGGCGTTCAAGGTGTCCGGCATGTGCACCGGCAGGCCTTGTTCCGAGCGCAGGCGCTGCAGGGCGCCGATCATCGCGCTGGTGCCGGCCAGACGGGCACCGGCCTCGTCTGCACGGAATTCGCGCTTGCGCGAGAACCACATGACGATGGAGCTGGCCAGGAAACCCAGTACCAGTTCGGCGAAGATGGTCGCTACGTAGTAGGCGATACCCTGGCCTTCTTCGTTCTTGAAGATCACCTTGTCGACAAAGTTGCCGATGATCCGCGCGAAGAACATCACGAAGGTGTTCACGACCCCCTGGATCAGGGCCAGTGTCACCATGTCGCCATTGGCGACGTGACCGATTTCGTGCGCCAGGACCGCTTTCACTTCATCGGGCGAGAAACGTTCGAGCAGGCCCTGGCTGACCGCGACCAGTGCGTCGTTCTTGTTCCAGCCGGTGGCGAAGGCATTCGCCTCGTAGGCCGGGAAAATCCCGACTTCGGGCATCTTGATGCCGGCTTCACGGGACAGCTCTTCAACGGTTTGCAGCAGCCATTGTTCATGGCGAGTGCGCGGTTGGCTGATGATTTGAGTGCTGGTGCTCATCTTCGCCATCCACTTGGAGATGAACAGCGAGAACAGAGAGCCGGCGAAACCAAAGACCGCACAGAAGATCAGCAGCTGATTGAGGTTGAGATCAACCCCGTTGGCCGCCATGAACCCGTTGAAGCCGAAAAGGCTCAGGGTGATGCTGGCAATCAGCACGACCGCCAGGTTAGTGGCCAAAAACAGCAGGATGCGCATCATGGTTGTAGAAATCTCCTCATGCTAAAGATGTAGCGTACTGCGGGGTATATAAGGTGATGCACCGGGCTATTCAACCGGGTGACTATTTCAAACTGTGTCCTACAGCCGGATTCCTGTTCGTTGCAGGGCGATTCTGATTTTTTTCGAGCCCCTGTCCGGCTGCCATTTACTATCGCAACTACCGCCATCATTGGGTGTAACGCGCGCTCAGGTGTCTGCGCGAGCAATCAAGGCGCGGTCACGATGAAGAATGTTTAATCTGTTGCTGAGTTGATCGCCGAGGGCATTGAAATGACGCCTCGGCGTGGCAGGGCTTATTGGCGATAGGACTTCAGGAAGTTGCCGATTCGGCCGATGGCCATGTCCAGGTCATCCACCCGTGGCAGGGTCACGACACGGAAGTGATCCGGCCATGGCCAGTTGAACGCCGTACCCTGGACCACCAGCAGTTTTTCCGAGAGCAGCAGGTCGAGCACGAATTTTTCGTCGTTGTGGATCGGGCAGACTTTCGGGTCGATCCGCGGGAAGGCGTAGAGAGCACCCATCGGCTTGACGCAGCTAACGCCCGGAATGTCGTTGAGCAGTTCCCAGGTGCGGTTGCGTTGTTCCAGCAGGCGGCCAGGAGGCAATACCAGGTCATTGATGCTCTGGTAGCCGCCCAAGGCGGTCTGGATGGCGTGCTGGCTCGGCACGTTGGCACACAGGCGCATGTTGGCCAGCATGTCGATGCCCTCGATGTAGCTCTGGGCGTGGTGCTTGGGGCCGGAAATGGCGATCCAGCCGGAGCGGAAGCCAGCCACCCGGTAGGACTTGGACAGGCCGTTGAACGTCAGGCACAGCAGGTCCGGTGCAAGCGAGGCGGTGCAGATGTGCACGGCGTCGTCGTACAGGATCTTGTCGTAGATCTCGTCCGAGAACACCACCAGGTTGTGCTGGCGTGCCAGTTCCAGCATGCCCAGCAGGACTTCGCGGGAATACACCGCGCCGGTCGGGTTGTTCGGGTTGATGATGACCAGGGCTTTGGTATTGGGGGTGATCTTGGCCTTGATGTCGGCCAGGTCAGGGAACCAGTTGGCTTGCTCGTCGCACAGGTAATGCACCGGGTTGCCGCCCGACAGGCTGACGGCGGCGGTCCACAGTGGATAATCCGGTGCCGGGACCAGCACTTCGTCACCGTTGTTGAGCAGGGCCTGCATCGACATCACGATCAGCTCGGAAACACCGTTGCCCAGGTAGATGTCTTCGATGCCGACACCTTCCACCTGCTTTTGCTGGTAGTACTGCATGACGGCCTTGCGCGCACTGAACAGGCCTTTGGAGTCGCTGTAGCCCTGGGCGGTCGGCAGGTTGCGGATCACGTCCTGGAGGATTTCATCGGGTGCTTCGAAACCAAAGGGTGCCGGGTTGCCGATATTCAGCTTGAGGATGCGATGGCCTTCCTCTTCCAGGCGTTTGGCGTGCTTGAGCACTGGGCCGCGAATGTCATAACAGACGTTGGCGAGCTTGTTCGATTTGCTGACCTGCATGGCGATGTGTTCCCGAAAATGAACGATCCAGACGTCGTATGAACTACCGTACTGGGAATCCTGCGTTCTCACACCAGCCTGGCACCTGGGTTGCGCGCAGCAAAATCCGTTTGAGTGCGTGTAACGCGGCTGCCAGACTGGCGTCAAATGAGGCGCAATCATACGTGCCACCCGATCCGTGGAAAAGGTACAGATCGGGCTTTTTCATATGCCGAGGTGTAACGATGGAAAAACTCGAAAAAACCCTGGAAGAATGGCGTGCGATGCTCGACCCGGAGCAGTACAACGTTTGCCGTCTGAAGGGTACCGAACGACCGTTCTCGGGCAAATACAATGGCACCAAAACCGACGGTGTTTACCACTGCATCTGTTGCAATGAGCCATTGTTCGACGCGAAGGCCAAGTTCGACTCCGGTTGCGGCTGGCCAAGTTTTTATGAGCCGATCGGCGCAAGCGCCATGGTCGAGATCCGCGATGTCAGCCATGGCATGATCCGCACCGAAGTAGTGTGCGCCAAATGTGATGCGCACCTGGGGCACGTGTTCCCGGACGGCCCGCCGCCGACCGGCTTGCGCTACTGCATCAATTCAGTGTGCCTGGACCTGGTCCCTCGCCAGTAGCATGGGAGGGGGCGGGCGACGATCCATTGTCGACGAAGGCGATGTCACACATGCCTTCGCTGGCGCGCCCGATCCCGGTGCAGTTGGTCGGTATCCAAGCATTTAAATTGCGCACAATCTAATTGCCCGCTATGTTCGTCTCTTGCCCAACCTTTGGATAAAGGAGCATCGCGCCATGAATGACAACCTGCTGAACATTCCGTGCACCACCATCAAAGGTGAGCAAAAGACCTTGGCCGACTACGCCGGCAAAGCGGTGCTGGTGGTCAATACCGCCAGTGAGTGCGGTTTCACCCCGCAATACAAAGGTCTGGAGGCGTTGTGGAAGACCTATAAGGACCAGGGGCTGGTGGTGCTCGGTTTTCCGTGCAATCAGTTCGGCAAGCAGGAGCCGGGCGATGAGAGTGCCATTTCCGAGTTCTGTGAGTTGAACTTTGGTGTGAGTTTTCCGCTGTTCAAGAAGATCGACGTCAATGGCAGTGATGCCCATCCGTTGTTTGTCCAGCTGAAGAAGCGCGCGCCGGGTGTGCTGGGCTCTCAGGGGATCAAGTGGAACTTCACCAAGTTCCTGATCGGTCAGGACGGCAAGCTGGTCAAGCGTTTCGCCCCCGCGACCAAGCCGCAGGATCTGACCCGCGAGATTGAAGCCCTGCTTAAATGAACGACCTGTCAGCCGATTCGCTGGAGCTCGACAGCCAGCTCTGCTTCAAGCTGTACGCCGCGTCGCGGGCGGTGATCCGTGGCTACAAACCGATGCTTGATCAATTGGGGCTGACTTACCCGCAATACCTGGTGATGCTGGTGTTGTGGGAGTGGCAGCAGTGCGCCCCCGAACAGCCAACCGTCAAGGCCCTGGGCGAACGCTTGTTGCTGGATTCCGGGACGCTGACGCCGTTACTCAAGCGACTGGAGCAGATGCAGTTGGTCCAGCGCCAGCGCTCGGCGCGCGATGAGCGCGAGGTGCACTTGAGTCTGTCGCAGGCCGGTGTTTCCCTGCGTGAGCAGGTCGGGCCACTCAAGGCGCGGCTGTTGTGCGACAGCGGTGTCGACTTGCAACGCTTGAGTGAGTTGCGTGCAGGCCTTGATCAGTTGCTGGGGCAGATCAAGGCGCTTTCGTAGCGGGTGCCCACAGGTCCAGCAAGGCGGCCAGTTCTTCACGGCGAAAGGGCTTGGCCAGGTAGTCGTTCATGCCCGCCGCCCGACAGCGTTCACGCTCCTCGGGCATGGCGTTGGCGGTCAGGGCGACGATCGGCAGGTCCGGCCAGCGACCGCTGCGACGGATATGCCGGCTGGCTTCATAGCCGTCCATCACGGGCATGTTGCAGTCCATGAGTATCAGGTCGAAGCGGTTCAGTTCCAGCTGATCGAGGGCTTCGGCCCCGTGTGCGGCGACTGTCACGTCGCTGCCCAGCTTGCTGAGCATGCCTTTGGCCACGAGCTGATTGACCGGGTTGTCCTCCACCAACAGGATTCGCGCTCGCTGCCGGGGTGAAAGGCCTTGTGTCGGCGTGTCGCTGACCAAGGGCGTGTCAGCTTGCAAGGCGCGGCGCAGTGTGTGGTAAAGCGCTTTGCGGGCCAGGGGCCGGGCCAGTTGTTGCAGGGGCGCCAGGGTGGCGGTTTCCTCGCCTGGCATGAAGTTGCCGTAGGCGGTAACCAGCAGGATGGGGGCGTCAAACGCCGGTCGGAAGCGAAACAGACACTCTGGGCAATCGGTGATCAACAGGTCGGGAGTGTAGCGGGTCAATGGGTCGTCAATCGTGCGCTGTTCATAGGCAAGACCCCAACCGGGGAGCAGGTTACGCAGCAATTCGGCCAGGCCACTACCGGTCGATGTAACGGCCAGGACCTTGCCTGTCAGTGGGGCGGGGGGAGCGGCGAGCGCGTGTGTGGGGAGTGGAAGGTCGGCACAGAACTGGCTGCCGAATCCGGATTCCGAGCTGATGCTCAGACGACCCTGCATGGCATTGCACAGATTGAAGGTCAGGGCCAATCCCAGCCCGGTGCCGCCGAACTGACGGGTGATACCGGCTCCCGCCTGGGTAAAGGGTTGGAAAATCTTGACCTGCGCCTCTTGCGCGATGCCGATGCCGGTATCGCACACTTCGATCCGCACACCATCCTCAAGGGTGCTCAAGCGCACATCCACCCGTCCGAACCGCGTGAATTTGAGGGCGTTCGACAGCAGGTTGCTGACGATCTGGCGAACCCGCGTCGGGTCGCCCAGCACCAGGGAGGGAAACTGCGGGTCAATCAGGCATGTCAGCTCGACGCTGGGTGCCGCGTTCTGTGACAACAGGTTGGCCGTGTCTTCGATCAGTGAGCCGAGATCGAAGGGAATATGCTCGAGTTCAAGTTGCCCGGCGTCGAATTTCGACAAGTCCAGGATGTCGTTCAGCAGTTCCACCAGTACTTTGCCGGAGTCGTGGGCAATCGACAGCTGCTGGCGTTGCTCGGCATTCAATGGACTGTCCAGCGACAGCGCGATCATTCCCAGCAGGCCATTGAGCGGTGTGCGGATTTCATGGCTCATGTTGGCGAGAAAATCCGAGCGTGCCTGAGCCATGTCCAGCGCTGTCTGTCGCGCGACTTCCAGTTCCCCATTGGTTGACGTCAGGCGGGTGTTGATGGCTTTCAACTCGGAGGTACGCGAGGAGACGATATGTTCCAGCTGGCCGAGGTAGTCGGTCAGCCGGTTTTCCGCGGCGCGTCGCTGCTGGATTTCAATGGCCATGGTCTCGATGTGTTGGTTGGCGACCTTGACCAGTACGCCGATTTCGTCATTTTCGTGGTCTGCGGGACAGTCCAGCGGTGGCTGGTCCGCGCTGCGTGGATCTCGCAGGCTCAGCTCGCGAATGACCCGGACCAGCGGCTGGGTGAGCATGACGTAGAACAATGCCAGGAGAATCCCGCTGAGTATCAGGCTACGGAAAAAACCGTTGAGCAAGGTGACTCCTGCTCGATTCAAAAAGCGGGTGCCGAAGGTGTAAGTGTCGATCTCCAGTTGCAGGGTGCCGAGGGATTCGTTGGGCAAGTGTTCGAGGAACAGGCGTTCCTTGAATTGGCGATTGGCGCCAAACAGGAAGTCACTGATCACCCGGTAGGCGTTTTGTGAGCGCGGTCGCTGTACGTTGGCCAGCACGGTATTGTTGTTGTCTATCAGTTGCGCGCCGATCACGGCCGGCGAGCGCAACAGGCCGAGCGTCAGCTCTTGGGCCAGTTCGGCATCGATGTTGTAGGCGATCCGTGAGGCGGGGCTGTGGCTGATTTCCAGCAGCGACAGTATTTCCCGATTGATGGAGGCGTCTTCACTGGCATAATCGATGCCTATTTGCAGCAGGCTCAGCAGCATGCCGAGAATGAAACCAACCAGCACAGTTAGCCTGGCTTGTTTGTAAGACAGGCGGTTGGTGAATTTGATATCCATTGGGTGCTGAACCACTTTCGTTTCCCTTCTGGGCGAAGCATAGCTGATCATTGCCGGGTTTCGGGCGGTCTGTCGGGTGCGCCATTATCCCGAACGGTCCGGCATAACGCGCTGTTTTTACTTTTCTGTCCCCATCATTACTGTGAACGAGCCTGAGGAGAAGTCGTGGACTCTCGATTGAATGCCTTTCTTGAACGCGCCGATGCGGTTCTGGCTCGTATCGAGCCTCTGCTGCCTGCGCAGCGCACCGCCATCGACTGGACACAGTGCCTGGCTGCGCGCTGGCAACGTGAGGGGCGCAGCGGTTTTCTATTGCCGCTCGAGGTCAGCCTGGACATGCGTTTGTCCGACCTGATCGGCGTGGACAAACAGCTGGAGCAGTTGAACCGCAACACCCGGCAATTTCTCGATGGCATGCCTGCCAACCATGCATTGCTCTGGGGTTCGCGAGGCACCGGCAAGTCGTCGCTGGTGCGGGCGTTGTTGGCCGAGCACGCCAAGGGCGGTCTGCGCCTGATCGAGATCGAGCGCGATCACCTGGCGGACCTGCCCCGGGTGGTCGAACAGATTGCCAGGCTGCCTCAGCGCTTTGTGCTGTTTTGCGATGACCTGTCGTTCGAGGCGGGCGAGGGCGATTACCGGGTACTCAAAAGCGTACTCGACGGCTCGTTGGAGCAGGCGCCGGATAACGTGCTGCTCTATGCCACCTCCAATCGCCGCCACCTGGTGCCGGAAAAAGAGAGCGATAACGAAAACTGGAAAAGGGTCGACGGTGAACTGCACCCCAATGAGGCGGTGGAGGACAAGATCGCGCTGTCGGACCGATTTGGCTTGTGGTTGTCGTTTTATCCCTTTACCCAGGAACACTTTCTCGATGTGGTCGAGCATTGGGTGGGGCAACTGGCAGCCAAGGCCGGCCTTGAGTGGCAGCGTGATGAACAGCTCGACATCCTCGCGGTGCGCTGGGCCACCGGCCGCGGTAATCGCAACGGCCGTTGCGCGTATCAATTTGCCCGGTACTGGGTAGGACTCAAATTGTTGGAGCACAAGGCATGATCGATTTGCAAAACACTGGCGCAGGCCTGGAGGGCTACGGCCTGCTGTGTGCGCAACTGGAGTCGTTGCTGGCCGATGAGCGTGATTTTATCGCCAATGCCGCGCAGTTTTCGGCGTTTGTGTTCAACCAGCTCGATGACCTGAATTGGGCCGGGTTCTACCTCAACCGCAATGAAGAGTTGGTCCTGGGGCCGTTCCAGGGGCAGATCGCCTGTGTGCGGATTCCGTTTGGCCGTGGTGTTTGCGGTGCGGCGGCGGCCACCCTGACAACGCAACGGGTCGAGGATGTACACGCGTTCGCCGGGCATATCGCCTGTGACAGCGCCTCGAACAGTGAATTGGTGGTGCCGCTGGTCAAGGACGGTCGCCTGATCGGCGTACTGGATCTGGACAGCCCGTCCCTTGCCCGCTTCAGCGTCGATGATCAGGCTGGCATTGAACAGCTGGCGGCCATCTTCCTGCGCTTGACCGACTGCTGATCAACTGGCCAGCCCTGCCTTGGCGAGCAGGGTTTCCGAGTCCACGGCATCGATTTGCTGGGGCTCGAGGAATTTGTCGGCGTATTGCTGGTAGATCTTCTCGTTGACGAACAGCGCAAACAGCTGCGGATCGATATGTGCATCGCGGCACATGAAGGCCATGATGGCCAGGGCCTCACTCAGGGTCTTGGCCTTCTTGTAGGGGCGGTCCGCCGCGGTCAGCGCCTCGAAGATGTCGGCAATTGCCATCATTCGCGCGGGCAGGCTCATCTCCTCACGCTTGAATTTTCGCGGATAGCCGGTGCCATCCATTTTTTCGTGGTGCCCACCGGCTATTTCCACCACGTTACTCAGGTGCCCGGGAAAGGGCAGGTGGCTGAGCATCAGGATCGTCTGCACGATGTGATGATTGATGATGTAGCGTTCTTCGCGGGTCAGGGTGCCTTTGGAGATGCTCAGGTTGTACAGCTCACCGCGATTGTATTTGTACGGTGGTACGTCGAGCTTGAACCCCCAGGGGTTGTCTGCCGGTATCAGTTCGGCGTCGTTGCGTTCGAACAAATGCTCGGGTCTATCCGCCAGCAGCGACTCACTGACGGGGAGTTCAGGGGCCGGGGTGCGTGCCTGACGGTGGTTCTCTTCCCAGGAAACACCCAGTCGGTCATCCAGTGTCCGGGTCCAGGTTCGCTGGGCGATGCGGTGCAGTCGTTGCAGGTCTGCATCGGCCATGGCTTCGCTCCCCAGGTTGCAGCGAGCGATGAAGGCGAAATCGTCATCGAGGGCGGTCAGGCTGGCATCACGTGCTTCACTCAGGAGTGGCTCGTGGCCGCCCAGGGCAAGTGCATGCCAGTAGTCGATCCAGGCATCGCGCTTGAGGACTTCGAAGCGCGTGCGGATCTCGTGGATGCGGTCGTTGAGGGTTTCCAGCTTGGTGGCTTTGTCGACCACGTATTCAGGGGTGGTGACTTTGCCGCAGTCGTGCAGCCAGGCGGCGATATGCAAGGTTTCCCACTCGTCGTCGGTAGGCTGGTAGGCCATGAACTCCGGGGCCTGGCTCGCGGCAGCGGCCTGGGCGAGCATCAAGGTCAGTGCAGGGACGCGCTGGCAGTGGCCACCGGTATAGGGGCTCTTGGCGTCAATCGCGCCGGCCAGTAGCTTGATGAAGGCGTCCAGCAACTGTTGTTGCCTGGCCTGCAAGCGCTGGCTTTCGATACTGACGGCAGCGGCGCCCGAGACCGCCTGGATGAATGCAATCCGGTCCGGTCGAAGCTTCTCCAGGTCTGCGTGTGCGCCCGTGTCGGTGAGCAGCAGGACCAGTGCGCCGACGGTTTCGTTATGGCGATTGTGCAGGCGAATGCCAATCAGGTGAGCGCTCGGGCAATTCATGGCGAGCAACACTGCTTGCAGGTCGGCGGCCTGTTCGAAGCCGAGTACGGTGACCAGTGAGTCCTGGCTCAGCAGTTGCCGGAACCAGGCAGGGTGCTGGGTGTCGTCAGGGTCATAGCCGCTGATGTTGAAGGCCGAGAGTGCCTGAGGCTTATCCTCGATGATCAGCCCGTGGGGCTCGAGCCGGTTTCCATCGTGCTCACGCAGATAGATCAGGCCGGCTTGCGCCTGGCCGATCTTCACCGTTTCGAAGAGCACCCGTTGCAGGAGGGGGTCGAAGCGGGTTTCCGCAGACAGGCTGTCGGTGATTTCGAAAAAGCTGGCCAGCGTGTCTTTCATACGTGCCATTGATACGCTGAGTTGGTCGACCTCCAGCACGGGGGAGCGCCGAGTGACCGGGTAGTTGAAGTCGAAGCTGCGAATGGCATCGGCTTCCTGTACCAGTGCGCGCAAAGGTTTGACCAGTATTCTGGAGGTTAGCCAGCCCAGCGGTACGCAGAGCAGCAAGGTGGCCAGGGTAATCAACGCGCCTTGCCAGCGCATTCGATAGGCGTCCACCAGTAACTCGTCTTCGGGAACCATCAGGGCCAGTTGCAAACCTCGCGGGCCACCTTCGGCAATGCTACTGCGGGCAAAGATCCATTCACGGCTGGCTACCTCCAGCCGTTGACCGCTGCTGGTGTTCTTGAACAGGGCGTCCAGCGCCGGGCTGAGGTCCTTGACCTTGGCCAGGTGCGCCTTCTGATCGTTGATGATCAGTTTGTTGCTGTCGGGGTAGGCGACGGCATTGCCATCGCCATCAAACAGGACGATTTCGGTGCCGGGTGTTACCTGGTGCCTGGCCAGGGTCGCAGACAGCTGGGCCAGTGTCAGGTCGGCGCCCATCACGGCATTGGCGCTGCTGCGTCGGGCCAGGGTCGTGCCGATATTGTGGGTCGAAAAGAAAATGTACGGCTCGGTGGTGATTTGCTCCTGGGTTGCGTTTGCACTGTTGAACCAGGCGCGAGTGCGTGGGTCGTAGGTTTCCTGCGGGTTGTCCCGGCGCTCGACCAGGGTCAGTGACGGGTCGTAGAACAGGGACTGTGAGCGGGTGTGTCCAGTGAGACTGTCACGGTCGATGCTCCAGACTTGAAAGGCGGCAGTTTCAGGTGCCTTGAGGGTGTGTTTCAGCGCTTCGCTGCGCAGTGGGCGAACCATGAAAAAGTCACCGTCAGCATAGCCTGCATAGAGTGATGCCAGTTCTGTATTGTCGTTGAGTGACTGGCTGAAGGGCCTGAGCAGCGCCAGTCGTTGTTCCAGGTTCGTCGCCTGCATCGCGGGGTTTTGCACCAACAGGCTCAGCAAGCGACGAATGGGACGGTAAGTCGTGTGCAGGTCATGCCGCACGTCCTGTTCTATTCGGTCGAACAGTTTTTCGCTGCTGGACAGGATGATCTGCGTG
Organism: Pseudomonas sp. Irchel s3b6; assembly: GCF_900187415.1. NCBI lineage: Bacteria > Pseudomonadati > Pseudomonadota > Gammaproteobacteria > Pseudomonadales > Pseudomonadaceae > Pseudomonas > Pseudomonas sp. Irchel s3b6. Next base: position 306,698 of record NZ_FYDM01000002.1, on the reverse strand, counting down.
GTTTGCCGGTAGTTGAAAACTCCCAGCACAATGCCCGTGAACAGCAGAAGCAAAGTGAACATCACGCTGATGTGCACGTGCAGCGGAAATCGACGTTTCTCCGGGTGCAGTGGGCTGGGCATCGCGGTGTCTCTCCATCGTCATGACACACTGCTGAGCACGCAAGCATAGTAAATGAAGGACCAATCCGCCTTGGATCCCCAGGGGCTGTTGAGCAAGCCTTGGACGAACAACCTGGCAAGCATGGGACGGTTGTTCGCAGGCCCGCAAGCGCCCGAACTCACCCGGTCGGTGCCGGGGAGCCTTGACTCAAGAAACGGCTTGCAGGCTGAGCTGTTGTTGCAGGGCCTGATCCAGCTCAAGGATGGCGTACCGCATCCGGTTTTTGTGGGCTTGGAGCCTGTCCTGAGAGAAGTCCTCGTGGCACATGCGTTCGAGCGCCTCACAACTGTCTATCAGGGTTGAAGCCTGGATGAGGCGCGCCGCACCTTTGATTTTGTGTGCGACATCGATGAAGGCCTGCCGCCCGCTTGCAGGTGGTAGTCCAAGTAGCTCCTCCAGGTCGAGGCGGTTACTGTTGAGTAGTTCGGCGAGCAATCGATGTGCTCGCAGGGGGTCACCTCCGGTGAGTAAATGCAGACTGTCCAGGCTGAAGACCTGGTCCTTGCTGATCGGCTCAAGTGCTTCCAGGCGTTGGCTCAGTGTCGTCAGACTGATGGGTTTGAACAGGCAATCATTCATGCCTGCCTGCAGGCATCGCTGTTTTTCCTCTGGCTGGGCGTTGGCGGTGAAACCCAGCACCGTACAACGTGGGCGCTGCTCTTCCTGCTCGTGGGTACGGATGGCACGGGTGAGCTCGTAACCATTCATCAGGGGCATGTTGCAGTCTGCAATCACCAGATCGAAATGGCTTTCTTTCCAGCTCCGCAAAGCGTCTTCGCCGTTGTTGGCCGTGATCCATCGATGGCCCAGGAAGTCGAGTTGCTGGCACATCAGTAATCGATTGGCGGGATGGTCGTCGACCACTAGCACGTTCAAAAGGGTTGTGGTCCTGGCAAGCGCCGGTTGCGGGGTGTCCTGGGCGATTGCGCCAGGCAGTGTGGTCATCGGCAGGCACACCCGTGCCTGTGTGCCAGTGCCCGGTTCACTGGTCAGCTGCAAGGTGCCGCCCATCATTTCACACAGGCTGCGGCAGATCACCAGGCCCAGGCCAGCGCCACTTCTGGCCCGGTGCCCGGTGTTGCCAGCCTGGGCAAAGGGCTCGAACAGCTGACGCTGATCGTCCTCGCTGATACCGATTCCGCTGTCACAGACCCATAGCTCGATGAGCCATCGATCGGACTGCGGCGAGGGTTGCAGACGGACCTTGATGGTGATTTCACCCTGCTCGGTAAACTTGATGGCATTGCTGATCAGGTTGGACAGTATCTGCTTGAGACGCAGCGGATCCGTCATGAAATCGGGCTGTTCGTCCGCGTCGGGAAGCGTAAGGATCAGGCTGAGGTTTTTTTGTCGTGCGAGCCCGTCGAAGACCCGCACGACTGCTTCGACGGTTTCGCCGAGGTTCACCCGTTCGGGGAAGAGGCTCAGGCGGCCGGACTCGATTCGGGCGATGTCGAGGATGTCGCCAATAAGCTCGAGCATGTCCTTGGCCGAGTTGTAGGCCACTTCGATGGCCGAACGATCAAGGTGGTTCGGATCGGCGCGCCTGAGCGTCAGTTCGAGCATGCCGATCACTGCGTTCATCGGCGTGCGGATTTCATGGCTCATGGTGGCGAGGAATGTGCTCTTGGCGTGGCTGGCCTCATCGGCCTGTTCCTTGGCAGACCTGAGTTCATCAAAAAGCTGACGCCGCTCGCTGATATCGATCCATCCTCCGATGATTCCCTGGACGTCACCCGTCGAATCCCGGTAGGGAAGAATCCAGTGGTAGATCGTCAGTTTTTGCAGGCCGATGTGCAGGGGGCGATCAAGAATCAACGGAACGCCTTCGGCCACCACGCGTCGATAATCAGCGTGGTATTGCCTGGCTTCAAGCACGTTGCTCATGGCACCTTGCATCACATCTTTGCCGATCACGTCTTCGCGTCTGGCGCTGAAGGCTTGCAGATAGCTGTCGTTGCAACTTTTCAGCAGCCCCTCGCGGTCACGCACATAGATGGGGTGAGGTGTCCCGTTGACCAGCGTCTGCATGAACTCGAACTGGTCACTCAGTGCTCGCTCCGCTTGTTGGCGTTGCTTGATCTGCCTGCGCATATGGGCATTCCAGGCCAGCAAAGTCAGTAGCAGCAGGCTGCTGCCGATGAGCAGTTGATACAGTAAGCGCTGGTAGGTGCGCCAGGTGTTGCCGGAGGTGCTCGTGTAACCACGCCAGCGACTGTTGATTATGCCCAGTTCGTCTGGTGCGATGCTCAACAGGGCTTTGTCGAGGATGGCACTCAGTTCGGGAGCGTCGCGTGCAGTCGCCAGGGACAACGCGGCCTGCCGAGTGCCAATTGTCGCGCTGATCTGCAGTCGGTCCTCGAACAGCTGCGAGTCGACGAAATAGTTGGCAGTCACCAGCGAATTGACCGCGCCCTCTACCTGGCCCTTGGCAAGTAGTTCTACCGTGCTGAAGGTGTCAGGTGTTTCGACCAGGTGGATCGTCGGGTGCTCGCGGATCAGGTAGTCGCGCAATGGATTGCCTTGAGTGATGGCGAGGCTTTTGCCTGCCAGTTGCTCCAGGCTGGTCGGGCTGGAGCCGCTTTTTCGGGTCAGCAAGACAAATGAATTCTCAAGATAGGGACGGGTGAAACTCAGAAGGGCTTCACGCTCGGTATTGGGAAGCAGGGCGGCAATCAGGTCGACCCGGTTCTCCTGGACCAGCTTGATCATTTCGTTGTCGCTTCGGCTGCGGTGAATCTCGAAGCGCAAACCGGTGCGCAGCCTGATCAGTTCGAGCAGGTCGGCAGTAATCCCTCTGAATGTTTCATCGGCGTCAAAGAACGTCAGCGGGGCGAAAGCATCGTTGACGGCCACGCGGACCACCGGATGTTGTGCAAGCCAGCGTTCTTCGCGGCGGGTCAATTGCAGTTTGTGGTCAGTCAGAAGAATGTCGCTGCCGGCGCTCCAGCGCTTGGCGATGCTTTCGCGTTCTCCCGTGGCTACCGCCTTGAGAACGGTGTTGATGATATGCAGAAGGTTCTGATTGTCCTTGCGAACGGCAAAACTGAAACCATAGGCCTCGTGTTTTCCGAAGTTGGCCATTCGCACATTCTTCAGATAGCCCTTGTTGATCATGTAGTGGGTTGAAATGGTGTCACCCAGAAAGACGTCGGCCTGGTCGAAGGCGACTGCATTTATCGCATTCAGATAGGACGGATAGGGGGTGATGACCGCCTTGGGGTAGAGCGCCTTTACCTCTTCCGGTGGCAGGTAGTGATAAACCATACTCAAGCGCATGCCGGCCAGGCCCTCGGTCAACGAACGGCTCTCGTTCTCCCGGGTCACCAGGACGGGTTGGTCAATGGCATAGGGGGCGGATAGTGCGATGTTCGAATACCGGGCCTCGAAACCATTGGCCGTTCCGAGCAGGTCGATCTCGCCGTTTTCGAGTGCCTGGATGGCAGCTTCGCGGGATGGGTAGCGACGGATCTTGATGGGCAACCCCAGGGAGGCGCCCAGGATACCGGCGTAGTCGGCGGTAAAACCCTCGTATTCATGGCCGCTGATCGTCAAGTCAAAAGGGGGGTAGTCGGGCGCCGAACTGCCCAGGACCAGTTCGCGTTGGTTGAGTACCCACTGCCGTTGTGGTTCATCCAGCTGGATGTCCATGTGGCTTGCCGTTGAACGACTGAGCAATGTGTAATGTTCGACTCCGGGTTCGGCTATGGACACTGAGGCATTCAGGTATAAACCTGCACTCAAATACAATAAATAGTCCTTTAAACACCTGGGCATCCTGTCTCTCACACTAAAGCGTTACGTTTTGCCATCTCGATAAGTTCTACCAGGGACTTGGCCTTGAGTTTTTGCATGAGTCTTTTCTTGTAGGTACTGACAGTCTTGTTACTGAGAAACATGCCCTTGGCGATTTCCTTGTTGGTGCGACCCTGGGCGAACAATTGCATCACCATCAGTTCGCGATCGTTGACGGACTTGAACAAGTCCAGTTCCGCGCAGAGTGCTTCGTCGTCGCGAGACGGGTTCAATGCCTGGCTGGGAAAATAGTTGTAACCGGACAACACGGCTTTGATGGCGCTGAGCAGTTCGCTGAGGCCTTCCTGTTTGCAGACATAGCCTGACGCACCGGACCCCATGCAGCGGATTGCAAAAAGTGTTGGCGTTTGAGCCGTCAATACCAGTGTTTTCGGTCGCGTGCTCATGGCGTTGAAGCGGGAGAGGATTTCCAGCCCGTCAAGTTTGGGAATGCTGATGTCCAGGATGATCAGGTCAGGCATGCATTCGCGAACCATCTGCATCGCATCGACCCCGTTGTCGGCTTCACCTACTACTTTGTAGTCTTCATGCTCTAGTAACATACGCAATGCAAGGCGAATGACGGGGTGATCGTCGACAATAAAAACTGAGTTCATAATCAAATCCCATATGTGCACAAATAAAGCGAGCACCTTAGCTCAGATATGGAAGCCGACATATAAACGGACAGGGTTGGGGGTGCAATATAGGACTAATCCTACAATGGAAGGGGCAGGGGATTACGTGCCAAGTAGGTGGTTGTGGGCGAAGAGTGGATGTTTGGATAATATATTAATTGATGTGACAAGGTTGGATGAGCGCTTGCCTGATTCGCTAAGTACTGGTGTGGGTCTATGTACAGTGGTGCTCTCTATGCGTCTTGGTGTTCTGTGCAATGATTGTCATGGATGGTTGATGTTGGAGCAATACAGAGTCAATAAATAAGTGAACTCGGATTGCTTCAGTGGTTTTGGCAGCAGCCCCAATAAAGGCAGGTGTTGCTCGCGGGCCTGCTTTTTTAGCCTGTCCAGTTCGATTGTATCAAGGCTGCTCAGGATAATAGCCTGTTGGATCAGGCCCTGATGGTTGGCAATAGCAATCAAGTCGAGACCTGAAAGGTCTGGCAGGCATTGGTCGCACAGCAATATCTCGAAAGGGTTATGCATCCGGTTCATCGCCTGCAGTGCGGCGTTGGCGCTGTTTGAGGTCGTTATATGGGTGAAGCCGTAACTTTCAAGCAGGTATTGGGTTGCCTTGAGTTGAAAGGGATGGTCCTCCACCAGCATGATGCGAAAGTTGTATGAGAGCATTTAGTTTTCCATGCAGGATCGCCAACTTGAGGTGATGGACAGTGGAGGATTATTTTTTCAGTCGCTAATATTTTTTTGTGTCCGAATATCTATCTGTCGTAGGAGGTCTATTTGTTGTTTCAGTATGGAACAATTGATTTGTGTGTAGAGAGAAACAGTAAGTTTGCTCGGTGTAAGATGTAGGGTGATTCGCTCATTATGTTGAACGCTGAACCTGTGCTCAGTCGCACGCCAGATGCCTGGGTGCGACGGAACCATGGGGCTTAGGGGTGGCGGGAGCGTCCAGTCATTTCCAGGGCCATTTCGCTAGCGTAGCTGTCGGTCATGCCGGCAATGAAATCGATCATGCGTAAAAACGACGCGTGCAAAGGGCCGTGCGGGTCGGGAGCATTGTTGCCGAGTAGATCGAGTATGCGACGATTCTTGAATGAGGCCGTACGACCGCCATGTTGCTCCAGCGCGGCCCCGCAAAAGCCGTTCAACAGAATCTCCAGGGTTGTATACGCACCGATTTCATGCAGGGTCTTGCGCTTGTCCTGGAAGATTTTTTTACGCGCCATGTCCTTGGCATTCAGCACGCAACGCTTGGCCGGGCCGTGCATGTGCTCCACTAGATCGCCTTGCAAGGTGCCCGCCAGCAGGGCGTCCTGTTGCTCGACGAATGCACGCGCCGCTGCATTGGTCAGGTGTTCGATGGCCTTGCCACGCAGGATCGCCAGTTTGCGTCGGCGCGAGTCGTTGGCACCCAGCAGACGGTAGGTTTCCGGCAAGTCATCACCGACCAGGCCGAGCAACAGAGCCTCCACTTCGGCGTATTCCAGCAACTCCATCTCCAGGCCGTCTTCCAGGTCGATCAAGGCGTAGCAAATGTCATCCGCGGCCTCCATCAGGTAGACCAGCGGGTGCCTGGCCCAGCGTTGTTCGTCCAGTTGTGGCAGGCCCAATTTCTGGGCGATTTGCTCCAACAGTGGCAGCTCGCTCTGGTAGCAGCCGAATTTATGCTTCTTGTAACCCAGCGAGTCGGCGTGGCGTGCTGTCCAGGGGTACTTCAAATAGGTGCCCAGTGTCGCGTAGGTCAGCCGGGTGCCACCGTCGAACTGGTGGTATTCCAGTTGTGTCAGAACCCGGAAACCCTGGGCATTACCCTCGAAGTTGAGGAAGTCATCCCGTTCGACTTCGCTCATGGCATCCAGCCAGCCCTTGCCTGCGGCTTGTTGGAACCAGTACCGGATGGCGTCTTCACCGGAGTGACCAAAGGGGGGGTTGCCGATGTCGTGAGCCAGGCAGGCAGATTGCACCACCATCCCCAGATCGCTGGGCTCGCACCAGTCGGGCAGGGCGCCGCGAATGGTTTCACCGACGCGCATACCCAGTGAGCGCCCAACGCAACTGACTTCCAGCGAATGGGTCAGGCGGGTATGGATATGGTCGTTGCTGGTGACCGGATGGACCTGGGTCTTGCGCCCCAGCCGGCGGAAAGCACCGGAGAAAATGACCCGGTCGTGGTCTTTGTGGAACGGGCTGCGGCCGAGTTCTTCCGGGCTGTGCACCGGCTTCCCGAGGCGTTCACGATTAAGCAGGGTATGCCAATCCAAGGCTGGGCTCTCCGTAGGGTGACTGATGCGTTAGCTTCCCGGTTCGTGCCGCCGGCTGCAAGCGGAACCCGAGTCCGAGCCCGTCGGTATCGATACTCGGTAAACGGGCAGACGACATCGAACCTCTCGATAAAGAGGTTCGAGCCCGCAACACTGCGGCCAATGACAGCGGACTAGTCTTTGCGTGAGGTGCCTTGCATCACCAGCTTGATCAGCGGCAACAGTGTGGTGCCCAGCCGCACCCATCGGGAGACATTGCGCAGGCCTCCACCCTTGGCGCCTTTGCCGGTGAGAAAACCCAGCAAGGTCACGGCGGCCACTCCCCAGAGTGGCGCGTGCTTGATGCCCAGGCCCTCCTGCAGGGTTTGCGACATGCCGCGTATTCGCTGCAAGGGTTGCAGCAATTGCCGGGACTCATGACGTATTTCCTGGCGATGCATTTCCATGCGCAAGCGGATCAGGGCCTTGCGCATTTCTTGCCGCGAGCTGTTCTTGGGGATCTCGGGCAGGTTCATGGCAACAGGCGCTCCCTGTCGTTGTTCAGCTCTTCAAGGGTGGCGTGGAACGGCGACGACTCGTCGAAGACCGCAGCTTTCAGGCGCATGCCACAGAACAGGGCCGCGAGCGCATAGAACACGCACAGGCCAACGATGGCCGTCAGGCGATAGGTATCCCAAAATACAATCAACACCAGTGCCGAAAGACCCACCAGCAACAGCAGGGCGAACACCAGCGCAAGGCCGGCGAACAGCAACAGGCTGACCGTACGCGCCTTTTGCTCTTGCAACTCGATGCCGAACAACTCGACATGACTGTGCAGCAACCCTAGGAACGCGGCGCCCAGGCGCCGCGATGAGGAGCCGGAGTCTGTTTCCGGCGAGCCGGATTCACCGATCGCCATATCAGCGCCGAGTCGCCAGCAGGCCAATCAGAAAGCCCACCCCAGCCGCGATACCCACCGACTGCCAGGGGTTGGCCTGGACATACTCTTCTGTCGAAGAGACAGCGGCCTTGCTGCGCTCGCTCAGGGAGTCCTGGGTCAGTTTCAGGGTCTCGCGGGCGCGCACCAGGCTTTCGTGAATCTGACTGCGCAGTTCGTCGGCTTGATCACCGGCCAGTGTCGCGGTGTGTTCCAGCAGCCGCTCGGTGTCGCTGACCAGTGTCTGAAAATCTTCCATCAGGATTTCTTGAGCAGTCTTTTCCGTTTTGCTGGCCATGGTGATCTCCATAAGTGGCGTGTGAAGTGTTCGAGTATGAGCCGTTCGCGAAGGTTCAGTGCAAATGGCTGGTACAGCTTTTGCTATGTCGTGGTGCGTCAATCGGTGCTGTGGTGCTGAAAACGGGCGTGCTTCGCGAAAACCTTAACCTAAATAATAGTAATCAGCGGAAACATCCAGGCAAGGATTGACCCCGCCGTTTTTTTTGCGCCAAAACGGTTCGCCGTAAGGCGAGTTGATGCCAGGGGAGGTGTCAACTTGGTGCGCAAAAAGGCCTGGCGAACTGCTTTGGTGCTTTTTCCGGATTGAAGGTCTGCCAACCCCATGGAAAATCTGCAAAGTGCAGTGGACAGTCTGGTCCACGGTTCCAACACGCTCTTCATCCTGATCGGCGCGGTCATGGTCCTGGCGATGCATGCCGGTTTCGCCTTCCTGGAAGTCGGTACGGTTCGTCAAAAGAATCAGGTCAATGCCTTGTCGAAAATCCTCAGCGACTTTGCCATTTCGACCCTGGCTTACTTCTTTATAGGCTACTGGATCTCATACGGCGTCCATTTCATGCAACCGGCCTCGGTGATCAGTGTCGATCACGGTTATGGGCTGGTGAAATTTTTCTTTCTGCTGACGTTCGCCGCCGCCATTCCAGCCATTATCTCCGGCGGAATTGCCGAGCGGGCGCGGTTCATACCGCAGTTGTGCGCCACCGCGCTGATCGTGGCGTTCATCTATCCGTTTTTTGAGGGCATTGTCTGGAATGGCAATTTGGGTCTGCAAGCCTGGTTGCTCGAGCGCTTTGGTGCCGGCTTCCATGACTTTGCAGGTTCGGTGGTGGTGCATGCCATGGGCGGCTGGTTGGCATTGGCGGCAGTACTGCTACTCGGACCGCGCAATGGACGGTACCGCGACGGGCGTCTGGTGGCGTTTGCTCCGTCGAGTATTCCGTTCCTGGCATTGGGTTCGTGGATTCTGATCGTCGGCTGGTTCGGCTTTAACGTAATGAGCGCACAGACTCTGCAGGGGGTCAGCGGTCTGGTGGCGGTCAATTCGTTGATGGCCATGGTTGGCGGCACCGTGGCCGCATTGATCGTTGGCCGTAACGACCCGGGGTTTCTACACAATGGACCGCTGGCCGGGCTGGTCGCGATCTGCGCGGGCTCGGACCTGATGCACCCGGTGGGGGCCCTGGTGACCGGTGCCATCGCCGGGGCCCTGTTTGTCGGGTGTTTCATTGCCGCGCAAAACCAATGGAAGATCGATGATGTGCTGGGCGTCTGGCCATTACATGGCTTGTGTGGCGCCTGGGGCGGCATTGCCTGCGGGATCTTTGGCCAGACGGCGTTGGGAGGGCTGGGTGGTGTCAGCCTGATCAGCCAATTGATCGGTACGGCGCTGGGTATTGTGGTGGCATTGATCGGGGGGCTTGTGGTGTATGGCGCAATCAAACGCTTGCATGGTCTGCGCCTGAGCCAGGAAGAGGAGTACTACGGTGCTGACCTGTCGATCCACAAGATCGGTGCCGTCAGCCAGGACTGAGGGGCGCCGGGTGCGCAATGATCTGCACCCCGATCTGCGCGCGGCCTCACCTCCTCATGGGAGTGGCTGGCGCTCGACGGTTTTTTATGTCCGGCCTAGAATGATCACCCATTCCTCAGTGATCTGTACCTCATGCCTTCTGAATGCCAGTTGTTCGGCACCCTTGGCTGCCATCTCTGTGAACTCGCCGAAGCGGAACTGATGCCGTTGGTCGAGCACGGATTGTTGGTGGAACTGGTGGACATTGCGGACAGTGACGCGTTGTTTGAAGCCTATGGCTTGCGAATTCCGGTGTTGCGCCGGGTCGATACGGGGGCCGAACTGGGCTGGCCCTTCGATGCCGAGCAAGTCGTGGCGTTTTTGCGTTGACCCCTGGCTTTTGTTGCGACACGGACTCCGTTTGTCGTGATCTGCCTGTAATGCGTTGGCGCGCGCTTGAATATTCGGTTACTGTATGTGCATACAGTTATTCGGGTGGCCGTCATGTCCCTCACCATACTCGCAAGTCGTCAGCGCTTGCAGCTGCCGGATTCCGGTGAGCTGAGCATCAGTACCCTGCATTGCGCCGCTCGAGAGCAGGCGCACTGCGACTTCTCGCTAGACCGGATCGTGGGTCTGGGGGCCGAGCAGGTGCGTGCGGTCCTGGTTGATGACGACAGCTTGCTGGGATTCGGTATTTATCCCGGTGACCGTCTGATCGTCGATCGTTCGATCCAGCCTGTTCAGGATCAATACGTGGTGGCCCATCTCGACAGCGAAAACGATTACTGCGTGCGCCTGTTGGCGGCCGATCCCAAGGGAGGGCTGCTGCTCAAGGCTGCGCGGCCCTCTATCCCCTCGGTCCCCTTTGATGAACTCGACCCGGCCCCGATCTGGGGGGTGGTGCTGTGGGTTGTCAGCTATGTGGGGCGCGGATGAGGTTGACCTCGCGGGCCCGATTGCTTTGAGCATCTGGCGCGCGCACGGGATTACGAAATGAGAGGGATGCAACATGGTCAAGGTTGAACAGTTGAAAGCCGGCGTGAACCGGATGTCGGTCGACGTGGTACGCGAGGCGGTGCGGGAGTTACGCCTGGATGGCCTGGTGACGGAAGGGAAAACACCGTTCAACAAAGTGCACTTCAATACCTGTTTTGCCGAAATCGAGGCCCTGTTTCAGCGCGCCGGGTATCACCGTCAGCTGGATGTGGTCGGTTACCAGGGCTTGTTGTATGCGCTTTATGATCCTGGCCGCTGGGAAGCCGTCGATGTGTTGCGCTGGTTGAAAGAGTTCACCGACGCGGCAGCGCTGCGCGAGTCCTTGACCGCGTGACGGACATCAGAGGGGGCCGTGTGGAATCTGTCCTAGGTCCGTTCAAGCCATTGTTGGATAATAGCCATCAGCATTAACGGCCAGAGCTTTCGTATGTCCACCTCATCGTTTTCCGCCGCACAGAACCAGGCCAGTACGCTATACCTGCCCCCAGGCAGCTGGGCGACCGTGCTTGATTGCCTGTGCGAACACTTCAGCGCCATTGGTCGTGAACAATGGCTGGACAGGATCGCCCGTGGTCGCGTGCTCGACGGTCAAGGCCAGGCGATTGCCTTGGACCTGGCGTACAAGGAGGGCCTGCGAATCCATTATTTTCGCGAAGTGCCTGATGAAAAGAATATCCCTGTTGTGGAAACGATCCTGTACGCCGACGAGCATCTGGTGGTAGCGGATAAACCCCATTTTCTGCCGGTGACCCCCGCTGGCGAGTATGTCGAGCAGACGTTGCTGCGTCGGTTGATCCGTCGCCTGGACAATCCACACCTGGTGCCACTGCACCGTATCGACCGGCACACGGCGGGGCTTGTGCTGTTTTCCGCCAATCCGCAAAGCCGTTCGGCGTATCAGTCACTGTTTCCGACTCGCACCATCGAAAAGCACTATGAAGCCATTGCCCGTGCGTTGCCGACGTTGTCGTTTCCCTTGGTACACAAAAGCCGCCTGGTCGATGGTCAGCCCTTTTTCCGTATGCAAGAGGGGCCAGGCATCAGCAATACCGAAACCGCCATCGAGGTTGTAGAAAAAAATGCTGATCTGTGGCGCTACGCGTTGTACCCGGTGACGGGCAAAAAACACCAACTGAGGGTTCACATGGCCGCGTTGGGGGCGAGTATCTGTAATGACCCCTTCTACCCCGACGTCTTGAAAGATGCAGAGGATGACTACGCCAATCCTTTGAAGCTATTGGCCAAAGGCTTGCGCTTCGTCGACCCGGTGACCGGCCAGGAGCGGGTGTTCCAAAGCACCATCAGCCTGGACTGGTGAGCCGCTCCAGACACCACCAAGCCCGCGCTGGGCGGGCTTGGTGGTGTATCCGGAACGCGTCGCGACTTACAGGTCCTTGACGGTGCGGACCTGATCCTTGTTGATGCGGGTTTGCTTGCCGTCCAGCTGTTCGAACTCATAGAAACCCGACCTGGCATCGAATTTAGGGGTGTCGACAGACTGGATTTCACGGCCGTCATTCAAGGTGATGACTGCAGGTGACGAGCAGCCCGCGAGGGTGGCCAGGCCCAAGGCAAGCATGAAAGTGGCGAGGGTCCGATGAGTCATGAGATGTCTCCGCAAATGAATTCTTGATGTCTGAACTTGAGACGTACAGCGCGCCTGCAAGTTCCAGAATAGGTCATTCTGACATGCTTGCGTGCAGACTTAACAGCTCCGGGGTATTGAGGTTGGCCAAGCGCCGATCATTCTCGGGACACTGCAGTGCAATGGCATCAAGCGTGTGCATGATCCGTCCAGGGCTGCGCTCGCCCGTACTCCAGGCCTTGTCGAACTCATCTGACAGCGCGACAGGGATAATGCACAGCAACGGCTCCCAGTGTTCACCCTGACGCACCATCAAGGGTTTTTCCGGGTGCTGGCGGGCCGCCTCACGCATGGTTTTCAGCAGTTCGGCGTCCAGGCGTGGCACATCGCACGGCAGCACCATCAGGTGGGGGTGGCGTGCGGCCTTCAGCCCGGCGCGAATACCTGCCAAAGGGCCAGGGAAATCACTGTTGTCATCGTGTACCAACTGATCGGCATAGGGCGCATAGCGGTCAAGATTGCGGTTGCAGGAAATGATCAGGTCATCGGTCAAGCCCCGGGTCCGTTGGTGCAGATGCGCAATCAGAGGCAGGCCCTGCCATTCGAGCAACCCTTTGTCCTGCCCCCCCATGCGCTGGCCACGCCCGCCCGCCAGGAGCAGGATGGAGCAGGGCGGTAACTCAGTATTCAGGGACATGACGCCTCTCCATCGGTGGGGCAAAAAAACAGGGCTCTGTGATATAACACCGGGCCGTTTCTCCTACAACTGGACGAGCCTATGAAAGCCAAGGCCGATGTACCTTTCGTTGCGCTGAACATCGCGGTGCTGACTGTCAGCGATACCCGCACGCTGGAAACCGATACCTCGGGCCAGGTCTTTGTCGACCGCTTGAGCGCTGCCGGCCACAATCTGGCTGCGCGTGTCCTGCTTAAAGATGACCTGTACAAAATACGTGCGCAAGTCGCCACCTGGATCGCCGATGACCTGGTTCAAGTGGTGCTGATTACCGGGGGGACGGGTTTCACCGGGCGTGACAGTACGCCTGAAGCGGTCAGCTGCCTGCTGGACAAGCAGGTCGACGGGTTTGGCGAGTTGTTCCGACAGATATCGGTCGCTGATATTGGCACCTCCACGGTTCAGTCGCGCGCGCTGGCGGGCCTGGCCAATGGCACACTGGTTTGTTGCCTGCCAGGTTCCACCAACGCGGTGCGAACCGGTTGGGATGGCATACTCGCCGAGCAATTGGATGCGCGTCACCGTCCCTGCAACTTCGTCACTCACCTGAAACAGGCGGCACCCTGTGAATCCCGCGGGTAAGCCAGGCAAGACGGGTAGCTTGATGCCCGTCGAAGTGGCATTGGCACGTCTGCTGGAAATGGCTGAAGCATCACCCATTGCTGAGCGTGAACGATTGCCGCTGGCTGCCGTCCAGGGGCGTGTGCTGGCCAATGACCTGGTATCGACCCTTGATCTGCCGCCGTGGCCCAACAGTGCCATGGACGGCTACGCCCTGCGGCTGGCCGACTGGACGGGCGAGCCATTGGCGGTCAGTCAGAAGGTATTCGCCGGACAAGTACCGGAGCCCTTGGCGCCCGGTACGTGCGCCAGAATCTTTACCGGCGCACCGGTGCCGGCCGGCGCGGATTGCGTCGAAATGCAGGAAAACGCCGAGGTCCTGAGTGACTTGAGGGTACGGTTCACCGAGTCGATGAAGGTCGGGCAGAACATCCGCCCACAAGGCCAGGAAACCACAGTGGGCGAGCAGGTGCTGAGTGCCGGCACCCGTTTGGGACCTATCGAGCAAGGCCTGGCAGCTTCACTGGGGTGCGCGGAGCTCGAGGTGGTGCGCAAGGTGCGCGTCGCCGTACTGTCTACCGGCGACGAACTGATCGAACCGGGGCAGGCCCTGGGGCCCGGACAGATCTACAACAGCAATCGGGTACTGCTGTGCAGCTGGCTGCAGCGCCTGGGCTGCGAAGTGGTGGATGCCGGTATTCTTCCGGACAATCTGCAGGCCACTCGCACGCGCCTCGCTGAGCTGGGTAGCGTTGACCTGATTCTTTCCACGGGAGGCGTATCGGTTGGCGAAGCCGACTTCCTGGGGGTCGCCTTGCGTGAAGAGGGTGAGCTGGCGTTGTGGAAGCTGGCCATTAAACCCGGAAAGCCGTTGACGTTCGGTCACTTTCGAGGCGTGCCGGTGATTGGGCTACCAGGGAACCCGGCCTCGACACTGGTGACGTTCGCGTTGCTGGCCCGGCCTTATCTTTTACGCCGCCAAGGCGTGCAAGCAGTGGCCCCATTGCAGTTCCAGGTCCCGGCGGGATTCGTCTGGTCCAGGGCGGGCAATCGGCGGGAGTACCTTCGCGGTCGGCTGGAGCAGGGGCGGGCGATTGTCTACGCAAACCAGAGTTCCGGGGTCTTGCGTAGCGCGGCATGGGCCGAGGGGCTGGTCGAAGTGCTTGAGGGGCGCACACTGGTCGAGGGTGATTGGGTCAACTTCATCCCGCTAAGTGAAGTACTCGGCTGAGCTTCACTGCAGCGCTACCTCGTCAGGCCCGACAGCGGGCCGCATGGGCCTGGCGCACCGTCCTGCGGCTCTGTCAGTTGAGCAGCATGACCAGTTGATCGATACGGCTGTTGGCGATCCAGCTGACGAGTCCGATGATCACGGTCATTGCGCCTGTTGAGTACGCAAGCCTGTGCTGGATGGATTTCAGGTCGCTGCGAGCCGCATCCATGTCTCTGCGGATGTACCTGAGGTGGGCCTCCAGTTCGGCAAGGCGAGGTTCCAGGGTGCTTCCTTTGCTTGAGTCGAGGCTGCACAGGCATTCAGCTCGCTGATCGTCCTTCGGGGCTGCCGTGCGGATTGCCGGGATTCGCAAGTCATGGTTTGTCATATGGATGCACATCCTTGTGTGTGGCCAATCTGTTTCTGATAACGACTGACACAAGGTGTTCCAATATCAATTGACCGTCAATTCGGCTAATTCGTCGCGGCGTGTAAGAAAAAACTCGACACGTTCAACGCTGCTGGACGCAGGCAAGGTGCAGTGCTGACAGCTTGGTGACGACGGGTTTCTGGATGTCAGCATTGCGCCGGTGCCGCTGGAGAGGGTGAGCGCCTTCAGGGGAGGCTTGCTTTCGGGGCTGATGCAGATCAGTCGTCGAGGCTGATGATCTGCTCGCGCACGGCAAACAGCACCAGGCCTGCCACATCGAAGATCTGCAAGCGTTTCATGATTTGCGAGCGATGGGTTTCAACGGTCTTGATGCTCAGGCCCAGGCCATTGGCAATCTCGCGAGTGGATTTGCCGCGTACGATCAAGCGCAGGATCTCCAGTTGGCGTGCCGTCAGGTTATGGGTCTCGATGGTTTCCGGCTGTTGTCGGTATGTCTGTACCAGTGCCTGATTGATCACCGTGTGTGCAATGGCCGGGCTCAGGTAACGTTCGTTGTTGCGCAAGGCTTCGAGCGCATGCTCCAGTTCCGTGGCGGTGGTGTCCTTGAGCAGGTAGCCGTGGGCTCCCGATTCCAGGGCACGCATGATCAACGCCGGTTCGGTGTGCATCGACAGGATCAACACTTTGCTCTGGGGGCGAACCGCCTTGAGCTTTTGCAGCGCTTCGAGCCCGCCGATGTCGCGCATGGACAGATCCAGCAGAATGATGTCTGGTCGCAGGTGCTCGACCATTTCGAGCACCTGGGCGCCATCAGTGGCTTCTCCGATGACGGAGTAACCGGGAATGTCCATGACCAGTGCGCGTACACCGGCCCTGATGAGTGAGTGGTCATCCACCAGAAGCAAGTTGCAAGTCAATGTAGAACCTTATTCGTGCTGGCCCGTTCAAGCGCGCGGGGCGCCCAGGGAAAAAGTGCGTTGATCTGCGTTCCTTTGCCAGGTTCACTGGTGACGCTCAGGGTGCCGCCCAATTGCTCGACCCGCTCTGACATCCCGGCCATCCCGCACTGCCCTTCACGGCCAGGATGGGCAGCGGGGGAGAATCCCAGTCCGTCGTCACTGATGAACAGCGCAAGCCCTTGGGGGGTACGCTGCAAGCGGACCAACAGGTTTTGGGCCTGTGCATGGCGCAGGATGTTGGTAATGGCTTCCTGGGTAATTCGAAACGCCGCCACTGCCATTTCCTCCGGGATGCCGGTCAGTCGCTGTTGGCATTCGAGGCTCCATTTCACGGCGGTGTTGGTCAGTGTCTTGAGCAAGTGCGCGCGCAAACTGGCTTCCAGGCCAAGGCTGGTCAGTTGTCTTGGGTTGAGCAGCGCGGACATATCGCGAACTTTTGTCAGTGTTTCTTCCAGGGTTTCACACAACACGGTGCATTGGCTTTGCTGGTCGTCAGGCAGGCGGCGTTTGAGCCATTCGCCTTGTAGTTTGGCGGCTGTCAGTAACTGACCGATGTCGTCGTGCAGTTCACGGCTGAGTCGATGACGTTCGTTTTCCTGCACTTGCAGCAGGCGGTCGGCAAGTTCCTGCGGCTGAAACTTGATGGACCTGCGCGAGTGGCAATACTGCTCCAGGGCACAGCCTGCAGCCACCAGGTTCAACGCTACCAATACTAGCGGCATGGGGATGGAGAGGCCATAAACCAGCACGCTGCCCACTGCCGAGCAAAGGCAAAGCAGCAGGGTGATCCGGCGAAGGTTCGTTCGGGACAGGCGCCAGGTTTGGATGGATTTCAGGCCGGCGTGCATAGCTGATGGAGCCAATGAGTGTTCGCTGCGGGCAGGCCGGTCATGGAGGTTGACGGGACTGTGTCTGGAAAAACCGGGTAAATGAATGGTCCGCTTCAAATTAGCGCAGCCTGATTGTCACAATCGGGTTTTGCACTTACCAGAAGGCAATGCCGGGCTGGATTCAGAGTGCCATTAATGTAGCGTCAATTAATTGGACGGCATGTTAACACTTAAGGCACGCCTGGTCGCGTTTGCCCTCTATTGTTCAACGGGCAGGAACAGGCTTGAGTCCGAATGCCGGTTGATGACTATTCACGGCTTTGAACGGGTTGTTCTGGCGTATTCGAAGTGCTCGCCAATCATTGGACTTACATCGGCAGTGTCGTTGCTGGATATGAGTTATTCAAAGGCGACATGATTAAATGTTACATGGCGTGTCGATAGTTGTTCGGGGAGGTGCGGAGTGTGACTCAGGCATGTCTGGCCGTGAGAGTCGCGCGCGCATAGCCTTTGGCAGGAACGCTGAACCGCAGGGGGGCACGTCCGATTTCCATCGCGAACGCTTCGAGCAACGACACCTGCTCGGCTTTGTCGAGGCTCAGTTCTCCGGTATTGACGTCGACCAGTTCCAGTTGCCAGGCCATCAATGTGTAGCATTCTTTCAAGGCACTTAGGGCCTGGGCGTGCAGGTCGATTTGCGGGGGCGCCTGGCTGAGCAGTGCGTGGATGGACGTTGCGAATTCCGACACCGTCCCCAGTGCCAGTGCGTCCGCACGGTTGGCCAGCGTGAGTAGCGTGCCGAGCATGCAATCGATGGCATCCTGATCGTTGTTGATCAGTTGCAGGTGGGCCAGGCACTCCTCTGACTTGGCCAGAAGGGTTTCCGCTTCGATCAGGAATTCAGGCAACCGTTGGCTCCAGTTTTTACGATCGTTCAGCATGCTTTTCTCCACGACATCAAGTCAGGTGGCGCAATTGGGAGTCGAGTGAACGGGCGTAAGTTACTGCCAGATAACCTGCCAAGTCTGTAAGACAGTTCCGGTTTTTCAGGATGGACGACGTAAGGTCTGAGTGTGTCTGACACGCGCTTATCCATTGCACCGATATCAACGTTGGCGTGAGGCGCTGCTACAGCACGCCCCCGTGAAGCGTGTTCCGATTGGCTGAAATAGAGGCCTGGCGTTGGTTCTGTGATCAAAAACAAAAGCCTGACTCCATTCATGCAATGAGAATGGCGTCACATTAATGGCTATTGGATATCGCGAATATCAGGTTGGTCCTGATTGTGCCTAGGGGATTCCCTTATGGCGTGGAACCTGTCGCGTATTTGTTGGTCGCGCTGCCAGGAGAGAGGGTCCATTCAGTAGAGCATGATGTTAATGTGACATCAATTTTTTTGCGGGCCTGTATTCGAGGGTCAAGAAGCGGTGGTGTCCGCCGATACGCTGTTTTAGTGAATTCATCAGAAAAGCCCAGGAGTCATTAATGGCCGGCATTCTCGACACGGTAGATCAACGCACGCAGCTGGTGGGTGAGAATCGCCTGGAAATTCTCATGTTCCGCCTGGCCGGTCGGCAATTGTTCGCGATCAACGTGTTCAAGGTGCAGGAAGTCCTGCAATTGCCCAAGCTGACCTTGATGCCGCAGCGCCATCCGTTTGTCTGTGGCGTAGTCAATCTGCGTGGCCAGACATTGCCGGTGATTGACCTGTCCCAGGCCATCGGCATGCGCCCGCTGGTACCTGGCCCCAACAGCACCATCATTGTCACCGAGTACAACCGCTCGGTGCAGGCGTTCCTGGTCGGTGGTGTGGACCGCATCGTCAACATGAACTGGGAAGCCATCCTGCCGCCGCCAACCAGTGCCGGTCGCCAGCATTACCTAACCGCCATCAGCAAGGTCGATGACCAGTTGGTGGAGATCATCGACGTCGAAAAAGTCCTGGCCGAGATCGTGCCCTACAGCGCCAAGGTCTCCCGTGAAAAGCTCGAAGATCCGGTACTCGAGCGTGCCCGTGGCCGTGAGGTGCTGCTGGTGGACGACTCCAACGTCGCGTTGTCGCAGTTGCGCGACACCCTGGGGCAGCTTGGGGTGAAAATGCACATTGCCAGCGATGGTCTCAAGGCCCTGAAGCTGCTCAAGGGCTGGGCTGATTCCGGGGTCGAGATGACCGACAAGCTGTTGATGGTCTTCACCGACGCCGAAATGCCGGAGATGGACGGTTATCGCCTGACCACCGAGATCCGTAACGACCCTCGCCTGCGCGGCTTGTATGTGGTGCTGCACACCTCACTGTCGGGTAGCTTCAACGATTCGATGGTCAAGAAGGTCGGTTGCGACAACTTCCTGTCCAAGTTCCAGCCCGACAAGCTGGTCGACGTGGTGCGTGAGCGTCTGATGCGCGACGAAGTCACTGCCTGACAACAGCGCAAAAAAGGTTGGCACCACGTCAGCCTTTGATTCGATGATCAAGCTCGTATAGGGTGGCGTTTTTGCCAATCAGGAGCTGGCCATGTTGCGTCTGAGCGCGCTGTACCGTTATCCACTCAAGTCCGGCAAGGGTGAAACCCTGCAGCGGGCGGATCTGGACAAACTGGGGCTTGCCGGTGACCGACGCTGGATGCTGGTGGATGAGGCCAGTGGACGCTTCCTGACGCAGCGCGCGGTATCGGCCATGAGTCAATTATCGGCCTTATGGAATGCCGCCGGTGGCCTGACCCTCGCGGCGCCGGGCCATTCTCCGATTGATGTTGCCTTGCCGGCAGAGGATGCCGATCTGCGCGGTGTGACTATCTGGCGCGATACCCTGCGGGTGCCGGATGCCGGTGATGCAGCGGCTGCCTGGGTCAGTGCGTTTATCGGCAAGCCGACCCGCCTGGTGCAGGTCCCCGAAGCGCTGGCCCGCACCACACAGGCCGGTTATGGCAAGGACGACGATAAAGTGGCGTTTGCCGATGGCTTCCCGCTGTTGTTGATTGGCCAGGCTTCGCTGCAGGACCTGTCGCAACGGGTGGGGCGACCCTTGGAAATGCTGAGGTTTCGGCCGAATCTGGTGATCGAGGGCAGCGAGGCATTTGCCGAGGATGGCTGGAAGCGCATTCGCATTGGCGATATCGAGTTCCGCGTGGTCAAGCCTTGTTCGCGCTGCATCCTGACCACCATCGATCCGCAGACCGGCGAGCGCAGCGAAGACCGCGAACCCTTGGCCACCCTGCAACAATACCGGGCCCAGGAAGAGGGCGCGATGTTCGGTCAGAACCTGGTCAATGATGGCAGCGGCGTGCTGGAAGTGGGCATGCCGGTGACGATTCTCGAATAAGTAGCCAGCCCTGCAAGCAAAAATGCCCGTGTCCTTGGACACGGGCATTTTTTTATCGCGAAGAATCCCTTAACCGCGGTATTCGCACAGGTAAGCGCTGTCGACGGCGACCTTGAGCTGGAACTTGCTGTTGGCCGGTACGTTGAACTGACTGCCGGCGGCGAAGGTTTCCCAGTCGCTGCTGCCAGGCAGCTTGACGGTCAGGGCGCCGGAGACCACGTGCATGATTTCACGCTGGCTGGTACCGAATTCGTATTCGCCCGCCGCCATGACGCCGATAGTGGCCGGACCTTCAGCAGTGCCGAAAGCAATCGACTTGACGGTACCGTCGAAGTACTCGTTGACTTTAAACATGGGCGATTCCTCGAAAAGGGCTAAAAAGGCCGGCCAGTATGCACAAGGCCATTTCGCCCGTCACCTGTTGCCCTCAAGGTTTCGCCGCAAGCGTCAGGGGCAGCAAGCGTGCGGTATTTCGTGCGTCTTCCAGTGCCCGGTGCTGTTGTCCGGTGAACTGCAAGCCAGCCAGTTGCAGGGCGCCATTGAGCCCCAGTGGCCGCTCCAGGCGGCGAGCCTTGGCAAACCGCTGCTTGAGATTCATGTGCGGGACACGACTCAGGGCGCTGTCGAGCTGCAGGCGTTGCCATTCCTGAAGCAACTGCTTGCGGTCGTAGTCTCCCCAACTGGCCCAGCCTTCCAGGCGGGTGTGATGCTGGCCGAGCCAGCGCTCGAACAGCGGCCAGACGTCGCTCAGGGGTTGGGCCGCGTCGATACTGGCCTGGGTGATATGGGTCAGCTCCCGGCAAAAGGGGGTCAGCAATGGCCGCCGCAATGGCCGCACGAAGCGCTGGAAGTGATCCAGCTCACGGCCCTGACGATTGACCAGCGTGGCGCCGATCTCGATGATTTCCATCTCTTCTATGGGCCAGCCACCGTCATCGGTTGTCGCTTCTAGATCAATTACCAGCCAATGAGGCATTGCAGGGTTCCTAGTATCCGCGTCCTGATAAGGCTGAGCGTAGCCAACCCCGACGGATCCGCCTAGCGGCTTACTCAACCTCCAACAAAATCTGCCGGTTTTTGACCTGGTCGCCAGGGCTGACCTGCAAGCGTGTGATCACGCCATCGATGCCAGCCTTGAGCGGGTGCTCCATTTTCATTGCCTCCAACACCAATAGCAGCTGGCCCTTACTGACTGTTGTCCCTTCACTGACCAGTACATCGACAATGGCGCCATCCATGGGGGCCTTCAGCGTACCGCTGCTGACACTGGCCTGGCCGCCGACTGCCGCCAATGTCTGGTCCTGCAACAACAGGGCACCGGGGCGGGTAAACAGCCAGAGTTGTCCATGGGCCAATTGATAGCTGTACCGTCGGCGAATGCCGTCGATATCTAGGTGGACGGAGCGAGGGTCGATGTCGAGCACGGTCAGTTGCAGCGTTTGTCCGGCCACCTGGATGCGCAATTGACCCGCGGCCAGGACCGTCACTTCGCTCGTCCAGCGGCTATCGTGCATCCCGATTTGTTGCTGCAGCGGTGCATTGGCGTTGTTGCGCCAACCCGTGAGCCCCGGTGCGTGGGCGCGGGCGGACTGCTGGTAGAAGATCGCTGCGGCAACGGCCAGTTCCTGGGCCGTGGGTGTGTGCGGGTGCAGGCTCGGGTGATCGCTGAAGTGTTGCGCGATAAAGCCGGTGCTGAAGTTCCCGGCAATGAACTGCGGGTGTTCCAGTAACCCGGCGAGCAGTCGCTGGTTGGTCTGTAATCCGAGCAAGGCACTGTCTTCGACCGCCCGCAACAGCTTGCGCCGGGCTTCTTCACGGGTTGCACCGTAGGCGATGATTTTGCCGAGCATCGGGTCATAGAACGGGCTGACCTGCTGGTCTTCCAGCAGGCCGTGGTCAATCCGTACACCTTCCTGCAGGGCTGGCTCCCAGCGAGTGATGCGCCCGGTCTGGGGCAAGAAGCCCTGGGCCGGGTCTTCGGCATAGAGCCGCACCTCCATGGCATGGCCCTTGAGCACTACCTGCTCCTGGCGCAAGGGCAGCGGCAATCCGGCGGCGACGTCGAGTTGCCAGGCCACCAGGTCGATGCCGGTGACCAACTCGGTCACCGGGTGTTCGACCTGCAAGCGGGTGTTCATCTCCAGGAAATAGAATTGCCCACGGGCGTCGAGCAGAAACTCGACGGTACCGGCACCCACGTAATGGACGGCGCGTCCTGCTTTGAGTGCCGCTTCGCCCATCGCTTGACGCAGTTCGGCCGTCATGACCGGGCATGGGGCTTCTTCAATGACTTTTTGATGGCGGCGCTGGATCGAGCAGTCGCGCTCGCCGAGGTAGATCAATTGACCGTGCTGGTCGCCGAACAATTGAATTTCAACATGACGAGGGTCGATCAACGCTTGTTCGAGAATCAGTTCGTCGCTGCCAAACGCGTGCAGGGCTTCGGAGCGTGCGGTGCGGATCTGTTCCAGCAATTGGTGGGAATTGTGTACCAGGCGCATGCCACGTCCGCCGCCGCCCGCGCTAGCCTTGATCATCAACGGGTAGCCGATGCGCTCGGCCTCGCGGCTGAGGGTGGCGTCGTCCTGTTCAGGCCCTTGATAGCCAGCGATGCACGGCACGCCGGCGGCTAGCATGGCGATCTTCGACAGGCGCTTGCTGCCCATCAGTTCGATGGCAGCAGGGCTTGGGCCGATAAAGGTCAGGCCGGCTTCGGCGCAGGCGCTGGCGAAGTCGGCGTTTTCCGAGAGAAAGCCGTAGCCCGGGTGGATGGCGTCGGCTCCACTGCGTCGTGCGGCGTCGATGATCGCCTCAGCGTTGAGGTAGGACTGGGCAACCGCGGCGGGGCCGATGTTGACCGCTTCATCGGCCATGCGCACGTGCAGGGCGTCGGCATCGGCATCACTGAACACCGCCACCGTGCGATAGCCCAGGGCCTGGGCGGTGCGCTGGATGCGGCAGGCGATTTCACCGCGGTTGGCGATGAGGATTTTGCGCAGGGTGGGCATGGTTCAATTCCCTTGGTGAGTGCGGTGTGTGTGAGGGCCCCATCGTCGGAACGCCGTCGGCTGCGGACCCGTTCGCGATGCCGTCAGGGCGCCCAGCCGGGTTTGCGCTTTTGTACGAAAGCCATCGTCCCTTCGATGCCTTCGGCACCGGTCACGGCTTCAGCGAACCACTGGGCTGCCTGATCGAGCAACGGCCCCGACAGTTGTTCGGTGCTGGCCAGTAGCAGGGCTTTGGTCGCGGCGTTGGCGCCCGGTGCGCAGCACAGTACGTGGGCGAGTACCCCATCCAGGCGTTCGGCCAAGGCCTGGGTATCGTGCTCGACAAAATGCACCAGGCCCAGGCGCCGTGCCTCATGGCCATCAAAGCGGGCGGCGGTCAGTGCCAGGCGCCGGGCCTGGGTCAGGCCGATGCGCTGGACCACGAACGGCGCGATTTGTGCCGGCAGCAGGCCCAGGCTGGTTTCCGGCAGGCCGAATTGCGCGTTGTGTTCGGTCAGCGCAATGTCGCTGACACAAGCCAGGCCAAACCCTCCGCCGAGCACCGCGCCTTGCAACACACTGATCAGCACTTGCGGTGCATGCTGGGCCTCTTCCAGGAGCGAACCGAACGCACGGTTCAATTCACGGTAAGCCTCCAGGCCTTGGGCCCGTGCATTGGCCATGTCCTTCAGGTCGCCGCCGGCACAGAAGTGGCCGCCGGCACCGCCCAGCACCAAGGCTCGAACATCCCGGTCATCGCGCACCGCCGCCAGCACCGCGCGCAACTCAGTGACCATCTGCAGGCTCATGGCATTGCGGCAGTCCGGACGGTTCAAGGTGATGTGCAGCACGCCGTTGTGCTGCACCAGCAACAGGGTCTGGCAAGCGGGCAGGGTGCTCATTTTTTCTTCCCGGGCAGGATGCCCATCAGTTTGCAGATGATCCCCAGCATGATTTCGTCGGCCCCGCCGCCGATCGACACCAGCCGCACATCGCGATAGGCACGGGCCACCGGGTTGTCCCACATGTAGCCCATGCCGCCCCAGTATTGCAGGCAACTGTCACTGACCTCGCGCCCCAGGCGTCCGGCCTTGAGCTTGGCCATGGACGCCAGGCGGGTGACATCCTGGCCTTTGACGTACTGCTCGGTGGCCTGATAGACCAGGGCCCGCAGGCATTCGATTTCAGTCGACAGTTCGGCAAGGCGGAAGTGGATGACCTGATTGTCGATTAGCGCGTTGCCGAACGTCTTGCGCTCCTTGCAGTACTCGATGGTGCTGTCGACACAGTACTCCAGGCCCTTGATCATGTTGGCGGCCCCGAACAGGCGTTCCTCCTGGAACTGCAGCATTTGCATCATGAAGCCGGCGCCTTCGTGGCCAATGCGGTTGCGTTGCGGTACACGCACGTTGTCGAAAAACACCTGGGCGGTTTCCGAGCTGCGCATGCCCAGCTTGTCCAGGTTCGGACTGAGGCTGATGCCGGGGGTGTTCATCGGCACCATGATCAGCGACTTGTTGATGTGTGCCTTGTCGTCCGAGGTATTAGCCAGCAGGCAGATGAAGTCGGCGTTCGGCGAGTTGGTGATCCACATCTTGCTGCCGTTGATCACGTAATCGTCACCGTCCTTGCGGGCGGTGGTTTTCAGCCCTGCGACATCGGAACCGGCCCCGACTTCCGAGACACCGATGCAACCGACCTGCTCGCCACTGATCGCCGGGCGCAGGAACTCGTCGCGCAACTCATCGGAACCGAACCGGGCCAGGGCCGGGGTGCACATGTCGGTCTGCACGCCGATGGCCATCGGTATCCCGCCGCAACGAATGGTGCCGAACTCTTCGGCGGCGACAATCGAATAACTGTAGTCCAGGCCCATGCCGCCGAATTTTTCCGGCTTGGAAATCCCCAGCAGGCCGAGCTCGCCGGCCTTGCGGAAAATCTCGTGGATCGGAAAGCGCCCGGCTTTCTCCCACTCGTCGACGTGAGGGTTGATTTCGCGGTCGACAAACTGGCGGACGGTACGGCGAAGTGCTTCGTGTTCCTGGGTAAAGATCATTGTTGTTGTTCTCCTGGCGAACCCTGATCGCTCCCACGCTCTGCGTGGCAACGCTTCTTTGGACGCTCTGCGTCCGCTGTTGGGACGCAGAGCGTCCCGGGCTGCATTCCCGCGCGGCGCGCGGGAACGACCGACTGACTAAAACCGTGCGACACCAAAACTGTTGGGCTGCAACTGACGAACCTCGGCCTCGTGACAAACATCCAGCAGGTAGCCCAGCAGCGTACGGGTGTCCCGTGGATCAATCAGCCCGTCGTCCCACAGGTTGGCACTGCCATAGAGGGCGGTGGACTGGCTGTCGAGTTTTTGCGCGGTGACCTGTTCCAGCATGTCGAGCATCTTCGGATCCGGGACCAGGCCGTCCTTGAGCTGTTTGGCTTCGGTGACGATGCGCAGCACCTTGCCGGCCTGGGCCCCACCCATCACTGCCGTACGGCTGTTGGGCCAGGCGAAAATGAAGCGCGGGTCCAGGCCCCGGCCACACATCGCGTAGTTGCCAGCGCCATAGGAGCCGCCGACCACCAGGGTCAGCTTCGGTACCCGTGCGTTGGCCACCGCCTGAATCAGCTTCGAGCCATGTTTGATCACCCCTTGCTGTTCCGACTCGGTGCCGACCATGAAGCCGGTGGTGTTGTGGAAAAACAGCAGGGGGGTCTGACTCTGATCGCACAACTGAATGAACTGCGCCGCCTTGCTGGCGCCTTGGGGGGTGATCGGGCCGTTGTTGCCGATGAAACCGCAAGGCCGTCCCTGGATGTTCAGATGACCGCAGAGGGTTTGCTGGTCGAACTCCCCCTTGAACTCCAGAAAGCGCGAGCCATCGGCGATGCGGGCAATGATCTCGCGCACGTCGTAGGGTTTTTTCGGGTCATCAGGAATCAGCCCCAGCAGTTCGTCGATGGGGTAGAGCGGTTCGTCCCAGGGTTGGGCGGCGAGCCGTGGCAGTCGAGCGTTCCACGGCAACAGGCTGACGATCTCGCGCACCAGGCGCACACCGTCGGCATCATTCTCGGCCAGGTACTCGGCGGTGCCGGCGATTTGCGCGTGCATTTCGGCGCCGCCGAGCTGCTCGTCGGTGGCGACCTCGCCCGTGGCGGCCTTGAGCAGCGGCGGCCCGGCGAGAAACAGTTTGGCTTTGCCGCGCACCACCACCACGTAATCCGACAGGCCCGGCTGATAGGCGCCACCGGCCGTTGCCGAACCATGCACCACGGTAATCTGCGGCAAGCCCATGGCCGACATCCGTGCCTGGTTGGCGAAGCTGCGTGCGCCCTCGACAAAGATCTCGGCGGCGTAGTTGAGGTTGGCACCACCGCTCTCGGCGAGGGTAATTATCGGCAGTTTGTTTTCCATGGCGATCTGTTGCAGGCGCAGGGATTTCTTCAGGCCGCTGGGGGAGATGGTGCCGCCCTTGATCGCACTGTTGTTGGCCACCACCAGTACCCGCACGCCGGACACATGGCCAATCCCGGCGATCAGGCCGCCGCCGGCCTGGCTACCGTCCTTGTCATCGTGCAGTTTGTAGCCGGCCAGGCTCGCCAGTTCGAGAAACGGCGCGCCGGGGTCGAGCAACAGGTTCAAGCGTTCGCGCGGCAACAACTGCCCGCGCTTGTCGAACTTCGCTTTGGCTTCGGCGGCCTTGCTCAGCAGGTTGCGTTCCAGCTGGCGGATCTGCTCGATGCCGTCGAGCATCGCCTCGCGGTTTTGCGCAAACTGCAGGCTGAGGGGGTCTAGCAGGGATTCGATGACTGGCATGGATCAACCCTCGTCCTTGAGCACGTCGGGTAAATACGCTCGATGGAAGCCATTGAACGACTCACTGTGTTGCGCCTTGTGCAGCGGCCACGCCCGGCTGCCAAGACTGGCGGCGCCGTCGATGCGCAAGGTGCTGCCGCTGACAAACGCGGCGGCCGGGCTTAGCAGGAAAACGATCGCCGCACTGACCTCCGATTCGGTGCCGATGCGTTTGAGGGGGACATGCTCACGCAGGGTCGGGATCACGGCCTTGAAGGCACCTTCGTAGGTGTCCATGCCACTGGAGGCAATCCAGCCCGGCGCTACCGCGTTGACCCGCACCCCGGCATAACCCCATTCGAAGGCGGCGGTCTTGGTGAAATTGTCCATGCCCGAGCGCGCGGCCCCCGAGTGACCCATGCCAGGCATGCCACCCCACATGTCGGCGAGCATGTTGACGATAGCGCCGCCGGTCTTGCTCATGCACTGGTTGAACACTTCCCGGGCCATCAGGAAGCCGCCCACCAGGTTGGTGCGCAGCACGGTTTCGAAGCCCTTCTGATTGATCGAGGCCAGGGGCGCCGGGTATTGGCCGCCAGCATTGTTCACCAGCCCCTGGATCGGACCGTGTGCCTCGATCAATTGCGCCACCAGCTGCTTGACCGCTTCTTCATCGCGAATGTCGCAGGCCTGCCAACTGGCCTTGCCGCCGTCTTCGGTGATTTCAGCGGCGACTTGCTGCAGCTTTTCCAGCTTGCGCCCTACCAGCAGCACATGGGCGCCGAGGGCCGCCAGCTCATGGGCGGTGCAACGGCCAATGCCACTGCCACCGCCCGTGACGAGGATGTTCTGGCCAGCAAACAGATCGGGTTTGAATATTGAATCGAAGGCCACGGTGACAGTCCTCTAGTTGACTTGGTCAGCGATGCTTTGCGGCACCGGGATCTGGATTTCCAGCAGCTGTTGAGCGAATGCCTTGCCTTGCGGGTCGATCCGCAGGCTGGCCACGCCACCGCCACCGAGGGCGTTTTCCAAGAGAAAGTTCAGGCTGTGGGTGCCGGGCAGGTACCAGCGCTCGACTCGCCCGTGGACCGGGTCGAGTACGTGACTCATCCAGTCGACCATCACCTCGGGCGTCAGCGCTTCGGCAATCCACGGCAGGTAATCGGGCGAGCGGGCCATGACACCGATGTTGCTGTGATTGCCCTTGTCGCCGGAGCGCGCCACCGCCAGTTTCACCAGCGCCACACTGGCGTCGGCCCGGCCCTGGGGTTTGGGCGGGGCAAAGGGCACCGGCAGGGTGGCAGTATCAAGATGATCGAGGGCGGGCAGGGGGCAGGCGTAACGCTGACCTTGTAGATCGACTTCCAGCGCGCAGGCCGTTTTGTCGATCAGGAACGAATACAGACGGATCAGCGGGTACACCGTCGGCCGGCCACCGACGATGCCGGTCAAGCCCGGTGCCATGCCGGTGGCCGCCTGGGCGATCTCGCGGGAAAACAGGATCAATGCCTGCTTGTTCGGGTGCCGCACCGCGAGTTTGATCACCACCTCGCGGCTGTCCTGGCGCTGGCCGTGGGGACCGTAGGTCGCTTCGCTGCCGAGCAGTTCGATGTTGACTTCACTGTAGGGCGCCCAGCCGCGCTGGCTGAACATCTCCGAAGTCCTGGCGATGATTGCATCGCTGACACGGCGTGCCTTGGCCACGGCATCGATGCCGGCGATCAGGCAGCTGGCGGTGCAGCGAAAGCCATCCGGATACGTGGCGCTGACCTTGTACTGCGCCGAAGGGGGCAAGCCCTTGGCGCCGTGCACCTGAACACAGTTGTGGCCGTGCTGCTGGAGTTTGACCTGGCTGAAATCACAGACCACGTCGGGTAGCAGGTAGGCGCGCGGGTTGCCGATTTCATACAGCAGTTGCTCGCCCACCGTCAGCGGGGTGACCAGCCCGCCGGAGCCTTCGGGTTTGCCGACTGTGAACTGGCCATCGGCGCCGACTTCGACGACGGGAAAGCCGATGTGTTCGTAGTCTGGCACTGCTCGCCAATCGGTGAAGTTCCCGCCGGTGCACTGCGCCCCGCATTCAATGATGTGCCCGGCCAGTGCGGCCTGGGCCAGTTTGTCGTAGTCCTGCCATGACCAGCCGAACTCATGCACCAGGGCGGCGCTGACCACGGCGCTGTCGACCACGCGCCCGGTAATCACGATGTCCGCACCCTGGCGCAGGGCTTCGACGATGCCGGGAGCGCCCAGGTAGGCATTGGTCGAGACGCACATCGGGGGCAGGGGCGCGCCGCTGAACATTTCCTGCACGCCGCGGGTCGCCAGTTGCTTGAATTGCGGCTGCAGGTCATCGCCCAGCAACACGGCGATTTTCAGGGGCACACCGGCCGCATCGCATGCGCTTTGCAACGCGGCGGCGCAGGCCAGTGGATTGACCCCTCCGGCGTTACTGATCACGCGGATGTTCTGTTGGCTGATGCGGCCCAGGAGCGGACCGAGCACCTCGACGAAGTCGGTGGCGTAACCGGCCTGGGGATCTTTCAGGCGGGCACCGGCCAGCAGCGACATGGTGATTTCCGCCAGATAGTCGAACACCAGGTAGTCCAGCCGGGCGCCTTCGACCAATTGCGCGGCGGCGGTCGAGGTGTCGCCCCAAAAGGCACTGGCACAGCCGATACGAACGGTTTTGTTCATTGCGAGCCTCCGACAGAAGTGTTTTGAGACTACCAAGCAAGCGCTTGGTTTGTAAATGCCGGTTACAACTTCTGCCCAAGCGCTTGCTTGGTTTCCCCGGCCAGCTTAAATTGCCCGCGCAACCCACTGCGTTGGCGGTGTGGCCGCACATTAGATTGAGCGACTGTAGGAGAGAACGGGTGGACGAGCAAAAAGCCCTGCTGGTAATGCGCGAGTTGGTCGACAACGGGAAACTGACCGACCCTGACAGCGCTCGCGGCAAACTGCTGCAGATGGCCGCTCACCTGTTTCGCAACAAGGGCTACGAGCGCACCACGGTGCGTGACCTGGCCAGTGCGGTGGGGATTCAGTCGGGAAGCATCTTTCATCACTTCAAGAGCAAGGATGAAATCCTGCGGGCGGTGATGGAAGAAACCATTCGCTACAACACCGCCTTGATGCGCGCGTCGCTGGCTCAGGCCCCCACGGTGCGTGAAAGGCTGCTGGCGCTGATCCGCTGCGAACTGCAGTCGATCATGGGCGGTAGCGGTGAGGCCATGGCGGTACTGGTCTATGAATGGCGCTCGTTGTCCGAGGACGGGCAAGCCCAGGTGCTGGCATTGCGCGACATCTATGAGCAGATCTGGTTGCAGGTGCTGGGGGAGGCCAAGGAC
Organism: Pseudomonas sp. Irchel s3b6; assembly: GCF_900187415.1. Classification (NCBI taxonomy): domain Bacteria; kingdom Pseudomonadati; phylum Pseudomonadota; class Gammaproteobacteria; order Pseudomonadales; family Pseudomonadaceae; genus Pseudomonas; species Pseudomonas sp. Irchel s3b6. The sequence goes on along the minus strand of NZ_FYDM01000002.1, from coordinate 276,387 downwards.
GCCGGATTCATACGCGGCGACGTGTTCATCACCCGGCGTTTCCTGACGGGGGCCTTGTCCTGGACCACCACCTGGTTTCGCCCGGACGGCAGCATGAGCCTTGATCAATTGGCTGATGAAGCGTTGATTCTGGTGCTGGATGAAAAATGACGGTTTGGTAAAAACCATTAAATAGTCCTCCGTACATTGTCTAAGTGGGTGAAACCGCCTAGCGTGATGAAGGAGACAGTATTTTCAGGGGTGGTGTTTTTGATGGCTTCGCCAATGTGGACGGCTTCGCGGATTTTACTGATGGCGCTGGCTGTGCTGTTCGTACAGCCGACTTTGGCTGCACAGTTGGTGCGAGTCGGTGCGGCGCACTTTCCGCCTTACACCGTCCGCCCGGAAAGCGGTGCCGACACCGGGTTGTTGCCGCAATTGGTAGTAGCCCTGAACCAACTGCAAACCGACTATCAATTTATCCTGGTACCGACCTCGATTCCGCGTCGCTTTGGTGACTTCACGCAGGGGCGGGTCGACATGGCGATCTTCGAGAACCCGGCCTGGGGCTGGCAGGACATTCCCCACACGACCGTCGACATGGGGCTGGAAGATGCGGAAATCTTCGTCGCCCAACGACGTCCCGGTCGCGAGCAAACGTATTTTTCCGACCTGCAAGGTAAACGGCTGGCATTGTTCAGTGGATATCACTATGCCTTTGCCAATTTCAACGCGACCCCAAAGTTCCTCGCAGACGAATACAACGCCACGCTGACCTACTCCCACGACAGCAACCTGCTGATGGTCTTGCGTGATCGTGCCGATATTGCGCTGGTCACCCGTTCGTACCTGTTCGATTACTTCTTGCGTAACAATGCTGTCGCGCAACAGCTGCTGGTGTCCGAACGCATTGATCAGGTCTATCACCATTACGCACTGATTCGCCCAACTGCCCCGATCAGCGGCGAGGCATTCGGCAAGTTGCTGCAAGGCCTGCGGGACAACGGGCAGATGCTGAAGATTTTTGATCCGTACAAGATCGCTATCGTCCCGGTACCCAAGGGCTGAAGCCAGGTGCGCTCGCGCCGATTTGCCAGCCACCCCTAAATTTCCCTGCGCCGCTCACGTCACATCAACGAACTGTCGATGATTACCGTGAGCCCGACCCATGTCCAATCTGAATGATCTGACGGCCCTTGCGCTACCGCTGGGGCTCCGTCTTGCTGGTGATGAAAACGAGAGCCGGCTGAGCCTGTCTCTGCAAGGACAACCGCTGATTCAGTTGAGCCTGAGCCGTGAGCCCGGGTTGCACCTGCGTGTGCAGGCGCTGTTTGGCCGTCCTGTCGGCGAGGCCTTGTGGGCGGCCTGTTACTGGTTGTTTGCCCGTGACCCGGGATGTCAGTCCCTGACCTGGCATCTGGATGAGCCTCCCACGCAAGCTTTGTTCAGTGGCTTGCTGATCACCACTGAACACGCCGCACAGTACCGCTGCGAGCGCAGCCTGTTCTGGCAATTGCCCCAACCCTGGCTGGGCGAGTCATGCAACGGCAGTTATCCACAACAGATGTTGATCAGTGCCGGCAAGCGCCATCCCAAGCGTGCCGTGAAGCCCCGAGGTGAAGTCTACCGCCGCTTCGATGCCCGGCTGGGGGCCTGGATATCCTTGCGCACGGTTGAAATCGACAACGACCTGGCGCGCTTCAATCGCTGGCAGAACAGTCCGCGAGTCGCGAGTTTCTGGCAGGAGAGTGGCAGCCTGGAACAGCATCGCGAGTACCTGACCAAGCTGGAAGCCGACCCTCATACGCTGACGTTGATTGGCTGTTTCGACGATCAGCCGTTTGCCTACTTTGAAGCCTATTGGGCCAAGGAAGACCGCATCGCTCCGTTCTATGAGGCCGGTGACTACGATCGCGGGATTCACATGCTGGTCGGCGAAGAACAGCACCGGGGCCCACACAAGGTGGCGAGCTGGCTCTCGGCACTGGTGCATTACCTGTTCCTGGATGATGCGCGCACGCAACGGGTGGTGGCCGAACCGCGCGCCGACAACGCGAAGATGATCGGGCACCTGCACAACCAGTGCTTCCACTGCGAAAAGGAATTCGACTTTCCTCACAAGCGCGCGGCGCTGATGATCCTGGGACGTGAACGGTTTTTTGATCGTTGCGCGTTGGCGTGATTGGTTGGCCAGGAAGGTTTTTTGTAGCGAGGGAGCCAGATCCCTCGCCACAAGGGGTGTTCGGGGTCAGCGACGGGCGAAGGTATCGCTGCGAGTGCCCGAGACCTTGCGGCAATGCACCAGCGCATCGCGGATCATGAAGTTCACCAGGGTCGGCGACACGCCCAGCTCCTTGGCGATGTCCTTCTGGGGCACGCCGTGCAGGCGATACATCTCGAAGGCGTAGCGAGTGCGGCTCGGCAGTTCACCGAGGGCGTCGGCGATATGTTCCAGGGTCGAGAAGTTGATGTGTGACGTTTCTGGTGAAGCACCGTGAATGACCACGTTCAAGCCTTCTTCTTCAGTCCCTGAATACTTCTGCTCCAACGCCTGTTTACGGTAGTGGTCGATCGCCAGGTTGCGCACGATCTGGAACAGGTAGCTGAGCTGTGCCTTGAACGAGGACGTGATCTGCGGCGCCGACTGCAACCGGAAGAAGGCGTCCTGGACCACGTCTTCAGCGCGGGATCGGCAACCGGTAATACGAGCGGCGATCTTCACCAAAGTCAGTCTGTTATCAACGAATGCCTGGAGTAAGGGTGAGTCACACCTGCTTGTGAACACTGGTTCCGTCATGGAAGTCACCTTGCTGCAAAAAGTTAGTGGGACGACAAGGGATTTGGAGCCGTCCAACGCATCGAGCGACAAGCTAGGCTTAATGATAATGATTGTCAATTGAGAGGGATAATTAATTCTATTGGGCAAGGCGTTTTGCGAACCGCCTCACGCTGAGAGCCGTGAACCGCTGCGCTGAGCCTCAAGCACGGACTAATTATTTCGATTCTCCATCCGTTCTCATTGGTGAATGGCACCGGGCAAAGGCCCCGGTTTCGCCGCTTTACCAAGCCTTGCACGGTCGGCAAAGACCGCGTCCTGCACGTTCTTGAATGGACGTAGCGCAAGAAAAAACCGACTCCATTTGCAAGCCGAATTCAGGCAGGAACCCTCATGAGCGACGTGTTCGAACTCCCCAGCACACTGGTCCAAGCCCTCCAGCGCCGCGCGGCCCTGACGCCGGACCGGATGGCCTTGCGCTTTCTTGGCGAAACGCCGGAGCAGGGCGTCGTCTTGAGTTACCGCGAGCTGGACCTTCGCGCGCGAACCCTGGCAGCGGCCCTGCAGGCGCAGACACAACCCGGCGATCGTGCGGTGCTGTTGTTCCCCAGCGGCCCGGATTACGTCGCGGCGTTTTTCGGTTGTCTGTACGCCGGTGTTATCGCGGTGCCGGCTTATCCACCGGAGTCGGCGCGCCGTCATCATCAGGAGCGCCTGCTCTCGATCATTCACGATGCCGAGCCGCGCCTGTTGCTGACCAGCACCGACCTGCGTGATTCATTGCAACAAATCAGTGAGCTGAGCACCGTGCACGCGCCGCAATGGCTGTGCATCGACGAGTTGGACCGTTCGCTGGCCGAGCGTTGGCAGGTACCGTGCCTGCAGGCTGATGACATCGCCTTCCTGCAATACACCTCGGGCTCCACGGCACTGCCCAAAGGCGTGCAGGTCAGCCACGGTAACCTGGTCGCCAACGAGTTGCTGATCCGCCGGGGATTTGGCATCGACCTGAACCCGGATGACGTGATCGTCAGCTGGTTGCCGCTGTACCACGACATGGGGCTGATTGGTGGCCTGCTGCAACCGATCTTCAGTGGTGTGCCTTGCGTATTGATGTCGCCGGCGTACTTCCTCGCACGACCGTTGCGCTGGCTGGAAGCGATCAGTGAGTACGGCGGCACCATCAGTGGCGGTCCGGACTTTGCCTATCGGCTGTGCAGCGAGCGGGTAAGCGAGTCGGCGCTGGAGCGTCTGGACCTCAGTGGCTGGCGCGTGGCCTATTCCGGCTCCGAACCGATTCGTCTCGACACCCTGGAGCGTTTCGCCGAGAAGTTTTCCGCCAGCGGGTTTACCCCGGACAGTTTCATGGCGTCATACGGGTTGGCCGAGGCCACGCTGTTCGTGGCAGGCGGTGCGCGCGGCCAGGGTATCCCGGCGCTGCGTCTGGACGAGCAGGCGCTGGCGCAGAACCGTGCCGAACCTGGCGAGGGTGGCGCCATCATGAGTTGCGGCCACAGCCAGCCTGAACACGCGCTGCTGATCGTCGAGCCCCAGGCGCTGACGGAACTGGCTGACCAACAGGTCGGTGAAGTCTGGGCGGCCGGGCCGAGTATCGCCCATGGGTACTGGCGTAACCCCGAAGCCACGGCGCAGACCTTTGTCCAGCATGCAGGGCGCACCTGGTTGCGCACCGGCGACCTGGGCTTCCTGCGCGATGGCGAACTGTTCATCACCGGGCGCTTGAAAGACATGCTGATTGTGCGCGGCCATAACCTGTATCCACAGGACATCGAACAGGCCATCGAGCGTGAAGTGGAGGTGGTGCGCAAAGGTCGGGTCGCGGCCTTCGCCGTGAATCATCAGGGCCAGGACGGTATTGGTATCGCCGCGGAAATCAGCCGCGGCGTGCAGAAAATCCTGGCGCCCGAGACGCTGATCAAAGCCATTCGCCAGGCGGTGGCCGAGGCCTTTCAGGAGGTCCCCAGCGTCGTGGTGTTACTCAATCCCGGTGCGTTGCCAAAGACCTCGAGCGGCAAGTTGCAGCGCTCGGCGTGTCGCAGTCGGCAGGTCGATGGCAGCCTCGACGCCTACGCGCAGTTTCCCGGCGATGATGAGCCCGCCGCTGGCGAGCCTCGATCGGTGTCGGCACTTGAAAGCCTGATCGGCCAGATCTGGTGCGATCACCTGCACGTCGAGCACGTGAGTGCCGACGATCATTTCTTTCTGTTGGGCGGCAACTCCATCGCCGCCACGCAGGTGGTGGCGTGCCTGCGCCAGGCGTTGGGCCTGGAGTTGAATCTGCGCCTGCTGTTCGAGGCCCCGACCCTCGCGACATTTGCCTCGGCAGTGGCACGCCAACAACAGGACGGCGGGCAGGCCTTGGGCACCATCAAGCCCTTGGCGCGCAACGCAGCATTGCCGCAATCGCTGGCGCAAAACCGGTTGTGGATTACCTGGCAACTGGAACCGCAAAGCAGCGCCTACACCATTCCCGGTGCCTTGCAGCTGCGTGGCGAACTGGATGAAGACGCCTTGCGCGGCAGTTTCCAACAGTTGATCGAGCGCCACGAATCCCTGCGCACGCGGTTTTTCGAACGGGACGGCCAGGCGCTGCAGCAGGTCGACCCCGCCTGTGAGTTCAACCTGCAATTGATCGATATCAGCGACCTGCCGCTGGCCGAGCGTGAAGCCCGCGCCCGGCAGATTCGTGAGGACGAGGCCCGCACCCAGTTCGATCTGGAGAACGGCCCGTTGTTCTGGGTCACCCTGGTACGCCTGGACGATGAAGAGCACCAATTGCTGGTGACCCTGCATCACATCATTGCCGATGGCTGGTCGCTGAACGTGCTGATCGACGAGTTCTCGCACCTGTATGCCGCCGCTGTCCAGGGCCAGACCGCTGCCCTTGCCGCCTTGCCGTTGCAGTATGCGGATTACGGCAGTTGGCAACGCCAATGGCTGGCGCAGGGGGAGGGCGAGCGGCAACTGGCTTACTGGAAGCAGCAGTTGGGCGACGAGCACCCGGCCCTGAACCTGGCGACCGATCATCCACGCTCTGCCCAGGCGTTGCGCAGCGCAGCACGCTACACCCAGCGACTGGACGCTGGCTTGAGCGAGGCGATTCGCCAGACCGCCCAGGCTCTTGATGCGACGACCTTCATGCTGTTGCTGGCAGGGTTCCAGAGCCTGTTGCATCGCTATAGCGGCCAGCGCGATATCCGGATTGGCGTCCCCAATGCCAACCGTCCGCGCCTGGAAACCCAGGGGCTGATCGGCTTCTTCATCAACCCCCAGGTGCTGCGCGCCGAAGTGGATTCGCGTCTGCCATTTGTCGAACTGCTGGCGCAAACCCGCGCCCGCGCACTGGATGCCCAGGCCCATCAGGACCTGCCGTTCGAGCAACTGCTCGAGGCGTTCCCGCAAGCCCGCGAGCAGGGTCTGTTCCAGGTGATGTTCAACCATCAACAGCGTGACCTCGGTGCCCTGCGCCGCTTGCCGGGGCTGCTCGCCGAGGAGCTGTCGTGGCACAGCCGCGAGGCCAAGTTCGACCTGCAACTGCACAGTGAAGAGGACCGCAATGGCCGCTTGAGCCTGTCCTTCGACTACGCCGATGAGCTATTCGATGAAGCGACGGTCCAGCGTCTGGCCCGGCACTTGGTCAACCTGTTGCGCGGTGTTTGCGAGCAGCCGCAACAGACCATCGGCGACCTGTCTCTGCTTGAACCCAGCGAACACGCCGAGCAAGCACAGTGGAGTGTTGCCCCCCGCACCACGGCGAACCAATGGCTACCGGAGTGGCTCAACGAGCAAGCGCGCCTGACCCCGCAACGCATCGCCCTGATGTGGGAGGGCGGGCAACTGGGCTACGCCGAGCTGCACGCCCAGGCCAACCGCCTGGCCCATTACCTGCGCGACAAAGGCGTGGGGCCGGACGTCTGTGTGGCGATTGCCGCCGAGCGATCGCCGCAGCTGTTGATCGGCGTGCTGGCGATCATCAAGGCCGGTGGCGCCTACGTGCCGCTGGACCCGGATTACCCGGCCGAGCGCTTGGCCTACATGCTCGAAGACAGCGGCGTGACGCTGCTGCTGACCCAGAGTCAGCTGCTGCAACGCCTGCCGACAGCGGTGGGTGTCAGTGTCATCGCCATGGACACCCTCAACCTTGACAGTTGGTCGAGTCATGCACCGGGGCTGCACCTGCAGGGCGACAACCTGGCCTACGTGATTTACACCTCCGGCTCCACCGGCCAGCCCAAGGGTGTCGGCAACACCCATGGGGCACTCAGCGAACGGCTGCAGTGGATGCAGGCCACCTACCGCCTCGATGAAAGCGATGTGCTGATGCAAAAGGCGCCGATCAGTTTCGACGTGTCGGTGTGGGAGTGTTTCTGGCCGTTGATCACTGGCTGTCGTTTGCTGCTGGCAGGCCCTGGGGAGCATCGCGACCCCCAGCGCATTGCCCACCTGGTGCAAGCTTTCGGCGTGACCACGCTGCACTTTGTACCAGCGTTGTTGCAGCTGTTCATCGACGAGCCCACGACGGCCGCATGCACCCGCCTGCGCCGCCTGTTCTCCGGTGGCGAAGCCTTGCCTGCCGAGTTGCGCAACCGCGTGCTGGAGCAATTGCCGGCGGTACAACTGCACAACCGCTACGGCCCGACTGAAACGGCGATCAACGTCACCCATTGGCACTGCCACACGAGCGATGGCGAACGCTCGCCGATTGGCCGGCCGCTGGGCAATGTGGTGTGCCGGGTGCTGGACAGTGATTTCAATCCGCTGCCGGCCGGAGTCCCCGGCGAGCTGTGCATCGGTGGTACCGGCCTGGCTCGGGGGTATCTGGGACGACCCGGGTTGACCGCCGAACGCTTTGTCGCCGATCCGCTGAGTGAACAAGGGGCGCGTTTGTACCGCACCGGTGACCGCGTGCGCTGGAGCGCGGAGGGTGCTCTGGAATACCTCGGACGTCTCGATCAGCAGATCAAACTGCGTGGCTTCCGGGTCGAGCCGCAAGAAATCGAAGCACGCCTGCTGGCACAGGACAACGTCGCACAGGCCGTGGTACTGGTGCGTGACACCGTTGCCGGCGTGCAGTTGATCGGCTACTACACGGTGGTCGATAGCGTTGAAGCGCCAGAGGCGAAAAGCCTGCGCCTGAAACACGCACTGGCTGCCGAGCTGCCGGAGTACATGGTCCCGGCACAGTTGGTGCGGCTGGGCACAATGCCCTTGAGCCCGAGTGGCAAGGTCGACCGCCGTGCCTTGCCGCAACCCCAGTGGCAGGTGCGTGAGCAGATTGAACCGGTCACGGCGCTGGAGCAGCAGATCGCCGCGATCTGGCGTGAAGTGCTGGGCCAGGCCCAGGTCGGTCTGCGCGATGACTTCTTCGCCCTCGGCGGCCACTCGTTGCTGGCCACCCAGATCATCTCCCGGACCCGGCAGGCCTGCGACGTCGAGTTGCCGCTGCGGGTGTTGTTCGAGGCCAGCGAGCTGGGTGACTTCGCCGAGCAGGTGCGCTTGATTCAAGCGTCGGGTCAGCGCAACCAACAGCCGCCGATCGAGAAAGTCGACCGCAGAGCACCGGTGCCGTTGTCCTATTCCCAGCAGCGCATGTGGTTCCTCTGGCAGATGGAGCCGGACAGCCCGGCCTATAACGTTGGCGGCATGGCGCGTTTGCGCGGGCTGCTGGATGTCGGGCGTTTCGAGGCGGCGTTGCAAGCGCTGGTCATGCGTCACGAAACCCTGCGCACCACCTTCCCCAGCGTTAACGGTGTGGCCTGGCAGCGGGTTCATCCGCAAACCGGCCTGCGCATGGACTGGCAGGACTTTTCGACGCTGGACGCTGACCTGCGCGAGGAGCGAGTCCAGCAACTGGCCGACCGTGAAGCGCACACCGCGTTCAATCTGGAAACCGGGCCGTTGCTTCGGGCCTGCCTGGTCAAGACCGCCGAGCACGAGCACTACCTGGTACTGACCTTGCACCACATCGTCACCGAAGGCTGGGCGATGGATATCTTTGCCCGTGAGTTGGCGGCCTTGTACGAAGCCTTCCTCGATGATCGGGGGTCGCCGCTGGAACCGTTGCCGGTGCAGTACCTGGATTACAGTGTCTGGCAGCGTCAATGGCTGGAGTCCGGCGAGCGTCAGCGTCAGCTCGACTACTGGACTGCACAGCTGGGCCATGAGCATCCGCTGCTGGAGCTGCCGGGTGACCGCCCAAGACCTGCGGTGCAAAGTCATCGGGGCGAGCTGTTTCGCTTTGATCTGAGTGACGACCTCGCCACACGGGTGCGCACCTTCAATGCACAACAGGGCCTGACCCTGTTCATGACCATGACCGCCGCCCTGGCCGTATTGCTCTACCGCTACAGTGGCCAGACCGACTTGCGTATCGGTGCTCCGGTGGCCAACCGCATTCGCCCGGAAAGCGAAGGGCTGATCGGTGCGTTTCTCAACACCCAGGTCCTGCGTTGTCAGCTCGACGGGCAGATGACGGTGACCGAGTTGTTCGAGCAGGTTCGCCAGCGAGTCATCGAAGGTCAGTCCCACCAGGACCTGCCGTTCGATCACTTGGTAGAAGCCTTGCAGCCACCGCGCAGCACGGCCTACAACCCGCTGTTCCAAGTGATGTGCAACGTTCAGCGCTGGGAGTTCCAGCAGAGCCGTTCGCTGGCCGGCATGACGGTCGAGTATCTGGCCAACGATGCACGGGCGACCAAGTTCGACCTGAACCTGGAAGTCACCGAACTCGATCATCGGTTGGGTTGCTGTTTCACCTACAGCACCGATCTGTTCGATGAGCCGCGCATCGCCCGCATGGCCGGGCATTGGCGCAACCTGCTGCGTACCTTGATCAGCGACCCTGAACAGCGACTCAGTGAACTGCCGTTACTGGGCGCCAGCGAGCAGCAACAGCTGTTGGCCAGCCTTGCGCAAGCGCCGGGCGAACATCGCCTGGACCAGTGCATTCATCACCTGTTCAGCGAGCAGGTGTTGGCGCGCCCCGACGCGCCGGCCTTGACCTTCGCCGCTCAGACCTTGAGTTATGCCGAGCTGGATCGTCGCGCCAATCGTCTGGCCTGGGGGCTCCGTGAGCGGGGCGTCGGCCCGCAGGTGCGGGTCGGCCTGGCGCTGGAGCGCTCGCTGGAAATGGTCATCGGGCTGCTGGCGATTCTCAAGGCGGGCGGTGCCTATGTGCCGCTGGACCCGGAGTACCCGCTGGATCGCCTGCACTACATGATCGAAGACAGTGGCCTTGGCCTGTTGCTCAGCGACGCGGCGATGTTCGAGGCGCTGGGTGAACTGCCGCCCGGTGTGGCGCGTTGGTGCCTGGATAGGGATGCCGTGCGACTGGTGAATTACCCGGACTGCGAGTTGCCCCTGATCAGTTCGCCGCTGGATCCGGCCTACCTGATCTATACCTCCGGCTCCACCGGCAAGCCCAAGGGCGTGGTGGTAGCCCACGGCGAAATCGCCATGCATTGCCGCGCGGTGATCGAGCGCTTCGGCATGCGTGCCGATGACTACGAACTGCATTTCTATTCGATCAACTTCGATGCCGCCACCGAGCGTCTGTTGGTGCCATTGCTCTGCGGTGCACAGGTGGTGTTGCGGGCTCAGGGGCAATGGGACGCGCAAGCGATCTGCCAGCTGATTCGTCAGCACCGCATCACTGTTCTCGGCTTCACCCCCAGTTACGGCAGCCAGTTGGCGCAATGGCTGGCCACCCAGGGGGAAACCCTGCCGGTGCGCATGTGCATCACCGGTGGCGAAGCCTTGACCGGGGAGCACCTGCAGCGAATCCGCGCAGCCTTCCAGCCGAGTCTGTTTTTCAATGCCTATGGCCCGACCGAAACCGTGGTCATGCCATTGGCCAGTCTGGCCCCGCAAAACCTGGAGGAGGGCGCCGGCAGCGTACCGATCGGCCGTGTGATCGGTGACCGCGTGGCCTACATTCTCGACGCTGACCTGGCGCTGGTGCCGCAAGGCTCGACCGGTGAGTTATACATTGGCGGGGCCGGTCTGGCCCAGGGCTATCACCAGCGTTCGGGGATGACTGCCGAACGCTTTGTCGCCGACCCGTTTGCCGCTCATGGCGGGCGGCTGTACCGCACCGGCGACCTGGTGCGCCAGCACATCGATGGCCTGGTGGAGTACCTGGGGCGCATCGACCATCAAGTGAAGGTTCGCGGTTTCCGCATTGAACTCGGTGAAATCGAAACCCGCCTGCTGGAACATCCGGCGGTACGTGAAGCGGTGGTGTTGGCGCTCGATACCCCAAGCGGCAAACAGCTGGCCGGCTACCTGGTCAGTGAGGTGGCCGAACAGGACCTGGCGCAGCAGGCAACGCTGCGCGACTCGCTCAAGGCGCACCTGAAAACCCAATTGCCGGATTACATGGTGCCAACGCACCTGATGCTGTTGGCTCGCTGGCCGCTGACGGCCAACGGCAAGCTTGACCGCCGTGCGCTGCCCACACCGGACCTGGATCTCAATCGCCAAGCGTACGTCGCCCCGAGCAACGCGCTGGAGCAGACGCTGGCCGGTATCTGGTGCGACGTGTTGAACGTCGAGCAGGTCGGCCTCAACGATAACTTCTTTGAACTGGGCGGCGATTCGATCCTGTCGATCCAGGTCGTCAGTCGGGCACGTCAGCAGGGTATTCACTTCAGCCCACGGGACCTGTTCCAGCATCAAACGGTGCAGGCGCTGGCGGCAGTGGCCACGCGTACCGAACAGGTCATGGCCGAGCAAGGCCTGCTCACGGGTGAGTCGGCACTGACGCCGATTCAGCATTGGTTCTTCGAGACCGATATGGCGGCGCGTCAGCACTGGAACCAGGCGCTGTTGCTGGAGCCTACGGTGAACCTTGAACCTCATCGACTGGAGCAAGCGTTGCTAGCGGTGGTCGAGCAGCATGACGCCTTGCGCCTACGCTTCACGCCAATGGCCGGGCAATGGCGAGCCGAGCATCAGGCGCTGACGGATGCCGCCTTGCTGTGGCAAGTCCGGGTACCGGACCTGGACCACTGTGAAGCGCTGTTCGCCGATGCCCAGCGCAACCTGGATCTTGAGCAGGGTCCGCTGATGCGAGTGGTGTTGGTCGATGGGGCCGAGGGTGGGCAACGTCTGTTCATTGCCATTCACCACCTGGTGGTCGACGGGGTGTCGTGGCGGGTGTTGCTGGACGATCTGCAGACTGTCTACCGTCAACTCGAGGCGCAACAGGCCGTGCGCCTGCCGGCGAAAACCAGCGCGCTACGTGACTGGAGCGCACGCTTGCAGGCCTATGCCAGCAGCGAATCCCTGCGCGAAGAGCTGCTCTGGTGGCAAGAGCAACTGGCCACGGCCCGGTCCGGGCTACCCTGCGATCACCCTGAAGGTGGCCGGCAGCAGCGTCACGCACAAACTGTCAGCGTACGGTTGAGCGCCGAGCAGACTCGGCAATTGCTGCAACAGGCGCCCAGTGCTTACCGGACCCAGGTCAACGACTTGCTGCTCACCGCCCTGGCCCGCGTGCTGTGCCGCTGGAGCGGCAATGACTCGGCGCTGATTCAGCTCGAAGGCCACGGCCGTGAGAGCCTGTTCGACGAGATTGACCTGACGCGCACCGTCGGCTGGTTTACCAGCGCCTACCCCTTGCGCCTGACACCCGAACGCATCGAAGACGCGACCGGGCAGGGCGCTTCGATCAAGGCCATCAAGGAACAACTGCGTGCAGTGCCGCACAAGGGGGTGGGGTATGGTGTGCTGCGCTACCTGGCCGATGACGCGTGCCGGCAGCAGATGGCGGCACTGCCGCAAGCGTCAATCACCTTCAACTACCTGGGTCAGTTCGATCAGAGCTTTGGCAACGACGCGCTGTTCCAGCCATTGGATCAACCCGTCGGTGCCGCTCATGACCCGGATGCACCGTTGCCCAATGAACTGAGCATCGACAGCCAGGTGTATGGCGGTGAGCTGTTGTTGCGCTGGACCTTCAGCGCGCAGCGCCATGATGGGCAGACCATCCGCGAATTGGCGCAGGCCTACCTCGACGAATTGCAGGGCCTGATCGCCCACTGCCTGAACGACAATGCCGGAGGCCTGACACCGTCAGATTTCTCGCTGGCGCAACTGACCCAGGTGCAGCTCGACGAGCTGCCGGTTCCCGCCTCGCAGATTGAGGACCTGTACCCGCTCACGCCGATGCAGGAAGGCATGTTGCTGCACACCTTGCTGGAACCGGGCACTGGCCTGTACTACATGCAGGACCGTTACCGTATCCACAGTGAACTTGACCCGCAGCGATTCGCTCAGGCGTGGCAGGCGGTGATCGCTCGGCACGAAGCCTTGCGGGCCTCGTTCTGCTGGGACATCGGCGCGCAGATGCTGCAGGTTATCCACACGCCGGGCAGCACCCCGATCGAGTTCCTGGACTGGAGCTCGGTGGCCGAAGATGAGCAGGAGCCCAAGCTGCAAGCCTTGCTCAAGGCCGAACGCGAGGCCGGCTTCGACCTGCTCCACCAGGCGCCGTTCCACCTGCGGCTGATCCGCGTCGGCGCGGCACGCTACTGGTTCATGATGAGCAACCACCACATCCTCATCGATGCCTGGTGCCGATCCTTGTTGATGAATGACTTCTTCGAGATCTACACGGCAATGGGCGAGGGGCGGGAGGCGCAACTGGCCGTGGCACCGCGCTATCGCGACTACATTGGCTGGCTGCAACGCCAGGACATGGCCGAGGCACGCCAGTGGTGGAAGCACAATCTGCAAGGCTTTGAACGGACCACGTCGATACCGGGTGACCGTCCGTTCCTGCGTGAACACGCGGGTGACAGTGGCGGCATGATCGTCGGTGACTGCTACACCCGGCTGGACGCCCGCGCCGGCGCGCGACTGCGGGAGCTGGCCCAGGCCTATCAATTGACCGTCAACACCTTTGCCCAGGCGGCGTGGGCCCTGGTCCTGCGACGCGTGAGCGGTGATCGCGACGTGCTGTTCGGCGTCACCGTGGCCGGGCGTCCGGTGGAGATGCCCGAGATGCAACGCACGGTGGGGCTGTTCATCAACAGCATCGCCTTGCGCGTCAAGCTGCCCGAAGACGATCAACCCTGCAGTGTGCGCCAATGGCTGAGCGATCTGCTGGACAGCAACATGCAACTGCGCGAGTACGAGTACCTGCCGTTGGTGAACATCCAGGAACAGAGCGAACTGCCCAAGGGCCAACCCCTGTTCGACAGCCTGTTCGTGTTCGAGAATGCCCCGGTGGAAGTCTCGGTGCTGGACCGTGCGCAAAGCCTCAACGCCACCTCGGACTCGGGCCGAACCCACACCAACTTCCCGCTGACGGCGGTGTGCTATCCGGGGGATGACCTGGGGCTGCACCTGTCCTACGACCAGCGTTACTTCGACGCCTCCACGGTCGAACGCATGCTTGGCGAGTTCAAGCGACTGTTGATTGCCCTGATCGATGGTTTCCACGGCGACATGGCGGACTTGCCCTTGCTGGGCGAGCAAGAGCGGGACTTCCTGATCAACGGCTGCAACCAGAGCGAGCATCACTACCCGCTGCAGCAGAGCTATGTCGAACTGTTCGAAGCCCAGGTCGCCGCGTATCCACAGCGCATTGCCGTCAGTTGCCTGGACCAGTGCCACAGCTACAGCGAGCTCAACCAGCGAAGCAACCGCCTGGGTCATGCCCTGGTGGCAGCGGGGGTGCGGATGGATCAGCCAGTGGCGTTGCTCGCGGAACGCACTCCAGACCTGCTGGGGATGATCATCGGCAGCTTCAAGGCCGGTGCCGGTTACCTGCCGCTGGACCCGGACCTGCCGAGTCAGCGCCTGAGCCGGATCATCGAGCTGAGCCATACGCCGTTGCTGGTGTGCAGTGCGGCGTGCCGTGAACAGGCAGTGGCATTGCTGGATGAGTTCGGTTGTGCCAATCGACCTCGCTTGCTGGTCTGGGAGGAGGTGCAGGCGGGTCAGGCCCCGGTGCATAACCCGGGGATCTACAGCGGCCCGGATAACCTGGCCTATGTGATCTACACCTCCGGTTCCACCGGTCTGCCCAAGGGGGTGATGGTCGAGCAACGCGGCATGCTCAATAACCAGTTGAGCAAGGTGCCCTACCTGCAACTGAGCAAAACCGACGTAATCGCGCAGACCGCTTCGCAAAGCTTTGATATCTCGGTCTGGCAGTTCCTTGCCGCACCGTTGTTCGGTGCACGGGTGGACATCGTGCCGAACGCCATCGCCCATGATCCGCAGGGACTGCTGGCCCACGTGCAGGCCCAGGGCATCACCGTGCTGGAGAGTGTGCCTTCACTGATTCAGGGCATGCTTGCCCAGGAGCGGATGTCATTGGACGGCTTGCGCTGGATGTTGCCGACGGGCGAGGCGATGCCACCTGAACTGGCGTACCAATGGTTGCTGCGTTACCCGGATATCGGGCTGGTCAATGCCTATGGCCCGGCGGAATGCTCGGATGACGTCGCGTTCTTTCGCGTCGACCAGGCCTCGACTCGCGGCAGTTACTTGCCGATTGGTACGCCGACCGACAACAACCGTTTGTACCTGCTTGATGGTGCACTGGAGCTGGTGCCGCTGGGGGCCGTGGGCGAATTGTGCGTGGCTGGCACGGGGGTGGGGCGCGGTTATGTCAGCGACCCGCTGCGTACCGCCCCGGTGTTTGTGCCCAATCCGTTTGGTGCCCCGGGCGAGCGCCTGTATCGCAGCGGCGACCTGGCAAGGCGGCGTCCCGACGGTGTGCTTGAGTACGTCGGCCGCGTCGACCATCAGGTGAAGATCCGCGGCTACCGCATCGAGTTGGGGGAAATCGAGGCGCGCCTGCATGAACAGCCAGAGGTCCGCGAAGCGGCGGTCTGCGTGCAGGAAGGTGTCAACGGCAAGCACCTGGTCGGCTATCTGGTGGTCAGCGATTCGACTCAGGATCAAGGTGAACAACTGGAGGGGATCAAGCAACGCCTGCGCGCCGTGCTACCCGACTACATGGTACCGCTGCACTGGTTGTGGCTGTCGCGCATGCCGCTCAATGCCAACGGCAAGCTCGATCGCAAGCAGCTGCCGGCGCTTGCGATCGGGCAGTTGCAAAGCCAGGACTACCAGGCGCCGGGAACGGAGCTTGAGCAAACCCTGGCGGACATCTGGGCGCAGGTGCTGAAAGTCGAGCAGGTCGGGGTTCGCGACAATTTCTTCGAACTGGGCGGTCATTCACTGCTGGCCACGCAAATCGCCTCGCGGGTACAAAACGCCTTGCAGCGGGATGTGCCGCTGCGTGCGATGTTCGAGTGCAGCACGGTGCAGGCGTTGGCGATGTACATCGAAGGGCTGTCCGCGACGGACATCACCGCGGAGAAGGTGGACCGATTGAATGACCTGATGGCGGAACTGGAGGGGCTGTAGTTTTGCAGCGCTTGTAAGTGCCACTTGTCCGGAGCGCCGCCCGGACCGGGCTTGCTCTCTCACGGCATCGGTGTCGCAGGCTTCGTGTGGGAGCGGGCTTGCCCGCGACAACGACCGCGTAGAGGTGGGTGGTCGGTAGCGCTTGTGCGCGGTGGCCTTGTCACATGCGCTATTGAAGCCGGAATTGACGCTCATACCTGCGCGGGACAGTCTGCCGGACCATTTCTGACAAGCACACTGTGCAAAGGAGACAACGGATGCCCTTCGTTACGATTGATGGACAACCCCTTCACTATATTGACCAAGGTGTGGGCCCTGCGGTGCTGTTGGCCGGTAGTTACTTGTGGGACCAGGCTATGTGGGCGCCACAGATTGCGGCCTTGTCGCAACAGTATCGGGTGATTGCCCTGGACCTGTGGGGACACGGTGAGTCCGGGTCGCTGCCCCAGGGCACGGCCTCCCTGGATGACCTGGCGCGCCAGGCCCTGGCGCTGCTCGATCACCTGGACCTTGAGCATGTGACGCTGGTCGGCCTTTCGGTCGGCGGCATGTGGGGGGCGCGCCTGGCCCTGTCCCACCCGCAGCGCATCAACGGCCTGGTGCTGATGGACACCTACCTCGGCGCCGAACCCGAGGCCACCCGGCAGTACTATTTTTCGTTGCTCAAGCAGATCGAGGAGGCGGGTGCGATTACGCCGCAGATTCTCGATATCGTGGTACCGATTTTCTTCCGGCCGGGAATCGACCCGCAGTCACCGCTTTATCAGCAGTTTCGCGCATCACTGGCAGCCTTACCGCCTGAGCGTTTGCGCGAGAGCATCGTACCGCTGGGGCGGATCACGTTTGGTCGAGAGGATGTGTTGGCGTGTCTGAGTCAGTTGAACCCGCAAGCCACGCTGGTGATGTGCGGTGACCAGGACACTCCAAGACCGCCTTCGGAAACCATGGAAATGGCAGAGTTGATTGGCTGTCCCTATCGACTGGTGCCTGAAGCCGGACATATCTCCAATCTGGAAAATCCGCGGTTTGTCACTGAGGCCTTGTTGGCGTTCCTGGCTGACAGGCATCCGTGCAGCGGTTGATTGGAATTCGCAGGCCGCCCCCATTCGGCGGGCGGTACTGCATGGATCAAGCAGGCCCGCGATGGCGGGTCACTCGGCCCTGCGATCCGGCTCGCAGCCCTTGAGCACCAAGCGGATAATTGTCTGCGCCGCCGCTTCGTAATCCTCGTCATCCAGCTTGGCCTTGCCGGTGATGGCGGTGATCTGCCAGTCGAAGTCGGCGTAGGTCTGGGTCGCGGCCCAGATGCTGAACATCAGGTGATGGGGGTCGATGGGGGCGATCTGGCCGCGATCGATCCAGGTCTGGATGCAGTCGATGTTGTGCCTGGCCTGGCCGTTGAGCTGCTCCACCAGGTCGGCGCTCAGGTGTGGGGCGCCGTGCATGATTTCGCTGGCAAACACTTTGGAGGCAAATGGCAGGTCGCGGGAGATGTGGATCTTCGAGCGAATGTAGCCGCCGAGCACTTCGCTGGGCTCGCCGTCGGCGTTGAACGGCGTCGAGGCCTGCAGGATCGGCTCGATGATGCTTTCCAGGACCTCGCGGTAGAGGTTTTCCTTGGACTTGAAGTAGTAATAGACGTTGGGCTTTGGTAACCCCGCCTTGGCCGCGATATCGCTGGTTTTGGTCGCAGCGAAGCCCTTGTCGGCAAATTCTTCACTGGCGGCACGCAGGATCAGTTCTTTATTGCGCTCGCGGATAGTGCTCATAAAACAGGTGATTCCTTGCCTGTACTGGCGGTTGCGCATGGTAGCACCGGCCTCGCGCGACGCTCAAGAATGCCCTTACGCAGTGTGGCAGGCTATGCTGCACATCACTTATTCACGAAGGACACCCTGAGCCATGGCAGGAAGCAGTTTGCTGTTGTTGATCGATGACATTGCCGCGGTGCTCGACGATGTTGCGTTGATGACCAAGTTGGCCGCGAAAAAGACCGCCGGCGTCCTGGGTGACGATCTGGCGCTCAATGCCCAGCAGGTGTCTGGCGTGCGCGCCGAGCGGGAAATTCCGGTGGTCTGGGCGGTGGCCAAGGGCTCGTTCATCAACAAACTGATCCTGGTGCCATCGGCGCTGGCCATCAGCGCGTTCATTCCCTGGCTGGTCACGCCACTGCTGATGCTGGGGGGGGCCTACCTGTGTTTTGAAGGGTTTGAAAAGCTGGCGCACAAGTTCCTCCACAGCAAGGCCGAAGATCAGGCCGAGCATGCGCAGTTGGTCGAAGCCGTGGCTGACCCGGCCGTCGATCTGGTGGCCTTCGAGAAGGACAAGATCAAGGGCGCGGTGCGCACCGACTTCATCCTCTCGGCGGAAATCATCGCCATCACCCTGGGCACCGTGGCCGACGCGCCGCTGACGCAACAGGTGATTGTGCTGTCGGGGATTGCCATCGTCATGACCGTCGGTGTTTACGGTCTGGTGGCGGGCATCGTCAAGCTCGACGATCTCGGCTTGTGGCTCACGCAGAAACCGGCGCAGGTGGCCAAAAGCATCGGGGGCGCGATCCTGCGGGCTGCACCGTACTTGATGAAAAGCCTGTCGGTGATCGGTACGGCCGCGATGTTCCTGGTCGGTGGCGGGATTCTCACCCATGGCGTGCCCGCGGTACATCACTGGATTGAAGGTGTGAGCCAGAGCGTTGGCGGCTTCTCGTGGATCGTGCCGAGCTTGATGAACGCCGTGGCCGGGATTGTGGCGGGGGCGGTGGTGCTGGCCGGTGTGATGATGGTGAGCAGGGGCTGGCGCGCGGTCAAAGGCTGAGCAAGCAATGTACGCTCGCTCCCACAAAGGATAGGGGATGACAGGTGCATGAAAAAGGCCATTCGATGCGAGTCGAATGGCCTTTTTGTTGCCAGCGTGATTACTCGGCGATCTGCAGCTTGCGGGCTTCGCTGTAGACGTAGCGTACCTTCTCGTACTCGAACGGCGAGTTTGTCTGGCCGTAGCGGAAGCGGGTCTGGTAACGCTTGTCGATGCCACGCAGGATCAAGATTTCCGGATGGTTCTCGCTGACTTCCGACACGTTCAGGAAGTTGATCGCTGACTCTGCCGTGTAGTCGACCACCAGCCCGCCGGTGTCGCGCAGGTTCGAGGGGCCGAGGATCGGCAGCATGAGGTAGGCGCCGCCCGGAACGCCGTAGAACCCCAGGGTCTGCCCGAAGTCTTCGCTTTGGCGTGGCAGGCCCATGGAGGTCGCCGGATCCCACAGGCCGGCGATGCCGACCGTGGTGTTGAGCAGCAGGCGCCCGGTGGTTTCCAGTGAGCGCTGGCCCTTGAGTTGCAACAGGCTGTTCACCAGATTGGGCACGTCACCCAGGTTGTTGAAGAAGTTGCTGACACCGGTGCGCAGAAAGCTCGGGGTGATATAGCGGTAACCGTCGACCACCGGCAGGAACACCCACTGGTCGAAGCGGTAGTTGAAGTGGTAGACCCGACGGTTCCACGACTCTAGCGGGTCATAGACGTTCAGGGCGCTGAGGGTCGAGCGCTCGAATTCGCGCTGGTCCAGCCCCGGGTTGAACTTGAGTTTGGTCAAGGGTTCGGTGAAGCCGTCCGGATCTACCACGGTCGGGGTGTTGGCCTTGCTGTTGTCGGCATTGGCATAACTTGCGCAGAGCAACGCAGCGAGAAACAGGAGAGGTTTAGCCACGGAAGAACTCCAGCATGTCGTCGGCGTTGACGCGATAGTTGAGGTTGCCGCAATGGCCGCCGTGAGGGTAGACCGTCAAGCGGTCGCCGAAAGTCTTGCGCAGGAAGCCCAGGTCGCCAGGGCCAAGGATCACATCGTCAGCGTTGTGCATGACGGCGATTTTCGGGCTGTCGTGCAGGTAGTCCTTCAGTGCGTACAGGCTGACCTGGTCGATCAGTTGCAGCAGGCTGCCGCCGTCGGTGCGCGCGCGCCACATGGGAATCACCTGCTCGGTGAGGTAGCAATCGAAGTCGCATTGCAGGGCGCGTTTGAAGAACGGCGTCAGGCTGGTGCCTTCGGCGATCGGGTACTTGGGCGGGGTGATCAGGCCGCGGCGGTTGACCAGGTCCGAGGTGTAGGCGATGTCGGCGGCCGAGAAACGGAACGAGGTACCGATCAGCATGGCCATCTGTTCGTTGGTCAGATGCTCTTTTGACTGCTGGAAGTCATAGACCAGCGCATCGTTGAGGTCGATGTAGCCTTTTTCCTGGAAGTAGCGGGTCAGCTTGTTGAGGACCAGTTCATAAAACGTGGTGCTGTTGTTGATGCCCTTGACCTCGGTTTGCACCATCTTGTCGAGGTTGGTCACGGAGGTATAGAGGTTCACCGGCGGATTGAGCAGCAGGACTTTCTTGAAGTTGAAGCTGCGCCGGGTTTCGTCCAGATGGGCGACGAAGGCCGCATCCAGTGCGCCCAGGCTATAACCGGTGAGGTAGTAGTCGGTGACCGGCAGATTCGGGTTGTGCGCGCGCACGGCTTGCATCACGCGGTACATGTCCTCGGCATCTTCCTTGCTCACGCCCGGGGTGGCGAAGCGGGACGCGGAGGCAATGAAGTCGTAGCTGGTGGGCGAGGACAACTGGACGACGTGATAGCCGGCCTTGTAGTAGAGGCGCTTGAGGTATTCGTTGAGGCTGCTGTCGTAGCGTGCGCCGGTGCCGGCGATCAGGAAAATCAGCGGTGCGGCGTGGTCCTGGGTGGCCATGCGGTAGGTGAGTTTTTTCACCGCCCAGAAGTTGTCCGGCAATTCGAAGGCGCGCTCGGGGCGCAGCGCCAGGCTGTAATCGCCCTGATTGATATCTTCGTCCAGTGGCAGCTCTGGCCTCAGTTCTGGCGGTGTCGTGGCAATCGTCGCTTCAAACGGGTTGGTAAGCGGGTAGCCATAACTGGCGGCATCTATATCTATCGCCAGTGCGGACGCACTCAGGATAAGGCCGCCGAAAAGGGCAGCGAAGCGCAAGGAACGGAGCATGACTAAATCCCTTAGAGGAAGGTGCCTAATGAAGTTCGCAGGCTATGACCACAGGTTTCGCGCCAAAGTGCCATGCATCGGCACCAAAGTGGCTGAGTGGTGGTCAATAGTAGCCGGACGATACACTTTGCAGGCATTTGATGACCAGTTATCTGTTGAATGCGTTTGTTTCGCGGCCTCGTGCGATTAAGCTGGGCGCCGTTTTGCCTCTCGGAGAGTTTCATGTCCCGCCGTTTACCCGTGATATTGCTGTGCATCGTACTGCCGCTATGGCTGGTCGCCAGTTATGGTGCGCGTTATGGCTTTATGGAAGATGCCCAGTGGGTCGGCATTTGCGTGGATCAGGCCAGTCGCTGGGAATGCCAGTTGCGCTCCGGGCTGGGGTTGATGATTCACTTCAAGGTCATGGGCTGGGCCGCGTTGGCCGCGGCGCTGGCCGGTTTTTTCGCACCGGAGCGGGCGGGCTGGTGGCTGGCGCTGCTGGCGCTGATGTTCGGTTTCCCTGCACTGGCCCTGTACAACACCAGCCTGGCGGTGTTTGCGGTGGTGATTGCGGGGTTGCGGTTGGTGCGGGCACCGGCTGCTTGCCCGCGATAACCCATCGGCAGGCGAATGGCCGTCAGCCTTTGCGCACTCGCAAACTGCGCCACAACGCGGCAACCATCAACCCACTGACCAGTGCCCAGCCCCAGGCTTGCTGATTGAGCAAGCCTTCGCGATACAGTTGCGGGGCGATGCCGGCGCCGATGATAAAGGTCAGCAGGGCGATTTCACGGCGAGGAACACTGACCGGGCGAATCAGGTAAACCAGTGCTGGTAGCAGCAGGGCGGCGCTTGGGAAGCTGCGATAACGTGGCTCGAACACCAGTCCCAGCATCATCACCGCACCGGCAAAGCCTGCCGCGGCCAGCAGCCAGCCGGCGCGACGCTCCAACGCATTGAAGGCGCGTTCACGCCAGCCGGTTCGGGTACTCAGGGTCAATGCTGCATGGGTCAGAACCAGCAGGTTCAGGGTGACGAGCACAACGGCCCAGATCCATTCATCGGCAGAGCGGCTGGTGACGCGCGCCAACTCGGCAAAGCTTCCGATAGAGCAGGCCGCGACAGCGCCCAGCAGCGGCAATATCAATGCTGAACGGGTGCTGCGCACGCGGCCTCCCAGCATCAACGCGCCGAGGAATATCAGCCCGCCCACGGCCAGCCATTGCGGCCAGTACGGCAGGTTGCTGACCGGGCCTGCGAGAACGCCCTTGTCCTGGCGGTCGGCGTCGAACAACCCCCAGTAACCACCGACCGCGCCTTCGCTGCCGCGTTTCCAGGGTTGGTCGAACGCTTCGATCAGGTTGTAGTGCCAGCCTTGCTGTTCGGCCATGGCGACAAAGCCGCGAATGAAGCGGGCTTCGTTGACCCGGCTGGGCACGGCGGTTTCCCGCTGGCGGCCTTCGCTCGGCCAGCCGGTCTCGCCAATCATCACGTCTTTGGGGGCGAAGCGATTGCCGAACACCTGGCGTACCTCGGCGACGTGTTGCAGGGCGGCGTCGATGTTCGACGGATCGTCTTCCCAGTACGGCAGCAAGTGGATGGTGAGGAAATCCACTGTCGGGGCGATTTCAGGATGTTTGAGCCAGAATTCCCAGACGTCGGCGTAGGTCACCGGTTGTTTGACCTGGCTTTTGACGTGACTGATCAGCTTGGCCAGTTGCGCGCCAGTGATTTCCTTGCGCAGTAGGGCTTCGTTGCCGACGATCACCGCAGTGACCACGTCCGGGTTGGCGTTGGCTTCGGCGATCAGCAGCTCGACTTCCTTGGCGGTGTCCACCGGGTTGCTGTTGACCCAGGCGCCGATCATCATTTTCAGACCGTGCTTGCGCGCCAGGTCCGGCAGGGCTTCGAGGCCGGTCATCGAGTAAGTGCGGATGCATTCAAAACGGGTCGCCAGCAGCGCAAGGTCGGCGTCCATGCGCTCGGGACGCAGGTTGAATGGCACATCGAACGGCGACTGGTCTTTATCGAACGGGGTGTAGGAGGCGCACTGCAGTTTGTGCGTGGCGCTGGCAGCATCCGGTAATACCACCGGTTGGCCGAGGCCGTACCAGTAGCCACATAAGGCAAAAAGGCCGAGCAGGCAGGCAAACAGATAAGCGAAAAAAGGGAAGCGCGAGCTGGCGGGCATGGTCAAGCCATCCGGGAACAAAGCCGCGCATCTTACCTGCATTTGCCAGAGGCTTGGTGGGCTGCATGATTTTGATATGCAAAGTTCGGGCGGGAGTTGCCAGGGTAATTCGTCGGGGTGTCGTTACTGGCTTTCTGATGTCGTTTCTCGCTGCCTTGAGGTCGCTCGTAGAGCAGGTCGCCGAGGTCGCGAGGTTGATGATCGAGGTATCAGTACTCCGCTGATGTTCGAACGAGTTTGCGGTGAGGCGTGATGGAGGCGCTGTGCACATACGTTGACGCTGCTCGGCATTCGTCGGGCGCAGCACTTTCGGGGAAGTAACGATGAAGATGCGACGACTCTTAGGCGCCGGTGCCGCTCTGGCACTGGCGATCGGCTCCACGCAGGCATTTGCCGACAGCAAAACCCTGAGCATCGGCTATGTCGACGGTTGGTCCGACAGCGTGGCGACCACTCACGTGGCAGCGGAGGTGATCAAGCAGAAGCTCGGCTATGACGTGAAGCTGCAAGCCGTGGCGACCGGGATCATGTGGCAGGGCGTGGCCACGGGCAAACTCGATGCCATGCTCTCGGCCTGGCTTCCGGTGACCCACGGTGAGTACTGGACGAAGAACAAGGACAAGGTGGTCGACTACGGTCCCAACTTCAAGGACGCAAAAATCGGCTTGATCGTGCCGGAGTACGTCAAGGCCATCTCCATCGCTGACTTGAAGGATGACACCACCTTCAAGAACAAGATCGTCGGCATCGATGCCGGTTCAGGCGTGATGCTCAAGACCGACCAGGCCATCAAGGACTACGGCCTGGACTACAAACTGCAGGCCAGTTCCGGTGCCGGGATGATTGCCGAGCTGACCCGCGCGGAAGAGAAGAAAGAGTCCATTGCCGTGACCGGCTGGGTACCGCACTGGATGTTCGCCAAGTGGAAGCTGCGCTTCCTTGACGATTCCAAAGGCGTTTACGGCGCAGCGGAAACCGTCAATAGCATCGGCAGCAAGGGGCTGGAGAAGAAGGCGCCGGAAGTCGCCAAGTTCTTGCATAACTTCCAGTGGGCCTCGAAAGACGAAATCGGCGAAGTCATGTTGGCGATTCAGGATGGCGCCAAGCCGGATGTCGCGGCCCGGGATTGGGTGGCCAAACACCCGGAACGAGTGGCCGAGTGGGTCCAGTAATTTAATTCGACGCGTCTAGTCAGCACCTTCCAGGCCCGCTTGGCATTTTTGCCTCGCGGGCCTTTGTTTTTGTCCGCGTTCAATGGGTGAAACCGACACTTTGCGTTCTAAGACTAAGGTCGTCTGGAACCTCTCCTTGAGCCGCATAGAGTGGATAACGTTCCAACACATATCTGTGCTGCGAGGATAAAAACAATGAACGACAGCATTTACCTCTCGATTCAAAACAGCCCGCGCTTCAAGGAGCTGGTTCGTAAAAGGGAAAAGTTCGCCTGGATACTATCGGCGATCATGCTTGGGCTGTACTCCGGATTCATTCTTCTGATCGCTTACGGGCCGCACGTACTGGGGGCGAAGATCAGCCCTGAGTCGTCGATTACCTGGGGCATTCCGATTGGTGTGGGGCTGATTGTTTCGGCCTTCATTCTGACCGGCATCTATGTACGACGCGCCAACGGCGAGTTCGACGATCTCAACAATGCGATTCTGAAGGAGGCCAAGCAATGATCCGGCGCCTATTTGCAGTCCTGGGCCTCGCCGCCTTCGCCCCCGCCGTTTGGGCGGCCGAGGCACTCACTGGCGAAGTGCACAAGCAACCGCTCAATATTTCGGCAATCCTGATGTTCGTGGCCTTTGTCGGCGCGACGCTGTGCATCACCTACTGGGCCTCCAAGCGTAACAATTCGGCTGCTGACTACTATGCGGCGGGCGGCAAGATCACCGGTTTCCAGAACGGTCTGGCGATTGCCGGTGACTACATGTCGGCGGCGTCCTTCCTGGGGATTTCCGCGCTGGTGTTCACGTCCGGCTATGACGGCCTGATCTACTCGATCGGCTTCCTGGTGGGCTGGCCGATCATTCTGTTCCTGATCGCCGAGCGTCTGCGTAACCTGGGTAAATACACCTTTGCCGACGTGGCGTCCTACCGCCTTGGGCAGACCCAGATCCGCACCCTGTCTGCCTGCGGTTCGCTGGTGGTGGTGGCGTTCTACCTGATCGCGCAAATGGTCGGTGCCGGCAAGCTGATCCAGCTGCTGTTCGGCCTGGACTACCATGTTGCGGTGATCCTGGTAGGCATCCTGATGTGCATGTACGTGCTGTTCGGCGGCATGCTGGCAACCACCTGGGTGCAGATCATCAAGGCCGTGCTGCTGCTGTCCGGTGCCTCGTTCATGGCGCTGATGGTGATGAAGCACGTCAACTTCGACTTCAACATGCTGTTCTCCGAGGCGATCAAGGTTCACCCGAAAGCTGAAGCGATCATGAGCCCGGGCGGCCTGGTGAAAGATCCGATCTCGGCGTTCTCCCTCGGTCTGGCGCTAATGTTCGGTACCGCTGGCCTGCCGCACATCCTGATGCGCTTCTTCACCGTGAGTGATGCAAAGGAAGCTCGCAAGAGCGTGCTCTATGCAACTGGCTTCATCGGCTACTTCTACATCCTGACCTTCATCATCGGCTTCGGCGCGATTCTGCTGGTCAGCACCAATCCGGAATTCAAGGATGCGGCGGGCGCCCTGTTGGGCGGTAACAACATGGCGGCGGTGCACCTGGCCAACGCGGTGGGTGGCAGTATTTTCCTGGGCTTTATCTCGGCGGTAGCGTTCGCCACCATTCTGGCGGTGGTTGCCGGCCTGACCCTGGCCGGTGCATCGGCGGTGTCGCATGACCTGTATGCCAGTGTGATCAAGAAGGGCAAGGCCAACGAGAAGGATGAAATCCGTGTCTCGAAAATCACTACCATTGCCTTGGCGGTGCTGGCGATCGGTCTGGGGATCCTGTTCGAAAGCCAGAACATCGCGTTCATGGTAGGCCTGGCGTTCTCCATTGCCGCGAGCTGTAACTTCCCGGTGCTGCTGCTTTCCATGTACTGGAAGAAGCTGACCACCCGTGGGGCGATGATTGGTGGCTGGCTGGGTCTGGTCAGTGCGGTGGGCTTGATGGTGCTGGGTCCGACCATCTGGGTGCAGATCCTGCATCACGAGAGGGCGATCTTCCCGTATGAGTACCCGGCGCTGTTCTCGATGATGATTGCGTTTATCGGGATCTGGTTCTTCTCGATCACTGACAAGTCGACGGCGGCGGACAATGAGCGGGCGCTGTTCTTCCCGCAGTTCGTTCGTTCGCAGACTGGGTTGGGGGCGAGTGGGGCGGTTTCGCACTAAGGTTTGATGTTTCTATATAAGTAGCGACGTTGTATGAAATGCCTCGGTCGAGAGATCGGGGCATTTTTATTCGGCGCTGATAATTCCGTAGGAGCGAGCGATGTGGCGATCCGACTTGTCCTGAAGGTGACCGGACAGCCGACCTATATTTTATTGACCGAGTACATATCCATTCCTGCGGTAACGGCGACTTATGGTTTCGCCCTTACGGCGACTCACTTTTTTTACAAGCGCCTAAAAAAAGTAAGCAAAAAAACGCTTCGCCCCGAGCGTCCGGCCCCTCGCTAAGGCTCGGCGTTCCTTCGCTCCGGCATCCATCCGGGGGCATTGCCCTCCGGTCTGCTTCGCGACGACCTCCAGGCAATGAGTTCGACTGCGTCGAACGGCGCTGCGCGCCAATCCCCGGATGAATACCTCCACTCAGCCTCCCGAAGGGGCGGGTGGATCAAGATCAAGAGCTGCAGGCGAGCTAACGCTCGGCCTGTTGAGTGGTGATGCTCCACACTGATCGTTCCCATGCGGGAACGATCAGTTGACCACTACACAGTGACCAGGCCGGCCGGTAGGCCGCCTCGCGTTGCTGTTGCGGTGCACGCCCCCTCGAGAGGCTGAGTGGAGGTTCTGCGCAGTGGGCAACCCGGCATGGATGCCGGGTTAGCCGCCCCCGGCCATGGATGGCCGATGGCGGCGGGCCCACGGAGCAGGGCCGGAGCGAAGGCACCCTGAGCCTGGGCGAAGGGCCGAACGAAAGGGGCACAGCCTTTTGGTTACTTTGGGGCCCCAAAGTAACCCGCCGTAAGGGCGGAACCCTAACTGGCCGTTACCTAAACAACAGATATGTACACAATCAAAAAAACGCCCCTAAGTCCGACGCAAACAAAAACGGCCCCTATATAAATAGTGGCCGTTTCCAGTGCAACTCAACACGCTACAGCAAGACTGAACTTACTTGCGGTCTTCCAGCTTGGTAATGTCACGCGACTCGTAGCCGGTGTACAGCTGGCGCGGGCGGCCGATCTTGTACGGGCTGGAGAGCATTTCTTTCCAGTGGGAGATCCAGCCGACGGTCCGCGCCAGGGCGAAGATCACGGTGAACATGCTGGTTGGAATGCCGATCGCCTTGAGGATGATCCCCGAGTAGAAGTCGACGTTCGGGTACAGCGAGCGCTCGATGAAGTACGGGTCGGTCAGGGCGATCTCTTCCAGGCGCATGGCCAGTTCGAGTTGCGGATCGTTCTGGATGCCGAGCTCCTTGAGCACTTCGTCGCAGGTCTTTTTCATGACGGTAGCGCGTGGGTCGCGGTTTTTGTAAACCCGGTGACCGAAGCCCATCAGTTTGAACGGATCGTTCTTGTCCTTGGCCTTGGCGATGAACTTGTCGATGTTCGAGACATCGCCAATTTCATCGAGCATGGTCAGTACGGCTTCGTTGGCGCCGCCGTGAGCCGGGCCCCACAGTGCCGCGATGCCGGCAGCGATACAGGCGAACGGGTTGGCGCCCGAGGAGCCTGCCAGGCGTACGGTGGAGGTCGATGCGTTCTGCTCGTGGTCGGCATGGAGGATGAAGATCCGGTCCATGGCCTTGGCGAGTACCGGGCTGATCGGTTTGATCTCGCACGGAGTGTTGAACATCATGTGCAGGAAGTTTTCCGCGTACGACAGGTCGTTGCGCGGGTACATCATGGGTTGGCCCATGGAGTACTTGTAAACCATCGCTGCCAGGGTCGGCATCTTGGCAACCAGGCGGATCGCGGAGATTTCGCGATGCTGCGGGTTATTGATGTCCAGGGAGTCGTGGTAGAAGGCCGACAGGGCGCCGACTACGCCGCACATCACGGCCATTGGGTGAGCGTCGCGACGGAAGCCGTTGAAGAAAGTCTTCAGCTGCTCGTGAACCATGGTGTGGTTCTTCACGGTGCTGACGAACTGGGCCTTTTGCTCTGCTGTCGGCAGTTCGCCGTTGAGCAGCAGGTAGCAGGTTTCCAGGTAGTCCGACTTCTCGGCCAGTTGCTCGATCGGGTAGCCGCGGTGCAGCAGAATGCCGTTATCGCCGTCAATATAGGTAATCTTCGACTCGCAGGAAGCGGTCGACATGAAACCCGGGTCAAAGGTGAAGCGGCCCGTGGCCGTCAGGCCCCGAACGTCGATAACATCGGGACCAACGGTGCCGGTTAAAATGGGCAGCTCGACGGGGGCTGCGCCCTCGATGATCAACTGCGCTTTTTTGTCAGCCATGTGGCCTCCTATTTATGCTTGAAATCATCAGACAGACCCCCCACGCAGGGCCCGCACCACTATAGTGAGATAAATTCGAATGTCAATTTGCCTAAAGTCTTGCTCCAGAAGGCTTTAACCGGACTTTTTCCTCGAAATTGCCTGCCGTTTACGCCTTTTATTGCGCTTGTGCAATCAGCTATTAGGGGAAGGTGAACGCGTTGTCATTAGTAGCCTAACTGTCTATACTCGGCCACCGACCGCCAGGGGCTTTTGGGCCTGCTTTATTGGGGGTCGCATCCCTGGGTGGTGGTTACCTGACCAGTGCACTCCCCAACAACTTTGCCCTGATTGTTAGGGGCTCTTCAGTGTGAAAAAAAAGCCGTGAAAAGCCAACGACCTGTAAACCTAGACCTAAGGACCATCAAACTCCCCATCACCGGCGTTACGTCGTTTCTTCACCGTGTTTCCGGCATCATCCTCTTCCTGGGCCTTGGCTTCATGCTGTATGCATTGGGCAAATCCCTGGGTTCCGAGGAAGGTTTTGCCGACGTGAAGGCATGCTTGACCAGTCCGCTGGCCAAGTTCGTAGCATGGGGCCTCCTGTCCGCTCTGCTGTATCACCTGGTAGCCGGTGTGCGCCATTTGATCATGGACATGGGCATCGGTGAGACGCTGGAAGGCGGCCGCCTGGGCTCGAAAATTATCATCGCCGTTTCCGTGGTGTTGATCGTTCTGGCAGGAGTTTGGATATGGTAACCAGCGTTACGAACCTTTCGCGTTCGGGCCTCTATGATTGGATGGCACAGCGTGTGTCTGCGGTTGTTCTCGCGGCTTATTTCATTTTCCTGATCGGATACCTCGCAGCGAATCCGGGCATTGGCTACGAGCAGTGGCATGGCCTGTTCGCCCACAACGGGATGCGTATCTTCAGTCTGCTGGCCCTCGTTGCCCTGGGCGCTCACGCCTGGGTCGGCATGTGGACCATCGCGACCGACTACCTGACGCCGATGGCGCTGGGCAAGTCCGCGACTGCAGTACGTTTCCTTTTCCAGGCAGTATGCGGCGTTGCGATGTTCGCTTACTTCGTCTGGGGTGTGCAGATTCTCTGGGGTATCTGATTCATGGCTAACATTCCAACGATTTCTTTCGACGCCATCATCATTGGTGGTGGCGGTGCCGGCATGCGCGCAGCGCTGCAACTGGCACAAGGTGGTCACAAGACTGCCGTGATCACCAAGGTTTTCCCGACGCGTTCGCACACCGTATCGGCTCAGGGTGGCATCACCTGCGCTATCGCCTCCGCGGACCCGAACGATGACTGGCGCTGGCACATGTACGATACCGTCAAGGGTTCCGACTACATCGGTGACCAGGACGCTATCGAATACATGTGTCAGGAAGGCCCGGCTGCCGTTTACGAGCTGGACCACATGGGTATGCCATTCTCGCGTACCGAGCAAGGTCGTATCTACCAGCGTCCGTTCGGCGGTCAGTCCAAGGACTACGGTAAAGGCGGCCAGGCTGCGCGTACTTGCGCTGCGTCCGACCGTACCGGTCATGCTCTGCTGCACACCCTTTATCAGGGCAACTTGAAAGCCGGTACCGTGTTCCTGAACGAGTACTACGCTGTCGATCTGGTGAAGAACGGCGAAGGCGAGTTCGTCGGCGTGATCGCCATCTGCATCGAAACCGGCGAAACCACCTACATCCGTGCCAAGGCCACCGTACTGGCTACCGGCGGTGCAGGTCGTATCTACGCTTCGACCACCAACGCCCTGATCAACACCGGTGACGGCGTTGGCATGGCGCTGCGTGCCGGCGTGCCGGTACAAGACATTGAAATGTGGCAGTTCCACCCGACCGGTATCGCCGGTGCCGGTGTACTGGTTACAGAAGGTTGCCGTGGTGAAGGTGGATACCTGATCAACAAGCACGGCGAGCGTTTCATGGAGCGTTATGCTCCGAACGCCAAAGACCTTGCTGGTCGTGACGTTGTTGCCCGTTCGATGGTTAAAGAAATCATCGCCGGCAACGGTTGCGGTCCGAATGGCGACCACGTAATGCTTAAACTCGACCACCTGGGCGAGGAAGTGCTGCACAGCCGTCTGCCAGGCATCTGCGAACTGTCGAAGACTTTCGCACACGTTGACCCGGTTGTTGCTCCGGTTCCGGTTGTTCCGACCTGCCACTATATGATGGGCGGCGTTGCCACCAACATTCACGGCCAGGCGATCACCCAGAACGGCGAAGGCGTCGACGAAATCATCCCTGGCCTGTTCGCAGTGGGTGAAGTGGCTTGCGTATCGGTTCACGGTGCCAACCGTCTGGGCGGCAACTCGCTGCTCGACCTGGTGGTATTCGGCCGCGCTGCCGGCCTGCACCTGGAAAAGGCGCTGACCGACGGTATCGAATACGACGAGGCCACCGACGCCGACATCAATGCGGCCCTGGCCCGTCTGTCCGCTCTGAACGAGCGTACCGAAGGTGAGGACGTGGCAACCCTGCGTCGCGAGCTGCAAAACTGCATGCAGAACTACTTCGGTGTATTCCGTACCGGCGAATACATGCAGAAGGGTATTGCCCAACTGGCTGACCTGCGCGTGCGCATCGCCAACGTCAAGATCAACGACAAGTCGCAGGCGTTCAACACTGCACGTATCGAAGCGCTTGAGTTGCAGAACCTGCTGGAAGTGGCCGAAGCCACCGCCATCGCAGCTGAAGTACGTAAAGAGTCCCGCGGTGCTCACGCCCGTGAAGACTTCGAAGACCGTGACGACGAAAACTGGCTGTGCCACACCCTCTACTTCCCGGGTGACAAGCGCGTGACCAAGCGTGCTGTGAACTTCTCGCCGAAGACTGTTCCGACTTTTGAACCTAAGATTCGGACTTATTAAGGGTGGCCGCCATGTTGAAAGTCAGCGTTTATCGTTACAACCCTGATCAGGACGCCGCGCCGTTCATGCAGGAATTCCAGGTCGATACCGGTGGTAAAGACCTGATGGTGCTGGACGTGCTGGCCCTGATCAAAGAGCAGGACGAGGGTTTCTCCTATCGTCGTTCTTGCCGTGAAGGTGTTTGCGGTTCCGACGGCATGAACATCAACGGCAAAAACGGCCTGGCCTGCGTCACGCCGCTGTCTGCTGTCGTAAAAGGTAACAAGTTGATCGTTCGTCCTCTGCCAGGTTTGCCGGTTATCCGTGACCTGGTCGTCGATATGAGCATCTTCTACAAGCAATACGAGAAGGTTAAGCCTTACCTGCAGAACGATACGCCGGCTCCGGCCATCGAGCGTCTGCAGTCCCCTGAAGAGCGTGAAAAGCTCGACGGTCTGTACGAGTGCATCCTGTGCGCTTGCTGCTCGACCTCGTGCCCGTCCTTCTGGTGGAACCCGGACAAGTTCCTGGGTCCAGCTGCCCTGCTGCAAGCCTACCGCTTCCTGGCAGACAGCCGCGACACCAAGACGTCCGAGCGTCTGGCTTCGCTGGATGACCCGTTCAGCGTATTCCGCTGCCGCGGGATCATGAACTGCGTCAACGTATGTCCGAAAGGCCTGAACCCGACTAAGGCCATCGGTCACATCCGTAACATGCTTCTGCAAAGCGGCGTGTGATTCAGCTGTTGTACCCGTAGGACCGCTGTACCCGTAGAGGCTAAGGCGCGGGCTTCAACCCGCGTCGTAGCTATAACCAGAGCCGCAGCTCAAAAAGCTGCAGTTCTTATTTTGAAGAAATGAGACAAGCAGGGGCATCCGGGCTGGTACCCGGACTATCAGCGTGATCCTAAGTGGCTTGTTTTGGTCGCTGCACTCGGACTTCTGCAAGTTTGCTCGGTGTCTTCGCCGGTGGTGTTCCCCTAACCGAGGGTGACCAAGCATGCAAGAAAGCGTGATGCAGCGCATGTGGAACAGCGCCTACCTATCCGGTAGTAACGCTGCCTATGTGGAAGAGCTCTACGAGCTCTACCTGCACGACCCTAACGCTGTGCCAGAAGAGTGGCGCACCTACTTTCAGAAGTTGCCGACAGACGGCAGCTCTGCCATCGATGTTTCGCACTCGACAATTCGCGACCATTTCGTACTGCTGGCAAAGAACCAGCGCCGCGCCCAACCGGTTTCCGCCGGCAGCGTGAGCAGTGAGCACGAGAAGAAGCAAGTTGAAGTGCTGCGATTGATCCAGGCCTACCGTATGCGTGGCCACCAGGCAGCCCAGCTTGACCCGCTGGGGCTGTGGCAGCGTCCTGCACCTGCAGACCTGTCGATCAATCATTACGGCTTGACCAATGCCGATCTTGATACGACCTTCCGTGCCGGCGACCTGTTCATCGGCAAAGAGGAAGCGAGCCTACGCGAAATTCACGAAGCGTTGCAGCAGACATATTGCCGCACCATCGGCGCTGAATTTACGCATATCACCGATTCCGAGCAGCGCCAGTGGTTCCAGCAGCGTCTGGAAAGCGTGCGTGGCCGTCCGACCTACTCGGCGGACATCAAGAGCCACTTGCTCGAGCGCGTGACCGCTGGCGAAGGCCTGGAAAAATACCTGGGTACCAAATACCCGGGCACCAAGCGTTTCGGTCTGGAAGGCGGCGAAAGCCTGATTCCGATGCTCGACGAGCTGATCCAGCGTTCCGGCTCCTACGGCACCAAGGAAATCGTTATCGGCATGGCCCACCGTGGCCGTCTGAACGTGCTGGTCAACACCTTCGGCAAGAACCCGCGCGAGCTGTTCGACGAGTTCGAAGGCAAGAAGAAGGTCGAGCTGGGTTCCGGTGACGTTAAATACCACCAGGGCTTCTCGTCCAACGTGATGACCAGCGGCGGTGAAGTTCACCTGGCCATGGCGTTCAACCCGTCCCACCTGGAAATCGTTTCCCCGGTGGTCGAGGGTTCGGTTCGCGCCCGTCAGGATCGTCGCAACGACCCAACCGGTGAGAAGGTTCTGCCGATCTCCATCCACGGTGACGCTGCATTCGCAGGTCAAGGCGTGGTCATGGAAACCTTCCAGATGTCGCAGACCCGCGGTTTCAAAACCGGCGGCACCGTGCACATCGTGATCAACAACCAGGTCGGTTTCACCATCAGCAACCCGCTGGACTCGCGTTCCACCGAGTACGCGACCGACGTTGCGAAAATGATCCAGGCGCCGATCCTCCATGTGAATGGTGATGATCCGGAAGCCGTATTGTTCGTGACCCAGCTGGCCATCGACTACCGCATGCAGTTCAAGCGTGACGTGGTGATCGACCTGGTCTGCTACCGTCGTCGCGGCCACAACGAGGCCGACGAGCCAAGCGGCACCCAGCCGCTGATGTATCAGCAGATCACCAAGCAGCGCACCACCCGTGAGCTGTATGCCGATCGTCTGATCCAGTCCAGCGTTCTGGACGCCGAGCGTGTTCAGGCGAAAGTCGACGAATACCGCAACGCGCTGGACAACGGTCTGCACGTAGTGAAAAGCCTGGTCAAAGAGCCGAACAAAGAGTTGTTCGTGGACTGGCGTCCGTATCTGGGCCACGCCTGGACTGCGCGTCACGACACCACCTTCGATCTCAAGACCCTGCAAGAACTGTCCGCCAAGCTGCTGGAGATTCCGGAAGGCTTCGTGGTTCAGCGTCAGGTTGCCAAGATCTACGAAGACCGTCAGAAGATGCAAGCCGGCGGCCTGCCGATCAACTGGGGTTACGCCGAAACCATGGCGTACGCGACCCTGGCGTTCGAAGGTCACCCGATTCGCATGACCGGCCAGGATATCGGCCGCGGTACGTTCTCGCACCGTCACGCGGTCTTGCACAACCAGAAAGACGCGGGGACCTACATCCCGCTGCAAAACCTGTACGAAGGTCAGCCACGTTTCGATCTGTACGATTCGTTCCTGTCCGAAGAGGCCGTACTGGCGTTCGAATACGGCTACTCGACCACCACGCCTAACGCGCTGGTGATCTGGGAAGCCCAGTTCGGCGACTTCGCCAACGGTGCCCAGGTCGTTATCGACCAGTTCATCACCAGTGGCGAGCACAAGTGGGGCCGTCTGTGCGGTCTGACCATGCTGCTGCCGCACGGTTATGAAGGTCAGGGTCCGGAGCACTCCTCGGCTCGTCTGGAGCGTTACCTGCAGCTGTGCGCCGAGCACAACATTCAGGTGTGCATGCCGACCACCCCGGCTCAGATCTACCACTTGCTGCGCCGTCAGGTGATTCGCCCGCTGCGTAAGCCACTGGTCGTCCTGACACCGAAGTCGCTGCTGCGTCACAAGCTGGCCATCTCGACTCTTGAAGATCTGGCCCAAGGTTCGTTCCAGACCGTTATCCCGGAAATCGATGCTCAGGATCCGAAAAAGGTCGAGCGCATTGTTCTGTGTAGCGGCAAGGTTTACTACGACCTGTTGGAAAAACGCCGTGCCGAAGGTCGTGATGACATCGCGATCGTGCGTCTCGAGCAGCTGTACCCATTCCCTGAGGACGACTTGAATGAAGTCCTGGCGCCTTACACCAACCTCAAGCACGTCGCTTGGTGTCAGGAAGAGCCGATGAACCAGGGTGCCTGGTACTGCAGCCAGCACCACATGCGCCGCATCATCAGCGCTCACGACAAGTCTCTCGTACTTGAGTACGCGGGCCGTGAGGCTTCTGCTGCACCGGCTTGTGGTTATGCATCGATGCACGCTGAGCAGCAGGAACAACTGCTGCAAGACGCCTTTACTGTTTAACGCCTTCGCGCACCTGAAACCGAATTTAAGGAACTACAGACAATGGCTATCGAGATCAAAGCCCCCACTTTCCCGGAATCGGTTGCCGATGGCACCGTTGCCACCTGGCACAAGCAACCGGGCGACGCGGTCAAGCGCGACGAGCTGATCGTCGACATCGAAACCGATAAAGTCGTACTGGAAGTGTTGGCGACCGCCGACGGCGTGTTGGGCGCTATCGTCAAGAACGAAGGCGAAACCGTTCTGTCCGACGAAGTCCTGGGCTCCATCGAAGCGGGCGGCGTTGCTGCCGCACCAGCCGCTGCTCCAGCTGCCGCCGCACAGGCTGCCGCTCCGGCCGCTGCTGGCGAAGACGATCCTGTTGCTGCACCGGCTGCTCGCAAGCTGGCTGAAGAAAACGGCATTAACATCGCTTCCGTTGCCGGTACCGGCAAAGGCGGTCGCGTGACCAAGGAAGACGTAGTCGCTGCTGTTGCTGCCAAGAAAGCCGCACCGGCTGCCGCGCCTGCCAAGGCTGCTGCACCTGCCGCCGCCGCTCCTGTGTTCGCTGCTGGCGACCGCATCGAGAAGCGTGTCCCGATGACCCGCGTTCGCGCTACCGTTGCCAAGCGTCTGGTTGAAGCTCAGTCGAACATGGCGATGCTGACCACGTTCAACGAAGTCGACATGACTGAAGTCATGGCCCTGCGTTCGAAGTACAAGGACCTGTTCGAGAAGTCCCACAACGGCGTACGCCTGGGCTTCATGTCCTTCTTCGTGAAAGCGGCTACCGAAGCGCTGAAACGCTTCCCGGCTGTCAACGCTTCGATCGACGGCGCAGACATCGTTTACCACGGCTACGCCGACGTCGGTGTTGCTGTTTCCAGCGACCGCGGCCTGGTGGTTCCGGTTCTGCGTAACGCCGAACTGATGAGCCTGGCTGAAATCGAAGGCGGCATCGCCACCTTCGGCAAGAAAGCCCGCGACGGCAAACTGTCGATGGACGAAATGACCGGTGGCACTTTCACCATCACCAACGGTGGTACTTTCGGTTCGATGATGTCGACCCCGATCGTCAACCCGCCACAAGCCGCCATCCTGGGCATGCACAACATCATCCAGCGTCCTATGGCCATCAACGGTCAGGTCGTTATCCGTCCGATGATGTACCTGGCACTGTCCTATGATCACCGTCTGATCGATGGCAAAGAAGCTGTGACCTTCCTGGTGACCATCAAGAACCTGCTGGAAGATCCGGCTCGTCTGTTGCTGGATATCTGATAGAGAAGCAGCGGCAAGCTTCAAGCGACAAGCTGCAAGTACAAGCAGTTTGGTTTGGGGGGTGCCGCGTCACATACAGCGATGAGCTGCAAGCGCAGGTTGCAAGGTAACGCAGCTTGGCTTGTAGCTTGTAGCTTGAAGCTAATAGAGGATTCTTTTACATGTCGCAGAAATTTGACGTAGTAGTGATCGGCGCGGGCCCTGGCGGTTACGTGGCTGCCATCAAGGCCGCTCAGCTTGGTCTTTCGACTGCCTGCATCGAGAAGTACACCGACAAGGAAGGCAAACTGGCTCTGGGCGGTACTTGCCTGAACGTCGGCTGCATTCCATCCAAGGCTCTGCTGGACAGCTCGTGGAAATTCCACGAAGCCCAGGACGGTTTCGCGATCCACGGTATCAATCACGCTGGCGTGACCATGGACGTGCCAGCGATGGTCGGCCGTAAAGCCAACATCGTCAAAGGCCTGACCTCTGGCGTTGCGACCCTGTTCAAAGCCAACGGTGTGACCTCCATCCAGGGTCACGGCAAGCTGCTGGCCGGCAAGAAAGTCGAAGTCACCAAGCCAGACGGCTCGGTTGAAGTCATCGAAGCCGAAAACGTCATCCTCGCTCCGGGCTCGCGTCCGATCGACATTCCGCCAGCTCCGGTTGACCAGAATGTGATCGTCGACTCCACCGGCGCCCTGGAATTCCAATCGGTTCCAAAACGTCTGGGCGTGATCGGCGCTGGCGTGATCGGTCTGGAACTGGGTTCGGTATGGTCCCGTCTGGGCGCTGAAGTGACTGTCCTGGAAGCCCTGGACACCTTCCTGATGGCTGCCGATACCGCCGTTTCCAAAGAAGCACTGAAAACCCTGACCAAACAAGGTCTGGACATCAAGCTGGGCGCTCGCGTCACCGGTTCCAAAGTCAACGGCGAAGAAGTTGTCGTGACTTACACCGACGCCAACGGCGAACAGACCATCACCTTCGACAAGCTGATCGTAGCCGTTGGTCGCCGTCCGGTGACCACCGATCTGCTGGCCGCTGACTGCGGCGTGACCCTCGACGAGCGCGGTTTCGTGCACGTTGACGATCACTGCGCGACCACCGTACCGGGCGTTTACGCGATCGGCGACGTGGTTCGCGGCATGATGCTGGCTCACAAGGCCTCGGAAGAGGGCATCATGGTTGTCGAGCGCATCAAGGGCCACAAAGCCCAGATGAACTATGACCTGATCCCTTCGGTTATTTATACTCACCCGGAAATTGCATGGGTCGGTAAAACCGAGCAGGCCTTGAAAGCTGAAGGCGTTGAAGTTAA
This sequence comes from Pseudomonas sp. Irchel s3b6, assembly GCF_900187415.1. NCBI lineage: Bacteria > Pseudomonadati > Pseudomonadota > Gammaproteobacteria > Pseudomonadales > Pseudomonadaceae > Pseudomonas > Pseudomonas sp. Irchel s3b6. The sequence goes on along the minus strand of NZ_FYDM01000002.1, from coordinate 238,237 downwards.
CGTCGGCACTTTCCCGTTTGCAGCCTCTGGCCGTGCCATGGCAGCCAACGATACCGGCGGTTTCGTTAAAGTCATCGCCGACGCCAAGACTGATCGCGTATTGGGCGTCCACGTGATTGGCCCGAGCGCAGCAGAACTGGTCCAGCAGGGCGCAATCGGCATGGAATTCGGCACCAGCGCCGAAGACCTGGGCATGATGGTCTTCTCCCATCCGACCCTGTCCGAAGCCTTGCACGAAGCAGCTTTGGCAGTGAATGGCGGCGCCATTCACATCGCCAACCGCAAGAAGCGTTAAGACAATAAGAAACCACGGCGGAATGGCCCGTCGTGAGCCTTGCATGCAAGACTCACCGCGGAATATCCGCTGGACGCAGTCTTGCGTAGCTTAGGCTACGCAAGCAGCAGTCAAAGGTGGTGCGGCACTTGAACAAGTGCAGCACCGAATGCGCAGTACCTAACGAAGACGGTAATAAGCATGAATCTTCACGAGTATCAGGGTAAGCAGCTGTTCGCTGAATACGGCCTGCCAGTATCCACCGGTTACGCGGTAGACACCCCGGAAGCAGCAGCAGAAGCTTGCGACAAAATCGGCGGCAGCGAGTGGGTTGTCAAAGCCCAGGTCCACGCCGGTGGTCGCGGTAAAGCGGGCGGCGTCAAGCTGGTTCGCAGCAAAGAAGACGCTAAGGCATTCGCTCAACAGTGGTTGGGCAAGCGTCTGGTGACTTACCAGACTGATGCCAATGGTCAGCCAGTCACCAAGATCCTGGTTGAATCGTGCACTGATATCGCTAAAGAGCTGTACCTGGGCGCTGTCGTTGACCGTTCGAGCCGTCGCATCGTGTTCATGGCTTCCACCGAAGGTGGCGTGGACATCGAGAAAATCGCTCACGACACCCCTGAGAAAATCCTCAAGGCTACTATCGATCCACTGGTTGGCGCTCAGCCATTCCAGGGTCGCGAGCTGGCATTCCAGCTGGGCCTGGAAGGCAAGCAAGTTGCTCAGTTCGCCAAGATCTTCGTAGGTCTGGCCAAGCTGTTCAAGGATCACGACCTGGCTCTGCTGGAAGTGAACCCGCTGGTGATCAAGGCTGACGGCGATCTGCACTGCCTGGACGCCAAGATCAACATCGACGCCAACGCCATGTACCGTCAGCCTAAGCTGAAGACTTTCCACGATCCGTCGCAAGACGATCCGCGCGAAGCGCACGCTGCCAAGTTCGAACTGAACTACGTAGCACTGGAAGGCAACATCGGTTGCATGGTCAACGGTGCTGGCCTGGCCATGGGTACCATGGACATCGTCAACCTGCATGGCGGCAAGCCAGCCAACTTCCTCGACGTGGGCGGCGGTGCTACCAAGGAACGCGTTACCGAAGCGTTCAAGATCATCCTGTCCGACACTAACGTCGCTGCAGTACTGGTCAACATCTTCGGCGGCATCGTTCGTTGCGACATGATTGCCGAAGGCATCATCGGCGCTGTGAAAGAAGTCGGCGTGAAAATCCCGGTTGTTGTTCGCCTTGAAGGCAACAACGCTGAGCTGGGCGCTAAAGTACTGGCAGAAAGCGGTTTGAACATCATCGCTGCTACCAGCCTGACCGACGCTGCTCAACAAGTTGTCAAAGCTGCGGAGGGCAAATAATGAGCGTCCTGATCAATAAAGACACCAAAGTTATCTGCCAGGGTATTACCGGTTCGCAAGGTAGTTTCCACACCCAGCAAGCCATCGAGTACGGCACCAAGATGGTTGGTGGTGTAACTCCAGGCAAAGGCGGCACCGAGCACCTGGGCCTGCCAGTGTTCAACACCGTGAAAGACGCCGTAGCTGCCACTGGCGCCACCGCCAGCGTGATCTACGTTCCGGCTCCTTTCTGCAAAGACTCGATCCTGGAAGCTGCCTTCGGCGGCATCAAGCTGATCGTGTGCATCACCGAAGGCATTCCTACCCTGGACATGCTGGATGCCAAGGTCAAGTGCGACGAACTGGGCGTGATCCTGATCGGCCCTAACTGCCCAGGCGTGATCACTCCAGGCGAATGCAAGATCGGCATCATGCCAGGTCACATTCACTTGCCAGGCAAGGTCGGTATCGTTTCCCGTTCCGGCACCCTGACCTACGAAGCTGTTAAGCAGACGACTGACGCCGGTTTCGGCCAGTCGACTTGCGTTGGCATCGGTGGTGACCCGATCCCGGGTTCGAACTTCATCGACATCCTGAAACTGTTCCAGGAAGACCCGAAGACCGAAGCGATCGTGATGATCGGTGAGATCGGCGGTTCGGCTGAAGAAGAAGCGGCTGCCTACATCAAGGCACACGTGACCAAGCCGGTTGTTTCCTACATCGCTGGTGTGACTGCTCCTCCGGGCAAGCGCATGGGCCATGCTGGCGCAATCATCTCTGGCGGCAAAGGCACTGCAGACGAGAAATTCGCTGCTCTGCAAGACGCAGGCGTTAAAACCGTGCGTTCGCTGGCAGACATCGGCAAGGCCCTGGCCGAGCTGACCGGTTGGGCTGTCAAGTAAGCCTCGCGCTTAACTGACGCTTTACCAGGCAAAGGCCACCTTCGGGTGGCCTTTGTCGTTTCTGGCATTCAGGAACATATCCAGCGCCCTCGCCACGGGGGGCAGAGGTGAAATATAGATATGTAAACGCGACAGAATAATGTCGCATATCGGATAGTTCGCCCTCAAACAGTGCGTTTGTCGGACAAATTCGTTAGGCTAGCCGCCATTTTGCGATTGCGGCCCACAAGGTTGCTGCGCGCTAAACGGGTCAGTCCCAAACGGACCGGCAGCATTTCCCTCACCCTTCAGGGAAATCCCTCTCTAAATTCCGATTCAGTAGTGTGGTATTTCCTTAATGAAAGTGTTGAAAGGCCAGGACATTCTGGCACTTGGTTTTATGACGTTTGCCCTGTTCGTCGGGGCTGGCAACATCATCTTCCCGCCTATCGTCGGTTTGCAGTCCGGGCCTCATGTCTGGATGGCGGCGCTGGGCTTTCTGATCACCGCGGTGGGTTTGCCGGTGATCACCGTGATCGCACTGGCCAAGGTCGGTGGTGCCATGGACGCTCTGAGCAGCCCGATCGGCAAAATCGCCGGTGGTGTGCTGGCTGCCGCTTGCTACCTGGCCGTGGGGCCACTGTTCGCCACGCCGCGTACTGCTACGGTGTCCTTCGAAGTGGGCCTGGCACCGCTGACCGGTGAAAGTCCGCTGGCGCTGTTCCTCTACAGTGCGATGTATTTCCTGGTGGTGTTCTTCATCTCGCTGTACCCGGGTCGCCTGCTGGATACCGTCGGCCGTTTCCTGGCGCCGCTGAAGATCATCGCACTGGCCGTCCTCGGTATCGCGGCATTCATGTTGCCGGCAGGTGACGTTGGTCAGGCAACCCCCGAATACATTGCTGCGCCGTTCTCCCAGGGGTTCATCAATGGTTACCTGACCATGGATACCCTGGGCGCACTGGTGTTCGGTATCGTCATCGTCAATGCCATTCGTTCCCGTGGTGTCGAGTCCCCGGCCTTGATTACCCGATACGCGATCATCGCCGGGTTGATTGCCGGCGTTGGTCTGGTGCTGGTGTATGTGAGCCTGTTCCGCCTCGGCTCGGGCAGCCATGAAGTGGCAGCCGGCGCGACCAATGGCGCGGCGGTACTGCACGCTTATGTGCAACATACCTTCGGCTCCCTGGGCAGTGGTTTCCTGGCTGTGCTGATCTCCCTGGCGTGCCTGGTCACCGCGGTCGGCCTGACCTGTGCCTGCGCGGAGTACTTCAGCCGAGTGCTGCCGCTGTCCTATAAGACACTGGTGGTGATCCTGGCGGCGTTCTCGCTGGTGGTATCCAACCTGGGCCTGACCAAGCTGATCGCGTTCTCGATCCCGGTACTGACTGCCATCTACCCGCCGTGCATCGTGCTGGTGGCCTTGAGCTTCTGCAAAGACTTCTGGCTGGAGCAGGGCCGCATTGTCGGGCCGGTGATGCTGGTGTCGTTCATCTTCGGCTTGATCGACGCACTCAAGGGTGCTGGCCTGGCTGACTGGATGCCGACCCAGCTGGCGCATCTGCCGCTGGCTGAGCAAGGTTTGGCGTGGCTGGTACCGTGCGTCTTCACCCTGGTGGTCGCGGTCGCTTGTGATCGTATGCTGGGCAAGCGCAGCGAAGCCCTGGCGTAATCTGCGACACCCGCCACAAGCGGGGGTGCGCTAGAGACCGAAATGCCCCGTATCAATCGATACGGGGCATTTTTTATGGGCGCGTGGCAGTGTCTTTTTCCGTGGGCTAGCGTCGAAGCACTGAGTAGACTTGATGTGGGCATGAGTGTGCTCGCTCCCACGGGTTTACGGTTGTCAGCACCTACTTCACAAGGACATGCATGTCGTTCATCCACGCCAACCTGATTCACCTTATCGCCGCGCTCTGGTTTGCCATCTGCTGGGGCGGCTACACCCGCTATGCATCGTGGAAGGGCCGTGACACCGCGTGCCTGGCCAGCGTACTGCACTTGTACCGCGAAGACTGGATGCGTCGCATGCTGTTGCGTGACAACCGCATCGCCGACGCCAGTGTGATCGGCAACCTGGAGCGCAATGCCTCGTTTTTCGCTTCCAGTACGCTGATTATCCTCGCCGGTATTCTCACGGTGCTGGGGGCCTCCGAGCGGGCGGTGTCGCTGCTGGCGGACATTCCGATGGTCCAGCAGGCCTCCCAGGGGATGTCGGAGATCAAGCTCCTGTGCCTGGCGCTGGTGTTCGTCTATGCCTTCTTCACGTTCAGTTGGTGCATGCGCCAGTACAACTTTGCCGCGATCCTGGTGGGCTCGGCACCCATGGTGGGGGAGCGCCATGTTTCCGAGCAGGAGCGCAAGGCGTTCGCCGCACGGGCGGCGCGAGTGATCTCGATGGCGGCCAACCAGTTCAACTTCGGTTTGCGCTCCTATTACTTCGGCATGACCATGCTCGCCTGGTTTGTCAGCCCCTGGTTGTTCATGTTGATGAGCGCCGGCGTGGTGCTGGTGTTGTATCGTCGGGAGTTCCATTCCGATGTGCTGGAGGTCATGGTCTATACCCCGACCGAGGCGCCATTGCCTGAGGCGGGCAAAGAGGCGGCTTGATGGCGCACACTCTACTAGCGGCAGGTTGATGGATGGCCTGCCTGTTGGTTATTGCCAAAGATGAGTGCGGCATTTAGAGCGGTACTGCTCCAAGCCTGTATTGTGGACAAAAGAAAACCCGCGCAAGGCGGGTTTTCTTTTGTCACGCTAAAAACCGAATCAGTTCTTAGGTGCTTCCGGAGCGGCTTCTTTTGCTGCTTCTACGCTCGATTCAGCCTGATCTTTGGCGGCTTCGGCGTTTTCTTTTGCCGCTTCGTTCACTTTATCCTGAGCTTCGTTCATTTTTTGCTGGGCTTGCTCAGCAGGTTGGTTAGGCGCTTGAGCTTTGTCCTCGGATTTTTTATCGCAGGCAGCGAGACCGAGGGAAGCGGTCAACATCAAGGCAATAGCTAAAGTCTTACGCATGGGGTGTTTCTCCTTGTGGAAAATATCTAGTTGGCCTTTCGAACGCGGCGTCAGGGGTTAAGTTCAATGTTTCGTTCAGATATATAAGTTTGTTGTTGCGGGAACTTTTTCTTACACCCTCAATGGCTGTGCCACGTCACTGCAAAGAGTCTTTCTCGAATGACAGAAAACCCCGTTTTTGAGCGTGCAATGCGGTTTTTATCGGCACTGCGTCATTGCCAGGTATTGGGTTTGCGCGTACACAGCGCCACTCACGAAGGGCTGACCATTACCTTGCCCTATAGCCCACAGATCGTCGGAAATCCACAGACGGGAGTGATTCATGGCGGCGCGATCACCTCGTTGATGGACACTGCTTGCGGCATGGCAACGCTGTGCGTGCTGCCGGAGTTCGAGGTGTGCCCGACCCTGGATTTGCGCATCGACTACATGTACCCGGCCGAGCCCCATAAAGATGTGCATGGCTTTGCCCAGTGCTACCGGGTGACGACCGACGTTATTTTTACACGTGGTTTTGCTTATCAGGGCGAGCCCGAACAACCGATCGCCCACGTGGTTGGAACCTTCATGCGCATGGGCAAGGGCGTCAAAGGCGCCAAGGGCTTTGGTGGTGTGATCAGTGGTGAGACGAAATGAGCGATAACTTCAAGGCACAATTGCAGCAGGCCCATGAGCGCGGCGATTACGCTTCGGTGCTGCACCTGATTCCCTACGCCAAGCTGATTGGCATCGAGTGTTCTAGGGTCGGGGATGAACTGCTTTTTCGCCTGCCGGCCAACAAGGACAATATTGGCAACCCGCTATTGCCGGCGATTCACGGCGGCGTGATTGCAGGCTTCATGGAGTTGGCGGCGGCCTTGCATTTGCTGGTGTTCACCGGCTCCCCGGGGGTGCCGAAAATTATCGATTTCTCTCTCGATTACCTGCGTGCCGGGCAGTTTCGCGATACCTATGCCAAATGCCAGGTGTGCCGACAGGGGCGACGCGTGGCCAATGTGGCAATAACTGCGTGGCAGAGCACCGAAGCCGAGCCGATTGCCACGGCGCGCGGACATTTCAAGATTGAAGAACACTCAGGCCCTTGAAATCTCACTCTGTGCCCCCAACTCTGATGACATCCCGCCGCCACCCCTTCAGGGAGCGGCCACTGCCATCCAATCGGAGTTTGATGACCATGAGCGTGGAAACTCAAAAGGAAACCCTGGGCTTCCAGACCGAGGTGAAGCAACTGCTGCACCTGATGATTCATTCGCTGTATTCCAACAAGGAAATTTTCCTTCGCGAACTGATCTCCAACGCCTCTGACGCTGTCGACAAATTACGTTTCGAAGCCCTGTCCAAGCCTGAGTTGCTGGAAGGTGGCGCTGAACTGAAAATCCGTGTGAGCTTCGACAAGGACGCGAAAACCGTCACCCTCGAAGACAACGGTATCGGTATGAGCCGTGAAGATGCGATCACGCACCTCGGCACCATCGCCAAGTCCGGCACCGCCGATTTCATGAAACACCTGACGGGCGACCAGAAGAAAGATTCGCACCTGATCGGTCAATTCGGCGTGGGTTTCTACTCCGCGTTCATTGTTGCCGACCAGGTTGAAGTGTTCAGCCGCCGTGCCGGCCTCGCCGCGAGCGAAGGCGTGCACTGGTCGTCCAAGGGCGAAGGCGATTTTGAAGTCGCGACCATTGAAAAAGCCGATCGCGGTACCCGCATCGTCCTGCACCTGAAATCCGGCGAAGACGAGTTCGCCGATGGCTGGCGCCTGCGCAACATCATCAAGAAGTACTCCGACCACATCGCACTGCCGATCGAGCTGCCGAAAGAAGTCACGGCGGCCGAAGGTGAAGAGACGCCTGCCGTTGAATGGGAAACCGTCAACCGTGCCAGCGCCCTGTGGACCCGTCCGCGTACCGAGATTGCGGATTCGGAATACCAGGAGTTCTACAAGCACATCGCCCACGATTTCGAGAACCCGCTGAGCTGGAGCCATAACAAGGTCGAAGGCAAGCTGGAATACAGCTCGTTGCTCTACGTGCCGGCCCGTGCGCCGTTCGATCTGTACCAGCGCGAAGCGCCGAAAGGCCTGAAGCTGTACGTGCAACGTGTGTTCGTCATGGACCAGGCTGAGTCGTTCCTGCCGCTGTATCTGCGCTTCATCAAGGGCGTGGTCGACTCCAACGACCTGTCGCTGAACGTGTCGCGGGAAATCCTGCAGAAAGACCCGATCATCGATTCGATGAAGTCGGCGCTGACCAAGCGCGTGCTGGACATGCTGGAAAAACTGGCGAAGAACGAGCCTGAGCAATACAAGGGCTTCTGGAAGAACTTCGGCCAGGTCATGAAAGAAGGTCCGGCTGAAGATTTCGCCAACAAGGAAAAAATTGCTGGCCTGCTGCGTTTTGCCTCCACTCAGGGCGATGACGGCGAGCAGGTTGTAGGCCTGACTGACTACCTGGCTCGCGCCAAGGAAGGTCAGGACAAGATCTACTACCTCACCGGTGAAACCTACGCACAGGTCAAGAACAGCCCGCACCTGGAAGTCTTCCGCAAGAAAGGCATCGAAGTGCTGCTGCTGACCGACCGTATCGACGAGTGGCTGATGAGCTACCTCAGCGACTTCGACGGCAAGAGCTTTGTCGACGTGGCACGCGGTGACCTGGACCTGGGCAACCTGGACTCGGAAGAGGACAAGAAAGCCGCGGAAGAAGTCGCCAAGTCCAAGGAAGGTCTGGTCGAGCGGATCAAGACCGCGTTGGGTGACAACGTTGCCGAAGTGCGGGTTTCCCACCGTCTGACCGACTCCCCGGCGATTCTGGCCATCGGTGAGCAGGACCTGGGCCTGCAGATGCGTCAGATCCTGGAAGCCAGCGGTCAGAAAGTGCCGGACTCCAAGCCGATCTTCGAATTCAACCCGGCTCACCCGCTGATCGAGAAGCTCGACGGTGAGCAGAGCGAAGAGCGTTTTGGCGACCTGTCGCACATCCTCTTCGATCAGGCGGCCCTGGCTGCCGGCGACAGCTTGAAAGACCCGGCCGCCTATGTACGCCGGCTGAACAAGTTGCTGGTTGAACTGTCGGTTTAACCGCGTTGTAGAAAAACCCGCTTCGGCGCAATGCTGTTCAGTTAAGGTGATGAGGTCGCAATTGTAGGAGCGAGCTAGCTCGCGATGGACGTTAACGATTACGCGTACTTTTTGAGTAACCACGTAGTTCTTGAGTTCATCGCGAGCGCGCTCGCTCCTACAAAGGTTGGCGTTCGCTTAACTGAACAGCATTGCTGCTTCGGCGGGTTTTTTCATTCTGGCGTTTCTTTACGGGAGTGAGTCATGAGTCAAATCACTGTGCGTTCCGTGGTCTATCAGATTGATGGCAAGTCTTATGAAAGTCGTCTGGCGTTCGATGCCAGTCATTCGGGTCCGCGTCCGGGCCTGTTGATGGCGCCGAACTGGATGGGTGTCGGCGCCGGTGCCGAGAAGATCGCTCAGGACGTCGCCGCCAAGGGGTATGTGGTGCTGATTACCGACCTGTACGGGCAGGGCGTTCGTCCGCAGAACAACGATGAAGCTGGCGCGGCGATGATGCCGCTGAAGAATGACCGTCCATTGCTGCGCAAGCGCATGCAGGTGGCATTCGAACAGCTGCAGAGCCAGGGCGAGGTGGCGGTCGATACGTCGAAGCTGGCCACGTTCGGCTTCTGCTTTGGCGGTTGCTGCGCATTGGAGTTCGCTCGTACCGGCGCGCCAGTGAAGGCGGCTGTGTCGTTCCACGGTACCCTCGATACGCCGAACGTCAACGATGCGAAAAACATCAAGGGGTCGGTGCTGGTGTTGCATGGAGCCGCCGATCCATTGGTGCCCAAGGAGCAGTTGCCGGCATTCGAGGCTGAGATGAATGCTGCAGGCGTGGATTGGCAGTTGTCGAGTTATGGTGGGGCGGTGCATTCCTTTACGGATCCGCATGCGAATGTGCCGGGGATGATGATGTATGACGCGAAGGTCGCCGGTCGTGCGTTTGCTTCGATGCATAATCTGTTGGATGAGGTGTTCAAGGGGTGAGGAGTTGTTCGCGGGTAGTCAGCTCATGTGGGGGCTGGCTTGCCCGCGGTGGCGGCCTGACAGTCGACCATTCTTTTGCAGGTGTACATATCCGTTGTTGCGGTAACTGCGGCTGGCGGTTTCGCCCTTACGGCGACTCCCTTTGGCAAGCGCCCCAAAGGAAGCAAAGGTCTTCGCCCCGAGCGTCCGGCCCCTCGCCAAGGCTCGGGGTTCCCTCACTCCGGCATTCTTCAGGGGGCATCGCCTCCGGTCGGCTTCGCTCGACCTCCTCTCGATGTGTTCGACTGCGTCGAACGGCGCTACGCGCCAGCCCCCTGATGAACGCCTACGTTCGGCCTCCCGAAGGGGCGGGTGGATCAAAAGCCAAAGCCAAAGCAAGATCAAGAGCGGCAGGCGAGCTAACGCTCGGCCTGTTGAGTGGTTGGAGAGCAAAGCAAAGCCAAAAGCCTGAACTTTCGGAGAGGGGTGGGGCTTTCTGGTGGTTGTGGATTTGTCCGTCCGACGACCATTGCGCTCGGGTTTGCCGGTGGTGATTTCAGCCTCGGCCACTTGGCAGTTCGATCCGTTCATTCTCGCCCGGGACGGTTGGCCAGTCCCCGGCTGCCCAGCGTCGACGTGCTTCATCGATCGCCGCCGGGTTGCTGGCGACGAAGTTCCAGTTGATCCGCCGTGGCCCGTCCAGTGGCGCTCCGCCTAGCAATACGGCGTGGCAGTCGCTTTCGGCGAACAGGCTCATTTCTTCGCCCGCTGGCAGCACCACCAACGAGAGTGGCTGAACGGGTTCGCCATTGAGCTGTGCGTCACCAGAGAGTACGTAGAGCGCGCGTTCTTCATGTTCGGTGGGGATCAGCAGGGTTGTTGCGGTTTGCAGTTCAAGCTCGGCGTACAGTGTCGGCGAGAGTACTGGCACCGGTGACTCCAGGCAAAAGCCCGTTCCGGCAATCATCCGGATCTTCACCCCGAGGTTGTCGCTCATGGGCAGGCTCGCGGCGGGGTGGTGGCTGTAGTGGCCGGGGCCTTGTTCGTGTTCCTTGGGCGATGCCAGCCAGATTTGCAGGCCGTGCAGTGTGAAATCGGTCCCCCATAGCGCTTCGGGGGTGCGCTCGACATGGGCGATCCCGCTGCCGGCGGTCATCCAGCTGACGTCGCCCGGTCTAACGATCTGATCCGATCCCAGGCTGTCCTTGTGCAGCAGTTCGCCTTCGAACAGGTAGGTGAGGGTGGACAGGCCGATGTGCGGGTGCTGGCGGATGTTCATGCCGCGGCCGGTCGGATAGGTCGTTTCGAGCATGTGATCGAAGAATACGAAAGGCCCGACGCTTCGGCATCTGGCCGAAGGCAGCGGGCGCAGGATCGGCTGGCCTTCGACGTCTTCGGCGCGCGGGCGGATGACGAGTGGAGCGTTCATATGGCATTCCAGGCTGTACGAATGATGCCGCTGAGCATAACCCGCACAGCCGGGGTGTGCCGCTATTGGCTGAATGGGCCTTCGGACAGGTGGGTTTCGATGCTCACTTCACTGGTGGTCATCAGCTTGTGGATCGGGCAACGGTCGGCGACCCGATGCAGCTCGTTGCGCTGGGCGTCGGTGAGTACGCCCTTGAGGGTGAGTTTGACGTGCAGGGCGTATTGCCCTGTCTGTTCCTGGCTGTTGTCGTGTTTGACCTCGACCGTGACGCCGGTCAGCGGGATGCCTTTCTTCTGGGCGTACAGCTTGAGGGTCAGGGCCTTGCAGGCGCCCAGGGCCGCGTCGAAGTAATCGTGTGGCTCGGGCGCCGAGCCTTCGCCCCCCGCGGACACGGGGACATCGGCAAAGAGTTGATGGTCATCGATCTGGACGCTGTGACGAAAACCTTCGCTGGATTCAGTGTTGACGATAACGGTCATGGCTAGCCTCTTGATCAGTGGGGGGAGGAAAAGACCTTGCAGTTATAGAGCATCCAGCGACCGAGGCGTTCCACTTTCCTGGCGGCCAGGGCCCAGGGGCGTTAGCCGGGGGGAGGTGTGCCGCACTTTGTCATCAGTCTGTCACCCCGGCGTCATACCCTCGCGCTCATCTCAATCAAGGAGCGTGATATGTCCCTCACCCGTTTAAGCGCATTGGCGGCGCTGATGTTGATCAGTGGCTTGGCCAGCGCTGAAGTCCGCGTTGAAGGTCCGGTGGAATATGGCGTGTTTGAAGGGCCTTCGGCCGAACTGCAATCGGGTGAGCGCGTACTGCGTCGCAGCAATGAGTCGATCCGGCAGACCGAAACCGTGCCAGCCAAACTCGGCACCAAGTTCGGTATGCGTTATCAGTTGGTGGGCAAAGTGGCCGAAGGGCAGCCGCTGACCCTGCTGTACTTCACCCCGGGCATTCGGACGGCGGACGGTGCGCGCCACGACAAATTCGAAGTGACGCAAAAACTGGTGCCTGGCGCGCCACAGGACGTGATGGCCTACGAGTTCACGGAAAACCACGAAGTCGTGCCTGGAGAGTGGCGCTTCATGGTGTTTCAGGGGGACCGCCTGTTGACCCAGCAGCGCTTCACGGTTCGCTGAAGTCGATATCCGGTTCGACCGTAGCCTGCCTCCATGAGGGGTAATTCAGCGCCGTCAGGGTGTCAGTGATAAATCCAAGACAATAAAAAACGCCCCGAACCAGTCGGGGCGTTTTCATGTGCGGCGTTGTGGCGGGGTATTACTTGCCCTGCCAGCGCTTCAGTACCAGGGTGGCATTGGTGCCACCGAAGCCGAAGCTGTTGCTCATCACGGTGTTGAAGGCCACGTCTTCACGGGTCTTGGTCAGGATTGGCATGTCTGCCACTTCCGGATCAAGTTCGTCGATGTTGGCCGAACCTGCCATGAAGTTGCCTTCCATCATCAGCATGCAGTAGATCGCTTCGTGAACGCCGGCGGCGCCCAGGGAGTGACCCGACAGGCTCTTGGTGGAGCTGATGGCCGGGGCCTTGTCGCCGAACACTTCACGCACACCTTTCATTTCCATGACGTCGCCGACCGGAGTCGAGGTGCCGTGGGTGTTCAGGTAGTCGATCGGAGCGTCGACGGTGGACATGGCCATCTGCATGCAGCGGATGGCGCCTTCGCCGCTTGGCGCGACCATGTCGTAGCCATCGGACGTCGCGCCGTAGCCGACGATTTCCGCGTAGATCTTCGCGCCACGGGCCAGAGCGTGCTCCAGCTCCTCGACCACGACCATGCCGCCACCGCCGGCGATGACGAAACCATCACGCTTGGCGTCGTAGGCACGGGAGGCTTTCTCCGGGGTCTCGTTGTACTGGCTGGACAGTGCGCCCATGGCGTCGAACAGGAACGACTGGCTCCAGTGTTCTTCTTCACCGCCGCCGGCGAACACGATGTCCTGCTTGCCCATCTGGATCTGTTCCATGGCGGTACCGATGCAGTGAGCACTGGTGGCGCAGGCAGAAGCGATGGAGTAGTTCAGGCCCTTGATCTTGAATGGAGTGGCCAGGCAAGCGGAAACCGTGCTGCTCATGGTCCGCGTAACGCGGTATGGGCCGACGCGCTTGACGCCTTTTTCGCGCAGGATATCCAGCGCTTCCATCTGGTTCAGGGTCGATGCGCCACCGGAGCCGGCGATCAGGCCGGTACGCGGGTTGGACACTTGCTCTTCGGTCAGGCCGGAGTCAGCGATGGCGTCTTTCATGGCCAGGTAGGCGTAAGCCGCCGCGTGGCCGACGAAGCGATAGATCTTGCGATCGATCAGCTCTTCGAGTGGCAGGTCAATGGAGCCGGAAACCTGGCTACGCAGACCCATTTCGGCATATTCCGGGTTGAACCGGATGCCAGGGCGGCTTGCACGCAGGTTAGCGGAGACGGTCTCTTTGTCATTGCCCAGGCACGAAACAATGCCCAGACCAGTGATAACGACGCGGCGCATGCGAATAACCCTTAGAAGTTGTCAGTGGAGGTGAACACGCCGACCCGGAGGCCTTCGGCGGTGTAGATTTCGCGACCGTCGACAGTCACCGAACCGTCGGCGATGGCCAGGTTCAGCTTGCCTTTGAGGACGCGCTTGATATGAATGTTATAGGTGACTTTCTTGGCCGTCGGCAGTACCTGGCCAAAGAATTTCACTTCGCCCGAACCCAGGGCCCGGCCACGGCCAGGCAGGCCTTGCCAGCCGAGGAAGAAGCCGACCAGTTGCCACATGGCATCGAGGCCCAGGCAGCCTGGCATCACCGGGTCACCTTCGAAGTGGCAGCCGAAGAACCACAGGTCCGGAGTGATATCCAGCTCGGCGACCAATTCACCTTTGCCGTACTTGCCGCCTTCTTCACTGATCAGGGTGATGCGATCTACCATCAGCATGTTCGGGGCGGGCAGTTGCGCGTTACCTGGGCCGAACAGCTCACCGCGACTGCAGCGCAGCAGGTCTTCCCGGGTAAAGGCGTGTTGTTTGGTCATGCGAGCTCCTCAATAGTCCCATGTGGCAGGTGGGGCAAATCTTCCCGGCCAGTCAAAGCAATCGTGCCTTGAGCTGGCAGCCTACTCATAGACTATTGCGTTGTAGTGAAAGTCACAGCACAAGGGACATGAATGTACACTTGTGCACTGAAATTATTATTCAAGCCCAAAATCGAGCCTGTGCAGGTGCCTAAGACTGCCGCACTTTCGCCTTTCACGCCAGTCGCAGATGGTCGAAAGCACTGCACTACTGTACCCAACGCTGCAGAATTTGTTGCAGATCAGTGCGTTTGAACGGCTTGGCCAGGTAATCGTTCATTCCCGCCGACAAGCAGGCTTCACGGTCACCCTGCAAGGCATTGGCGGTCAAGGCGATGATCGGTAGCTCGCCGCAGCCGGGCAGTTGGCGGATTTGCCGGGTGGCTTCGTAACCGTCGAGCGTTGGCAGCCGACAATCCATCAGGATGGCCTCGAACGCCTGGTTTTCGGCGCTGTGTACGGCCTGCGCGCCGTCGGTGGCGATACTGACGGTAAACCCCAGGCTGCGCAGCATGGCTTCGATGACGGTGAGGTTGACCGGGTTGTCCTCCACCAGCAGCACATTGCGCCCCTCACCGTGATGGTTGCCCGCAGGCGTGCGTGGCACCGGCACCGGTAATGTCTGGCGGGACAGGGCCAGCGGCACTTCCAGGGTAAATACCGAACCTTGTCCTTCCTCGCTTTGCGCGCGCAATGTGCCGCCCATCCGCTCGGCCAGCGTACGAGCGATCGGCAAGCCCAGGCCGGTGCCGCCGTATCGCCGGGAGATGGAACTGTCGGCCTGCTGGAAGGCGTTGAACATCAGTTCCAGACTCTCGGCCGCGATACCAATCCCGCTGTCACGTACCGAGCAGGTGAACCACAGCAGTTCGTGGTCCAGCGATTGCCATTGGGGTTCGATGGTGATCTGCCCTTGTTCGGTGAACTTCAGCGCATTGCCGATCAGATTGACCAGAATTTGCCGAATTCGGGTCGGATCGCCTGCGACCTGCAAGGCCTGCATGCCGTTGGGAAACTTCAGTTCAAGGCTCAAGCCGCGCTGAGCGGCGCTGTGGGCGAAGGCCTGGGCGCAGCTGCCGATCAGCTCGGCGAGGTTGAACGGGATGTGTTCCAGCTCCAGTGCCGAGCGCTCGATGCGTGAGAAGTCGAGGATGTCGTTGATGACCTTGAGCAGGTGTTCGGTGGACTCCGATGCCAGTGCGGCGTACTCGGTTTGCTCTGCCGTCATCTCGGTGGTCTCCAGCAGCTGCAACATGCCCAGCACGCCGTTCATGGGGGTGCGCAACTCATGGCTCATCATTGCCAGGAAGTCGGACTTGGCGCTGTTGGCCTTTTCCGCTTCTTCGCGCGTCTGGATCAGTTGCGCCATGGCCTGATGCTGTTCGCGGCTGGCCTGCTCCAGGCCATCGGCAAGGTTGTTGATATGGCGTGACAGGCTGCCCAGTTCGGCGTCGTCGACGATCGGCAGTGGCCTCTGGTAGTCGCCTTGCTGGATCGCCTTGACGGCGTTGCCCATGGCGCTGATTGGCTCCGATAGGCTGGCGGCCAGACGGCGTGCCAGTAGAAAAGTGAAGAGCAGGGCAAACAGCGCCAGGATCCCGGCCTTGAACACGATCTCCTTTTGCCGCTGGCTGAAGGCATCGTTGGACATGCCGACAATCACCCGCCCCAGATAATCTTCGGAAGTGCCCGGGGTGGGGGGCGAGCCTTGCAGGAAGTCATCGTTGAGCCGGATCCGTTGCAAGCGCACCGGGGCCTGGAACACCTCGACCTGTTGTGGGCGCCCTTTGCTGGCATCGGGTTGCTCGACATATACCAGCACATTGTTGGCGCTGTCCTGTACTTGCAAAAAGCGTACGTGAGGGGTGGCCAGGGTCGCTTTCATCAGGCTTTCGAGTACTTCCCGGTTGCCGGAAATCACCCCGTATTCGGTGGCCGGGGCCAGTTGGTTGGCGATCAGTTGCCCGGTGTGGTTGAGCTCCTGGCGCAGGTCCTGGATCCGTACGAAGGTAAAGAAGCTGATCAGCAGCAGGGTCAGCAGCAGCGCCGGGCCAAGGCTGATGACCTGGGTGCGGGTATTGATGCCCCAATGGCGACGGAACGTCATGGAAGGTGTTCTCCTTCGGCCAGCTGCGTTGCAACCTCAGTGGGGTCTATCTGTCCGATCCCCAGGGAGCGTGTGACTTGCGGATTGTTGGCGACCTTGAAGCGATTCGGGTAGAGGCTGCGCGGCCAACTGACCGGTGCCCGGTCAAGCAAGTCGCCAAGGACCGCCAGCCAGTCGCTCTGGTCGCTGTAGGTGCTGGCCAGGCTGCCGGCCTTGACGAAGCCGGCGTTGGGGCCGATCAGGGCAAGCTGTTGGCCATAGCTGCTGAGCAGCAGGTTCTTGGCCGTTTTCGGGTTATACAGGTCCGGGTCGTCGAGCCCCAGCAATACATCGCTGTTGCTGAGCAATGTCTGCAGGGGCCTGCTGTCATTGGTGTTGTCCCAGCGCTCGCTGACGATTTCCAGCGACAGTTGGTGGGCTGCCTGATGCAGTTCCTTGAGCAGGAATTCGCTGTTTTTTCCATACAGCACGCCCACGCGCCTGGCTTGCGGCAACAGGTTACGGGTCAGGCGCAGCTGTCGGCTCAAGGGTGGGTCGCTCCAGAGCAGGCTCAGGTGCAGCGGTCGGGTGTCGCCCACACGTTGATTGGCCTGCAGGCGGCTGACGCGCAACACCAGTGTCGGCGGTCCCTGGCTGTCTTGCAGGCGCCAGTCCAGGGCGGCCAGGTCCAGCAGAATAAGGCGTGTACTGCTGGGGATGCGCGACGGTGGGGGCAGTTCGCTCAGCGGGACAAAGCGCACCTGGTCCTTGGGCCGCTGCCCGGCCAGGGCATGGGTGAAGGCTTGCATGCCAGGCGTGTCGTCGGCGGCGGTCAACAGCACATCGGCCGCCCGCACGGGCAGGGCTATCAGGCAGGAAAACAGCAGGATGGCCCAGGGGCGAAGGCTGCTCAAGAGACGGAACCGGTTGCGAATGTCGGCCATGTCAGAACACCAGCTCGGCGCTGAAATAGAGCACCTGGCGTGAGTCATAGTTGTTGTCGGCAACAGTGGTCGGTTGATTGTCGAGGCGTTGCTGGAGGACACCGGCCAGTTCCAGGCTGGCCTTGCCCAGGCTGAGGCGTTTGGCAATCCGTGTGTCGACGCGCTCGAAGCGGTAGCCGTTGAGCGCGTCATCACCGTAGTAGAACAGTGCGCTGTTCCAGTCGTTGCCCCAGTTGCGCAGCCAGCCGGCCGAACCACTGTTGCGCGCAGTCAGTTGTTCATCCTGGGGGTTGCTGGCCTGGGCGTCGACATAGGCATACGTCAGGCGCAACCGGTCGGCAACGCCCAGGTGCCAGTCCAGCTGGGCCTCCGTGCCGCTGAAGCGTGCGGAGTTGGCGTTGCTGGCGATGTATTGGTTGTTGCGCAGCGGTTCACTGATCATGCCGGTGATTTCATCGTGGAACAGCTTTATATCGGCGTTCAGTCCCCAGTCCACGAAAAAGCCGTTATAGCCCAGTTCTCGTGAGCGCATGTGTTCCTGTTCGAGGTCGCCGGGGCCGCGGGTCTTGACGAAGTATCGGGCGCTGCTCCGGCCATAGGCTCCGGGGTTGAGCGCGGTCACCTGATAGCTCCAGTTGACGTTGTTCTCGAACATGTCCGGGGAGCGGACGGCTTCGGAGTACACCGCGCGCAGGCCATGGCGTGGATTGATCAGGTAATTGATCGCCACCCGAGGGGTCAGGGAGTCACCGATCAGCCGGGAGTTTTCGTACATGGCGCCGCCCTGAAGCAGCCAGTGTTCAGTGGCACGCCACTCCAGCTGGCCGAACCCTCGCCAGGTCGTGTCATCGAGGGTGCCATTGAAGTACGTCTCGGAGTCGGCCCGGTCGTAACGATAGTTCATGCCGCTGACCAGTCGCAGGCTATCGGACAGGCTCAGGGTGTCCTGCAGCTCAAGGTCGTAACGCGATTCCCGGGAGCTTTGGTCTATGTCGCCGCAGACGGTCTGACTGGCGCCCGCTTTCCACTGCTCAAGCACTTGATTGCCCAGTGCCTGTTCCGCTGGCGTGCCGCTGGGTGCGCCTGGACCGGTATAGCTTTGCATGTGCCGCGCCAGTTGTTCGGCGTAGTTGGGGTTGAGCTGCCAGAGGTCAGTGAGCTGCGGGCTGAACGACACCTCGGCGTCGCAGGCTCGCCAGGTTTGCTGGCGATCCCAGTGCTGTGCCGAGCCCTGAATATACAGGCTGTGATCGGGGTTGATGTCCAAATTCCAGCGCAATGAGCCGGCGTAGTCCTTGGCGGTTACGTCGGAGTTATTGCCGGCAGCGGTAATCCCGGAAAATACCGGGCGGTAGGTATAGGGCCGCTGGTTGCTGCCATCTTTGGCGTTGAGCTGCCAGTCAATGCTCTGTTGCTCGTCGAGGGTTTGACTGACGGCCAGGTTGAAGCGGTTCAGGCGTCGACTGTCGCGGTAATCGTCACCCTGGCGGTCCGAATCGAAACCGTCATCCTGCTGGCCGGACAGCGACAGGCGCAGGTCGCCGGTTTCCCAGCCGGTGCCCTGGCTGGCGTACCAGTCGTCGATGCCGCGCTCACCCCGGGTGACCTTCAGTCGCGTGCCATGACTGGCCGATGGGGCGCGGGTGATGATGTTGACCACCGCCATCAGCGCATTGGCACCGTAGCTGACCGTGTTCGGCCCACGGAAGACTTCGATGCGCTCGATGTCCTCCATGGCTACCGGAATGTCGCTCCAGTCCACCGTCGCCAGGCCTGCGCGGTACACCGAGCGGCCGTCGATCAGCACTTGCATGCGTCGTGCGCCATCGGCATTGCTACCGTGGTAGTTCACCACCGCCTGGTTGCCGCTGATATTGCCGACCATCATCCCCGGTACCAGCCTGAGCAGTTCGCTGATGTCCCGGGCCCCGCTGGTCTTGATCAGTTCGCTGTCGAGCACGGTCATGCTGCCCGGTACGGCGGCCGGCGACTGTTTGAGGCGAGTGGCGGTCAGCACTTGCGGCAGCTGCGCATTGTCGAGGAACAGGTCATCGGCCAGCAGCACGTCGCTGAAGATCAGTGCCAGTGCCAGCGAGGGGCGTAGGTGAGTGGGGCCAACAGACACGGTGCAGCCTTGATAGCGTTTAGATGTCGCGCATGTTAACCGAGCCGGTTGGGTTTTCCAGTCACGATGCTGGCGTTTTCCTGGGTTTTATTCTCAACCTTCCTACAAATGCTGGTAATTGTCGCAGGGGCTGGCCGATGGTGGACCGCTCCGTATAATGCGGACATCGCCACTGGTTTGGATGAATGGATTGAATATGACTGAACAGCGCCCGATTGCGGTCCTGGGAGGCGGAAGTTTTGGTACCGCTGTGGCTAATCTGCTGGCCGAAAACGGTCACCAGGTGCGGCAATGGATGCGAGATCCCGAGCAGGCGGAGGCCATTCGCGTCAATCGTGAAAACCCTCGCTACCTCAAGGGTATCAAGGTGCATCCGGCCGTGGAGCCGGTCACCGATTTGCTGGCCACCCTGACCGAGTGCGACCTGTGCTTCGTCGCGCTGCCGTCCAGTGCCCTGCGCGCGGTGCTCGCCCCTCATGCCGAGCGACTGAGTGGCAAGCTGCTGGTGAGCCTGACCAAGGGCATCGAAGCCCACACCTTCAAGCTGATGAGCGAGATCCTTCAGGAGATCGCTCCACAAGCGCGGATTGGCGTGTTGTCCGGGCCTAACCTGGCACGTGAAGTGGCCGAGCATGCGCTGACGGCCACGGTGGTTGCCAGTGAAGACGAAGCGCTTTGCCAGCGTGTACAGGCGGCGCTGCACGGTCGTACCTTCCGCGTCTACGCCAGCGCCGACCGCTTTGGTGTCGAACTGGGCGGGGCGCTGAAAAACGTTTACGCCATCATTGCCGGCATGGCGGTCGCGCTGGGCATGGGCGAAAATACCAAGAGCATGCTGATCACGCGCGCGCTGGCGGAAATGACGCGCTTTGCCGTGAACCAGGGTGCCAACCCGATGACCTTCCTGGGGCTGGCCGGGGTGGGCGATCTGATCGTGACCTGTTCGTCACCCAAGAGCCGTAACTATCAGGTCGGTTTTGCCCTCGGTCAGGGCTTGAGCCTGGAAGAGGCGGTGACCCGCCTGGGCGAAGTCGCCGAGGGCGTCAATACTCTCAAGGTGCTCAAGGCCAAGGCCCAGGAAGTAGGGGTCTATATGCCGTTGGTCGCGGGGCTGCATGCCATTCTGTTCGAAGGGCGCACGCTGGAGCAGGTGATTGAACTGCTGATGCGTGGCGAACCGAAAACCGATGTCGACTTTATCTCCACCAGCGGTTTTAACTGAGCACTCAATTTACAGGGACTGGGAGCAAGACATGAGCGATCCAAAAGCAGAAGCCAAGTACGAATCCATCCTGCTGCGTGTGTTGTGGATGCTGGTCTATGTGCTGGTCTGGCAGGTGGCGCAATTTATCCTTGGTGCCGTGGTGCTGGTGCAGTTGATCTATCGGCTGATCTACGGTGCCCCGAGTGCCAGCCTGATGAACTTCGGTGACAGCCTCAGCCAGTTCCTGGCGCAGATCGGCCGCTTCGGCAGCTTCCATAGCGACCAGAAACCCTGGCCGTTCGCCGATTGGCCAACCCCGCGCACGCCTGAAGGCGAGGCCCCGCATGCTGTGGCTCCGGCGCCGCACCCGACCCGGGACGAGGAGCCGAAGCTATGAAACTCTGGGTGTTGCGTCACGGCCAGGCCGAGCCCTACGCCCCCAGCGATGCCGAACGGGAGCTGACTGCGCAGGGTCGCGAAGAGGTGCTGCGCAGTGCCGCGCACCTGATCGGCCAGCCGCTGAACGCCATCATCGCCAGCCCCTATGTCCGCGCCCAGCAGACGGCGCAACTGGTGCGCGAGGCATTGGGGTTCGAGCCGCAGATTCTCACCGTGCCCTGGCTGACGTCGGACAATAATCCGTTGGCGGTCGCCGGCCACCTCGACTATGCGGACAACATCCTGCTGGTCAGCCATCAGCCGTTGGTGGGCAACCTGATCGGCTTGTTGCAGCACGGCCACTTGCGTGCACCGCAACCGATGCACACCGCCAGCCTGGCCGAGCTTGAAGCGGATTACCCACTGGCGGGGGCGATGACGCTCAACAGCGTCAAGCACCCGTAAGCCTGCTGGCCAGTTAAGCGAGCGCCGCCCCTTGTAGGAGCAGCCGGTCGACGCTCGAGCGCTCGCGATGAACTCAAGAGCAACGCGTTCAATCAGAAAGCACGCGTTATCGTTGACGTCCATCGCGAGCTAGCTCGCTCCTACACATGCGCCTCGTCTCCTTGACTGACTGGCATTACCCGTAAGCCTGCTTTTGTTCGAGCAAGGCTTGCCCGCGAACGCTTCACTGTGGTGAGCCTGATGTCTTGCCGTGTCTGTTTCGCGGGCAAAACGGTATCGACAGGCAGGGCAGATTTCGCATTGATCTTTTTTGCAAATAGATAACCAAGCAACCGCTTGGTTGGTCTACGCTTGCCGCCACCTCGAACAAAAAGGAGCGTCTTCCATGTCCGCCGCTTTTCGTTTGCCGCTGCAAGTGTTCTACGAGCGCGAAGCTCGCCATCCTCATCAGCGCTTCCTGGTGCAGCCCGTGGGCGGCGGACAGGTGGAAACCCTGACCTGGGCTGACGTCGGGCACCAGGCGCGGTGTGCCGCCCACTGGCTACGCGCCCGCGAATTGCCCAGGGGCAGTCACATTGCCCTGATTTCGAAAAACTGCGCGCACTGGATCATTGCCGACCTGGCGATCTGGATGGCCGGGCATGTTTCCGTTCCGCTGTACCCCAACCTGACGGCCGACTCGGTGGCCCAGGTGCTCGAGCACTCGGAAGCGGCACTGGCGTTCATTGGCAAGCTCGACGACTGGCCGGGCATGTCCAGGGGCGTCAAGGCCGAGCTTCCCACCATCAGCCTGCCGCTGTGTCCCGCGGGGGCGTTCGACTACAGTTGGGCGGATCTGCAGCGCAGCTCACCGATCCAGGACAACCCGACTCCAGGTGCCGATGAGCTGGCGACTATCATCTATACCTCCGGCACCACCGGCCTGCCCAAGGGGGTGATGCACAGCTTTGGCACCCTGGGGTTTGCGACCACTCATGGCACGCAGCTGTTCAACCTGAATGAGTCGGACCGGCTGTTGTCGTACTTGCCCCTGTGCCATGTCGCCGAGCGGATGTTTGTCGAGCTGGCGTCCATCTATACCGGGCAAACGGTGTTCTTTGCCGAAAGCCTCGACACCTTCCTTGCCGACTTGCAGCGCGCACGGCCCACCGCATTGTTTGGTGTGCCGCGCATCTGGACCCGGTTCCAGATGGGGGTGTACAGCAAGATACCGGCCAAGCGCCTGGATTTTCTCCTGGGCCTGCCAATCATCGGCAAGCGGATCGGGCACAAGGTGCTCGCCGGACTTGGCCTGGATGCCTTGCGCATTGCCCTGTCCGGTGCCGCGCCGGTGCCGCTGGCCTTGCTGCACTGGTACAAGCGCCTTGGGCTGGACGTGCTGGAGGTCTACGGCATGACCGAAAGCTGCGGGTACTCCCATATTTCCCTGCCGGGCCAGAACCGACCCGGCTGGATCGGCAAGCCTTGCCCGGAGGTGGACGTTCGCATCGATGAATCCGGCGAGGTACTGGTGCGCAGCGGCGCGACCATGCTGGGTTATTTCAAGGAGCCGCAGAAGACCGCCGAGACCCTCACGGAGGACGGCTTCCTGCGCACCGGCGACAAGGGCGAGCAGGACGCCGAGGGCTATCTGCGCCTGACCGGGCGGCTCAAGGAGATCTTCAAGACCAGCAAGGGCAAGTACGTGGCGCCGGCACCGATCGAAAACCGCCTGGCGGTGCATTCGCGCATTGAGCAAGTTTGTGTGGTCGGAGATGGACTGAGTGCGCCACTGGGGTTGTGCGTGCTGTCGGCGGTGGGCTTGCAGGACGCCGCCAGTGCCGCGCGCGCGGCGTTGCAGTCAAGCCTGGAAAGCCTGTTGCAGGAGGTCAATGGTGCCCTCGACAAGCATGAGCGCCTGCACCAGCTGGTGGTGGTCAAGGATAACTGGGCGGTGGAAAACGGCTTCCTGACCCCGACCCTGAAGATCAAGCGCAACGTGATCGAAGCGGCTTATGGCGCCCGGTTTGAAGAGTGGAGTGCGCGCAGCGAGGCGGTCCTGTGGCAGGATTGACCGCGACAACACCAACAACAAAGGACGTAGTGATGAGCCTGTGGCGGACCCTTCCCAACATTGAACACTTGAACGAGACTCAGAAGAACACCATTGGCGAAGTGCTGGATATACGCTTCGAAGCCTTTGATGACGAGTCACTGACCGCCAGCATGGCCGTCGATCACCGTACCCATCAGCCCTTTGGCTTGTTGCACGGCGGCGCCTCGGTGGTCCTGGCTGAAACCGTGGGCTCGATGGCCAGTTTCCTGTGCCTGGACCCCAGCAAGTACTACTGCGTGGGCCTGGAAATCAACGCCAACCACTTGCGCGGCCTGCGCAGCGGAAGGGTGACGGCGGTCGCCAGGGCGATCCACATCGGCCGTACCACCCATGTCTGGGACATTCGCTTGAGCGGCGATGAAGGCAAGGTCAGTTGCGTGTCGCGCCTGACCATGGCGGTGGTGCCGCTGGGTGAGGCGCCACCAGCTCGTTGAGATACATCAGCATTCCATGTGACGAGGGAGCAAGCTCCCTCGCCACAGAGTCCACCGTGCAATTGGCCTGACTGTCATCATTCATGGCAGTTACAGTCATTGCCGCAGGATCGCGTCTTGCGGACAATCAACACCTGATTTTGTTTATGGACACGCCGTTATGCCGCAGCAGATTTTTTTCACCCATGCCAATGGCTTTCCTTCAGGCACTTACGGCAAGTTGTTTGCCGCGCTGTCGCCGGAGTATCAGGTCGCGCATCTGCAGCAGCATGCCCATGACCCCAGGTTTCCGGCGGACGACAACTGGTACAACCTGGTGGATGAGCTGATTCATCACCTGGAACAGCAACCCGGGCCTGTGTGGGGCGTCGGGCACTCCTTCGGCGGGGTGCTGCACCTGCACGCCGCCTTGCGTTGCCCGCAGCTGTATCGCGGCGTGGTGATGCTCGATTCCCCCGTGCTGACCCGCACGGATCAGTGGGTCATTCGCGCGGCCAAGCGCTTTGGCTTTATCGATCGACTGACCCCGGCGGGGCGTACCCTGGGGCGCCGCGAAGAGTTTGCCGACCTGGAGTCGGCGCGTCGTTACTTCGCTGGCAAGACCCTGTTTCGTGGCTTTGACCCGGAATGCTTTGACGCCTATCTGCAGCACGGCCTGCACAAGGTCGGTGATCGTCTGCGGTTGCGTTTTGATCCGGCCACCGAGATCAGTATCTACCGTGGCGTGCCGCATACCAGCCCGGGCCGCACCCGCCAGTTGAAAGTGCCGCTGGCCGTGGTGCGTGGTCGTCAGAGCAAGGTGGTCATGCGCCATCACGCAAGCTCCGTCGGCCGCCTGCCTCAAGGCGAATCGCTGACCATGCCCGGTGGTCATATGTTCCCGCTGGAGCGCCCACAGGACACAGCCGCGCTGCTCAAGGATCTGTTCACCCGCTGGGAAGGTCGCAGCGCCCGGAGTTGTGCGTGAGCAGCGTTGAAGAGGTCCGCCTGAGCCTGCCGCATATTGAGTTGGCGGCCCATCTGTTCGGGCCCGAAGACGGTCTGCCGGTGATTGCCCTGCACGGCTGGCTGGACAACGCCAACAGCTTTGCACGGCTGGCGCCCAAGCTTGAGGGCTTGCGGATTGTTGCCCTGGACATGGCCGGGCATGGGCATTCCGGGCATCGGCCATTGGGCGCCGGTTATGCCCTGTGGGATTACGCACACGATGTGCTGCAGGTTGCCGAACAGCTGGGCTGGAAGCGTTTTGCGCTGCTGGGTCACTCCCTGGGGGCGATTGTCTCGGTGGTGCTGGCCGGTGCGTTGCCCGAGCGCGTGACGCACCTGGCGTTGATCGATGGGGTGATTCCGCCCACCACCCCCCACGACAATGCCGCCGAACGCATGGGCATGGCGCTGCAGGCGCAACTGGACCTGCAACACAAGAGCAAACCGGTCTACAGCACCCTGGAACGGGCCGTGGAAGTGCGCATGAAAGGCCTGGTGGCGGTCAGTCGCGAAGCGGCCGAACTGCTGGCGCAACGGGGGTTGATGCCCGTTCCCGGCGGTTACACCTGGCGCACCGACAGCCGCCTGACGCTGGCGTCCCCGCTGCGCCTGTCGGATGAACAGGCCATGTCCTTCGTTCAGCGCATCCAGTGCCCCGCGCACCTGGTGGTGGCGGCTGACGGGATGCTGGCCAGGCATGCTCCGTTGCTGGAACGTCTACCCTTTAGCCGAGAACAGCTGCCGGGTGGCCATCATTTGCACCTGAATGACGAGGCCGGCGCCACCCTTGTTGCAGACTGTTTCAATCGGTTTTTCGCCATTCCTTGACTTGCGCGGGGCAACTGTCGAGGCTGGGCGGGTTGAAATGGGAGACAACCATGATAGATCTCTACACCGCTGCGACCCCTAATGGCCACAAGGTCTCTATCGTGCTCGAAGAACTCGACATGCCCTACACGGTGCATGCCTTGAGTTTCGACAAGAAGGAACAAAAGGCACCCGAGTTTCTCAAGATCAATCCCAATGGCCGGATTCCGGCGATTGTCGACCGCGCCAATGGGGATTTCGCCGTGTTCGAATCCGGCGCGATTCTCATCTATCTGGCTGAACTGAGTGGGCAACTGCTGCCCAAGGACCCGAAAGGGCGCTCGGTGGTGATCCAGTGGCTGATGTTTCAAATGGGCGGCATCGGTCCGATGCAGGGCCAGGCCAATGTGTTTTTTCGCTACTTTCCGGAAAAACTGCAGGGCGCCATCGACCGCTATCAGCATGAAACCCGGCGCTTGTATGAAGTGCTCGACACCCGCCTGGAGTCCGTCGAGTTCCTGGCCGACGCCTACAGCATTGCCGATATCGCGACCTACCCGTGGGTCCGTGGCCATGAATGGTCCGGGGTCCCGGTCGATGGCTTGCCCGCCCTGCAGCGCTGGATGGCGGCGATGGCGCAACGCCCGGCCGTGCAGCGTGGTTTGCTGGTACCGCAACGCGTTGACGACGCCAGCGTCATCAAGGGCGCCCAGGCCATGCTGATCCGATGAGAGTGCCTTCCAGTTTGAAAAGCATGAGTGTTGCCTGCTGGCTTGCGGCAGGGTGTTTCAGTGCGCTGGTGGTCGCCGCCGATGTTCCCGGCAGCCAGGATCTACCAGGGGTGCCCCGGATGGTGGATGCGCAGATTGTCGACTACCGACCGGCGGCTGAGCTCGAGCGGATTTACCCAATGGGTTCGATCCGCAAAATCAGTGGCCAGTTGCGTTTCGACGGGCAGGTCAATGCCCGTGGGCACATGACCTCGGTGACCTACGAACTGCCGCCGGAGCATTCGTCCCTCTCGGCCTTTACCGCAGCCCGCGAAGCCTTGCAGAAGCAGGGCGCCGAGTTGTTGTTCTGGTGCCAGGCCCGTGATTGTGGCGAAAGCAGCCTGTGGGCCAATGAGGTCTTTGGCAACGCCAAGCTCTACGGCGTCGATAACGCACAGGCTTACCTGCTGTTGCGTCTGGCGCCGCCCCAGGACAATTCGCTGGTGGCACTCTACAGCATCACCCGCGGCAATCGCCGGGCGTACCTGCATGTCGAGCAGTTCGAAGCCAGTGCGCCACTGGGTGACCTGTTGCCGACCTCCGCCACCTTGTTGCGTCAACTCAAGGACACGGGAGTGCTGGATCTGCCACGCCTGAACGGCGACCCACAAACGGCCTGGTTGACCTTGTTGTCCCGTGGGCTGAATCTGGACACCACGTTACGCATCAGCTTGTCCGGGGCTAATGCCGAAGCCTGGCGCCAGGCGCTGGTCGATCAGGGCGTGCGTACCGCGCGCCTGGAACTTGGCACAGTGGAAACGCCAGGCCTGCGGCTTGAGCTTCTGCGTTAAGCTTGTGGCAGGCGAGCGCGCTGTCGGCCGTTCGCCTGCCTCCTTGTCGATTGACCCTGTTCGAGATTCTTCATGCTCAATAATGATCGGCTATTGGTGCAGATCCTGCTTTTGGTGTTGTTCGGTGCCAGCTTCTGGGTGATGGCGCCCTTCTGGTCGGCGCTGTTCTGGGGCGCGGTGCTGGCGTTCGCCAGTTGGCCGCTGATGCGTCTTCTGACCCGCTGGCTCAATGGTCGTGAATCCCTCGCGGCGGGCGTGCTGACGCTCGGCTGGATGGTGCTGGTGGCGGTGCCGCTGGTGTGGCTGGGGTTCAACCTGGTGGACCATGTGCGCGACGCAACCGCGCTGTTCAAGGATGTGCAGGTCGATGGCTTGCCCGAAGCGCCGGCGTGGCTGGGCGGTGTGCCCCTGGTCGGCGAACGGCTGGTGGGGATCTGGAACAGCATCGACCAGCAGGGTGCGGCGCTGATGCTGTCGGTCAAGCCCTACCTGGGGCAGGTCGGCAACTGGTTGCTGGCGCGCAGCGCGCAGATCGGTGGCGGTATCCTCGAACTGGCCTTGAGCATCGTCTTCGTGTTCTTTTTCTATCGGGA
Source organism: Pseudomonas sp. Irchel s3b6 (assembly GCF_900187415.1). Classification (NCBI taxonomy): domain Bacteria; kingdom Pseudomonadati; phylum Pseudomonadota; class Gammaproteobacteria; order Pseudomonadales; family Pseudomonadaceae; genus Pseudomonas; species Pseudomonas sp. Irchel s3b6. Next base: position 210,523 of record NZ_FYDM01000002.1, on the reverse strand, counting down.
TGGTCCACGCCTGGCGATGTTCGTCCATCGCCTGCTGGAACGCCTGATCGGTGATCGTGCCGGCTACTACATCTCGCTGGTGGCCGGTACCGTGCAGCGGGTGGTCAACGGGGTCATCGGCACGGCCGCCGCCCAAGCCGTCCTGGCCTTGATCGGCTTCCTGATTGCCGGTGTGCCGGGGGCGCTGGTGCTGGGCATCGTCACGTTCCTGCTCAGCCTGATTCCCATGGGGCCGCCGTTGGTGTGGATTCCCGCCACGGCCTGGCTGGTGTGGAAGGGCGATTATGGTATGGCGGTGTTCCTCGGTATCTGGGGCACGTTCATCATCAGCGGTGTCGACAATGTGCTCAAACCGTACCTGATCAGCCGTGGTGGCAACCTGCCGCTGGTGATCGTTCTGCTCGGGGTGTTCGGCGGCTTGATAGCCTTCGGTTTTATCGGCCTGTTTGTCGGCCCGACCCTGTTGGCGGTGGCCTACAGTCTGTTGATCGACTGGAGCAAGAGTCAGGGGCGGGTTGAAGAAAAGCGCGAATAACCGATTTTTGCTGTCGGGCCCCCCATGCCGGGCCCGACGCAAATGGCGTGTATGCCGGGTTTTTATCCGCCCAATGACGCCGTTGATGATGATTTACTGATCATCGGGTCCCGGACGGGCTCGTGTTCCGCTACAATGCGCGCCGATTTCGACTTGCCTGAGAGCCCACTCATGTCCGCCTGCCAGACTCCTATCATCGTCGCCCTGGATTTCCCTACCCGTGACGCCGCACTGAAGCTGGCCGACCAGTTGGACCCGAAACTGTGCCGGGTCAAAGTCGGTAAAGAGCTGTTTACCAGCTGTGCTTCGGAAATCGTCGGGACCCTGCGCGACAAGGGTTTTGAAGTGTTTCTGGACCTCAAGTTCCACGACATTCCCAACACCACGGCCATGGCCGTCAAGGCGGCTGCGGAAATGGGCGTGTGGATGGTCAATGTCCACTGCTCTGGCGGCCTGCGCATGATGGCGGCCTGCCGTGAAGTGCTGGACCAGCGCAACGGTCCAAAGCCGTTGCTGATCGGTGTGACCGTGCTGACCAGCATGGAACGTGAGGACCTGGCCGGGATCGGTCTGGACATCGAGCCGCAAGAGCAGGTGCTGCGCCTGGCCGCATTGGCGGAGAAGGCCGGGATGGACGGCCTGGTGTGCTCGGCGCTGGAAGCCCAGGCCCTGAAGTCGGCGCACCCGTCGCTGCAACTGGTGACCCCGGGGATTCGTCCGGCGGGCAGCGCCCAGGACGACCAGCGTCGCATCCTGACCCCGCGTCAGGCGCTGGACGCCGGTTCCGATTATCTGGTGATCGGCCGTCCGATCAGCCAAGCGGCCGATCCGGCCAAGGCGTTGGCCGCGGTCGTCGCCGAACTGGCCTGATCAAGCACTGAAGATCCTGTGGGAGTGAGCACGCGCCTTCCCACAGGATCTTGCCGTCGCCAGGTAGCGCGTTAAACCTTCAGCACCAACTTGCCAAAGTTCTCTCCGCTGAACAATTTCATCAGCGTTTCCGGGAACGTCTCCAGCCCGTCGACGATATCTTCCTTGCTCTTGAGCTGCCCCTTGGCCATCCAGCCGGCCATTTCCTGCCCGGCGGCCGCGAACTGCGTGGCGTAGTCCATCACCACAAAGCCTTCCATGCGCGCACGGTTGACCAGTAGCGACAGGTAGTTGGCCGGGCCCTTGACCGCTTCCTTGTTGTTGTACTGACTGATGGCGCCACAGATCACCACGCGGGCCTTGAGGTTCAAGCGGCTGAGCACCGCGTCGAGGATGTCGCCGCCAACGTTGTCGAAATACACGTCCACGCCTTTCGGGCATTCGCGCTTGAGGCCGGCGAGCACGTCTTCGCTCTTGTAGTCGATGGCACCGTCAAAGCCCAGTTCGTCGATCAGGAACTTGCACTTGTCCGCACCGCCGGCGATACCCACCACACGGCAGCCTTTGAGCTTGGCAATCTGACCGGCAATGCTGCCGACGGCGCCGGCGGCACCCGACAGCACCACGGTATCCCCGGCCTTCGGTGCGCCAACGTCCAGCAGGGCGAAGTAGGCCGTCATGCCGGTCATGCCCAACGCCGACAAATAGCGCGGCAAGGGCGCCAGTTTCGGATCGACCTTGTAGAAACCACGGGGCTCGCCGACGAAGTAGTCCTGCACACCCAGCGCGCCGTTCACATAGTCACCCACGGCAAAGCCCGGGTGGTTGGAGGCGATGACCTGGCCTACACCCAAGGCACGCATGACTTCGCCGATGCCCACGGGTGGGATGTAGGACTTGCCTTCGTTCATCCAGCCACGCATGGCCGGGTCCAGCGACAGGTATTCGTTCTTGACCAGGATCTGACCGGCCGCCGGTTCCCCGACCGGAACTTGCTGATAGGTAAAGGTCTCGCGGGTCGCGGCCCCCACCGGGCGTTTGGCGAGCAGGAATTGACGGTTGGTCTGGGCAGTCATGGCGGGCACTCAAGGGTGGATGAAGTCTGATTGATAGACCCTCGTGGCCGTTGTCGCAAGGTTTGCCGACGCAGCGAATACAGGTCGATCCAGTGGAGTGATAGTCAGGCGGGGAGGTTCATCACTGTCACTCATGAGCAATCAACCGGCCTTCTGATAGTGGTGCCGCGTGACGGGGCGGGGTGGCTAGACTGGGGCCGCGCGATCACGCCCATCTTTCGAGGACATAACAATGAGCATGAGATTTTCCGGCCAGGTAGCGTTGGTGACAGGTGCGGCGGCCGGTATTGGCCGTGCGACCGCCCAGGCATTTGCCGCCGAGGGATTGAAAGTAGTCGTCGCGGACCTCGATGTGGCGGGCGGTGAAGGCACCGTCGAGCTGATCCGCGCGGCCGGCGGCGAGGCGGTGTTCGTGCGCTGCAACGTGACCCTGGAAAGTGACGTGCAACACCTGATGGCCCAGGCAGTGAACACTTATGGCCGCCTCGATTATGCCTTCAACAATGCCGGGATCGAGATCGAAAAGGGCAGGCTGGCGGAGGGCACCCTCGATGAGTTCGATGCAATCATGGGCGTCAACGTCAAGGGCGTCTGGTTGTGCATGAAGTACCAACTGCCGCTGATGCTCGCTCAGGGGGGCGGGGCCATCGTCAACACTGCTTCGGTGGCCGGTCTTGGCGCAGCACCCAAGATGAGTATCTACGCGGCTTCCAAGCATGCGGTGATCGGCCTGACCAAATCAGCCGCCATCGAGTACGCGAAGAAAAAATCCGGGTGAACGCGGTGTGCCCCGCGGTGATCGCCACTGATATGTTCCGCCGCGCCTATGAAGCCGATCCGAAGAAGGCTGACTTCGCCGCCGCCATGCACCCGGTAGGGCGCATTGGCACGGTGGAGGAAATCGCCAGTGCAGTGTTGTACCTGTGCAGCGACGGTGCAGCGTTTACCACCGGCCATTCACTGGCGGTCGATGGTGGTGTAACGGCGTTCTGAGGGTTGGACGAGATCACCGTCCCTTGTAGGAGCGAGCAAGCTCGCGATGGACGTTAACGATAATGCGTACTTTCTGATTAAACGCATTGCTCTTGAGTTCATCGCGAGCATGCTCGCTCCTACAAGGGGCGGTGTTCGCAATGTGGCTGCGGTTTGTGTTTCAAAGAGTTAGACGCTCATGTGTTGGCGGCGTTGTCGCACATCGACGTGAGGGGGCCTGTGCTTAACTGTTTTTCGGACATGCCATCAAACAGTTGGAGTGGGTCTCTCATGGAGTTGAGAATCGATCGCCAGGCGCTGGTGCCTGTGGTGCAGCAAATCGTTGACGCCCTCGTGGGCTGGATTCGCCAGAGTCGCGTTGAACCTGGAACGCGTTTGCCGTCTATCCGGAAGCTGGCCCGGGATAACCTGCTCAGCCAGTCCAGTGTCGTTGAGGCGTATGAGCGCATGGTTGCCCAGGGCGTGCTCGCCTCGCGTCAAGGTTCGGCATTTTTTGTCGCGGCGCCTCGGCCCGTGTCCCACGGTAGCGCTGCCGAGTTGGGCCTCGCAGGCAGTGGTACGGCAGGTGAGGGCCCCTTGGACAGCTTGCCGCTCGGGCGCGGTGGCATGCCCGAAAGCTGGCGGGAGAGCGATGACCTCCGTTATGCCATTCGCCAGGTGGCCGGCACCGACATGGCCGGACTGTTCAATTACAGCACCTCCCATGGCTTGCCAGCCTTGCGCCAACAGATCGTCAAACGTCTGAAGCAGCAGGCAATCGCTGTCGAGGAGCAACAGGTGCTGACGACCGCAGGCGCTACCCAAGGGCTTGATCTGATTATCCGGGTGCTGCTCAAGCCGGGTGATTGTGTCGTGGTGGAAAGCCCGGGTTATTCGAATCTGTTCGAGCAACTCAGGTTGTGGGGCGTCCGTTTGCTGGAGGTTCCTCGAACCCCGTGCGGGCCTGATACCCAAGTGCTGGAACGGTTGCTGGATGGGCACGCGCCACGGGCCCTGTTCATCAACAGTCAGTTTCACAACCCGACGGGCAGTTGCCTGACTCGCGACGTGGCGCAGCGGGTGCTGGAAATGGCCGGGCGTCATGGGCTGATCATTGTCGAGGACGACGTTTATGCTGACTTTCAGGTGCGCACGGGCACCTGTCTTGCCGCGCTGGATACCGGTGGGCGAGTGGTGTACGTCGGTAGTTTTTCGAAAACACTCAGCAGTTCGTTGCGGGTTGGTTACGTGGTGGCCAGCGCTGAAAGGATCGCGCGCCTGGCACAGGTCAAGATGATCAGCAGCCTGGGTGTTTCGCGGTTTTGTGAGTCGGTGCTGGCTTGTCTGCTGGCTAATGGCGCTTACCGCAAGCTGGTGCAGCGTCAGCGTCAGCGCCTGAAACGCGACATGAGCGCCGCGTTGCAGGCGCTGGAAGAGGTCGAGTGGGAGGTCTTCGGCAAACCCGCCGGCGGCCTGTACCTCTGGGCACGACCCAAGGCGTGTGACCCGGCCCGGGTACGTACGCTCGCCGAGCGCTTGGGGGTCTCGCTGTCGTCCACGACCGCGTTCAGCCCGGCTGACCGGGCCAGTGATTGGTTGCGCATCAATGTGGCCTATGCCGGTGACTCACGGGCACTGGCTTTCTTTCGGGCCTGCGCATTACCAGATCGACCTCAAGCGTTCTGAAAGCGACCAGTACGTAGCTTTTTGCCATTATTGCGGCGCCAGAGACTTGTGCTTGGGGGGGGCCCGTTGCGACTCTGCGTCAACAGACAATGGCCGCGTCGCCATTGGCCACTGACGGGGGTTGCGAGCAATGATTTCGGGCGTGCAAGGACGTTTTGCCAACCTGGGTATGGCAAAGAAACTGGGTCTGGGGTTTATGCAGGTTTTGCTGTTGACGACGCTGGTGGCTGCCATCGGTGTCTGGTCCTTGCACACCATCAGTCAACGCTTCGATGGCCTCAAGCAGATGTCGTCGCTCAACAGCGGCTTGCTCCAGGTCCGTCTGCTGGAGCAGGAGTACGCCTTGCACGGCGACTCGAAAACTGTCGATGCCTTGCATGAAGGTGTCGATGCGCTGATCGTTCTTGCAGGCCAGCTCAAGGCTCAGTCAGCGGCCAATACGGCGCTGATGAATGAGGTCGAGCAATCCCTGGGTGCCTACCGCAAGGCTTTCGACGAATTTGTCGAGCTGGCCTCGGCCAAGGACCTGGCGCTGGAAATGGCCAGTTGGTCGGTCTCCAGCGTGGCCAATAACCTTGATGTGTTGCAGGCAGGGCTTGCCGATGATGGCGCCTATACACTCAAGGAGACCGCGGGTAAGGACGGCGCCGGGTTTATCGAGCAGGCCAATCAGGTCAGCCAGGTGTCGAAGCTGATGCTGCAGGCGATGAACGAAGCGCGGCTACGCCTCGACCAGAGTCGCAAGGCCAGCGAGGACGGTGCCGGGCAGGGCAGGATCGAGCAGGCCGACCAGGCGCTGGCCCAGGCGCAAACGCTGAAGGGCGCGGTCAAGGATGGGGGTTATCAGACGGTGCTCAGTGAAGTGGCCGGACATATCGCCAGTTTCAGCGAGAAGCTCACCGAGTACACCGGCTTGCTGGCCCAGGAGAGGCAGGTGTATCAGCGGTTGCATCAGCGCGCGGATGAAGTCGTGCAGCGGGTCGATCAAGCCTATCGCGGGCAGGACCAGGCGATGCAGGTGGAGCTCAAGAACAACGCGCTGCTGATCATTGCGTCTTCGGCATTGGCATTGTTGGTTGGGGTGATTGCCGCGTGGTTCATTACCCGACTGATCGTTGCGCCTCTGCGCAGCGTGATTCGCGTGGCCGAGCAAATCGCCGCGGGCGACCTGAGCGCCACGGTGCAGGTGACGCGTCGTGATGAAATCGGCCAGTTGATGCAGGCGATGCAGACCATGGGGGCCGGGTTGAGCCAGATCGTCAGCGGGTTGCAGGCGGGCATCGAGCAACTGGCGAGCTCCGCGCAGTCGTTGTCAGCCGTGACCGAGCAGACCAATCTTGAAGTCAGCAGCCAGAAGGAAGAGACCGATCAAGTCGCCACCGCGATGAACCAGATGACGGCCACCGTACACGACGTGGCGCGTAACGCCGAGGAGGCGGCACTGGCGGCGCAAACGGCCGATGGCAAGGTCGAAACCGGTCAGCAGGTGGTCCGCCAGAGCATGCAGCGGATCGAACAGCTGGCCGACTCGGCGGGTTCGGCCAGCGCCAGCATCGAGAGCCTCAGTGCACAAATCCAGAACATTGGCACCGTGCTCGGTGTCATCAAGAGCGTCGCCGAGCAAACCAACCTGCTGGCGCTCAACGCAGCGATCGAAGCGGCGCGGGCGGGGGAGCAGGGCAGGGGCTTTGCCGTGGTGGCGGATGAAGTTCGGGCATTGGCCAAGCGCACCCAGCAATCGACCGAGGAAATCGAGCAACTGGTGAGTGCCTTGCGCGCGGCCGCGCAGGCGTCGGTGCTGCAGATCCAGAGTAGCGGCGAGCTGGTCAAGCTCGCGGTCAGTGATGCGTTGCAGACCGAAAGCGCGCTGGGCAGCATCGCCGCGGCGGTATCGCTGATCCAGCAGATGAACCAGCAGATTGCGGCGGCCGCCGAGCAACAGAGTTCGGTGGCTGAAGAGATCAACCGCAGCGTGACCAGCATTCGGGCCAGTGCCGATCAGTCCTCGGTGGCCATGCAAGGCAATGCCGCGTCAAGCATCGAACTGGCGCAGTTGGGGGGTGAGCTGAAGGGGATGGTGGGGCATTTCAGGTTATAGCGCGGGGGGAGAGGCTCAAGATCCCATGCGCCTGTCGGTGAATCCCTTCAGGCGCAGGTAATGCAGGGGGTTGTTCGCGGTGCGGCGCAATCAGTCGTAAATGGCCTTCTTCTTCCAGTCCGCATCGGCCTCGACTTCCTTGAGGCCTTCGGTCAATTCGTTCACCTCGCCTTCAACCGGTGCGATGTTGGTCAGCACCATGGAGTTGGCGCGGGCCAGGAGCTTCTCCAGGTACTGCAGCTGTTCGCTGTAAACCTGAGGATCCGGTTGTTTGCGCAAGTACTGTACGCCGCGCTCGAACGCAAGGCGGGCCTGGCCGGGTTGTTCCTGTTGCAAGGCGTGCTGGCCGAGGTTATTGAAGAACTCGATGTGCAGCAGCACCAGAATATGGCGAATTTCGCGGATCCAGCCTTTGGCTTCGTTGGTCGGCAGGAAGCCATCGTGGGCCGCCCGCGTCACCTGGCCATGCAGGGCCTCGAGCAGAAAGCGTACGTCCTTGGCCTTGGCTTCGGTCTGGATCGGCGCTGGCGGGTTATTGACCGGGATGGATTCGCCTTGTGCGACCAAGGCCGTCAATTCATCGATACGGGCTTTCAGGCTGGTGCTGGATTTATCCAGGTTCAGCATGCGCTGGCAGACATTGAGCTCCAGCCGGGTCAACAGCAGTTTGAGCGCCGGGGTCATCAGTTGCCCGGGGAAGGTCTCGGTAATTTCGCCACAACGGCGCAGGCGGTCGTTGAGTTCGACCTTGGTGCGGGCCTTTTCCAGTTTATTGTTTTCCACCACATGGTTCATGTAGCCAATGGCGATCAATAGTGCGATCCCGACTATTACTAGCAGGGTGATCATGAGTGGTGTCACCGTGAAGACCTCTTTATTGGGTTTGCGTACGAGTGTAGTGGCTAAGCCTGGGGGCGGATAGGGCACCGCGACGGGCTGGAACGGCCGATCGCGCTACGTGCAAAGGCAACGCAAGGATGGATGCATATCGCCAGTATCGTTATGGAAAGGACTATAGCGCCTTGGCGGGTGACAGAATATAGGCGTCAAAGCCCGGTCGGACGAAAAGCCCGAATCGCCCCTGAAAGGGCCGCGAAGTCATTGATTTAAATAAATTTATATCGGGGGGTTGACGACCCCTCAATCCATCCATAGAATGCGCGCCACTTACAGCGGAAAGCGAACAACGCAACGCGGTAGGGAGTGAAGTTGTAGCTGTGTCCCCTTCGTCTAGTGGCCTAGGACACCGCCCTTTCACGGCGGTAACAGGGGTTCGAGTCCCCTAGGGGACGCCATTGCGGGAATAGCTCAGTTGGTAGAGCACGACCTTGCCAAGGTCGGGGTCGCGAGTTCGAGTCTCGTTTCCCGCTCCAATTTTAAACAGCAGTGCTTTCGGGCGGTGCTGAGTGAAACCAGGGCCAAATCTTCGGATGCGGATCTGGACACTGGAACACACACCATGTGTTCCGGGTAGCGTGTCCCCTTCGTCTAGTGGCCTAGGACACCGCCCTTTCACGGCGGTAACAGGGGTTCGAGTCCCCTAGGGGACGCCATTGCGGGAATAGCTCAGTTGGTAGAGCACGACCTTGCCAAGGTCGGGGTCGCGAGTTCGAGTCTCGTTTCCCGCTCCATATTTAACGAAAACGCCGCTGCCTGAGCGGCGTTTTTGTTGGACACCGGAACCATGTTCCGGTTAGCGTTGTCCCCTTCGTCTAGTGGCCTAGGACACCGCCCTTTCACGGCGGTAACAGGGGTTCGAGTCCCCTAGGGGACGCCATTGCGGGAATAGCTCAGTTGGTAGAGCACGACCTTGCCAAGGTCGGGGTCGCGAGTTCGAGTCTCGTTTCCCGCTCCATATTCAACAAAAACGCCGCTCATTGAGCGGCGTTTTTGTGTGCGCGTTTTTTGTGTGGCCAGAAGGCTGGCGGCGGTTCAGCTGCCAAGGCTGTGTATCAGTTGGTCGAGTATTTGAGCGGTTTCAGCATCGAGCGTCGGTTCTATTGCACACGGCACCTTAAGCTGGTGTGCCTGGCGGTATTCGCTGGGTGTGCAGTTGGCGAACTGCTTGAAGGCGCGCGCGAAGTAGGACGGGTCCTTGAACCCGGCTTCATAGCCGATGGTGGTGATGGGCATCTGGCTGTTGTCGAGCAAATCCTTGGCGTAGTTCATGCGCTTGTTCAAGACATAATCCATGAAGCCAAGCCCGTTGGCCTCCTTGAACAGGCGGCTGAAGCGGAATGCGGTCATGCCGAAGCGCTTTGCCAAGTCCCTCTGGTCTATGTTCTCGGTAAAATGCTGGTCGATGTACAGCAGTATGTTGTTCAGTGCCTGGTGTTTCTGGTGTTCTGACGTCAGCCGGATGCTGCCAGGCAACGTCGGAGCATGGTCAATCTGCGACGTCTTGCCCTGGCCGTTGCGACGCAACTCACAGAGCTGCAGCAGGGCCTTCAGGTAACGGTTCTTCTCGGTACTGGTGAGGGGCAGCACCATGTATTCCCAGACACTGGAGCGCATGGCCCATACGGCCAGCTCTTCGGAGTGCTGCACGGTGAACATGGTGATCGGAATCTTGGGCTGGGTGTGCTTGATTTCCAGCAACAACCGCAGGCCAGCCGTATCGGGGCGATCGAAGTGCATGCAGATCATGTCGGCCTGTTCCCCGATGGAAAACATCGAGTCTTTGGCCGGCCGGCAGTCGCAAGTCCCCACGAACTGGTTGATGAGTTCATGGGTGGACCGATCATGGGTCAGATCGAACCATAACAGAGATGGTCGCTTGCTCGCGTTGGACGTCATATTTCTCGCTCTGAGGTTCGTCTCCCTACGCTCAGTAGTATTGACAATGTGTTATCACTTCGCAGACTAAATCCTGATAAGAGAATCAGTATTTAGTTCTATGGGTGCTATGTGTCGGTGTGTTGGCGTAACGCCAGTGCCGGGTGGCGGATGCTACGTACTTTGGCTGCGCCCGGCATCCGCCGCTGGTCGCTTGCGAATCAGTGGCAGTGACATTCGCGAACCATTCTTTTCCTCCTTTTCCATTCTCCCTGTCCGTTCGTAAGCGGCGTGCACGGCATTTGGCAGTGCCTGCAAAAAAGTCCTAACGAAGTGCAAAAGACTCCTAACGGCTTGGCTGGGACCTGACTAGGGTAGCAACAGGCAGTGCAAAACGTGCTGTCCCCCGAAAGAACAACATTCGAGAAAATGAGGTGGGCAAAATGACTCTGCAAACAATCAAGGCTTCGGTACTGAAATTCGCCAAAGACGAAGATGGTCTGACCATTGTGGAATACGCGGTGGCGGGTGGGTTGATTACGGTATTGGTTGCCGCTGCGTTCGTTCTTTTGGGCGAAGCGGTGGAAACACAGATCACGGCGCTGTGCCAGGCTGTTAACGGTAACGTTGCGTGCTAATAACAACCACGCATGTTGGGGGAAGGCGCTGCGAAGTCCACAACTGAATAACTCACTGGACTTCGCGCGACCTCTGCCCATGGATTTTCTGAGCGATGTAGTTACGAATCCGAGGAATACAACATGACTCTGCAAACAATGAAAATGTCAGCTCTGAAGTTTGCCAAGGACGAGGACGGCCTGACCATTGTGGAATACGCGGTGGCGGGTGGGTTGATTACGGTATTGGTTGCCGCGGCGTTCGTTCTTTTAGGCGAAGCGGTTGAAACCCAGATCACGGAGCTGTGTCAAGCCGCTAATGGCAACGTTGCGTGCTAATAACTATCTCGCACGTTGGGGCTGCAAGACGAAGTCCATGGAGTAACCGGTGCAACGTTTCGCTAATAGCACCGCCGGATAACCCAATGGACTTCGCACTTTCTCTTCCTACGGACTTGGTATAGCCACGAGTCCGAGGAATGCAAAATGATGCCGCAAACCGTTAGCGCTTTATTGCTGAAGTTCACCAAAGGTGCGGATGGCCTGATCTGTGGAGTACGCGGCGGCGGGCAGTATGCAGGTCATGAATAGCAACTTAGCGTGCTAACGAAACTTCCCGGTCGGGAGAGACGAGATGTCCACAGAACTGCTGGTTTCTACTGTGTTGCTGATCGGGCTGCTGGGCATCGCGGTGGTGAGCGACCTGCGTCGCCACCGTATTCCCAACCTGCTGATTCTGGTGGGGCTTGCCCTGGGGTTGGCCGGTCAGACCTATTCAGGCGGTGTAAGCGGATTGGGCTACAGCCTGTTGAGTATGCTGATCTGTTTTGCACTGTTTCTACCCATGTACGCCCTGGGCGGCATGGCCGCCGGCGACGTCAAGTTGATGGCCATGGTCGGCAGCTTTTTACCGGTCCACTACGCCTTGTGGGCTGCCCTGTTCAGCCTGATAGCCGGCGGAGTCTGTGGTTTCCTGATTGTGCTGGTTCGCGGTCAGTTGTTACAGACCCTGGGCCGCTACTGGTTGATGCTCAAAGCACAGGCCTATATGGCGCCGGCCTCGAATGAAGTGGCGGGCAGACCTTTTCCTTATTCCGTCGCCATTTTGCTCGGAACCTTGAACAGCGTTCACTGGCAACTCTTTGCCAGCGGACTGGGAGTTTAGTCATGCACGTCATCGTCGATAGTGATGCCTACCCCAGCGAACGGGATGCGGTACAGCGCCTGGCGCCTCAGCCTTGCACGATCCGCGACACGGGCCTGGCAGAGAGTTTTCTCGGTGAGCTGGTGTGCAAGCACTTGTATGACGCCGGTGTGCTGGACATGTCCCGGTTGGTGGAGCGCCTGGCGCTGACCGGCGCGGTCATGGAGGAGATCCTGGGTTTTCTGCGCAAGGACGGCCGTGTCGAAGTGTTGGGCCAGACGGGTGGACAATCGCTGCGTTATGGCTTGACCGACCGTGGTCGCAGCTCCGCTCGCGATGCCTTGTCCCGTAGCGGTTACATCGGTGCTGCTCCTTTCCCGGTCAGTTCCTACCGCTCGCTGCTGAAATTGCAGACCATTCACCACGGACGCATCAATGCCGACGATATGCGCGCCGCCCTCGCGGGGGTGGTGCTCACGGAGCGCATGCTCGATCAGTTGGGTGTGGCCATGAATTCCGGGCGGGCGATCATGATTTATGGTCCCGCGGGTACCGGCAAGACTTATGTCAGCAGTCGCTTGATCCGCTTGTTCGCCGAGGCGATCTGGGTGCCTCACGCCATTGCGATCAATGAGGCGGTGATCGAGATCTACGACCCCCAGGTGCATCAACGCCTGGATGACAAGGGCCAGCAGGGCAACCTGATGCTCAACGAAGGCATCGATCGCCGACTGCTGTGCTGCAAGCGCCCGATCGTCATCACCGGCGGTGAGTTGAGCATGGAGCAGTTGGATGTGCGCTATGACCCCTTCACTCGCCAGTATCAGGCCGCCTTGCAACTCAAGGCCAGTAACGGCCTGTTCATCATCGACGACATGGGACGCCAGCGCATGGCGCCGGCCGAACTGCTCAATCGCTGGATCGTACCGATGGAGGAAAAACGCGATTTCATCAACCTCGGCGGCGGGCGCCATTGCGAGCTGCCCTTTGACCTGATCCTGGTGTTTTCCACCAACCTCAATCCCCTGGAGCTGGCCGACGAGGCGTTCCTGCGGCGCATTGGCTACAAGCTGCAGTTCGGTTACCTGAAGCCTGAGGAATACGAACGGATCTGGCAGCAGGAAAGCGAGCGCCTAGGCATTCGTCATGATCCATTGCTGCTGCGCTATGTGCTGCAGCGGCTGTATGCAAGCGAAGGCATGCCCCTGGTGCCTTGCCATCCCCGCGACCTCCTGAACATGGCGCTCGATCGCCAGCGCTACATGGGCGGTTCCGGAGCACTGTCCCCGCAAGAGTTGGAGTGGGCCTGGCACAACTACTTCGTCCAGCTCGACTTTCTTTGATAAGGAGATACAGACATGAGCTCTCGTACTCTTAGCCTGATTGGCGTTTCCCTGGTCTTGGGCCTCGGTGCCGCATGGATGGCCGACAGCTGGCTGAGCAAGCGCCTCAATGCCAGCCCGGACGATCATCTGCGAAGTGTGGTGGTCGCCACGGTGGAGATACCTTTTGGGCAGTTGGTCGAAGCCCAGCACATTTCGACCGTACGCATGCCGATAGATACGGTACCGGATGATGCCTTCGACTCCACCGACAAGGTGCTGGGCAAGATTGCCACGTTCGACATCCTGCGCGGCGACATCGTGCGCGGTGCACGGGTCAGTGAGCACTTGGGCGGCAGCACCCTGGCGTCGTTGATTGCCCCTGACAAGCGTGCCGTGTCGGTACGGGTGGACGATGTGGTGGGGGTGGGCGGGTTCCTGTTGCCGGGTAACCGGGTCGATGTGCTGGCGACCAAAAACGCGGATGCGGGCGGCACCACACCTGCCAAGACCATCCTCGAAAACCTGCGGGTGCTGGCGGTGGATCAGACCGCGGGGACTGACAAGACCCAGCCGGTCGTGGTGCGTGCGGTCACGCTCGAGATGTCGGCTACCGAGGCCGAGACTCTGGTCACGGCGCAGACCGGAGGGAAGTTGCAACTGGCACTGCGCAACCCGCTGAACCTCGATAAAAAAGTCGCCGCTACAACTCCGCCGTTGCCGGCCGTGGCCCAGGTCACTCCTCCTGTTGCGGCGGCGCCAAAAGCCGTGACGCGCCGTAGTCATCCAGTAGACGTCACCATTATCCGCGGAATTGAATCCAAGGTCGTCATCGTACGTTGATACAGCGCAGGGCGCGCCCGGGCATCTGACTAAGGGCGCACCGAGGCGGATCACTACCGGTAAACGAGGGCTTGATGATGAATCTCCAGACTCAGCGGTCGCTTACGGCGACGGCAAGGCGCCAGAAAGGCGCGGTGAGCGTCTTGATGGCGATTTCGCTGGTGGCAATTACCATGATGGCCGCCCTGGCGCTGGATGGTGGTCACATGCTGCTGAACAAGACCCGCCTGCAGAACGCCGTGGATGCGGCTGCATTGAGTGGTGCCAAAACCCTGAGTCAAGTGACGGGCGGGACCAATGTCGCCAGTACGACCCGTACCGCCGCGCTCAATACGCTGACGCAAAATGCCATTGCGGTGGGTAACGACGAGTTGGAGGCGGCGGTCGACGGTGATCCTGGCGCCTTTGCGGTGGTGGAATTGGCCGCCAGTGTCTATGGGCCGTTTACCTATCCAGGGCCGACGGATGCCAAGTATGTTCGGGTATCGGTACCGAACTATCAGCTGACAGGCTTTTTCTGGGGCGCTGTCCAGGCATTGGGTGCTGGGGGGGTGGGAGATAAAGCCGTAGCGGCGATTGCTACCGCCGGCCCCAGTCCTACCAGCCCCTGTGATCTCGCTCCATTGATGGTGTGCGGCGACTCGACGCAATACGACCCGAGTGCGGGGATGTTCTGGGGTTACCGCTTTGGTGATCTGGAAGTGTTGAAGACGGCTGCGGGCAATAGCTCACCCATTGGCCCAGGCAACTTCCAACTGCTCGATTTCGGTTCCGGTGGCAGCACGGTCAGGGAGGACCTGGCCGGAGGCGGCTCGATATGCCGCGATGTCGGGGACAATGTCCAGACGGCACCGGGCAACAAGGTCGGCCCTACCTCCCAGGGCATGAATACCCGCTTTGGCATCTACAACGGACCGGTCAGCGCTTCGGACTATCCACCGGACCTGGTGACCAGCTCCAGCACACCCGGAATGAAGTACAACGACGCCGTCACTCCGCCGAGGGTGGAGTACCAGGGGCAACCGGTCACCTCAAGCAATGGCAGCCTCTCCGCCGGCGGCAACGGGATACTGGACTACAACGACTGGCGCGCAAGTACTGCTGCCTGTGTGGCAGGCAGCGGCAGCGGCTGTCAGAGCGGCGGGGTCTTCGAGCGCCGAATGCTGAAAATCGTGATTGGCAACTGCACCGGGAAAGACGGGGGATCCAGCTCGATTCCCGTCCTGGGCTTTGGCTGCTATTTCGTGGTGCAGCCACTCGATGCCGGCGGGAAGGACTCGGAGATCTTCGGACAGTTCGTACAAGAGTGTGAAGGTGACAACGTTGCTGGCCCTAACCCGTCGACCGATTCCGGTCCGCAGATCATCCAGCTGTATAAAACCTACCTCAACGGCAGCGGTACTCCGAGCACTGATTCCTAGGAGGCGTCATGGCACTTCACGCTTTCAAGCGACCGCAGAACCAGCAAGGCCTGGCCTTGGTGGAGTTCACCCTGGTCCTGCCTTTGTTGCTGCTGTTGTTGCTGGCCCTCGGCGAGTTCGGTCGCATGCTCTACCAGTACAACGTACTGCTGCAGGCCAGCCGTGATGCCGACCGCTTTGTTGCCGGCCAGGCCTGGAATTCGACCGCCGGAGCCGTGGTGCTGGGCGGTACGCTGACGACCCAGACGAAAAATGTCGCGGTGTATGGCGTGCCCGTTCAGACCGGGACCGCGGTCTTGTCAGGGCTGACGACAGCCAATGTGGTTGTCGCAGCCGTGGGTACCGACCATGTGCGGGTCACCATCACCTACAACTTTTGTCCGGTGATTGGTGCTGGCAATTGTGTCGGGTCGATGCCTGGTTTCTTTGGCAACGCGTTTTCGCTGAGCATCCCGCTGGTCGCCACGACCGTCATGAGGGCACTGTGATGAACCGCAAACAGATGCGCGGTACCTATGTCGTTGAGTTCGCTTTCGTTGGCCTGCTGGTCTTCACGCTGCTGTTCGCGGTGGTGGAAATGGGTCGCCTGTACTTCACGGTCAATGCGCTCGATGAAGCCGTGCGCCGTGGTACGCGCCTGGCGGCGGTGTGTGCTGTTACCCCTGAGCAGCAGGAGATCATCTTGCGGCGGGCGATCTTCAATGCGGCGAGCGACAGTGGCACGAGCCAGCTGATCGGCAATCTGAACACCACCAACCTGACCCTGAGCTACCTGGACGCGAACGGTGCTCAAGTGGCCAATCCCTCCGATACCACCGGCGTCAATGGTTTTCGCGCCATTCGCTATGTCCAGGTGAGCTTGCAGAATTACGTGTTCAATCTGTTCATTCCCGGGTTTGGCGTGCCCATTACCTTGCCCGTGGTCCGGGCGACCTTGCCACGCGAAAGTCTCGGGCGTCACTCCGATTCAGGGGAGATCACACCATGCTGAGTACCAAGGACATCCCGCTCTCCACTGCGACCGGCAAATCCGGGCTGCGCCTGCTGATCAGCAGTCGTGATGCCGTGTCGTTGCGTGACCTGCAAAGCGTCTGCCAGCGTCTGCCCGGCCTTGAGGTGAGCTCGCGGCTGGTGAGCAACGGCCACGTCGACCCGCTCTATGGCCTGGAGCGCCTACCCGACCTGTTGCTGGTGCGTGTCAGCCATTTGTGGCGTGAGGAATTGTCGGCGCTGCTACAGCGCCCGGCCCATGAGCGTCCGCCGATGCTGGTGTGTGGCTCATTGAGTGAGCAGGATGGAATGCGCTTGGCGATGCAGGCCGGCGCCCGTGATGTGTTGCCGGAGCCGCTGGTCGAGACTGAACTGGTCGCGGCCCTGAACCGCTTGGTGATGGAGATTCGGGATGGCAACGAGGGCGAGGGCAAACTGGTCGCGATAATGGGCGCCAAAGGCGGGTCCGGCACAACCTTGCTGGCCTGCAACCTGGCCCAGCAACTCAGCACCAGGGGTGGCACTACCTTGCTGCTGGACCTGGACCTGCAATTTGGCAGCGTGACCCATTATCTGGATGTGCAGCAGTCGCACAGTCACCTGGAGGTGTTGCAGCAGATCAAGGGCCTGGATGCGGTGGCGCTTCGCGGGTTCTGCAGTCACTTCAGCCCGACCCTGCATGTGCTGGGTGGCCGGGCGGGCGAGCTATGCCTGCCGCAGGATGCCCATACCGACCAGCTCGATGCGCTGTTGCAGTTGGCGCGCACCAGTTATGACTGGGTGGTGGTCGACCTGCCACGGCAAATTGATCACCTCACCAGCTCAGTACTGGAGCAGGCGGATCGTGTGTTTGTGGTGGCACAGCAGAGTGTCAGCCACTTGCGCGATGCCAGTTCCCTGGTGCGGATACTGCGCGATGACCTGGGGGTACGAGGCGAAAACCTGCAGGTGGTGGTCAATCGCTTTGACAAGTCCGCCGCCGTCAGCGTCAAGGACATTGGCGAGGCGCTGCGCTGCGCGAATCTGTTGAAACTGCCTAACGATTTCAACGCGGTCAGCCAGAGCCAGAACACTGGCGTGCCATTGGGTTTGTGTGCACCACGGTCACCGATCACTGTTGCGCTGAATCAGATGACAGACGAGTTGGTCGGTGTCCAGATAAGCAACAAGCGGGGCTTGCTCAATCGCGCCTTCCACCGTCTTTTCAGGGGATGAATCATGCTCAACGACATTCGTAATCGCTTGCGCAAACAGTCCGGCAAACCGGTCACCTCGCTGCATGGGCAACAGGACGAAAACCTGGAAGACCCGGCTGCAGAACTGATGGCGTGGGAGCGTGCAGCTCCGGACATTGTTTATGAGACCCGAAGCCAGGTCACCACGGTGGAGGCCGAGTGGCGGGAAAAGATCTATCAGCAACTGCTCAAGGTCATGGACCTGTCGTTACTGGATACTCTTGAACAGGCCGATGCCGCACGCCAGATCCGCGAGATTTGCCAGCGCCTGCTCGATGAACATTCCGCGCCGGTAAGCTCCGCCAGCCGCCAGTTGATCATCAAGCAGATCACCGACGAGGTGCTGGGACTTGGCCCGCTGGAGCCGTTGCTGGCCGATCACAGTGTGTCGGACATCCTGGTCAATGGCCATGCCTCGGTCTATGTCGAACGCTTCGGCAAGCTGCAGCGCACTGACGTGCGTTTTCGCGACGATCAGCATTTGCTGAATATCATCGACCGGATCGTTTCCAGCCTGGGCCGGCGTATCGATGAGTCCTCGCCGTTGGTGGACGCCCGGCTCAAGGACGGTTCGCGGGTCAACGCGATCATCCCGCCGCTGGCCATCGACGGTCCGAGCATGTCGATTCGCCGCTTTGCCGTGGACCTGCTCAATACGGACAGCCTGATCCAGGTCGGGACTTTGACCCCGGCCATTGCCTTGCTGCTCAAGGCGATTGTCCGTGGGCGCTTGAACGTGCTGATCTCCGGAGGGACCGGCAGCGGCAAGACCACGATGCTCAACGTGCTCTCCAGTTTCATTCCACTGAACGAGCGCATTGTCACGATCGAGGACTCGGCCGAACTGCAACTGCAACAGCCCCACGTGGTACGCCTGGAAACCCGTCCCTCGAACATCGAAGGGCGGGGCGAGGTGAGCCAACGGGAACTGGTGCGCAACAGTCTGCGGATGCGCCCGGACCGCATTGTCATCGGCGAGGTGCGGGGAGCCGAGGCGCTGGACATGCTGACGGCGATGAACACCGGTCACGATGGCTCGTTGACCACGATCCACGCCAATACCGCGCGCGATGCATTGGGGCGTATCGAGAACATGGTGTCGATGACGGGGGCCACGTTCCCGATCAAGGCCATGCGTCAGCAGATTGCGTCGGCCATTGATGTGGTGATCCAGTTGGAGCGCCAGGAGGACGGCAAGCGGCGGCTGGTCAGTGTGCAAGAGATCAACGGCATGGAAGGCGAGATCATTACCATGACCGAAATATTCTCCTTTGCCCGTCAGGGCATGGGCGAAAACGGCGAAGTGCTTGGCGAGTACCGGCCCAGCGGCATGATCCCGTCATTTCGCGATGTCTTGGCCAAGCGCGGTATCGAACTGCCACTGACGATGTTCAGGCCTGAATGGATGGAGGAACGGCAGTCATGAACCAGATTCCCGGTGAATTCATTCTGGTCTTTCTCGGCATGGTGTTTATTGCCGTGTTCCTCCTGTCCCAGGGGGTGGTGGTGCCGGTGTTCGGCGAGGCCGGCAAGATGCGCAAGCGCATCCGTGGCCGTTTGCATGAACTGGAGAAGGTCAACCAGCTGCCGAACATGCAGACGGTGCTGCGGCAAAAGTACCTCACACGCTTGTCGCCCATGGAGGCCTGGCTCGAGCAGTTGCCCTTCATGGAGTCCATCACCCAGATGATCGAGCAGTCCGGGCACGAGTACCGGGCCTATCGGGTGCTGCTGTTCGGGCTGTTGCTGGGGGGGGGCGCAGGTATTCTGGTGTGGATGATCTCTTCGGTCTGGTGGATGGCATTGGCAGTCTGCTTCGGGGTGTTCTGGCTGCCCCTGCTGAAGATTTCCCGTGACCGTGGCAAGCGTTTCGCGGCGTTCGAGGAGGGCCTGCCCGATGCCCTGGACGCCATGTGCCGGGCCTTGCGCGCCGGGCACCCGTTCAATGAAACCTTGCGGCTGGTGGGTGATGAACACAAGGGGCCGGTGGCGCATGAGTTCGGCCTGACCTTTTCCGACATCAACTATGGCAATGATGTGCGCCGGGCCATGCTCGGCCTGCTGGAGCGTATGCCGAGCATGACGGTGATGATGTTGGTGACCTCGATACTCATCCATCGCGAAACCGGCGGCAATCTGACGGAAGTGCTGGAGCGTTTGAGCCGGCTGATCCGCGGGCGATTCCGCTTCCAGCGCAAGGTCAAGACCTTGTCGGCCGAAGGGCGCATGTCGGCCTGGGTGCTGGTGGCCATTCCCTTCGTGCTGGCGATCGCGATTGTGCTCACAAGTCCCAGCTACATGCCGGTGCTGTTCAATGACCCCATAGGCCACAAGCTGATCATGGGCGCGTTCTGCGCCATGTTGATCGGGATTTTCTGGATACGCAAAATCATCCGGATTCAGGTTTAGGCGCCGGTCGCTACCGGGAGGTACAGATCATGGATTATTTGCTCGGGTTGTTCAGTCGGGTGACGGGTAACGAGGAGTTGGCGCGCCTGTTGTTCGTTGGTGCCATCGGTGCCAGTACGATTCTGGCGGTGGTCACCGTGGCGTTGTTGTTGCTCGGTCTGCAAGACCCGGTGCAGCGTCGTCTGGCGCTGATCAAGCGTGGTGGTGTGGTGTCCGGGCAGGAGGCACCGGGCAACCTGCAACTGTTGCTGGAGCGGGTGGGGCAACGCTTTGGCTCGGCCGAATCGACCAAGGCCTCCGCGACCCAGATGCTGTTGATACATGCCGGCTACCGCTCGACTTCGGCGGTGCAGATGTACTGGGCGGCGCGCTTGCTGCTGCCGTTGGTGCTGATCGGTGTTGCGCTGCTGGTGTTACCGCTGATCAGCGGGCTCTCCCTGGCCCTGGGTATGCTGCTGGTGCTCTTGGTGGCGGGTATTGGATGGCTGGTGCCGGCATTTTATGTCAACAAGCGCAAACAGATGCGACAAGCCCGTTTGCGGGCTGCGTTTCCGGATGCCCTGGACCTGATGGTGGTGTGTGTGGAATCGGGCCTGGCCCTGCCTACAACCATTGAACGGGTGGCCGAGGAGATGGCGGTCAGTCAGATTGAGCTGGCGGAGGAACTGGCGTTGGTCAACGCGCAAATCCGTGCCGGGGTGACCAGTACCGAGGCGCTGAAACAACTGGCCGAGCGTACCGGGCTCGAGGATGTCCAGGGCCTGGTCAGTCTGTTGGCACAGAGTATTCGCTTTGGTACCAGTGTGGCTGACACTCTGCGCATCTATGCCGACGAGTTCCGTGACCGTCGTACACAGGCGGCCGAAGAGATGGGCGCGAAAATCGGTACCAAGCTGATCTTCCCACTGATCTTCTGCTTGTGGCCAAGCTTCTTTCTGGTCGCCATCGGGCCGGCCATGATCGGAGTGTTCAGGGCGTTCGGGAAAATGTGAGGCAGGCGTTGGTGGCTGTTTGAGGGGGGTGCTATCGGAACATGGGGTGGAGCAGGCGAGGGGAGCATTCAATTCCGTCGCCGTTGTGGCCCTGCACCTGGCCCACATTACCCTTTCAGTCCTGAAACAAGCTTACGGCCATTGCACCTTGACGCCCGATGCACCGCATCGGGCGTTTTGTATGCTGAGGGCGTGCGCGGTCGCTCCAGGTTGTAAAGGGTGATTGCCTCTCGCAGCATTCTCCGGGCCTGTCGCGATCACTTGCCGCAGGCTTGTCTTCAGCTGGTTGGGGTGACAGCGAAAGCGATGATGGCTGGCGCAAGCACGGGTGGCAGGCCCGCTTCCTGCGAACTCGCCACGGTGCTCACGCAAGACCTCGAACAAAGGATCCAGGTCTGAGCACTCTTGTCTTTAGCGCTGCTCGTGCATCAGTGAGAGCGGCTTGCGAGTGCCGATAGAGGTTTGGTGTGTTCGGATTTCACCCGCTATCGTTATGAGCTTCGCGCCTTTTTCGACCTGATCAACGACCAACAATTCAAACGTCAGCGAGTCATCTCGTTGGCCGGGCGTTGCACCCCTTCCCATTGCACTTTCCTGAGAAAGAAGCTTGAAGGTGTAAAGCTCAGCCAGCACAAAAAGTTGCCCCGGCCTGTTGGCCGGACAACATTGGAATACGCTTGTATTGACTGACGTCAGAGGCTGATGTGCCTCTGGCGTGACTCAGTCACTGGTAATGTCTCCCGCCATATCCTGGTCATAGAACTCCGGAATCTTGTACGTGTAGCTATCGAGCCAGCGCTGCATGGCCAGGTCACGTTCGGTGGCCGAGGCGGCTTGCAGTTTAGGGGACGCCAATACACCACGAATCTGCAGTTGCAACCATTGTTCCGTGCCTTGCTGCGGGACGGATGAGGGACCTGGATCAATCGCCCAGGCGCTCGTGGACAGGCAGGTGATGCACATCAGAGCCAACCGTTTGGTCTTCATGTCAGTTCCTCGTAGGGTCTACTTGATCGCCGCCGTAGAGGCGCCGACCGCCTCTGCTACGCGATTGGGCGCGGGTTCCGTCGATTTACCCGAGGCCTTGAGCTTTTCCGCGCGAGCGTGAGCCTCCGAGACCTGGCTGGAGGTCAGGCTGGCGCGAGTCGCGAGTTCTGCGGCCTGCTTCCATTTATCCTGATAGATCAGCAGCGTGACCATGTTCAGGGCTGCCGGTGAATCTTCCTGCTTGAGTTCCAGGGCGGTCATGAACTCGAAGCGTGCTTCCTCGATCCGCCGTTGATTGAGGTAGACGACCCCCAGGTCATTGCGGATTTTCTCGTCGGTGGGGGCCATTTTCGCCGCGCGCTCAAGGTGCGCTGTGGCGACTGCGTAATCACCGCGGGCAGCCGCCAGTTGCCCCAGGCCATGTTCTCCTTCAGCAGTCAGGCAGGTGCCGATCAGGCTCTGATACAGCGGCCCGGCCTCGCTACGGCCGAGCATGCGCAGTACCCGCGCCTTGCGCAGGCGAACCTGGACCAGGTCATCCGGCAACCCGTCCAGGTTCGCCAGGCTGGCATACAGGCGGCCATCGTTGGCCATCTCTTCGGCCAGATTCAGCGACAACTCCTGGTCCGAGGTGGGCTTGGCGCAACTGGCGGGTTTCGAAGAGAAGCCGTTTGAGGCGCACCCTGCGAGCATCAAGCTCGCCGTTAGTGCAATGACTGCTTTCATCGAGTGTCCTCTGGCGATGCCCCCTTGAGTGCTCGGCCAGCGGTAATACGGCTCGCCGGCCAGGCGCTCAAGGTCACTGTCATGACGGGGAAGGGTGAGAAAAGACCGATTCAGGCACCGGCTCATTGCGATAACCCGGTGCGTTTGTCGAAGTCGCCGTTTTCCAGGAAGAACATACGGTAGAAATTCGGATCGTAGTTGCGCAGTTGCTCGCCTGGCAACGAAGGCAGCTTCGCGTTGGCGGCCAGCGGCTGGACCAGGTGTGGCGTAACGATCATCAGCAACTCGCGTTCTTCGCGGTTGATGGCGTTGTCACGGAAGAACGCGCCGAGCACCGGAATGTCGCCCAGTCCTGGAAACTTGTTCACTTGAGAGGAGTTGCGACTGCTGATCAAGCCGCTGATGACGAAGCTTTCGCCATCGGCCAGCGAGATGCTGGTGTCGGTGCGTCGTATGGTGAGCGCCGGCACGGCGGTCCCGGCGATCTGCACGGCGTTGCTGAAGTCCAGTTCACTGACTTCCGGTGCCACTTTCAGGGAGATGCGATCACGCCCGATGATGGTGGGGGTCAGGGTCAGGCGGATACCGAACTCCTTGTACTCGATGGACACGTTGTCGCTGCCCGAACTGGGCACCGGGATCGGCACTTCACCGCCGGCGAGAAAGCTTGCGCTCTGTCCGCTCAAGGCGACCAGACTGGGCCGCGCCAGGGTGTAGGCGAAACCGCTGCCTTCCAGGGCGTTGATCATCACCAGGGTTTTGCCACCGAGATAGGAGAGGTTGAACGAATCGTTGTTGAATGGCAGCCTGGGCTGGACGATGCCGTTGATGGTGGGCACGGTTCTTGGCGAGCCGAACAGGAAGTTGCCGCGTTCTCCGAAAATCGAGGCCGAGGCTTCCTTGAGTTTGGTACGGCTGACTTCAACGAAGCGGATGTCGGTCTGCACCTGGCTGGGCAACATTGAGTCGTCGGTAGGTCCCGTCGCCACACTGGTCAGTGCGGCGGTCGCCTTGCCCTTGACGAATATCATGCTTTGGCGTGGTGTGGAGGAGCAGGCGGTCCAGACCATCAGGCTGGTGGCCCCCGGGGCGATACCCGTGAGGATAAATGCGCTACTGCTGCTGGTTTGCACGTCGGCGACTTTCGGGTCGCCCACCGCCAATTGCGTCACCGGGACGGGCATGCGCAGCTCACTCTGCAGCCCTTGGCCGACTTCATACACGGCGGGTAAGTTGGCCAGTTGCGCACAATTGCTCGGCGCAGCCTGGGCGGCATCCACACTAAGGCCCACCCACAGCAGGCCATGGAAAACTCGCTTGAAAGCGGGCAGGGTACGATAGTTCATTAAGTGCATCCTCGCTGAATACGTAGATTTTCCTGGGTGCTGTGCATAGCCGAGCCCCGGACACGGGTCGGGCCGACCGGTGAAGTGACTTCGGTAAACGGGGTGAGAGTGAGAAATATTTCTGGAGACGGGAGCCGGGAGGCCTGGTTCGCACGCCCGGTCAAGCCGACGGCAGTCAGGGGGCAAGCCAGGAACAAACGGGCCAGGATCATAGTGTGGTAGTTCCTTATGCCAATCCGCTAATTGATCACTGAACAAAACGTATGCAACTTGCACCAGCAAGACGTTCTCCTTGTTTGAAAGTAGTTCAAACAAGGCAAACCGCCATATTGCAAAGAAAAGCTTTCGTTAAATAATCAGGAACACTTCTGAAAGCAGGGACTTGGGGAGAGGTGTTGCCACGGTTTCTGGGTCTCCTACGCAAAGTGGACAGCTTAGTTCAGGGATTTTCGGGCACGCTTTTTTATTCCACTGCTCAAAAATTTCGTACATCGAGCGGAATCGGTTGGCGCGTCGTAAGTCTTTTTCAGCCGCGGAGCTAGCCCATTGCGGGGTATTTCTACACGCCGTGCAGTGCCTCTGGTTGTTACCGAATGCACTGACTCGGTGCGAAACACGATGGAGGTAACAGTCGCGAACGCGCTGCCGTGCTTCTCGAAAACCGCTTTTCGACGCTTGAGACCCTTATTCCAGAGCCTCTGATCTTGTTTTGTGCGGAGTGAGTCAGCCAATGGTTGATGAGTTGGCTGATTGATTGCATATGCTTGTACGTACAAGTAAGTGTCTGTGCGTAGGAGTTGCCGGCAGGCATCGACGTACAGGACTGCTTAAAGCATGTGCTTGAGATGGGTTCGGGGTCGGAGGCGTTGCGTGCATTCCGGGAGTAGTACCCGCGCGCACAAGCGCCCTAGTGGTTTTCAGGAGTTGAATAATAATGAAAAAAACATTGCTGACCCTCTCTGCGCTGACGTTGTGCATGGCTGCAGGCCTGGCAACGGCCAAGGAATACAAGGAACTGCGTTTTGGTGTCGATCCGTCCTACGCGCCGTTTGAATCCAAAGCTGCCGATGGCAGCCTGGTAGGCTTCGATATCGATCTGGGCAATGCAATCTGCGCCGAGCTGAAGGTCAAGTGCAAATGGGTCGAGAGCGATTTCGACGGCACGATTCCGGGTCTGAAGGCCAACAAGTTCGACGGTGTGATCTCCTCGATGACCGTGACACCCGCCCGCGAGAAGGTTATCGACTTCTCCAGTGAGCTGTTCTCCGGCCCGACCGCGCTGGTGTTCAAGAAAGGCGCCAGCCTCAGCACCGACCCGGATTCCCTGAAGGGCAAGACTGTCGGTTACGAGCAGGGCACTATTCAAGAGGCCTACGCCAAGAAAATACTGGACAAGGCCGGGGTGAAGACCCAGGCCTACGCCAACCAGGACCAGGTCTACGCGGACCTGATTTCCGGTCGCCTCGACGCCTCGATCCAGGACATGCTGCAAGCCGAACTGGGTTTCTTGAAGTCGCCTCAAGGCGTGGGTTTCGAGGTCAGCCCGCCGGTCGACAGCGAACTGTTGCCGGCCAAGACCGCAGTGGGTATCGCCAAGGGCAATACCGAGCTCAAGGCCCTTATCGATAAAGGCATCAAGGCGCTGCACGATGACGGTACCTACGCCTCGATCCAGAAGAAACACTTCGGTGATCTGAATCTCTACAGCGGCAAATAACGCCTCGCGCCCGTCCCCGGACGGGCGTTTTTTTATCGCTATAGGTCCTCAATTATGTTCGAAGCTGTGCTACAGACACTCGGGCTTTCCGCATTCAGCTTGCAGGGTTTTGGCCCTCTGTTGCTGGAAGGCACCTGGATGACCGTCAAGTTATCGATACTGTCGCTGTTGCTGAGCGTTGTGCTCGGCCTGATCGGTGCCAGCGCCAAGCTCTCCAGCGTCAAGTTGTTGCGGATTCCGGCCCAGCTCTACACCACGCTGATTCGCGGCGTGCCGGACCTGGTGCTGATGCTGCTGATTTTCTACAGCCTGCAAACCTGGCTCACCAGCTTCACGGTGGTCATGGACTGGGAGTACATCGAGATCAATCCCTTTGGTGCTGGGATCATCACCCTGGGCTTCATCTATGGCGCCTATTTCACCGAGACCTTTCGTGGCGCGATCCTCGCCGTACCCCGTGGGCAGATGGAGGCGGCCACCGCCTATGGTTTAAGCCGCGCCCAGCGTTTTCGCTTCGTGGTGTTCCCGCAAATGATGCGCTTTGCCCTGCCGGGTATCGGCAACAACTGGATGGTGATCCTCAAGGCCACCGCGCTGGTGTCGATCATCGGCCTGGCCGATCTGGTCAAGGCGGCCCAGGACGCCGGTAAAAGCACCTATCAGCTGTTCTTTTTTCTGGTGTTGGCGGCGCTGATCTACCTGGTGATCACCAGCGCGTCGAACGTTGTCCTGCGCTGGCTTGAACGGCACTACGCGGCAGGCTCCCGGGAGGCTGTACGATGATTGAACTCATGCAGGAATACTGGAAGCCGTTCTTCTATAGCGACGGTTACCACATCACCGGCCTGGCCATGACCCTGTGGCTGCTCAGCGCCTCGATCCTGATCGGTTTCCTGGTGTCGATCCCGCTGTCTATCGCCCGGGTTTCCTCCAGGTTCTACGTGCGTCTGCCGGTGCAGTTCTACACCTACCTGTTCCGGGGTACGCCGCTCTATATCCAGCTGCTGATCTGCTACACCGGGATCTACAGCCTGGCCGCGATCCGTGAGCAGCCGCTGCTGGATGCGTTCTTTCGCGATGCGATGAACTGCACCATCCTGGCGTTTGCCTTGAACACCTGTGCCTACACCACGGAGATTTTCGCCGGGGCGATCCGCAGCATGGCCCACGGCGAAGTCGAAGCCGCCAAGGCCTATGGCCTGACCGGCTGGAAGCTGTATGCCTACGTGATCATGCCATCTGCCCTGCGTCGTTCGCTGCCGTACTACAGCAACGAAGTGATCCTGATGTTGCACTCGACCACCGTGGCCTTTACCGCGACCATCCCGGACATTCTGAAAGTCGCCCGCGACGCCAACTCCGCGACCTTCCTGACCTTCCAGTCGTTCGGCATCGCCGCGTTGATTTACCTGGCGGTCACCTTTGCGCTCGTCGGCCTGTTCCGACTGGCTGAACGCCGCTGGCTGGCCTTTCTCGGCCCGGCTCACTAAGACTTCCCGTTGAGGATGCTTGCGCACATGTACAAATTGACGATTGAAGACCTGCACAAGAGTTACGGCAGCCACGAAGTACTCAAAGGCGTTTCGCTGAAGGCCAATACCGGTGATGTGATCAGCCTGATCGGCGCCAGCGGTTCGGGCAAGAGTACCTTCCTGCGCTGCATCAATTTTCTCGAAACCCCCAACGACGGCGCCATGAGCATGGACGGCAAGTCGATTCGCATGGTCAAGGATCACCACGGCATGCGCGTGGCGGACGATGCCGAGTTGCAACGACTGCGTACGCGCCTGGCGATGGTGTTCCAGCATTTCAATCTGTGGGGACACATGACCGTGCTGGAAAACATCACCATGGCCCCGCGCCGGGTGCTGGGCGTGAGTAAAAAGGACGCTGAAGAGCGTGCTCGCCGTTATCTGGACAAGGTCGGCCTGCCCGCCCGGGTAGCGGACCAGTACCCTGCGTTCCTCTCTGGTGGCCAGCAGCAGCGCGTGGCCATTGCCCGTGCGCTGGCCATGGAGCCGGAAATCATGCTGTTTGACGAGCCGACCTCGGCCCTGGACCCGGAACTGGTCGGCGAAGTGCTCAAGGTGATTCAGGGGCTGGCCGAAGAAGGCCGGACGATGATCATGGTTACCCACGAAATGAGCTTCGCGCGCAAAGTGTCCAACCAGGTGCTGTTCCTGCATCAGGGGCGGGTCGAGGAACAGGGCGCGCCAGAAGAGGTGCTGGGCAATCCGAAGAGCGAGCGTCTGCAGCAGTTCCTCAGCGGTAACCTCAAGTAACAGGCCGCGCTGTCAGGCCGGAGAGCAACTGCCCGTTGCTCTCCGGCCCGTGGATTCACAGCGAGAGCATCAAGCGCCCGGCAAACAGGATCAGGATCACGCCCATGGTCCGTTCGAACCAGTGGCCCATGCGCATGAACAACTCCCGCACCCGGCTGCTTGAAAAGAACAACGCCACAATCACGAACCACAGGGCGTTGACGAAGCACATCCACAGCCCGTAAAGCGCCTGCACCTGCAAGGGGGTCGTGGCGCTGATGAGGGTAGTGAATATCGCCAGGAAGAACAGCGTTGCCTTGGGGTTGGTGGCGTTGGTCAGAAAGCCTGTGGTGAAAGCCTTGAACAGGGTCTGCTGTTCCAGCGATGGCTCTTGCGTGTTCTCGCCTTCGATCGTCGACTTGGGTTTGCTGCGCAGCAGGCTCACGCCGAGGTACAGAATGTAGGCGCCCCCCACCACCTTGGCCACTGTCAGTAACCAGGGCGTGGTGTGCATCAATGCGCCCACTCCCAGCAAGGTGTACAGCACATGCACCGAAATGCCGGCGCCAATACCCAACGCCGTGCAGATCCCGACCACGCGCCCGAACCGCACACTCTGGCGGATAGTGACCGCAAAATCAGGTCCCGGTGCGACGACGGCCAGAAAATGAATGGTCGCCAGCGCCAGGAATTCGCCTAGATAATTCGAAAACATTTCAACTCCAGAAAGTAAGGGGGGAGGCATTGCCGCGATAGCCGACAAAAAACGACAGGCTCAATCGTGGATCGGCCAGTCCCGGTGTCACCGCGTGCATGCGGCGTGAATTGAACATGATGAAGTCGCCGGGCTGCGGAACGATCTCCAGGGTGGGCGGGCCGAGCAGGGCCGGGTCGATGCCATAGCTGTCGCCGCGCATTTCATCGAACCGCTCGGGTGAGATGTCGTGGTCCCAGATCTGCAGGGCGCCACCTTCGGTGGGCATATTCAGGTAGAGGTTGCAGGCAAATTGCGCCTCCAGGCTGCGGGCCTGAAAACTATCGGGTGCGTCCTTGGCGAAAATGTCGTGGTGAGCCAGGAAGCACACCCCGGGCTTGACCACTCGGGACAGGCCGGCGTACATCTTGCGACCGTACAGGGTTTCCAGGTGCGCCCCGGCTGGCCATGCCTCGTCGAGCAGGCAGCGCAGGGTGTCGACGGGGGAGGAGTAGGGCGCGCAACGGGCACGCAGTTCGGCGGTGTTGGCACTGGCACGCTCGAAATAGTCTTCGATCAGTGGTGGCTGGTTTTGCGCTTCGTAGAACGCCATGCCGATGCGTCCGATACTGGGAGCATTGAGGTAGCCCTCGAAACCGGGCGCGAGAATCTTGTTGCCGATCTTGCGGGCGAGCGGTCCGGGGAGAAAATGCTTGAGCCGGATGGCGAGCACTTCTTCGTTGGCCAGTTTTTGTAGGCAGGTCTCATCGAGACATCCGACGTCAAGCATCATGTCTTAGGTCCATCTAGCAGAGAGTCATCAAGCCTGCGAGTGCAGGCCCACCAGCTTCAGGCAATGACGCTGGCTTGAGCGCAGCGTCATCGCCGAATGACTCAGCTCACGTCGTAGCGAACTGAAAGCGCGCCTTTCTTTTGCGAAAGGGAGTCGATAGTGACCGTGCCTAATTCCCGCAGGCGCCGTACATGGGTACCGCCACAGCCGTAGGCGGGCAGTTCACCGAAGCCGATTTCCCGCGCGCCTTCGCGTAGCGAGGTCAAGCGCGGCAGATCATTGGCAATCCACTGGGCCAGGGTGTTCTGGAGCGTCTCGACGTTGAGCTCCTGTGGCGTCTGGCCCGGCATGAACGTCACGCGACCCTCGCCAGGCCAGTGGTGGGCCTTGACGGGAATCCAGCCCAGGGATTCGGCGCAGTGACCAATCAAGTGCCCGGCCGAATGCAGGCGGGTATTGAGTTGTCGACGCTGTTCGTCGACCTGTATCCGGGTCATTCCCGGGGCAACCGGCTGGTCGACGTAATGCACAATCCGATCTACTTCCTGGGTCACGCGCACGACCTGACTGTCACCAATCCAGCCGGTATCACAGGGTTGGCCGCCACCCTGGGGATGAAACAGCGTCGCCTGCAGCACGACGGCAAACTCGTTTTCGCAGGGCGTACATTCCAGGACTTCCACATTGGCCTTGAGGTCATCACTATGGAAAAAGAGGCGAAGCGTCATATTCCACGGCCTTACTAAAATTTCTATTTTTTATTATATGTACCGCTGAATTGCGTGATAATCCGTTTAAACATCAAAGGACTGTTGCGCTGTGAGCATAAATCTACCGCTGCCGTTGCTGGGTGAAATGGCGACTTTCGTCAAGGTCGTCGAGACCGGCAGCTTCTCCGAGGCCGCTCGGCAGATGGGCTCGTCACCGTCAGCGGTAAGCCGCAGTATCTCGCGTCTGGAGAAGGCCCTGGCCACCCGGTTGCTTCAACGCACCACGCGCAAATTGCGCCTGAGCGATGGCGGTGAAGAAGTGTTCAAGCGGTGTCAGGAGATGGTCAGCGCCGCCCGTTCGGTGATGGAAATCAGTGGTCAGTTCACCCAGGAGGCCGAAGGGCTGGTGCGGGTCAGCGTGCCGAAGGCGGTGGGACGATTCGTGATTCATCCCCACATGCCGGAATTTCTTCGCCGTTACCCCAAGGTCGATGTAGAACTGCTGCTGGAGGATCGCCAGGTTGACCTGATCGACGATCATGTCGACCTGGCCATTCGCATTACCGATCGCCCGCCCGCGGGGCTGGTGGGGCGGCAACTGCTGACCATCGACCACATGCTGTGCGCGACACCGCAGTACCTGGCGGAGCACGGCACGCCCACCCATCCCCATGACTTGCTCAATCACAGTTGCGTCTACCTGGGCGAAACCCCAAGCGATGCGCGGTGGAAGTTCAAGAAGGGCAGCAAAGCCGTTACCGTCGGCGTGCGTGGCCGATATGCGGCCAATCACACCGGCGTGCGCCTGGGGGCCGTGCTGCAGCACATCGGCATTGGCAGCCTGCCGTATTTCACGGCGCGCCATGCCCTGGAACAGGGCTTGATCGTGCAGGTACTGCCGGACTGGACCTTTCTGGCCTCCTATCATGGCGGCGCCTGGTTGCTGCATTCGCCGACGCGCTACCTGCCGCCCAAACTAAGGGTATTGATCGACTATCTGGTGGAGTGCCTGGAGAAGGAGCCGACCCTGAGCAACCCGGGCAAGTCCGGTGGTTCAGGCAAACTCGAGGCGCAGTACGAGTTGCCTGAGAGTGACGGGCTGTACTGAGGGCCAGGATTCATGCCCACAAAAAAGGCCCGCCGGTCGAACCGTACGGGCCTGTTGCGTCACTGAGCGCAGATCAGTGCTTGCTGTCCTGGTTCGACAGGGCCAGCAGTTGCTTTTCCTGGTTCCAGTCAAACGGCTCATCGTTCTGCTCGGCTTCATAACGACGTTCTTCGAGGGCCTGGTACAGGTCGATTTCATCGTCTGGCATGTAGTGCAGGCAGTCGCCGGCGAAGTACCACAGCAGGTCCCGTGGTACCAGGTGGGCAATTTGCGGGTAGCGTTGGATCACCTGGCACAGCAGGTCCTGGCCCAGGTACTGGCTTTCGATCGGATCGATCGGCAACGAGGCGCGCAGTTCGTCGAAGCGCTCCAGAAACAGCGCGTGGCTTTCTTCCGGAACCTGCTCGGCTTCACCGACAGCGACCAGAATACTGCGCAGGAGGTCGAGCTGGACGAGAGTTTGGTCGAGCATAACGGGAGTCCTCTAGAACTAAAGCAAAACGGGCGCCGGAGTATATAGCTCCGACGCCCGCATTTCATCATTGAACCGCTGGGCGTGCCGTTGCTTTATCGGATCTTGCCCTCTGCCAGCTCCAGCTGCTCCTTGGAAAAGTCATCGACATCGATCACTTTACGCCGCGCCACTTCGGCCTCGCGCAGGCTTTGCGCCTCTATCAGTTGCAGCACGCCGGCTTCCAGCGCGGCATCGATGAGGGGCTCTCCGGCAGCCGGTTTGAACTGCCCGCTCCTGAGTGCGTTGTGCAGCTTTTTCTGCAGCGGCTGTACAGCGCTCAACAGGTCGCAGGCCTGTTGCAGGGCGCCGACCGGGTCCTCGAGCGATTGTGGACGGTAGCAACCGCCCAGCAGTTCTTCGAGGGTCGGATCGCCTTTGGCGCGACCGATCACCGCCGCCACCTCGGCCGCGAGAGTGTCCGACGGGCCCTTGTGGCGCCGCCCGAACGGAAACACGATGACCCGTAGCAGGCAGCCCAATACCTTGCTCGGGAAGTTGCTCAGCAATTCATCGAGCGCGCGCTCGGACTGTCCCAGGCTTTCCTCCATGGCCCAGGTAAACAGGGGCGTCATGTGCTGCGGCGAATCGAGGTCGTGATAACGCTTGAGCGCAGCGGAGGCCAGGTACAGGTTGCTCAGTACATCGCCCAGGCGGGCCGACAGGCGTTCGCGACGTTTCAGTTCACCCCCCAGCAGCATCATGCTCAGGTCGGCCAGCAGGGCGAAGGCCGCGGCCTGACGGTTGAGGGCTCGGCAGTAGCGCTGGCTGAGCCTGTCTCCCGGAGCGCGTTCGAAGTGGCCAACACCGAGGTTGAGCATCAGGGTGCTGGCGGCGTTACCCAAGGCAAATCCGATGTGCCTGAGCAACAGGCCATCGAACTCCTTGAGCGCCTGGTCCTTGTCTTCGCGGCTGGCGAGGGCCATTTCCTGGAGTACGAATGGATGGCTGCGGATCGCGCCTTGGCCGAAGATCATCAGGTTGCGCGATAGAATGTTCGCGCCTTCGACAGTGATGAAGATTGGCGCGCCGTTCCAGCTGCGACCCAGGTAGTTGTTGGGGCCCATGATGATCGCCTTGCCACCGTGGACATCCATCGCATGGCTGATGCATTCGCGCCCGCGCTCGGTGAGGTGGTACTTGAGGACTGCCGACAGCACCGATGGCTTTTCTCCAAGGTCCAGCGCGGTGGCCGTGAGCATGCGCGCCGCGTCCATCATCCAGGCGTTACCACCGATACGCGCCATGGCTTCCTGAATGCCTTCGAAGGCCGCGAGCGGGACGTTGAACTGCTCGCGGACCTGCGCGTACTGGCCCGTCACCAGGCTGGTGAACTTGGCGGCACCGGTGCCGACGGCCGGCAGCGAAATCGAACGCCCGACCGACAGGCAGTTCATCAGCATCATCCAGCCCTTGCCGAGCATTTCCTGGCCGCCGATGATGAAATCCAGCGGTACGAACACGTCCTTGCCTGAGTTCGGGCCGTTCATGAAGGAGGCGCCGAGGGGCAGATGACGGCGGCCGATTTCCACGCCGGCGATATCGGTGGGGACCAGCGCGAGGCTGATGCCCAGGTCTTCCTGGTCGCCCAGCAGATGGTCCGGGTCATAGGCCTTGAATGCCAGGCCGAGCAGGGTGGCGACCGGTCCCAGGGTGATGTAGCGCTTTTCCCAGTTCAACCGCAGGCCCAGGGTTTCCTGGCCTTGCCATTGGCCTTTGCAGACCACCCCGGTGTCGGGCATCGAGCCTGCGTCGGAGCCAGCCAGGGGGCCGGTCAGCGTGAAACAGGGGATGTCATCGCCGCGCGCCAGTCGGGGCAGGTAGTGGTTTCGTTGTGCTTCGGTGCCGTAGTGCAGGAGCAGTTCGGCCGGGCCAAGGGAGTTGGGGACCATCACGGTGGACGCCAGGTCGCCACTGCGGGTGGCCAGCTTCATCGCCACTTGCGAGTTGGCGAAGGCCGAAAATCCCTTGCCGCCATACTCTTTGGGAATGATCAGGGCAAAAAAACCGTTCTGCTTGATGTGCGCCCAGGCCTCGGTCGGCAGGTCCATGGTCTGGCCGATGCGCCAGTCGCTGACCATCGCGCACAACGCTTCAGTCGGACCATCGATGAAGGCTTGCTCTTCTTCGCTCAACTGCGCCTTGGGGTAGGCCAGCAGTTTGTTCCAGTCCGGGCGACCGCTGAACAGATCACCATCCCACCAGACCGTGCCGGCATCGATCGCGTCGCGTTCGGTTTGTGACATCGGTGGCAGGGTTTTCTGGAACCAGCTGAACAGCGGCGCACTGAACAACTTGCGGCGCAGGTCTGGCAGCAGCAGGGGAGCGGCCACGACCGCGAGCATGATCCAGAATATCAATAGCAACCAGCCGGGTGCGCGACTCAAGACGCTCATCGCCACCAGGTAGACCGCAATGATGCCCAGGGCGGGCAGGGGCGCGGTGCGGCGGTGAGCCAGCCAGGCAATCCCGAACACCAGTACCAGTATCCACAACAGCAACATAGTCAATCCTCCGTGAAACCAAGGGCAAAACCACCTCCAGAGCGTAGACGGCATCTGTAAAAGGGGGCAGTGCGCGCGGTGTGTTTGAACAGGCAGGAAACAGGGTGGGTGGCAGCGTTGCCGGGGCCGACGAAAACCTTGGAAGAGCACGCAACAAACGCTGATGTTTGGCCGAAATGTCGTTATCTCTGTGCTGAAGGTGTCGCTAGACTCGGGGCTTCTCCAGGAGATTGTTCTCATGCACGAGTATCTGAGTCCCGGCCGCTTCATCGATAGTGACCACCCTGCGGTGGTGGAGTTCGCCGAAAAACACCGTGGCAGCAGCCGTGACCCGATCGAGCAGGCAATCAACCTGTATGGCGCGGTGCGCGAGGCGGTGCGCTACAACCCCTATACCTTCAGTCGTGATCCGGCGACCTTGCGTGGCAGCTATGCGCTGGCGACCGGCGAAAGCTACTGCGTGCCCAAGGCCACGCTATTGGCAGGCTGTGCCCGGCATTGCGGCATCCCCGCACGCATCGGCCTGGCGGACGTCCGCAATCACTTGTCGACGCCGCGCCTGATCGAGCTACTCAGGAGCGATGTGTTCGCCATGCACGGTTATACCGAACTGTATCTGCAGGGGCGCTGGGTCAAGGCTACGCCGGCGTTCAATGCCAGGCTCTGCGAATTGTTCGATGTGCCACCGCTGGAGTTCGATGGGCGCAACGATAGCGTGTTTCACCCCTTCAATCGCCAGGGACTGCAGTCGATGGAGTACCTGGTCGACCATGGCCAGTTTGTCGATGTGCCCGAGGATTTCTTTTTCAAGCACCTTGAGCAGTGCTATCCGCATTTGTTCGGCGATCAGTCGCCAGCCTTGCTGGGTGATATGCAGAGCGATTTGAGCCGGGCCTGATCCGGCGTAGACTCCCTCGGCATTCATCCATTGAGGGGCGGTCATGCTGAAGATCTGGGGACGGAAGAATTCATCGAATGTCAGGAAGGCGTTGTGGGCGGCCGAGGAGCTTGGCCTGAATTATCAGGCCGTGGACGCAGGCGGCGCCTTCGGTGTGGTCGATACCCCGGAATATCGGGCGATGAACCCCAATGGTCGCATACCGGTCATTGAGGATGACGGCTTCGTGTTGTGGGAGTCGAACACCATCGTACGCTACCTCATGGCCCGTCATGCCAGTGGTTCGTCCTGGTATCCGGCCGACCTGCAGGCCCGCGCGACAGCGGAAAAGTGGATGGACTGGACCACGTCCAGCTTTGCCGACCCGTTTCGCACGGTGTTCTGGGGCGTGTTGCGCACGCCGGCCGAACAACAGGACTGGATCGCGATCAAGGCCGCCATCGCTACCTGCGATGGCTTGCTGTCGATGGCCGACCGGGCACTGGCCGACCAGCCTTATCTGTCCGGTGATGACATCGGCATGGGCGACATTCCCTTGGGCAGCTTCATTTATGCCTGGTTCGAAATGCCGATCGAGCGTGCACCGCAACCGCACCTGCACGCCTGGTACCAGCGTTTGAAGCCGCGCCCGGCCTATCAAAAAGCGGTCATGACTGCGTTGACTTAATACTGACTATCAACACAGGTGACTGTACTTGTGCGGCGCCGCCAAGCACCATTGCGCTCATGCGTCGCGGTTGTCTTGCTCGCCGCCGCCCTTACTTGTTCCTTACTTCCCCTTCTTGGTGCGTAAATCCGATATGAGTTCTGCTCTGTCCATCCGGCAGCTAACCAAAACCTACGGCAACGGTTTCCAGGCCCTGAGTGGTATCGATCTGGATGTCGTCGAAGGTGACTTTTTCGCCTTGCTCGGCCCCAATGGCGCCGGCAAATCCACGACCATCGGCATTCTTTCAACCCTGGTGAACAAGACCAGCGGCACGGTGAATATCTTTGGCCACGACCTGGACCGCAACCCGGCCGCGCTCAAGCGCAGCATCGGGGTGGTGCCACAGGAATTCAACTTCAACCAGTTCGAAAAGACCTTCGATATCGTGGTGACCCAGGCGGGTTACTACGGCATTCCGTCCAGGGTTGCCAAGGAACGTGCCGAGCAGTACCTGACCCAACTCGGTCTGTGGGACAAGCGCGATGTGCCGTCGCGCTCGCTGTCGGGCGGCATGAAGCGTCGCCTGATGATTGCCCGGGCGCTGGTACACGAGCCACGCCTGCTGATCCTCGACGAACCGACCGCCGGCGTGGACATCGAATTGCGTCGCTCGATGTGGAGCTTCCTGACCGAGCTGAACCAGAAAGGCATCACCATCATCCTCACCACCCATTATCTGGAGGAGGCTGAACAGCTGTGCCGCAACATCGGCATCATCGACCACGGCACGATCGTCGAAAACACCAGCATGCGTAACCTGCTCGGCCAACTGCATGTCGAAACCTTCCTGCTGGACCTCAAGCACGACATGAAGGTCGCGCCGCAGCTGATCGGCTACCCGAGCCGCCTGCTGGACAGCCATACCCTGGAAGTCCAGGTCGATAAGGCCGCTGGCATCACGGCGCTGTTCGGTCAACTGGCCACGCAGAACATCGAAGTGCTGAGCCTGCGTAACAAAACCAATCGCCTCGAGGAGCTGTTCGTGTCCCTGGTGGAGAAAAACCTGGCGAAGGTGGCCGTATGAGTTCCGAACTGCAACCCAACCTCGTCGCACTCAACACCATCGTTTACCGCGAGGTCCGGCGCTTTACCCGGATCTGGCCGCAGACGCTGCTGCCGCCGGCTATTACCATGGTCTTGTACTTCGTGATCTTCGGTAACCTCATTGGTCGGCAGATCGGCGATATGGGTGGCTTCACCTATATGGAGTACATCGTGCCGGGCCTGATCATGATGTCGGTGATCACCAACTCCTACGGCAACGTGGTGTCGAGTTTCTTCGGCAGCAAGTTCCAGCGCTCCATCGAAGAACTGATGGTGTCACCGGTTTCGCCCCACACCATCCTGATCGGCTACACCCTGGGCGGTGTGCTGCGCGGGTTGATGGTCGGGATCATCGTGACCTTGCTGTCGCTGTTCTTCACTGACCTTCAGGTGCATCACCTGGGGGTGACTATCCTGGTGGTGGTGCTGACGGCGACGATCTTCTCGTTGCTGGGGTTTATCAACGCGGTCTTTGCGCGCAACTTCGACGATATCTCGATTATCCCGACCTTCGTGTTGACGCCGCTGACTTACCTGGGCGGGGTGTTCTACTCGATCAGCCTGTTGCCGCCGTTCTGGCAGACGGTGTCGTTGGCCAACCCGGTGCTGCACATGGTCAACGCTTTCCGCTACGGTATCCTGGGCGTCTCGGACATCAGGATCAGCATCGCCATCACCTTCATGCTGGTTGCCACCGTGGTGCTGTACGTCGGCTGTGCGCGGCTGCTGGTCAGCGGGCGGGGGATGAGGACGTAAGCTTCAAGTTGCAAGCTACAAGCCTCAAGCTGTTGATTTGGTTTGCAGCTTGCAGCTTGCAGCTGCTACAGCCGACTTTTCTTACGCCGCGTCCATTGCCGGCTGACCCACCAGCGCCAGTAGGTCATGGTCATGCAGTAGGCCAGGGCACCCAGCACCAGGCCCGCCACCACCGATCCCAGCAGGAACGGCTGCCAAAGGCTCGCCAGTTCGCCGCTGATCCATTCCCAGGTCAGTTCGTCCGGCAGGCTGCGCGCCGGTACATTCATCAGCCAGGCGCCGGTCTGATAGGTGCAGAAAAACACCACGGGCATGGTGATCGGATTGGTCAGCCAGACCAGGCTCACCGCAATCGGAATATTGCCGCGCACCGAGATCGCAAGGGCGGCCGCCACTAGCATCTGCATGGGAATCGGCAAAAAGGCGGCGAACAGACCCACGGCCATGGCCCGGGCAACCGAATGCCGATTGAGGTGCCAGAGGTTGGGATCATGCAGCAGTGTGCCGAGAAAGCGTAAGGATTTGTGTTCCTTGATGCTGGTCGGGTCTGGCATGTAGCGTTTGAATAAGCGCCGGGGCATAGGGCTTCTCGGTCAGATCAAGCGGCAAGTATGCCCGGATTCTACTGAGCGCCAATTCAGACTTTGTGACAATTAATAAACGCGGGCCTCTGTGACTCGGCTAATCCAAGAGAGGGAACTCTCAAGGACGGGCTTATGCGCACAGGGATGTTGGCGCTCGCGATGGGTCTGTTGACCCTGGTTTTTTTACCGGTGCTACCGCCGGTCGGGCTGTTGCTGTCGTTACCGGTGCTGGCCCTGATGCTGCTGCCGTTTCGCACCTATGCACTGGCGTTTTTTCTGCTGGGTTTCACCTGGGCATGCGCCAGCGCCCATTGGGCACTGACTGACCGCCTGACACCCGACCTTGACGGTCAAACCCGCTGGGTCGAGGGGCGGGTGGTCGGCTTGCCGCAAGAAACCCCGGGCGTAGTGCGTTTCGAATTGGCCGATGGCCAGGCGCGACGTACGCCGTTGCCCAGCCTGATGCGACTGGCCTGGTACGGCGGCCCGCCGGTCAACAGTGGCGAGCGCTGGCGCCTGGCGGTGAAGTTGAAGCGCCCGGCAGGTCTGCTCAATCCCCATGCCTTTGATTACGAGGCCTGGTTGTTGGCGCAACGCATCGGTGCCACGGGAACGGTCAAGGACGGGCAATTGCTCAGGCCGGCGCAAGGGGCCTGGCGTGATGCCATTCGCCAGCGCCTGCTGGCGGTGGACGCCCAGGGGCGCGCGGCTGCGCTGACGGCGCTGGTGCTGGGCGATGGATCCGGATTGAGTCGCGATGACTGGCGCGTATTGCAGGACACCGGCACCGTGCACTTGCTGGTGATCTCCGGGCAGCATATCGGCTTGTTGGCTGGCATGGTGTACCTGCTGGTTGCCGGGCTGGCGCGTTACGGGCTGTGGCCCCGACGCCTGGCGTGGCTGCCGTGGGCGTGCGGTCTGGCGTTTACGGCGGCGCTGGGCTACGGGGTGCTGGCCGGGTTCCAGGTGCCGGTGCGCAGGGCGTGTGTGATGATCGGGCTGGTGTTGTTGTGGCGCCTGCGTTTTCGTCATCTGGGGGCCTGGTGGCCGTTGCTGCTGGCGCTGAACGCGGTGCTGTTGCTGGATCCGCTGGCGAGCTTGCGGCCGGGATTCTGGCTGTCGTTTGTGGCCGTGGCGGTGTTGATCTTCACCTTTGGCGGTCGACTAGGTGCGTGGCGTTGGTGGCAGACCTGGACGCGAGCGCAGTGGTTGATAGCCATCGGCCTGTTCCCGGCGTTGTTGATACTGGGGCTTCCCGTCAGCCTGACCGGACCGCTGATCAATCTGCTGGCCGTGCCCTGGATCAGTCTGCTGGTGTTGCCCCCGGCGTTGCTGGGAACACTGCTGTTGCCGTTGCCTTATGTTGGCGAAGGCTTGTTATGGCTGGCGGGTGGCCTGCTGGACGTATTGTTCAAGGGCCTGGCCTTGGCGGCGGGGAAGGTGCCGGCATGGCAGGCTCCGGCCATTTCACCCTGGGCCTGGGGCGTGGGGGCCCTTGGCGCCGTTTTGCTGTTGTTGCCCAGTGGCGTGCCGCTGCGGTGGCTGGGCTGGCCGATGCTGCTGGTGCTGGTGTTCCCGCCGCGAAGCACGGTGCCGGAAGGCATGGCTGAAATCTGGCAACTGGATGTCGGTCAGGGTTTGGCCATGGTGGTGCGCACCCGTCATCACACATTGCTCTATGACGCAGGTCCAGGTTTCGGCGACCTCGATCTGGGTGAGCAGGTGGTCCTGCCGGCCTTGCGCAAGCTGGGGGTTCGCCGGCTGGACCTGATGTTGATCAGCCACGCCCATGCCGATCACGCTGGGGGCGCGCGTTCGGTCTACAGGGGGCTGCCGGTAACACAGGTTATCGGCGGAGAGCTCCAGGGCTTGCCGAAAGTGCTGCGGGCCAGGGCTTGCGTCAGTGGCGAGCACTGGGAGTGGGATGGCGTGCGCTTTGTGCTGTGGCAATGGGACCGGGCCGGTGACAGCAATCAACGCTCCTGTGTCTTGCTGGTCGAGGCCGGTGGCGAACGTTTTCTGCTGACGGGCGACATTGATGCCCATGCCGAACGGGCCTTGCTCAAGAGCCCGTTGGCCGTCTCCACTGATTGGCTGCTGGCCCCCCATCACGGCAGCCGCAGTTCGTCTTCGCAAGCCTTTGTGGAGGCGCTGGCCCCCAAGGCCGCGCTGATTTCCCGCGGTCACAACAACAATTTTGGTCACCCCCATCCCCAAGTGGTGGCGCGTTACCGCAGGTTGGGGGTGCAGGTCCTCGACAGTGTGGAGCAAGGGGCCGTGCGTGTGCGTCTCGGGACGTTCGGGCCGGCTGAATCCATGCGCCAGCAACCACGCTTCTGGCGCGCGGCGCCGCCCGTCAGCCATTCGCCTTGAAGGAGGCGGGGATATCACGGTCGTCGGTGAGCCGAGCCTCTATGTCGAGTGTGTATGGTAAAGTGGCGCACTTTTTCGAGGGGACTGTCACTGTGTGGGAATTGGTCAAATCCGGCGGCTGGATGATGCTGCCGATCATTTTGAGCTCCATCGCGGCATTGGGCATCGTCGCCGAGCGCCTGTGGACCCTGCGTGCCAGCCGTGTGACCCCGGAGCATCTGCTCGGGCAGGTCTGGGTCTGGATCAAGGACAAGAAACTCAACAAGGACAAACTCAAGGAATTGCGCGCCAACTCGCCGCTGGGAGAGATCCTCGCGGCGGGCCTGGCCAACTCCCGTCATGGTCGCGAGATCATGAAGGAATGCATCGAGGAAGCCGCCGCCCGGGTGATCCACGAGCTGGAGCGCTACATCAACGCCTTGGGCACCATCGCCGCCATGGCGCCGTTGCTGGGGTTGCTGGGTACGGTGCTGGGCATGATCG
The DNA here is from genome assembly GCF_900187415.1 of Pseudomonas sp. Irchel s3b6. Lineage (NCBI taxonomy): Bacteria > Pseudomonadati > Pseudomonadota > Gammaproteobacteria > Pseudomonadales > Pseudomonadaceae > Pseudomonas > Pseudomonas sp. Irchel s3b6. Next base: position 169,334 of record NZ_FYDM01000002.1, on the reverse strand, counting down.
ACATTTTCAGCTCGTTCATGGGCGGTGGCATGACTGCCAATGCCTCGGTGCTGGCCGGTGGTATTTCCAAGGCCTTGATCACCACGGCCGCGGGCCTGATGGTGGGTATCCCGGCGGTGTTCTTCCACCGTTTCCTGCAACGGCGCATCGATGAGCTCGTCGTCGGCATGGAGCAGGAAGCCATCAAACTGGTGGAAGTGCTGCAGGGTGATCGGGATGTCGACCTGGCCGAGGGCAAAGCGTGAAATTCCGTCGCAAGCCACGGGAAAATGTCGACATCAACCTCGCGTCGCTGATCGATGTGGTGTTTATCCTGCTGCTGTTTTTCGTCGTGACCACCACCTTTACCCGGGAAACCCAGTTGCGTGTCGACTTGCCGGAAGCGGTCAGTGGTTCCCCCGCCGAAGACCAGCAGGCCAAGCAGCTGGATGTCGCCATCAGCGCCGAAGGTGCGTTCTCGGTCAACAATCAGTTGTTGCCCAAGAATGATCTGGCCAGTCTGATCGACGCCTTGAAGAAAGAATCCAATGGCGACACCACGCTGCCGCTGTCCATCAGCGCCGATGGCAAGGCGCAGCACCAGGCGGTCATCACCGCCATGGATGCCGCCGGCAAGCTGGGGTTCACGCATTTGCGCATGACCACCGTTGAGGCGGCGCCGACTCCCTGATGGCCATCTCCGATCGTTTGCTCGCGGCGTGGTACGCCGGCCATCCGGCACTCAAGCTCTTGGCGCCACTGGAGTGGCTGTACCGGCGCGTGGTTACAGCCAAGCGTGAGCGGTTCCTGGCGGGTGAGGGTGAGATTTACCAGCCACCGATTCCCTTGATCGTGGTCGGCAACATTACCGTTGGCGGCACGGGCAAGACGCCCTTGATTCTGTGGATGATCGAGCACTGCCAACGGGCCGGCCTGCGGGTGGGCGTGGTCAGTCGCGGTTACGGGGCCACGCCGCCGCAACTGCCGTGGCGGGTCGAGCCAGAGCAGAGCGCGGCGGTGGCGGGTGATGAACCCCTGTTGATCGTTCAGCGCACCGGCGTTCCCTTGATGATCGACCCCGATCGCAGTCGAGCCGTTCAGGCGTTGCTGGCGGCCGAACCGTTGGACCTGATCCTGTCGGATGACGGGATGCAGCATTACCGCCTGGCGCGTGACCTTGAGCTGGTGCTGATTGATGCGGCGCGTGGGCTGGGCAACAAGCGTTGCCTGCCGGCAGGACCACTGCGCGAGCCGATCGAGCGCCTGCAAAGCGTCGATGCGGTGCTGTTCAATGGTGCCGAGACGGATCGCGACGAGGGTTTTGCCTTCCGCCTGCAACCGACTGCGCTGGTCAACCTGCTGACGGGCGAACGTCGCGGCCTTGAGCATTTTCCGGCGGGGCAGGCATTGCACGCCGTGGCGGGTATCGGTAATCCGCAACGTTTCTTCAATACCCTTGAAACGCTACACTGGCAGCCTGTAGCGCATGCTTTTGCCGACCACGCCGAGTACAGCGCGGCGACGTTGAATTTCATGCCGCCGCTGCCATTGGTCATGACTGAAAAGGATGCGGTGAAATGCCGGTCCTTCGCGGCACAAGACTGGTGGTACCTGGCGGTGGATGCGGTGCCATCACCGGCTTTCGTGGCCTGGTTCGATACGCAGCTGATGCGGCTATTACCCGCACGTCTTTTGCCTTAACACGCTTTATCCAGGGAGTTTTCATGGACACCAAACTGCTCGATATCCTTGCTTGCCCGGTCTGCAAAGGCCCGCTCAAGCTCAGCGCCGACAAAACCGAGCTGATCAGCAAAGGTGCCGGCCTGGCTTTCCCGATCCGTGATGGCATCCCGGTGATGCTCGAAAGCGAAGCCCGTACCCTGACGACCGAAGAGCGCCTGGACAAATGAGTACGGCTTTCACTGTGGTGATTCCGTCGCGTTTTGCGTCCACCCGCTTGCCGGGCAAGCCGCTGCAAATGATCGCCGGCAAGCCGATGGTCCAGCATGTCTGGGAACAGGCCAGCAAAAGCGGTGCCGAGCGTGTCGTGGTGGCCACTGATGATGTGCGCATCGAAGAGGCCTGCAAGGCCTTTGGCGCCGAAGTGGTGATGACCCGGGTCGATCACAACTCCGGCACCGATCGCCTGGCCGAAGTCGCCACCCTGTTGGGGCTTGCGCCGGACGCCATTGTGGTCAACGTGCAGGGTGACGAGCCGCTGATTCCGCCGAGTGTGATCGATCAGGTCGCCGCCAATCTGGCGGCCCACACCGAGGCCCGCATGGCCACCCTCGCCGAACCGATTGAAGACGCCGAAACCCTGTTCAACCCTAACGTGGTCAAGGTCGTCAGCGACCTGGACGGCCTGGCGCTGACGTTCAGTCGTGCGACCTTGCCATGGGCGCGTGACGCCTTTGCCAAGAGCCAGGACCACTTGCCGGCCGGTGTACCGTACCGCCGTCATATCGGTATCTATGCCTACCGCGCCGGTTTCCTGCACGACTTCGTCAGTTGGGGTCCGTGCTGGCTGGAAGACACCGAGTGCCTGGAGCAGTTGCGCGCCCTGTGGCACGGCGTGCGGATCCATGTCGCCGATGCATTGATTGCCCCACCGCCGGGGGTCGACACGCTTGAAGACCTCGAGCGCGTTCGTCGCCTGCTGGAGGCCTGATGCGGGTTTTGTTTGTCTGCCTGGGCAACATCTGTCGTTCGCCCACGGCCGAGGGTGTGCTGCGGCACAAACTGCGTGCAACGGGGCTGGCCGATCAGGTCGAAGTGGCTTCCGCGGGCACGGGTGACTGGCATGTCGGCAAGGCGCCGGACAAGCGAAGCCAGGCAGCAGCCTTGCGCCGTGGCTATGACCTGTCCGTGCAGCGCGCCCGGCTGGTGACGCGCGCGGATTTCTCCAGCTACGACCTGATCCTGGCCATGGACAGCAGCAACCTGCGCAACCTCAAGGCCTTGCAGCCGGCAAAGGGCAGGGCGGAGCTGGATCTGTTCCTGCGCCGTTATGAGTCGAGCGTGGACGACGTGCCGGATCCTTATTACGACGGCGAGCAAGGCTTCGAGCAGGTGCTGGACCTGATCGAGCAAGCCTGCGATTTGCTGGTGATTGAATTGAAGGGACGCTTATGACTTTGCACCTGCAGCCGCAGGTTTCGCTCAAGCCGTTCAACAGCTTTGGCGTGGATGTTCGTGCGCAGCTGTTCGCGCAAGCGCACAGCGATGCCGATGTGCGCGAAGCGCTGGCGTATTCGCACGCGCAGGCGATACCGCTGCTGGTCATCGGCGGTGGCAGTAACCTGTTGCTGACGGCGGATATCCCGGCGTTGGTGCTGCGCATGGCCACCCGGGGCATTCGTCAAGTGAGCGACGATGGCCGTCGGGTAGTGATCGAGGCCGAGGCGGGTGAAACCTGGCACCCATTCGTGCAGTGGACCCTGGCACAGGGGTTGTCGGGCCTTGAGAATCTCAGCCTGATTCCCGGGACGGTCGGTGCGGCGCCGATGCAGAACATTGGCGCCTACGGTGTGGAGATCAAGGACGTGTTTGCCGGTTTGACCGCACTGGATCGCCAGACTGGCGAGTTGCGGGATTTCACCCTGGCCGACTGCAACTTTGCCTACCGGGACAGCCTGTTCAAGCAGCAGGTTGGCCGCTGGCTGATTTTGCGGGTGCGCTTTGCCCTGGATCGCGTCGAGCATTTGCACCTGGAATACGGTCCGGTGCGTCAGCGGCTGACCGAGCAAGGGATCGAACACCCGACCGCGACGGATGTCAGCCAGGCGATCTGCAGCATTCGCAATGAAAAGCTGCCCGATCCCGCGGTACTGGGCAATGCCGGCAGCTTCTTCAAGAATCCGTTGGTCCCGGCCGCGCTTGCTGCCGAACTTCGACTCGCCCATCCGGGCCTGATCGGTTATCCGCAAGCCGACGGTCAGGTCAAGCTGGCGGCCGGCTGGCTGATCGAGCAAGCGGGCTGGAAGGGCTTTCGCGAGGGGGATGCGGGTGTGCATCGCTTGCAGTCGCTGGTGCTGGTCAACTATGGCGCCGCCACCGGGCTTGAATTGCTCGGCCTGGCCCGGCGCATTCAGAAAGACATTGCCGAGCGCTTCAACGTCGCGCTGGAAATGGAACCCAACCAGTATTGAGGCAGGCTTCAAGTTTCAAGCTTCAAGCCGAACGCCGACCTATGTAGGAGCGAGCACGCTCGCGATGTATTCAAGAGCAACGCGTTCAATCAGAAGGTACGCGTTATCGTTAGCGTCCATCGCGAGCACGCTCGCTCCTACATACGCATGCCAAAGCGGGGCTTTTTTGGCTGATGTCGGGCTAACCTGGCCTGCTGGCGAAGCCACGGCTTCGCAAGAGTGCCCGTTAGCCAGAGTCAATCTGCGCGTACCGAACCGTTGCAGTGCTGCGGTGGATTGCTCTATCCCATAACCCTTCCGATAGGCAGGCGTGCCCATGATTACCCTGAAGCTCAATGGTCAAGATCCTCAACAGGATGTCGTCGAGGAGGTGTCGTTGCTCTGGGCAATCCGTGACGCGTCCGGATGCAGTGGTCCCCGGTTTGGCCGACGGCAGGCTGAAGCCTGATGGTGGGCGCAATCATTCTCGCGGCCGGACAGGGCAGTCGTTACCGTCAGGTGGCGGGTGCCGATCAGGACAAGCTGTTGGCGCTGTGCCAGGGGCGCGACGGTGTTGTCCGGCCGGTGATCGAGCAAGCGCTGCGCAATGTGCCTGCACGTGTCGGAAGGCGGGTGCTGGTGACTACCCCGGATCGCCCTGAGGTGGCGCGACTGGCGCGAGCGTATGGCTGTGAAGTACTGCTGCTGGCGTCGACCGGAATGGGGGACAGCCTGGCGGCGGCCGTGGCTGTTTGTCCGGCGCTTGAGGGCTGGCTGGTGGTGTTGGGGGATATGCCGTTTATCTTGCCATCGAGCATCGAGCGGATTGTTGACGGCGTTGCAGTCGACACCATCAGTGTGCCGGTGCAGGGGGGCGAGTTTGGGCATCCCGTGGGATTCGGGCGGACGTTCGGCAAGGCGTTGATGGCGTTGTCCGGGGATCGTGGAGCCAAGCCGTTGTTTGCTTCGGCGAAGGTGGTGGAGGTGGCGGTGGAGGATCCTGGAGTGCTTTGGGATGTTGATGTGCCAGGGGCTCTGGTCTTCAAGTAGTCCCGGCGCTGTTTCATTGAAGGTCGGCGGTGACGTATAAAAAAGCCCCGCCTGGGTTACCAGGCGGGGCTTTTCAGTGGTGGACGGAATCAGGCGAGCGGTTTAGGCTCGTGCTCTTTTTCCAGGGCCTCGGGTTGTTGCTCTGCCGCTTCTTCGAAGGAGCGCAGGTTTTCGTCGATGGTCGGGGCGGCGGGTTCGGCAGTGACTTCGGCGGCCGGAGCAGGTGCTGCTTCCACCACTTCAGCCACGACGGCCGGTGCAGCAGCGGCTGCCAGTTCGGCTTCCTTCTGCAGGCGCTCGGCTTCACGCTTGCGACGACGCACTTCACGTGGGTCGTTCGGCGCACGACCATTTTCGGTCAGGGCGCTGACAGGGGCAGCTTCGACAACCGGTGCGGCCACTTCGGCAACCACTGGTGCCTCTACTGGCGCAGGTTCGGCAGCAGCGGCCACTTCGGCAACCACTTCAGCAACCGGTGCCGGTGCTTCGACGGCAACAGGCTCGGCAACCCAGTTGAATGCGGTTTGCTCTTCACGAACTTCCGGTGCCTGTTCAGCGACTGGCGCTTCAACGGCGGTAGGAGCTTCAACCGCAGGCTCTGCAATCGCGACGGGGGCTTCAGCCGCAGCTTGCACTTCAGGCTGGGCTTCAACCACTGGAGCAACTTCTACAGCAGGAGCGGCTGGCGCTTCGACTGGAGTGGTGGCTTCCACGACTGGCGCTTCAACCTGGGCCGTTTCTTCCTGGGCGGGTGCTTCAGTCGCGGCGGCAGTCGCACGTTCAGCCTGTTGGTGAGCCTGGGCTTCAGCAGGCGCGCTGATTACAGTGCTGGCAACGGCGGCGGTCACGGCCAGGCCGGCAGCCAGTTCAGTGCCCGTTGGCTCTTCGCTGCCTTCGGTCTCTTCCGGGCCTTCGATCACGTTGCCGTTGGCATCACGCTGACGCTCGCGACGGTTGCTGCGACGACGCTGACCGCGGGAGCGGCGGCGTGGACGATCGCCTTCGGCGTTTTCCTGGCCATCTTCCTGCAGTTGCTCTTCGTTGGTCGGCAGCTCTTCTTCGGCAGCAGCGGCGACAGCCTGTTCAGCACGTGGTTGACGCTCTTCACGCGGTGGGCGTGGCGCGCGTTCTTCGCGTGGCGGACGAGCCGGACGCTCTTCAGCGACAGCAGCAGCGGCTGGCGCGGCTGGCACGGCATCCAGCGGTTCGCGCAGTTCACGCACCGGGCGCTCTTCGCGCTCGCCACGTGGCTTGCGGTCTTCGCGCGGAGCGCGTGGTGCACGCTCTTCACGAGGTGGGCGAGGTGCGCGTTCTTCGCGAGCGACCACCGGGGCCTCTTCGCGGGCTTCGCGTGGCTGGCGTTCTTCGCGTGGCTCACGTGGTGCGCGCTCTTCGCGCGGTGCACGTTCTTCACGTGGCTTGCGCTCTTCATCGCGGCGGCCGTTACGGCTGCGGCTCTGCTGGCGACCGGTGCGACGTTCTTCGTTGCGTGCCGGACGCTCGGCAGCAGGCTTTTCAACCACAACCGGAGCCGCTGGCTCTTCCTTGGTGGCGAACAGGCTGACCAGCGACTTCACCAGGCCTTTGAACAGGCTTGGTTCAGGGACGGCAACCGGCGTAGGGGCTGGGGCCGGAGCAGCTACTTCGGTTGGAACCGGAGCATTGGCGCGGGCCGGAGCAGTTTTCACTGCCGCTTCCTGGCGAACCAGGGTGCGGGTTGCAGCGGCCGGCTGGACGTCTTCGACTTCGGCGGCAGCAGCGGCGATTTCATAGCTCGACTGGCCGGTAGCGGCTTCCGGGCTGTCATCGCGCAGGCGCTGAACTTCGAAGTGCGGCGTTTCGAGGTGATCGTTCGGCAGAATGACGATGCGGGCACGGGTGCGCAGTTCGATCTTGGTGATCGAGTTGCGTTTTTCGTTGAGCAGGAACGCAGCCACCGGGATCGGCACCTGGGCGCGAACTTCGGCGGTGCGGTCTTTCAGGGCTTCTTCTTCGATCAGGCGCAGGATCGCCAGCGACAGCGATTCGACGTCACGGATGATGCCGGTGCCGCTGCAGCGCGGGCAGACGATGCCGCTGCTTTCACCCAGGGATGGACGCAGGCGCTGACGGGACATTTCCAGCAGGCCGAAGCGCGAGATGCGACCGATCTGCACGCGTGCGCGGTCGGCTTCCAGGCATTCGCGGACTTTTTCTTCCACGGCGCGCTGGTTCTTGGCAGGGGTCATGTCGATGAAGTCGATGACGATCAGGCCGCCGATGTCGCGCAGGCGCAACTGACGGGCGATTTCTTCGGCAGCTTCAAGGTTGGTCTGCAGGGCGGTTTCTTCGATATCGCTGCCTTTGGTAGCGCGCGCCGAGTTGATGTCGATGGACACCAGGGCTTCGGTCGGATCGATAACGATGGAGCCGCCGGAAGGCAGTTCAACGACGCGCTGGAAGGCGGTCTCGATCTGGCTTTCGATCTGGAAACGGTTGAACAGCGGAACGCTGTCTTCGTACAGCTTGATCTTGCTGGCGTACTGCGGCATCACCTGGCGGATGAAGGTCAGGGCTTCGTCCTGGGCTTCAACGCTGTCGATCAGCACTTCGCCGATGTCCTGGCGCAGGTAGTCGCGGATCGCGCGGATGATCACGTTGCTTTCCTGATAGATCAGGAACGGCGCGGAACGATCCAGGGACGCTTCCTTGATGGCGGTCCACAGTTGCAGCAGGTAATCGAGGTCCCACTGCATTTCTTCGCTGCTGCGGCCAAGGCCGGCAGTGCGCACGATCAGGCCCATGTCGGCCGGGGCAACCAGGCCGTTCAGGGCTTCGCGCAGTTCATTGCGTTCTTCACCCTCGATGCGACGGGAGATACCGCCAGCACGCGGGTTGTTCGGCATCAGTACCAGGTAGCGACCGGCCAGGCTGATGAAGGTGGTCAGGGCGGCGCCCTTGTTGCCACGTTCTTCTTTTTCCACCTGAACGATGACTTCCTGGCCTTCGCTCAGGACGTCCTTGATGTTGACGCGGCCTTCAGGGGTCTTCTTGAAGTATTCGCGGGAGATTTCTTTGAGGGGCAGGAAGCCGTGGCGCTCAGAGCCGAAATCGACAAAGGCAGCCTCAAGGCTTGGTTCGATGCGAGTAATCCGGCCTTTATAGATGTTGGCCTTCTTCTGCTCGCGTGCACCGGATTCGATGTCCAGGTCGTAGAGGCGCTGGCCATCTACCAGTGCAACACGCAACTCTTCGGGTTGAGTTGCGTTAATCAGCATTCTTTTCATGTAGTACCGTCGGTTTCCGGGCTGCCGGAAACGGCGTTCGGCACACACGACTTCTCACGGTCGGTGTCAGGTGCGTCGGGAGTGGTTGGCCATTCCCGTGTCCAGCGATGTCCGGCCAATGTGGGCCTTCGTCGCGACGTACGCGTCCTGCTTGCTGTGGCTACTTAAGCACTCAGTCAGGAGGAGGAATCAACCGGCGACTGTGGACGAGATGAAGCGTCTAAATATAAGCCTAGTGCTACACGGTCCGACGGTTGTGCATCTCCACCCTACACGTATCCCTGATAATTCGGGTGCTGCCGCGCGCAGAATCCGCAGCGGGTTGGCATTTACCGTGTTCTCCAAAGGGGAGTCCACGCTCATGGCTACTCAAGACCGGGTGAGGGCGTTTTCGCCAGCACCCGGCTGTAACAGGCGTTGTTTCCGAAGCATTCGCTCAAGGTCTGATTCGAGACTGACTGCACTTTGTGAACTGGCCGTAAATATCGGCGTAACTGACGAATGGTACCGTCTGGTTGCGCTCGCTTCAGGCCTCATGTCACCTGCGCTTGTTACAATCACGAACCTTCCGATCGATGCGAAAGCCCCGTAGGACGGCCTCGCGTCCTGATGAATTGCGTTGGTCAGGGCCGGCAACTTGCCGTTTGTCCTCTGTCCAGGCCGCTTTTGGCGGCGTTCGCGACTATAGCAGCAATGATTAAGTGCTTCAATTCCATAAAAAATTGTTATCATTCCCGCCATGACGACTACAGCCCCCTCGACCCCAGCCGTACAACTGCTTGAGGTCTCGCCGGAATATGCCGGCCAACGTATTGATAACTTCCTTCTTGCTCGGCTCAAAGGCGTGCCCAAGACCTTGATTTACCGCATTTTGCGTAAAGGCGAAGTGCGAGTGAACAAGGGGCGGATCAAGCCCGAGTACAAGCTGCAGGCGGGCGACATTGTGCGCGTTCCGCCGGTTCGCGTGCCTGAGCGCGACGAGCCGGTGCCGCTGGCGCAAGGTCTGTTACAGCGCCTGGAAGCCTCGATTGTCTTCGAAGACAAGGCGCTGATCGTGATCAACAAGCCTTGCGGTATCGCTGTGCACGGTGGCAGCGGCCTGAGTTTCGGAGTGATTGAAGCCTTTCGTCAGTTGCGCCCGGATGCCAAGGAGCTGGAACTGGTCCACCGGTTGGACCGCGACACCTCCGGGCTGCTGATGATTGCCAAGAAGCGCAGCATGTTGCGCCATCTGCATACCGCCTTGCGCGGTGACGGCGTGGACAAGCGCTACATGGCGCTGGTGCGTGGCAATTGGGCGTCCTCCATCAAGAGTGTTCGTGCGCCGTTGCAAAAGAGCAACCTGCGCTCCGGCGAGCGCATGGTGGAAGTGGATGAGGAGGGCAAGGAAGCGCTGACCTTGTTCAAGGTACTGCGTCGCTTCGGTGATTTCGCCACCCTGGTCGAGGCCAAGCCGGTTACCGGGCGTACCCATCAGATTCGCGTCCATACCCTGCACGCTGGCCACTCGATCGCCGGAGACAGCAAGTACGGCGACGAGGATTTTTCCAAGGAGATTCGCGACCTGGGCGGCAAGCGCCTGTTTCTCCATGCCTACATGCTGACCGTGCCGTTGCCCGATGGTGGCGAGCTCAAGCTGCAGGCGCCTGTGGATGAGATGTGGGCCAAGACCGTGGAGCGCCTGAGTGCACCCTGACTACTCGCTGCTGATCTTTGACTGGGACGGCACGCTGGCCGACTCCATCGGGCGGATTGTCGAGGCGATGCATGTCGCCTCCGAGCGGTCGGGTTTTGCATTGTGTGATGACCTGGCGGTCAAGGGAATTATCGGTCTGGGTTTGCCGGAGGCGATTCGCACCTTGTATCCAGAGATCGGCGATGCCGAACTGGTGGCCTTTCGTCAGCACTATGCCGATCACTACGTCGCCCTGGAGTCCGAGCCTTCACCGTTGTTTGAAGGTGTCGCCGAGTCGCTTGAAGCGTTTCGGGCCGAGGGCTATCAATTGGCGGTCGCCACCGGCAAGGCGCGGCGCGGACTCGATCGAGTGCTCAAGTCCCATGGCTGGGAGGCGTATTTCGATATCACCCGCGCCGCCGACGAGACGGCCAGCAAGCCGCACCCATTGATGCTTGAGCAGATTCTGGCGCATTGTGGTGTTGGTGCCGGGCGGGCGTTGATGGTCGGGGATTCGTCATTCGACCTGCAGATGGCGCGTAATGCTGGCATGGCGTCCGTGGCGGTCAGTTATGGGGCTCAATCCATCGAGGCGTTGCGCGCGTTCGAGCCGCGACTGGCCATAGATCATTTTTCGCAATTGCGCGCCTGGCTGGGTCAGCGGGCCAATTAAGTTTGTGTTGGGGTGGATGCAATGACTGACGAATGGAAAGCGCCCGACAAGGCCAAGTCTGAAGGCGGCGAAGACAAGAGCTGGAAGTTGCTGGAGAAGACCCTGCTTGCGGGTGTGCAGGAGCAGCGTCGTTCGCGGCGCTGGGGGATTTTCTTCAAGTTGTTGACCTTTGTTTATCTGTTTGTCGCGCTGATTCTGTTCACGCCGCTGATGGATATGGAGAAGTCCGCGGCGCGTGGTCCGGGCTATACCGCGTTGATCGATATTGCTGGCGTGATAGCCGACAAGGAACCGGCCAGCGCTGACAACATCGTCAGCAGTCTGCGGGCGGCGTTCGAGGACACGAAGGTCAAGGGTGTTGTGTTGCGCATCAACAGCCCGGGCGGCAGTCCGGTGCAGTCGGGTTACGTGTATGACGAGATTCACCGCCTGCGTGGCTTGCACCCGGATACCAAGGTGTATGCGGTGATTTCCGATATTGGTGCCTCGGGCGCTTATTACATTGCCAGTGCTGCGGATGCGATTTATGCCGACAAGGCCAGTCTGGTGGGTTCCATTGGAGTGACGGCGGCTGGTTATGGGTTTGTCGGTACCATGGAGAAGCTGGGTGTCGAGCGTCGCACCTACAATTCGGGTGAGCACAAATCGTTCCTTGATCCGTTCCAGCCGCAAAAAGCTGAAGAGACTAAATTCTGGCAGGGCGTGCTGGATACGACGCACCAGCAGTTCATTGCCAGCGTGAAAAAAGGGCGTGGTGATCGCCTGAAGGACAAGGAGCATCCGGAGCTGTTTTCCGGCTTGGTCTGGTCGGGCGAGCAGGCGTTGCCGCTGGGGCTGATCGATGGCCTGGGCAGTGCCAGTTCGGTGGCGCGGGACGTGATTGGCGAAAAAGAACTGGTCGACTTCACCATCGAGGAGTCGCCGTTTGATCGCTTCTCGAAAAAGCTGGGGGCGAGCGTGGCTGCGCAACTGGCCATGTGGATGGGCTTTCAAGGTCCTGCATTGCGCTGATCGCTGTTTTGTAAAGGAAACCGGCCTCGATGGCCGGTTTTTTTTGCATTGGTCTCAGGGGATTTGCACGCCCTCTGCCAGCAGCATGTCCACCAGGCGTATCAGTGGCAAACCCACCAGGCTGGTGGCGTCCGGGCCCTCGGTGCTTTGAAACAGGCTGACGCCCAGTCCTTCGGCCTTGAAGCTGCCTGCGCAGTCATAGGGCTGCTCGGCGTGCAGGTAGTGCTCGATGCGCTGCGGGTTGAGGGTGCGCATGTGTACGGTGAAGGGGATGCAGTCGAGCTGGCACAGGCCTGTCTGGCTGTTGAAGAGGGCCAGGCCGGTGAGGAAGGTCACGCTGGTGCCGCTGGCGGCCAGTAGCTGCTCGCGGGCCTTCTCGAAGGTGTGGGGCTTGCCGATGATGCGTCCATCCAGTACGGCGACCTGGTCCGAGCCGATAATCAGGTGTGCGGGGTGGCTGTCGGCCAGCGCTCGGGCTTTTTCCTCGGCCAGGCGTTTTACCAGTTCGATGGCGGGCTCGCCAGGCTGGTGGCTTTCGTCGATATCCGGCGACTGGCAGGTGAATGGCAGCTGCAGGCGAGCCAGTAATTCACGGCGATAAACCGAGCTTGAAGCGAGTAATAAAGGCAGCATGCGGCTCTCCAGAAGTCAGCCGATAATTCTAGCGGGGCTTCCAAGTGACGGACAGGGCTGAATTTCCTTTGACATGGGCGGGGGCATCCCTATAATGCTGCGCCTATGTTGAATGACCCGATTCCACCTCACGTTGACCCGCGCAAATTGGCTGATCGTGGCACCACCCTCCAGGGTGAAATGCTGCTAGCCGATTTGGAGAGACTCTGCGACCCGCTTTCCGACACTGTCGGTACGGTGCAGGCTAAATTCGTTTTTGAACGAGATGAACGTAAATCTGTGGTGATCCACAGCTTTATCGACACCGAGGTCAAAATGGTTTGCCAGCGTTGTCTTGAGCTGGTCACCCTGCCGATTCACAGCGAATGCAGTTATGCTGTGGTAAAGGAGGGTGCGAATACCCAGTCGTTGCCGAAAGGTTATGACGTGCTGGAACTGGGCGAAGATCCTTTGGATCTGCAGTCACTGATCGAGGAGGAGCTTTTGCTCGCCTTGCCCATTGTGCCTGCTCATCATCCGGAAGAATGCCAGCAGCCGGCGGGTCTCGATGAGCCCGAACCGAGCGAGGACGAGGTAACGCGGTCCAACCCGTTCAGTGTATTGGCGCAGTTAAAGCGTGACCCAAACGTTTAGGAGTTAATCAATTATGGCTGTTCAGCAGAACAAAAAATCCCGCTCCGCCCGTGACATGCGTCGTTCGCACGATGCTCTCGAGGCAAGCACCCTGTCCGTAGAAAAGACCACTGGTGAAGTTCACCTGCGTCACCACGTATCGCCAGAAGGCGTATACCGTGGCCGTAAAGTGATCGACAAGGGCGCTGACGAGTAATCCTTGTCCGCTCAAGTTATCGCGATTGACGCAATGGGCGGGGACTTCGGTCCCCGCAGCATTGTTCAGGCCAGCCTTGCTTGTCTGTCTACTACGCCCTCGCTGCACCTGACCCTTGTCGGTCAACCCTCCCTCCTTGAAGAATTGATCGCCAGCCAGTCGGCTGTGGATCGCGCACGCCTGACGATTGTGCCGGCCCTTGACGTCATCGGCATGGATGAAAAACCTTCCCAGGCCCTGCGTGGCAAGCCGGACTCCTCGATGCGCGTGGCCCTCGAGCTGTTGCGTGATGGCAAGGTCCAGGCGTGTGTCAGTGCCGGCAATACCGGTGCGCTAATGGCGCTGTCACGTTATGTGCTCAAGACGTTGCCGGGTATTGATCGTCCGGCCATGATCGCGGCGATTCCGACCCAGCGTGGTTATTGCCAGTTGCTTGACCTGGGCGCCAACGTCGATTGCAGTGCCGAGCACCTGCTCCAGTTCGCCGTGATGGGGTCGGTAGCGGCGCAGACTCTGGGTATCGCTCGCCCGAAGGTGGCGTTGCTCAACATCGGTACCGAAGACATCAAGGGCAATCAACAGGTCAAGCTCGCCGCTACGCTGCTGCAAAACGCCCGGGGCCTGAACTACATCGGATTCATCGAAGGCGATGGCTTGTATCGTGGCGAGGCGGATGTGGTGGTGTGTGACGGCTTTGTCGGCAACATCCTGCTCAAGTCCAGCGAAGGTCTGGCGACCATGATTGCCGGGCGCATCGAGGCGCTGTTCAGGAAAAACCTGGCCTCCAGAGTGGTCGGTGCCTTGGCGTTGCCGCTGATGAAACGCTTGCGGGCCGAGCTCGCGCCGGCCACGCACAATGGTGCGAGCTTCCTTGGTTTGCAGGGGATTGTCGTCAAGAGTCACGGCTCGGCGGGTGTGCAGGGGTTCCAGAGTGCCATCCAGCGCGCCTTGATCGAGATTCAGGAAAACCTGCCTGAGCGCCTTCACGGTCGTCTCGAGGATTTGTTGCCTTAGGCATTTTCGTCGGACAATGCTTAAATGTGACCGCTCGGTTCAATTGGCCATCCAACTGTCAGTTTCTTGCGTCCCTCAAATGGGGCGTCAACTCTCCGACGACAAGATCATTAGGGGCTTGTTACATGTCTGCTTCCCTCGCATTCGTCTTTCCAGGACAGGGTTCGCAGTCCCTCGGCATGCTGGCCGAGTTGGGCGCGCAACATCCATTGATCCTCGAAACCTTCAAAGAAGCTTCCGATGCTCTGGGTTACGACCTGTGGGCACTGACCCAGCAGGGGCCGGAAGAGCAGCTCAATCAAACCGACAAGACCCAGCCGGCCATTCTGACCGCTTCGATCGCCCTGTGGCGCCTGTGGCTGGCTGAAGGCGGTGCACGTCCGGCCTACGTTGCCGGTCACAGCCTGGGCGAGTACAGCGCGCTGGTTGCCGCTGGCAGCCTGAGCCTGGGGGCCGCCGTCAAGCTGGTAGAGCGTCGCGGCCAGTTGATGCAGGAGGCCGTACCGGCCGGGCAGGGCGGCATGGCCGCCATTCTCGGCCTGGATGATGCCGACGTGCTGGCAGCCTGTGCTGAAGCGGCGCAAGGCGAGGTGGTCAGTGCGGTCAACTTCAACTCGCCGGGCCAGGTGGTGATCGCCGGTGCCAAGGCGGCTGTCGAGCGCGCCATCGAAGGCTGCAAGGCGCGTGGCGCCAAGCGTGCGATGCCGTTGCCGGTCAGCGTGCCGTCGCACTGCGAACTGATGCGTCCGGCTGCCGAGCGATTCGCCGAGTCCATTGCCGCGATCGACTGGCAGGCTCCGCAGATTCCTGTGGTGCAAAACGTCAGTGCTGCGGTGCCAACTGACCTGGAAACCCTCAAGCGCGACCTGCTCGAGCAACTCTACAAGCCGGTTCGCTGGGTCGAGTCCGTCCAGACACTGGCTGCCAAGGGTGCGACCCAACTGGTCGAGTGCGGTCCGGGTAAAGTCCTGGCTGGCCTGAACAAGCGTTGCGCCGAAGGCGTGTCGACCTCTAACCTCAATACCCCAGATGCCTTCGCTGCCGCCCGTGCAGCGCTGGCCTGAATTAGGAGAAGCTTGCATGAGTCTGCAAGGTAAAGTTGCACTGGTGACCGGTGCCAGCCGCGGTATTGGCCAGGCCATCGCCCTGGAGCTGGGTCGTCAGGGTGCTATCGTGGTTGGTACCGCGACTTCCGCTTCCGGTGCCGAGCGCATCGCGGCAACCCTGAAGGAAAACGGCATTCAAGGCACCGGCCTTGAGCTCAATGTCACCAGCGACGAGTCCGTGGCGGCCGTGCTGGCGAGCATTCAGGAGCAGTTCGGTGCGCCGGCGATTCTGGTCAATAACGCCGGCATCACCCGCGATAACCTGATGATGCGCATGAAAGATGACGAATGGCATGATGTTGTCGATACCAACCTGAACAGTCTGTTTCGCCTGTCCAAGGGTGTTTTGCGCGGCATGACCAAGGCGCGTTGGGGCCGAATTATCAGTATTGGTTCGGTTGTGGGTGCCATGGGCAACGCAGGCCAAGTAAACTATGCAGCCGCCAAGGCGGGTCTGGAAGGTTTCAGCCGCGCGTTGGCGCGTGAAGTGGGCTCGCGCTCGATCACGGTCAACTCGGTGGCTCCGGGGTTCATCGATACCGATATGACCCGTGAGCTGCCTGAAGCGCAGCGTGAAGCCCTGCAGACGCAAATTCCGCTGGGCCGACTGGGGCAAGCTCAAGAGATCGCGTCCGTGGTCGCTTTTCTTGCGTCGGACGGTGCGGCTTACGTTACTGGGGCTACAATCCCGGTGAACGGCGGGATGTACATGAGTTAAATGTGACGGATTGCTTCAAAAAAATGTCATACGAGCTGTCTAAAATCCGTTATAAAGCTGCACTTTATTTATAGGCAGCGGGTCATCAGGGTTTGAGGAGTGAAGCTTTCAGTTGAAAAACCGAAAAGCCTTTCTATACACTTACCCACTGGCCAGCTGCCTGAATTTGTCCATTAGGAGTGAAAACAAGGTATGAGCACCATCGAAGAGCGCGTCAAGAAAATCGTTGCTGAGCAACTGGGCGTTAAAGAAGAAGAAGTTGTGAACACTGCTTCCTTCGTAGAAGACCTGGGTGCCGACTCCCTTGACACCGTTGAGCTGGTGATGGCTCTGGAAGAGGAATTCGAGACCGAAATCCCTGACGAAGAAGCTGAGAAGATCACTACTGTACAAGCTGCCATCGACTACGTTACTAGCCATCAGGCGTAATAGTTTGTAATCGTTGTTCGCTGTCATGGAAAAACCGCACTGCCATCATGGCGTGCGGTTTTTTCTTTAGGTCCGATGCAAAGTCGTCATTTGAAAAAAGGAGAGTGCTGTGTCGCGTAGACGCGTCGTAGTCACCGGTATGGGTATGTTGTCGCCACTGGGCACGGATGTGCCGAGCAGCTGGCAGGGCATTCTGGCTGGCCGCAGTGGCATTGGTCTGATCGAACACACCGACCTTTCTGCCTATTCCACCCGTTTTGGCGGCTCGGTAAAGGGCTTCAATGTCGAGGAATATCTGTCGGTCAAGGAAGCTCGCAAACTCGACCTGTTCATTCAATACGGTCTGGCGGCCGGGTTTCAGGCGGTGCGTAATGCCGGCCTGGAAGTGACCGATGCCAACCGTGATCGCATTGGCGTGGCCATGGGTTCGGGTATTGGCGGTCTGACCAATATCGAAGAAACCAGCCGCACCTTGCATGATTCGGGGCCGCGACGGATTTCTCCGTTTTTCGTGCCGGGCTCGATCATCAATATGATTTCCGGCTTCCTGTCCATCCATCTGGGGACACAGGGGCCGAACTACGCCATCTCGACAGCGTGTACCACCGGTACTCACTGCATCGGCATGGCGGCGCGCAACATTGCCTACGGCGAAGCCGATGTGATGATTGCCGGCGGTTCCGAAATGGCGGCGTGCGGCCTGGGCATGGGCGGCTTCGGTGCCGCGCGTGCACTGTCGACCCGCAACGACGAGCCGACCCGCGCCAGTCGTCCATGGGACAAGGGCCGTGATGGCTTCGTCTTGTCCGATGGTGCCGGTGCGTTGGTGCTCGAAGAGCTTGAGCACGCCAAGGCCCGTGGTGCGACCATCTATGCCGAGCTGATCGGTTTCGGCATGAGCGGTGACGCCTATCACATGACCTCGCCGCCAGCTGACGGTGCGGGGGCTGCGCGCTGCATCACCAACGCGTTGCGCGATGCGCAGATCAACGGCGATCAGGTGCAGTACATCAACGCCCACGGTACCTCGACCTCTGCCGGCGACCTCGCCGAAGCCCAGGCGATCAAGACCGTGTTCGGCGATCACGCCTATAAGCTGGCGGTCAGTTCGACCAAGTCCATGACCGGTCACCTGCTGGGTGCGGCGGGCGCTGTCGAGGCGATCTTCAGTGTGCTGGCCATCAATGGCCAAGTGGCGCCGCCGACCATCAACCTTGATGAGCCGGGCGAAGGTTGCGATCTCGATTTCGTGCCGCACACGGCGCGCAACATGGACATCGACGTGGTGCTGTCCAACTCGTTCGGCTTTGGTGGCACCAATGGCTCCCTGGTGTTTCGCCGGTTCGTCGGTTGATGGACAGCTGGGTCGACGGTCGGCCGGGTGACTCACTGTCGCTGAAAGACCGCGGCCTGGCTTATGGTGACGGCCTGTTCGAGACCATAGCGGTCAAGGGTGGGCAGCCACTGTTGCTGGATCGACACCTGCAGCGTCTGGCTGAGGGGTGTTCGCGCCTGGCAATGGCTGCGGATCACGGGTTGATCCGCAGCGAACTGCTGGCATACGCCGCCGCCCTGGGCGAGGGTGTGCTCAAGCTAATGCTCACGCGTGGTGACAGTCTGCGCGGTTATGCCGCCGACCCCGCGGCTGCGCCCCGGCGAATCCTGCAAGGCAATCCCCCGGTGGTTTACCCGCCTGCCCATGGACAGCAAGGTGTACGGTTGTTTCCTTGCGCGACGCGCCTTTCGATCCAGCCGGCCCTGGCCGGTCTCAAGCATCTCAATCGCCTTGAACAGGTCATTGCCCGTGCCGAATGGCAGGGGGGTGATTGTGCCGAGGGCTTGATGCTGGACCTTGAGGGGCGAGTCATTGAGGGGGTCTTCAGTAATCTGTTCCTGGTGCGTAATGGCGTTTTGGTCACTGCCGATTTGAGTCGCTGTGGCGTTGCCGGCGTGATGCGTGCCGAATTATTGTTTCAAGCCAAGTCTTTGGGAATCCCCACTGAAATCACCGATATCAGTCTCGAACACCTGCAACAGGCTGATGAAGTCTTCGTCTGCAACAGCGTATACGGCATTTGGCCGGTATGCGCTTGTGCTGCGCTGAGCTGGCCGGTTGGGCCGCTCACCCGTAAACTGCAAGGCATTGCCCGCGCGCTACTGGATGCTTGATTCGTGAGACGTAAACTCTTGCTGCTGCTGGAAACCGGACTGGTTCTGGCGGGGCTGCTGCTGGGCGCTTCGGCCTGGAAAATCAATTCGGCGCTGGAGCAGCCGCTCAACATTACTCAGGAAGAGTTGCTGGACGTACCTAATGGAACCACGCCGTCCGGGACGTTCAAGCGTATGGAAGCAGACGGTATCCTCGAGGATGCCTTCTGGTTGCGCCTATACTGGCGCCTCAACCTCGCTACCCAGCCTCTGCACAGCGGTGAATACCGCATGCTACCCGGTATGACTGCGCAAGGCCTGATCGGCCTTTGGCAGCGCGGCGAAGTGGTTCAGTACAGCCTGACCCTGGTGGAGGGCTGGAACTTCCGTCAGGTTCGTGCCGCGTTGGCGAAAACCGACAAGCTGGAACAGACCCTCGATGGCTTGAGCGACGGCGAGCTGATGGAGAAGCTTGGACATGCCGGCGTGTTTCCGGAGGGGCGGTTTTTTCCGGACACTTACCGCTTCGTGCGTGGCATGACCGACGCGCAGGTGCTGGCAAAAGCCTATGACCGACTGGATGAAGTCCTGGCCGCGGAGTGGGGCAAGCGTTCTCCTGATGCACCGTACACCGAACCCTATCAGGCGCTGATCATGGCCTCACTGGTGGAGAAGGAGACCGGTGTACCCCAGGAGCGCGGGCAGATTGCCGGCGTGTTCGTGCGTCGCCTGCAGTTGGGCATGCTGTTGCAAACCGACCCGACCGTGATCTACGGGATGGGTGAGCGTTACAACGGCAAGCTGACGCGGGCGTATCTCCGGGAGCCGACGCCGTACAATACCTACGTGATTTCCGGATTGCCGCCGACGCCGATTGCGATGGTCGGCCGTGAAGCGATTCATGCGGCATTGAACCCTGTTCCTGGCAGCAGTTTGTACTTCGTGGCACGGGGCGATGGCAGTCATGTGTTCTCCGATGACCTGGATGCCCACAACAATGCCGTGCGCGAGTATCAGATCAAGCGTCGCGCGGACTATCGTTCCAGTCCTGCGCCGGACAATGGCGCGGCAGCACCCGATGCGGACGCGCCTGATACTGCCCCAGAGATGGGGCTCGAAGTGCCATCAGCGCTGCCGGCACCTGATGTGCAAGCACCGCAAAGCCCGCAATGACTCTGACTAAGGACTGCCTGTGACTGGCTTGTTTATAACTCTGGAAGGCCCGGAAGGCGCTGGCAAAAGCACCAATCGCGAGTACCTGGCCGAACGCCTGCGTGCCGAGGGGATCGAGGTCGTGCTGACTCGCGAACCTGGCGGTACGCCGCTGGCCGAGCGCATTCGCGATGTCTTGCTGGCACCCGTCGACGAAGTCATGAACCCGGATACCGAGCTGTTGCTGGTGTTTGCCGCGCGTGCGCAGCACCTGGCCGAGGTGATTCGCCCGGCGCTGGCTCGCGGGGCCGTGGTGCTGTGCGATCGCTTTACCGACTCCACTTACGCCTATCAGGGTGGCGGCCGTGGGTTGTCCCTGGAGCGAATTGCTGCCCTGGAAACCTTTGTCCAGGGTGACCTGCGTCCAGACCTGACGCTGGTGTTCGACTTGCCGATTGAAATCGGTATGGCACGCGCCAGTGCCCGTGGTCGGCTGGATCGTTTCGAGCTGGAAGGCCGGGTGTTTTTCGACGCCGTGCGCAATGCGTTTCTCAAGCGTGCGGCAGCCGATCCTGCGCGTTACCTGTTGGTGGATGCTTCACAGCCATTGGCCCAGGTCCAGCGGGCGCTGGACGCGCTGATGCCGCAACTGCTGGAGCGTCATCGTGGCTGAAGCCTATCCGTGGCAAGACAGCCTCTGGCAGCAACTGGCTGGACGTGCGCAGCACGCTCATGCCTACCTGCTCCATGGTCCTGCGGGTATTGGCAAGCGAGCCTTGGCCGAACGCCTGATGGCGCGTTTGCTGTGCCAGCGGCCTGAAGGTCTGGATGCGTGCGGGCAGTGTAAGTCCTGCCTGTTGCTCAAGGCGGGCAGCCACCCGGATAACTACATCCTGGAGCCGGAAGAGGCGGACAAGGCGATCAAGGTCGACCAGGTCCGCGAGCTGGTGAGTTTCGTGGTGCAGACCGCACAGTTGGGCGGGCGCAAGGTGGTGTTGATCGAGCCGGCAGAGTCGATGAACATCAACGCGGCCAACGCCTTGCTCAAAAGCCTCGAAGAGCCTTCGGGCGATACCGTGTTGTTGTTGGTCAGTCACCAGACCAGCCGGTTGCTGCCGACGATCAAGAGTCGTTGTGTGCAGCAAGCCTGTCCGCTGCCAAGCGAGGCCATGAGC
The DNA here is from genome assembly GCF_900187415.1 of Pseudomonas sp. Irchel s3b6. Classification (NCBI taxonomy): domain Bacteria; kingdom Pseudomonadati; phylum Pseudomonadota; class Gammaproteobacteria; order Pseudomonadales; family Pseudomonadaceae; genus Pseudomonas; species Pseudomonas sp. Irchel s3b6. Next base: position 148,346 of record NZ_FYDM01000002.1, on the reverse strand, counting down.
CTTGCGTGGCTGGCCACGGCCTTGCCCGGCTGTAGCGAAGACGAGCGCGTCGAACTGCTGACCCTGGCGGCGGGTTCGCCCCTGGCGGCGGTCACCTTGCAGGCCCAGGGTGTGCGCGAGCAGCGTGCGCTGGTGGTCGACGGTGTCAAGAAGTTGCTCAAGCAGCAGCAGTCGCCCACGCAGCTGGCTGAAGGCTGGAATGCGATCCCGCTGTTACTGCTGTTCGACTGGTTCTGTGATTGGTCGAACCTGATTCTGCGTTATCAATTGACCCAGGATGAGGCCGGGCTTGGCCTGGCCGACATGCGCAAGGTGGTGCAGTACCTGGCGCAGAAGTCCTCGAAGGACAAGGTCCTGACTATTCAGGACTGGATCCTTGCCCAGCGACAGAAAGTGCTGAGCAAGGCTAATCTCAATCGTGTGCTGCTGCTTGAAGCCTTGCTGGTGCAGTGGACAGGTTTGCCTGGTCAGCGATGATCGGGGCACCTGCATGAATGAACACCGTCCGGTCGCCATACCCAGGTCGACCGTCCCCTCTCACAGGATGTAGTTTCAGCCTTTTATGCTCGTAGATTCCCATTGCCATCTCGACCGTCTCGATCTCGCCGCACATGACGGCTCCCTGGATGCCGCACTTGAAGCGGCACGCCAGCGTGGGGTCGGGCATTTCCTGTGCATCGGCGTCAGTGTCGATAACGCCGCCGACGTCAAGGCGCTCGCTGAGCGCTATGACGACGTCGACTGTTCGGTGGGGGTTCATCCCCTGGATGTGCAGCCGGACGCGGCTCCCGCGCTGGACTGGCTGCTGCAGGAGCTCAACCACCCGCGGGTAGTGGCCATCGGCGAAACCGGCCTGGACTACCACTACGAGCCTGAGGCGGCCCATTTGCAGCAGGCGTCCTTCCGGCTGCACCTGCACGCCGCGCAACAGACGGGCAAGCCGGTGATCGTCCACACCCGCGGCGCACGTGCCGATACGTTGGCGTTGTTGCGTGAAGCCGCGCTGCCCCAGGCCGGCGTACTGCATTGCTTCACTGAAGACTGGGACATGGCCAAGGCCGCGCTGGACCTGGGCTTCTACATTTCGCTGTCGGGGATCGTGACCTTTCGCAATGCCGATGCCCTGCGCGATGTGGCCAGCAAGGTGCCCGCAGACCGGCTGCTGGTCGAGACCGATTCGCCGTACCTGGCGCCGATTCCGTATCGTGGCAAGCCAAACCTGCCGCAGTACGTGCGGGAAGTGGCAGAGTTCCTGGCGATGCTGCGCGGCGAGTCTTATGAGCGTTTCGCCGAGCAGACCACCGAGAACTTCAGGCGGCTGTTTCCGTTGGCGCACGTCAGGTCGGCTGGCTAAAGGACGCTCTGGGGCGCTCAAATTGCAGGCAAAAAAAACCCGGGTTCTGGGGGGTGAATCCGGGTTAAGACCATTAGGAGTAAAACAAAGGCACGCAGTCCATTGGTACCTATATCGACACGCCACTTGGGGGAGATGACGCGTCGACATTTCAAGTATTGATCAGTATTGCGCCTCGTCCAGTTTGCCCCCTGCGTTTCTTAAACAAATTTGGAATACCGGCGCTTCGCTTGAGTTCTCACTGCCTGGCGATGGACGCAATAATGGCAATAGTTTCGTCGATCACGCGCTTTTCTGTGTAGAAGTGCGGAGAGAAACGAATGCCGGGGCCGCGTGGAATACACACCACTTGCTGGGCTTTCAGGGTCTCGTAAAGCACCTGATTATCGATGCCGTCGATACTGAACGAGAAAATCCCGCCGCGCCGGGCCGGATTCAACGGACTGTGCAGTTTCACGCCGGCAATGGTGCTGAGCCCCTCCTGTAGCCATTGCACCCGCTCGGCAATCAGGGCGGCAACCTGTTCCATGCCGACTTCTTCCAGTAATGACAGGCTGGCCTCCAGGGCCATGGCTCCGAGCATGTTCGGGCTGCCGCACTCAAAGCGTCGGGCACTTTTGGCCGGTTCCCAGGTGGTGCGATTGTAATCGCCCATGTGTTCGAGCATGTGCCAGCCGAATTCATGCAGCTTCAACTGTTCGCGCAGGTCGCTACGCACGTAGAACACCCCAAGGCCTTCTGGCCCCAGCATCCATTTGTGGCCGTCGGCCATGGCGAAGTCGCATTGATAACTCTGGACATCGAAGGGCAGGGCGCCCAGTTGCTGGATGGCGTCGATGCAGAACAGCACATCCTGCTGCTTGCAACCGGCGCCCAGGCGCTGCAGGTCCAGGCGCAGGCCGCTGGCGAACTGCACCGCGCTGACCGACATCAGGCGGGTTCGAGGACCGCAAGCAGTCAACAAGGCACCTTCTGGGTCGTCGCCCTTGAGGCTGACCTGGACCACTTCCACGCCTTGGGCGGTCAAGGCCTCCCAGACGATACGGTTGGAAGGAAATTCTTCATCGCTGATGACAATCTGGTCACCACTGGCCCAGCTCAGTCCGAAGGCGACAAAAGACAATGCCTCGGAAGTATTTTTGACCAATGCGATATCATCCGTCGACGGCGCGTTTAGCAGTCGTTTCAGGCGTTCGCGCAGGCGTTGCTCCAATGCCATCCAGTCCGGATAGTCACGTGCACCCAGTAAAACGTTCTCTTGGGCGAAGCGCGACACGGCTGTTGCGGCGCGGTTTGGCCAGGGTGCGACGGCCGCATGATTCAAATAACGCAGGCCCGGAGCCTGTACAAATTCATCAAGAAACGTAGTCATGGTCGGATGATCCGTGCAATTTGGCGCAATTTAGGCATAATACGCGGCTTCGAATTTTGACCCCTACAGACCTTTTTCTTATGCATAAAGAACCTCGTAAGGTCCGTGAGTTTCGTCGCCGCGAGCAAGAAATTCTCGACACCGCGCTCAAGCTGTTCCTCGAACAAGGTGAAGACAGTGTCACCGTCGAGATGATCGCTGATGCCGTGGGTATCGGCAAAGGCACCATCTACAAGCACTTCAAGTCCAAGGCGGAGATCTATCTGCGCCTGATGCTCGACTACGAGCGTGACCTGAACGAGCTGCTGCACTCTGCCGATGTCGACAAGGATAAGGAAGCCCTGTCCCGGGCCTACTTCGAATTCCGCATGCGCGATCCGCAGCGCTACCGGTTGTTCGATCGCCTGGAAGAGAAGGTGGTCAAGGGCAACCAGGTGCCGGAGATGGTCGAGGAACTGCACAAGATTCGCGCCTCCAATTTCGATCGCCTGACCTTGTTGATCAAGGGCCGCATCAGCGAAGGCAAACTGGAAGACGTGCCGCCGTATTTCCACTTCTGCGCATCCTGGGCGCTGGTGCATGGCGCCGTGGCGCTGTATCACTCGCCGTTCTGGAGCAATGTGCTGGAAGATCAGGAAGGTTTCTTCCAGTTCCTGATGGATATCGGCGTGCGCATGGGTAACAAGCGCAAGCGCGATACCGACACGCCAGGCAGCTGATCCATTCAGCAGCCTTATTGCGCCATGTTTCCCTGTATGGCGCAGTGCCCCGGGAATATACTCAGGCTTAGGTATTGCTAAAACTTGATTTGTGAGTCAAGTTTTAGCTTTTCCGCATCGACTTCCGCCGGAGTGATCCATGATCGTTGACCGACAAGGCAGGCGCTTCCGCAATTTGCGGGTCAGCCTGACTTCCGCCTGCAACTACGCCTGTACCTACTGTGTGCCTAATGGCAAGCGGTTGGTGGCTGCGCAGGATGAACTGTCGGCCGAAGCCATGGCGCGCGGCGTTGCCTATCTGATCGAAGCCGCCGGCATCGAGCGTCTGCGCATTACCGGTGGCGAGCCGTTGGTGAGCCCCAAGCTGGAAGCCTTCATGACGGCGGTGGGGCAGATGGGGCTTGAAGACATCAGCCTGACCACCAACGGACAATTGCTGGCCAGGAAGCTGCCTCTGCTGGTGGATGCCGGCATTCGGCGGATCAACGTTTCCCTTGATACCCTGGACGCTGCCGCGTTTCGCGGTATTGCCCGTGGCGGCGATCTGGCTACCGTGCTCGATGGCATGGGGCAGGCCCGTGCGGCCGGCATCAAGATCAAGGTCAACATGGTGCCGTTGCGTGGGCAGAACCTCGATCAAGTGCTGCCATTGCTCGATTATTGCCTGGAGCGTGGCTATGAGTTGCGTTTCATCGAGCTGATGCGCATGGGCCATTTGGCCAGTGATTCAAACGCGTTCCTGCAACAATTCGTCAGCCTTCAGCAGTTGCTCAGCCTGATTGGCGAGCGGTACGAGTACCTGCAGGCCGACGCCCCTGTGGATGCCACGGCGGTGCGTTATGAAATCCCTGGCCATGGCCACTTCGGCGTGATCGCCAACGAAAGCGTACCATTCTGCCGCACCTGTTCGCGTTTGCGCCTGTCGTCCACGGGCTGGCTGCACGGTTGCCTGTCATCGAGCAACCGCCACTACGTGGGCGACTTGCTGGACAAGCCGCGTCACCAGGCATTGCCCGCGCTCCAGCGCCTGCTGGTAAAAGCCTTGGGCGACAAGCAGGAAGTGGCGTTTTCCGGTGGGGCCACGGTGATGAAGATCATCGGTGGCTGATACAGACCCGAGTGGTAAAAACCCTCATTGATCCTCTGCAAGTGTGCGTGGACTCAAGGACTGGCGCGGAAGCTGCATCCTGCAAAGATTCGCCGGTTTTCCGTCACCGGCTTCTGGAGGGTAGGATGCGTAGCCTGGTTTTGCTGCTGGCCGTTTTGGCACTTGGCGGCTGCATGAATGTCAGCGACATGGGCGAAGAGGCTCGCTATCACATGAGCGATGCGGGTTTGCTCGATCACAGCGACAGCCGTCGCGTGAATAACCTGCGTATTCAGCCAGACTCGTTCATCTACATTGCCCAAGGCCCGTTCGCGCCGCCGGGCAGTGCCGAGCCACGACAGAATGTGGTCGCCGAAGAGGCCTTCAAGGGCTTTATCGAATATTTCCCGATGGTGCGTCGTGCCGCAGGCCCTGAAGGCCTGGATGCCGCCATGGGCGAGGCCCGCGGCCTTGGTGCCCATTACCTGCTGTACACCCGCTTCGCCAGTGCCGATGACCGTATCGGCAACTCGGATGAGTGGCTTGACCAGGAGGCCGTGGACCGCCTGGGGGTCGACAGTGGGGTGATTCAGATCATGTTGATCGAGACCAGCACCCGGTATTTGATTGATACTGCACGGATCAAGAGTCGTGGCGGTTTGCTGACGTTCCATGACAACAGGCCAGAAGATCTGCTGGGCCCGCCGCTTGCGCAATACGCTCGCAGCCTGCTGGGCCTGAGCGATCAGTAGTTCACCGGGAGAGCAACATGAGTGGTTCGCAAAAAGCTAACGATCTGCTGGGGCAAATCCCCAAGTCCAAAGGCTTGCCGCCCGTTCATTTGTGGAACCCCGACTTCTGCGGCGACATTGACATGCGCATCGCCCGTGATGGCACCTGGTTTTACCTGGGCACGCCGATCGGGCGCAAGCCGATGGTCAAGCTGTTCTCCACCATCATTCGCCGTGACGGCGATGATTACTTCCTGATCACTCCGGTGGAGAAGGTCGGGATCAAGGTCGACGACGCCCCCTTCGTGGCGGTGACGCTGGACGTCGAAGGTGAGGGGCAGGCCCAGGTGCTGCGCTTCACCACCAACGTCGATGAACTGACAGAGGCCGGGCCTGAGCATCCGTTGCACGTCGTGATCGACCCGGTCACTCAGGAGCCCGCGCCCTATGTGCATGTGCGCACCAATCTGCAAGCCCTGATCCATCGCAACGTGTTCTATCAGTTGGTCGAGCTGGCCGTGACTCGCGAGATTGACGGCCAGCGCTGGTTGGGTGTGTGGAGTGGCGGCGAGTTCTTCCGTATCGGCCTGGAGCCCTGATTCGGGCGCTGTTTCAGTGCCGCGCCCCGGTTCCGGAACCGCGCGGCGCCAATCAGGCTGGCCAACGCGGTGCTGTTTTGGCACTGGCGGCCAAACCGATTTCTTCGAGTAGGTCGTCGCGAAAACGTTGCAGGCGTTCGTGACGCAGGCGCGCCAGACGCTGGCCGGAGGGCGTCTGAAAGCCGTCGGCAAGGTGCAGCAGCTTGGTCTGGAAGTGATCGAGACAAAAACGCTTGTCGTCGTAGTCCCGTGTGCGGGCCAAGGGGTCCGTGGCATCGTAAAGCGTGCTGCCCATGCGCCCGGCGATGTAAAACGTGCGCGCCACGCCGAGCATGCCGAGGGAGTCGAGGCGGTCGGCGTCCTGAAGGATTTTCGCTTCCAGGGTGACGGGAGTGATGTTCGCCGAAAAACTGTGGGCCTCAATGACGTGGGCAACGGCTCGTACCCTGGGCTCTGGCCAGTCCAGTTGGCACAGGAGGGGCATGGCTTTTTCTGCCGCCAGCCGCGAGGCCTGTGAGCGCAGCGGCGAGTTCTTCTCCACCGCGACGCAGTCGTGCAGCAGTACGCCGGCCAACAGTATCTCAAGATCGCCGCCTTCTTCGGCTTGAATCCTTTGGGCGTTGTGCCATACCCGCTGTAAGTGTGCGAGGTCGTGGGCGCCGTCCTGTGAGGGTTCCAGTGCATGGGGCAGGAGGCTTGAGGCGAGTGTTTGCAGTGGGGCGAAGGCGCTGGCGTGCATGGCTATCCTTTTGGGTGAAGGGCATCGTTCCCTGAACAAAGTTTTGCAGCGACATGTGACGAACGTTGATTGCCGACATAGTATGGCGTTTTCAATCGTTCTCAAGGGACGTTCATGTCGATCGAGATCCGCCCGGCCACACCCAGCGATGCCCCCCAAATCCTGGCCTTCATCACCGAGCTTGCCGACTTCGAGCGGGCCCGCCATGAAGTCATCGCCAGTGTGGCCGACATCGAGCGCAGCCTGTTCAGTGAGGGGGCCACCGCCCATGGCCTGATCTGCCTGCGCGACGGATTGCCGATCGGCTTCGCGGTGTTTTTCTTCAGCTACTCGACCTGGCTGGGCAGTAACTGCCTGTACCTCGAAGACCTGTACATCACTCCCGAGCAGCGCGGTGGTGGCGCCGGCAAACTGTTGCTGCGCCACTTGGCGAAAATCGCCTGCGCCAACGACTGCGGCCGTTTCGAGTGGAGTGTGCTGGAGTGGAACAAGCCGGCGATCGAGTTCTACGAATCCCTCGGCGCGCAGCCACAGGAAGAGTGGGTGCGCTATCGCATGGATGGCAACGTGTTGCGCGACTTCGCCGAGGGTCGTTGATTATCGGCGGCGCAGGTCGCGCATCGGGTGGCGTGAAACCCGGCAAGCCCGGTCAATACAGGGCCGTCCAACGAAAAAGGGCCCCCGTTCGGGAGCCCTTCTTGTTCAAGCGTACGACTTACATGTTCGGGTAAGTCGGGCCGCCGGCACCTTCCGGTGCCACCCAGGTGATGTTCTGCGCAGGGTCCTTGATGTCGCAGGTCTTGCAGTGCACACAGTTCTGGGCGTTGATCTGGAAGCGTTTTTCGCCGTCTTCCTGGGTGATCACTTCATACACGCCCGCCGGGCAGTAGCGCTGCGCCGGCTCGTCGTACAGCGGCAGGTTCTTGCTGATCGGGATGCTCGCGTCGGCCAGCTTCAGGTGGCAAGGCTGTTCTTCTTCGTGGTTGGTCCCCGAGATGAATACCGAGCTGAGCTTGTCGAAGCTGAGTTTGCCGTCCGGTTTCGGGTAGTCGATCTTCTTGCTGTCGGCCGCCAGCTTCAGGCAAGCGTAATCCGGCTTGGTGTCGTGAAGGGTGAACGGCAGTTTGCCGCCGAAGATGTTCTGGTCGATCCAGTTGAAGCCGCCACCGACGATGGCGCCGTACTTGTGGATCGCCGGGCCGAAGTTACGGCTGGCGAACAGTTCTTCGTAGAGCCAGCTGGACTTGAACGACTCCACGTAGCTGGTCAGTTCGTCCGCGCCTTCGGAACCTGCGAACAGGGCATCGGCCACCGAATCGGCGGCGAGCATGCCGGATTTCATGGCAGTGTGGCTGCCTTTGATCTTGGCGAAGTTCAGGGTGCCCAGGTCGCAACCGATCAGTGCGCCGCCCTTGAACACCATTTTCGGCAACGAGTTCAGGCCGCCTTTGCAGATGGCGCGCGCGCCGTAGCTGATGCGCTTGCCGCCTTCCAGGTATTGCTTGAGCACCGGGTGGTGCTTGAGGCGCTGGAATTCGTCGAACGGCGACAGGTAGGTGTTGCTGTAGGACAGGTCGACGATCAGGCCGACCACCACCTGGTTGTTTTCCAGGTGATAGAGGAAGGAGCCGCCGGTGTTTTCGGTGCCCATGATGTCCAGCGGCCAGCCAGCGGTGTGCACCACCAGGCCTGGTTGATGCTTGGCCGGGTCGATTTCCCAGATTTCCTTCAGGCCAATGCCGTAGTGCTGGGCGTCGGCGTCGCTGTCGAGGTTGAAGCGCTTGATCAGTTGCTTGCCAATGTGGCCACGGCAACCTTCGGCGAACAGCGTGTACTTGCCGCGCAGTTCCATGCCCGGGGTGTACAGGCCTTCTTTCGGATTGCCTTCACGGTCAACGCCCAAGTCGCCGGTGATGATCCCGCGAACCACGCCGTTTTCGTCGAACAGGGCTTCCTGGGCGGCGAAGCCCGGGTAGATCTCTACGCCCAGGTTCTCGGCCTGCTGGGCCAGCCAGCGGCACAGGTTGCCCAGGGAGATGATGTAGTTGCCTTCGTTGTGCATGGTCTTGGGCACAAAGAGGTCTGGAACCTTGATCGCGCCATCTTCATTCTTCAGGACGAAGATGTCATCGCGGGTGACCGGAGTGTTCAGCGGTGCGCCGAGCGCTTTCCAATCAGGGAACAATTCATTCAGGGCCCGAGGTTCGAACACCGCGCCGGAAAGAATGTGAGCGCCGACTTCGGAGCCTTTTTCGACCACGCAGACGCTAATTTCCTTACCGGCTTCGGCGGCCTTCTGCTTCAATCGGCAGGCGGCGGAAAGACCAGCGGGGCCGGCACCGACGATGACCACGTCGAATTCCATGTATTCGCGTTCCACAGGTTATCTCCTACTCAAGGCTCAACAGTTTTTTTTCTAATTGGAGGTTTGGCGTCGCATCGATGAATTGCTCCGCATTGCGGGGCAGGGGACAATCGATCCACCACCTTTCTCTCTAGGTGGCGCATTATATCTACACCACTCCCAGCGTCCAATACAAACGTTTGTTTGAATTTGCTGAAAGCCAGATAAATCAAAGAAGCGCGGCTTATAACTGACCATTTTGCCGTATTGACCAGAATAGGCGTTCCGGTCAAGATACGGGCGGTTTTGCGCTCGCCGTAGGCTGACTGTTGGTTTCAAGAGCACCTCTAAAGACAGGGCGAAGGCTGTACAAGGTGACGCGCAACGAGGGTTCGGTGCGAAGTTTACACGCTGCGAAAAGACCTGGCCGATCAGTCGTCGCTGACGAACGGTCATCCCTCTCGTGAGCAGGGTCACCCATTCACATGCCGGCGTTTTTAGAGGTGCCCTTGCGCCGTTGAGCATCAACCGCCAGGTTCGCCTAGGCGACTTTCTTTTCACCGGAGAGTAACGAGGAATCCATGAAGGTTCTTGTAGCTGTCAAACGAGTGGTCGACTATAACGTCAAGGTTCGCGTCAAAGCGGACAACTCCGGCGTCGATCTCGCTAACGTCAAGATGTCGATGAACCCTTTCTGCGAAATCGCAGTGGAAGAAGCCGTACGCCTGAAAGAGAAAGGTGTTGCGACTGAAATCGTCGTCGTCTCCATCGGCCCGTCCACCGCTCAAGAGCAACTGCGCACCGCGCTGGCTCTGGGTGCCGACCGCGCCATCCTCGTCGAATCCGCCGAAGACCTGACTTCCCTGGCCGTTGCCAAACTGTTGAAAGCGGTTGTCGACAAGGAACAGCCTTCGCTGGTGATCCTTGGCAAACAAGCCATCGACAGCGACAACAACCAAACCGGCCAGATGCTGGCTGCCTTGAGCGGCTACGGTCAGGGCACTTTCGCCTCGAAAGTCGAAGTCGCTGGCGACTCCGTTGCCGTGACGCGCGAAATCGACGGCGGTGCACAGACGGTTTCCCTGAAACTGCCGGCCATTGTTACCACCGACCTGCGTTTGAACGAGCCGCGCTACGCGTCCCTGCCAAACATCATGAAAGCCAAGAAGAAGCCGCTTGAAGTGCTGACTCCTGAAGCTTTGGGCGTTTCCACCGCCTCCACCAACAAGACCCTGAAAGTCGAAGCGCCGGCTGCACGCAGCGCGGGTATCAAGGTCAAGTCGGTGGCTGAACTGGTCGAGAAACTGAAAAACGAAGCGAAGGTAATCTAATTATGACTATCTTGGTAATCGCTGAACACGACAACAAGGTTGTGGCCCCGGCCACCCTGAACACCGTGGCTGCCGCTGCGAAAATCGGTGGCGACATCCACGTCCTGGTCTCTGGCCAGAACGTTGGCGCGGTGGCTGAAGCCGCTGCAAAAATCGCTGGTGTGAGCAAAGTATTGGTCGCCGACAACGCGGCTTACGCTCACCAGCTGCCGGAAAACGTCGCGCCGCTGGTGGCCGAGCTGGGCGCTGGCTACAGCCACATCCTGGCTGCCGCCACTTCCAACGGCAAAAACATCCTGCCGCGCGTTGCCGCTGCACTGGACGTTGACCAGATCTCCGAGATCATCTCGGTTGAAAGCGCCGATACCTTCAAGCGCCCGATCTATGCCGGTAACGCCATTGCTACCGTGCAGTCCAACGCCGCCGTAAAAGTGATCACCGTGCGTGCCACCGGTTTCGACCCGGTTGCCGCTGAAGGTGGTTCGGCTGCTGTTGAAGCGGTTGCTGCTGCTCACGATGCTGGCACCTCCAGCTTCGTTGGCGAAGAGCTGGCCAAGTCCGATCGTCCGGAGCTGACCGCTGCCAAGATCGTCGTTTCCGGCGGTCGTGGCATGCAGAACGGTGACAACTTCAAACACCTGTACGCCTTGGCCGACAAGCTGGGCGCTGCTGTTGGCGCTTCCCGCGCCGCGGTCGACGCAGGTTTCGTACCCAACGACATGCAGGTCGGCCAGACCGGTAAGATCGTTGCACCACAGCTGTACATCGCCGTCGGTATCTCCGGCGCGATCCAGCACCTGGCCGGCATGAAAGACTCCAAAGTGATCGTTGCGATCAACAAGGACGAAGAAGCGCCGATCTTCCAGGTGGCCGATTACGGCCTGGTGGCGGACTTGTTCGAAGCCATCCCTGAGCTGGAGAAGCTGGTCTAATCCAGCGGCTTCACTTATAAAGAGCCCGGCCTTCTGGCCGGGTTTTTTATTGTCTGCGATTTACAGAGTGGGGAAACATGCCATGGAGATGCATCGCTTGAGCGGTTGGTCGATGCTGGTGAGCCTGTTGTTATGGCCGGCGCTGTCGGTCGCAGCCGGCAAGTGCGAACGCCTGGTGGTGACCGGCAGCCCGGATGCGCCACCGTATCTGTGGCAGGACCCGCAGGATCCCGCGCACTTGATCGGCAGCAACGCCGACCTGCTGCAGCAGGTGGCGGGGGAGTTGGGGCTCACCGTCGAGCTGCGCTACGCCGGCAAGCGCTCACAGGCAATCGAGGAGGTGCGCAGCGGACGCATCGACATGCTGGCGGACGCGTCATTGATGACCCAGCAGCTGGAGTCGCTTGATTACATTCATCCTGCGCTGGCAGGCAACGACTACCTGGTGTGGACTCGCAATGGCTCGACCCTGGACTACATCGAGGCGAAGGACTTGAGCGGGCACATGGGCGCGGTGTCACAACAGGCGCGGTTGACCCAGGCCTTCGAGGCGTTCGCACGGTCGCAATTGACCCTGGTGAGTACGCCAAACCTGACCCAGGCCTTTCAGAAGCTGGTGTTGGGTGAAGTGGAGTACGTCCTGGCCGGACGCTATGCCGGGATGGCCATGGCACAGACATTGAGCATCGCCAACGATGTGCAGGCTGACCCACAACCGATCGACAAACCAGGGCTGTTCCTGGCCATTTCTCACAACTCGGCCTGCAACGATCCATGGTTGCGCGGACAGTTGGCCAAAAAGATGACAGAATTGCCCGCGTCCGGTCTGACGGAGGCTGTGCTACAGCGCAATCTGGAGCGCTGGAAAGCACATTTGAAACAGCCCGTCAGCACCCCAAAACAGTAGGGATTTTTAGTGACTATTCGACCTCTTTTCGCTGCCCTGGCCGTTACGGCTCTGGCGGGTTGTGCAGCCGATCCGGCGCCGAATGAACAAATGCGTCTGACCGGGCAGGCCCTGGAACAGGCTGCCGCCGTCGGGGCAACCGCCGGGGAAGTGCCTGAGCTGAAACTGGCTGAAGACAAGTACACCCGGGCCAAGGCCGATATGGCCGATCAGTCGTTCAAGGATGCCCGTATGCAGGCCGAACAGGCCGAGCTGGATGCGCGCCTGGCAGAGGCCAAGGTCCTGACCCTGAAAAGCCAGGAACAACTCAACGTGCTCAATACCCGCATCGCTCGCCTGCGCAAGCAGCTGGGAGACGCCCAATGAACCTGAAGAGCGGAGTATTGGGTGGGGTGTTGTTGGTCGGCCTTTACGGTTGCGCGGGCCAGCACAGTGACGTTGCGTTGCAACAGGCCAGCGCTGACTTCCAGAAGGTCAAGGAAGACTCGAACGTATTGCGCATTGCCCCCAAAGACGTGATTCGTGCCGGTGAGTCCCTGGCGCGGGCCGATCGCCTGTCCAGCTACTGGGGCAGTGGTGCCGATGTGCAGCACTACGCCTACCTGAGTCAGCGCTACAGCGAAATTGCCCGCCAGCACAGCGAGAAAGTGCTCAATGAGGAGCGGGCGGCCAAGCTTGAGCTGGAGCGTCAGCGCCTGCAACTGGCGTTGCGCGAAGCCAAGTTGCTCAGTGTGCAGCAACAGGGCAAATGGCTGGAGGAGCAAATCATCAGCCTGGCGACCACCCAGACCGATCGCGGCCTGGTGATGACGCTCGGGGATGTGTTGTTCGACACCGGTGAGGCGGAGCTGAAGAGTTCGGCCAACCGTACCGTATTGAAGATCGTCCAGTTCCTGCAGCTCAATCCCAAGCGCGTGGTCCGCATCGAGGGCTACGCCGACAGCACGGGAGGCAAGCAGGAGAACCGTAAACTGTCCCGCGATCGCGCCCAGGCGGTGGCGAACATGCTGATGGACCTGGGGATTGACGATAAACGCATTCAGGTCGAAGGCTACGGCGATGAATACCCGGTAGAGGCCAACGCGTCCGAGCGCGGCCGCGCGCAGAACCGTCGGGTTGAAATTGTCTTCTCCGATGAAAAAGGCCAGCTAGGCGCCGCCCGCTAAGGTCAGCGTCACTGGAAAACCCGGCCCCCTCAGAGGTGCCGGGTTTTTTTATGCCTGCGAAAGGCTCCACAAAACAGTACAGTTTTTGCTGACACTGCACTGTATGGTCGACTATTGTAGTAACTGTCCCAGTACACTTCCAAACTGTTCCGGTAGTGTTTCACACAAGAATAAAATGCCCGTGAAATCGAGTGCTGCGTCATGACCAATCTTTTGCTCTATCAACGTATCGCTCAGCAGCTCGCTGAGGATATCCGGCGCGGCGTCTATCAGCCCGGCGAACGCGTTCCCTCGGTACGCAAGATGAGTTCGCAGCTCAATGTCAGCCATGCGACCGTGCTTCAGGCGTATGCCAATCTCGAAGATCAGGGGCTGATTCGCGCGCGTCCGCAATCGGGCTATTACGTGCACCAGACACCGGCACTGACAGCGCCGACCCCGGATATCGCCCGTGTCGAGCGTCCTGGTCTGGTGACCCGCAGCAGCATCATCCAGCAAGTGTTGGTGGAATCGCGCCGCGAAGGGGTGTTCCCGCTAGGGGCCGCGGTGCCCAGTGTCGACTACCTGCCGGTGCGGGCGCTGCACCAGCAATTGGCCAAGGTCACGCGCTTTCACAGCCCGCGGGCGTTCAGTTACATGTTCAGCCCGGGCTTCGAGCCGCTGCGGCGCCAGGTGGCGATCCGCATGCGCGATGCCGGGGTGGTGGTCGATCCTAGCGAAGTGGTGATTACCCACGGCTGTGTCGATGCCTTGCAGATGTCCCTGCGGGTACTGACCCGTCCCGGCGACTTGATCGCCGCGGAGTCGCCGACCTACTACGGTTTGTTGCAACTGGCCGACCTGCTCGGGCTCAAGGTGATCGAGATCCCCAGCGACCCGGCCACGGGCATGAGCCTGGAAGCGCTTCAGCTGGCCGCCAACCAGTGGTCGATCAAGGCGTTGGTGCTGACCACGCGCCTGAGCAACCCATTGGGCGGCACCATGCCCGAAGAGCGGCAGAAACAACTGCTGCGTCTGGCGTCGGATTTCGATATCCAGGTGGTCGAAGACGATATCTACGGCGAATTGATGTTCGAGCAGGGGCGCACCAAGTCCCTGAAGGCCTATGACCGGCTGGATCGGGTGATCTACTGCTCGAGCTTTTCCAAGACCTTGTCGCCGGGCGTGCGCATCGGCTGGATGATTGCCGGCAAGTATCAGCAGGAAATCCAGCGCTTGCAGACCTTCAGCACACACTCGGCGTGCAGCGTGACGCAGATGGGGATCGCGGCTTATCTGGAGAACGGCGGTTACGATCGGCACCTGCGTTACATTCGCCAGGAATACCGCAAGAACCTCAGCGCCTTCCAGTTGGCCGTGCAGCAGTATTTTCCGGAAGGCACGCAGATGACCCGGCCCACGGGCGGATTCATCCTGTGGGTCAGCCTGCCGGGGCGGGTCAATACCCAGGAACTGCATGTGCGGGCGCTGCAGCAGGGGATCAGCATCGCGCCAGGGCTGATCTTCAGCAACACCGAGCAGTTCAACCACTGCATCCGCCTCAATTGCGGGACGCCTTGGAACCGTGAGGCCGAGCGCGCGCTGATGACGCTCGGCATGCTTGCCACCCAGCTTTGCCAGGAAACCGCCAGCGGCTTTTGAGGGGGCGGACCGGGTCAATCGCGATGGGCGCTTGTCAGCGACCTTGCAACAAGCGAGCATATGGCCCTCTGCCGTTAGTGCTGTAGGGTCATGAACGCGATTTTTCCTGCTGGTCTGGTGTTGGCTTGCCTGTTGAGTGTCTTGAGCCCGGACGAGGCGCTGGCGGCATCCGCTGCGCAAAGTACCGTGAACCCTGTTGTAACGACGGTTGAGCCGGTGAACCAGGCGCATGTGGCGAAGAAACCGGCACCGCAGAAAGAGCGCCCGCCTATTGCCTCCAAATCCAGGGCCGCCAGTGAGGTGGTCAGGACCACCGAGCTGCCATCGGCCAATGTGGATTTGAGTCTGCCATCCGATATGGTCAGGCAATTGCAGCCGATTGGCAGCCTGCCTCTGGTCAGGCGAGCCCCCTTGCTGCCGCCGCTGTTTGGTGAAAAACCCAAGGAAGAAAGCAAATTTCAGCTCAATGGCCGGCTGATTACCAACGAACTGCAATTGCAGATGCGCAATGAGGATCGGCGGGAAGTCGAGGGCGCGGCGCTGGAATTTCAGTTCAATCAGTGAACGGTGTGACCCCGCACCCCGGCACTTTGTCGCACGACTGACCGGTCACGCGCAGTTGCGTGAAAAACCGCGATCGAGCCAATTTCAAACGACTGTTTTAGCGGTTACTCTAGCCCATGTCATTCAACACATTAGCCGTCGCGAGGAGCTTGACGTCATGAAATGCCGAGAAGGCTGTGGCGCCTGCTGCATTGCCCCTTCCATCAGTACCCCGATTCCCGGCATGCCAAATGGCAAGGCTGCGGGAGAACGCTGTGTGCAACTGTCTGTCGATAATCTGTGCAGCATTTTCGGCCAGCCCGAACGACCCGCAGTGTGCGGTTCGTTTCAGGCGGATGTTGAAGTCTGTGGTGCCAGCAGTGAAGAGGCGATCAGGTTGCTCGGTTGGTGGGAGCAAATGACGGCGGCGTAGTGTGTTCAACGAACGGAACTTCAACAATAAGGAATAAGACTATGGGTTCGCTGCATCGTATCGCTGTGTTGTGTGGTTTGACCGCCGTACTGGCCTCGACCGCCGCTCAGGCCGAAAGCTGGACGGTCGCCAAGAACGAAGATGGCATCAAGATCTCCCTGAGTGAAATACCCGGTTCCGACTACAAGTCCTATCAGGGGGTCACCCTGATGAAGACCACCGTCGCCAAGCTGCGCGCACTGCAGGATGACGTGTCAGGCGCCTGTTCCTGGATTCACGAGTGCAAGACCCAGAAACTGCTCAAGCACGAAGGCGATCAGAGTTGGACCTACACCCAGTTCAATACACCTTGGCCGGTCACCCCGCGTGACTCGGTACTGCAGGTCACTACCGTCGAGAGCGCCGATGGCAGCCTGACCCGTAACCTTGAAGGTATGCCGAAGTACATTCCCGAAGAAAAAGGCTTTGTCCGGGTCGCCCAGGTCAAGGGGTTCTGGAAGTTTGTCCCCAAAGGCGATCAAGTCGAAGTGACCTATCAGGTGCATACCGAGCCGGGTGGCAGCGTGCCGGCGATGGTGGCCAACAAGTTCGTGGTCGATGCGCCCTTCAATACCTTGAAGTCCCTGAAAGAGCGCGCCGAGAAGTGAGGACTGGGAGGTAGGAGCGAGCACGTTCGCTCCTATCGCCGTCGGCAGCGGGAACGATTGCCGGCGATTCGGTGTCGAGATGGTAGTAAGCCCATATGAGGGGTTTATCGAGGAGGCACCGATGCAAAAGTGGGAAATCACCTTCGTTGATAATCATGGTGTGCAAACCGTCGAGCATTTTGACTGTGAGCAAAAGCCTGATATGGAAAAGGCGGCGCAATTGATCCGCACCAGACTCCTCCCGGTCCCGGCTGAACTGGACCTCAATGATCTGGAGGGGCGTATCGAGGATCCCACGCTCAAAAGCCTGAAAGAGCAGAACAGCATCCAAATCCTCAGCATCTCCCTGATTTCTTGAACCCTTCCCGCAACCAGGCCTTGGCAGGCGCTCTGACTTGAGGCTACTCTGCAATCGAGATCAGCGAATGGATCGCTAAGGTCTGGTCTTGTCAGCTACATGCTTGTTTCCCGGCGGCATTTTCTTGCCGTATCGCTCTCACCATTCGGTTGCGGGCGCAGGGAGTACGGAAAGTCTATCCATGGTTTAAGGAGGACGTTTCATGAGCACAGCCTATCAAGAAGACATCAGCAGCAGCGTGCTGCGCCGCATGAAAGAAGGCGGTTTTGATTTTTCCCGGTTCCATCCCATCGAGTTCTACGCCATTTTCCCGGACGAGGAGCGGGCGCGCAGGGCGGCAGGACATTTTCGCGGTGAATCCTTGAATGCACAGATCAGTGTGCGCGACGACGGCGCCTGGCATCTGGAGCTGAGCAAGGTGATGTACGCCACCTATGGCGGTATCGGTGATTTCGAACAGGACTTCGAGGCGGTGGTCGGGCCATTGGGCGGCATTATCGAGGGTTGGGGCGTCAAGCAGGAGGTACGAGGGCTACTCGCATAACACTATGAACAGCGACAACACTCAGCGACGGCTGACCTCAGGGTCGGCCGTTTTCATTTGCCGTTACGGTGTCACCTTCCGTCCCGCCATATGCTTCAGATAGTCCACCAGCATCGTCAGCTCCTCATCGGTCAATACACTGGCCGAAAACCCCGGCATTTTCGCCTGTGGCCATTGACGCAGGCTTTGCGGGTCGCGGATATAGCGCTTGAGGAAGTCCGTGCCAAAGTACTCGGTCGGGCTGTAGGGAATGTTCAGGTCCGGGCCGAACTGCGCATCACCAGCGCCATTGAGGCGATGGCAGGCCAGGCAGTTCTTCTGGAACAGCGCGAAGCCCCGGTTCACCGGGTCACTGGTAGCCAGCGCGGGATCCGGCAGCAGGGCAGGGAAGCGTTGTGCGACCGGCGCCAGGCGCTGGATGCGGGCCACCTGGAAAGGCCACTGCTCGGGGCTGATATGCCCGGCCTCAGGGTCGGTCCACACCAGGTAGAACGGACCGGCGCCCGGTTTGCCCTCCGACAATGCCGGCCACGGCTCGGCCGGGTCTTCGATCGCCAGCCACGCCCGCGCGCCGGTGGTGCCGAGCAGGGGCGCTGCCGACAGTTCGGCGGCGAAACCGTCCAGGGCCACCGCCTGCACATGGTCGTTGGCCTGTACGCCGGTCAACAACGCTGCCAGCGGCACCGCGCGATAATTCATGGTGCGCTTGTAGGAGACATCGTCAGCGATCGTGATGGTTTGCACCCGAGGATGCTTGAGCAGCTCCTCGGTTTTCCAGGTGCGACTGCCGGAGCCCAGGTCGAGCACCAGTTGCGCGGCATACAAGGGCGTGCTGAGCAGCAAGGCCCCAAGCAAAAGAAGCGCTCTCAAGTGATCGCCATCCGGTTGTGGTCATGTCGCCAAGGTTGGCACACGCACACGGAGCCGGAAAGCGAGCACTTCGGTTTTTTCAGAAAGGTACCGCAAATAATCCTGCCCGATTATCCGATGACCTTGGTCAGGTTCGGCAAAATGAGGAGCAGCGTGGTGGCGAATAGAATGAGCCCGGCTTGACGCACTTTCGATTGTTTGAACATGGCTGACCGCCTTTTTTTGTTATTTCCTGAGCGTCGAATGCTTGCCTGCATTTCTCCATGACGGCAAAGCGCTGTAATTCCCTTCATCACGGGTGCCTCGGCAAAACCCGACGACAACCTCGTACGTTTTACCTTAGGGGCCACGCCGACTGTGGTTTAGATCCATTTCGTATCAAACAAGTACAAGTTGCTACTAAAAAAGCATGAGGCCTATTGCCAGCTGCTTTGCCGCCCTTTTGCTAGACAGTTCGGTGACCTGAAACGGTTAATCCGATAGCAGACTACCGTCCGTCTGAGCGTGACCGTCAAGGCCGTTGAGCGCTTCGGTCATTGAATCCGCCGCTGCTGAGCCTAAGGTGAGGACTCGCTGATCTTTTACCTGCCCGGCAGTACGAGGATGTCATGACCCAAGCTTTGATTTTCGATGCAATACGCACGCCCCGTGGCCGTGGCAAGGCGGATGGCGCCTTGCACGGTGTCAAACCGGTGAACCTGGTGGCCGGCCTGCTGGGGGCCTTGCAGCAGCGTACACAACTCGACACCAGCCAGGTCGATGACATCGTGCTGGGCTGCGTCACGCCGGTGGGCGACCAGGGTGCCGACATCGCCAAGACCGCGGCGCTGGTGGCGGACTGGGATGTCAGCGTCGCCGGGGTGCAGATCAACCGATTCTGCGCGTCGGGCCTCGAGGCGGTGAACCTCGGCGCGATGAAAGTGCGCTCCGGTTTCGAGGACCTGGTGGTGGTCGGCGGTGTCGAATCCATGTCCCGCGTGCCGATGGGCAGTGATGGCGGTGCCTGGGCGCTGGACCCGCAGACCAACCTGCACACCCATTTCACCCCGCAAGGCGTGGGCGCCGACCTGATCGCCACGCTCGAGGGCTTCAGCCGGCATGACGTCGACACCTTTGCCCTGCATTCCCAGCAGAAGGCTGCACGGGCGCGGGCAGACGGCTCGTTCAGCAAGTCCCTGGTGCCCGTACAGGATCAGAATGGCATTGTCCTGCTCGATCACGACGAGTTCATCCGCGCCGACTCGACCCTCGAAGGCCTGGGCAAGCTCAAGCCGAGTTTCGAGATGATCGGGCAGATGGGCTTCGATGCCACGGCGTTGCGGGTTTACAGCCACGTGGAGCGCATCCACCACGTGCATACACCGGGCAACAGTTCCGGGATTGTCGACGGTGCGGCACTGATGCTGATTGGCTCCGAAGCCTGTGGGCGGGCACTGGGGTTGCAGCCGCGAGCGCGAATCGTCGCCACGGCCGTCACCAGCACCGACCCGACCATCATGCTCACCGGCCCCGCGCCGGCCACCCGCAAGGCGTTGGCCAAGGCCGGGCTGCGGGTAGAGGACATCGACCTGTTCGAGGTCAATGAAGCCTTCGCCTCGGTGGTGCTCAAGTTCATCAAGGACATGGCCATTGATCCGGCCAGGGTCAACGTCAACGGAGGCTCTATCGCCATGGGCCACCCGTTGGGCGCCACCGGCTGCGCGATTCTCGGCACTTTGCTCGATGAGCTGGAAGTGCGTCAGCAACGTTACGGCCTGGCAACCCTCTGTGTGGGCGGCGGCATGGGCATTGCCACCATCATCGAACGCTACTGAGCCCCCGACTTCAAGGAAACCTGTTCATGACTGATGCCATTCGTTACGAAAAGGGGCCGGACCGGATTGTGGTCCTGACCATCGACATGCCGGGCCAGAGCGCCAACACCATGAACGCGGTGTACCGCGAGGCCATGGCCGACTGCGTCCAGCGTTTGTTGGCCGACAAGGATTCCATCGCCGGGGTGATCATCACCTCCGGGAAAAAAACCTTCTTTGCCGGCGGCGATCTCAACGAACTGATCAAGGTTGGCAAGCCTGAAGCCAAGGCCTTCTACGACAGTGTGCTGCAGCTTAAAGGCCAGTTGCGCGCCCTGGAAACCCTCGGCAAACCGGTGGTAGCGGCGATCAATGGTGCAGCGCTGGGGGGTGGCTGGGAGATCTGCCTGGCCTGCCATCACCGTGTGGCCCTGGACCACGGCTCGGTGCAGATCGGGTTGCCGGAAGTGACCCTCGGCCTGCTGCCGGGCGGTGGCGGGGTGGTGCGCATGGTGCGCATGCTGGGCCTGGAAAAGGCGCTGCCTTACCTGCTCGAAGGCAAGAAAGTCCGACCGTCGCAAGCCCTGCAAGCCGGGTTGGTCGATGAACTGGCGGCGGATCATGCTGAATTGCTGGCCAAGTCCCGGGCCTGGATTCTCGCCAACCCGGCGGCGGTGCAGCGTTGGGATGTGAAGGGCTACCAAATCCCGGGTGGCACGCCATCGCACCCTAAAGTCGCGCAAATGCTGGCCATCGCACCGTCGATCCTGCGCAGCAAGACCCAGGGTTGCATGCCGGCGCCAGAGAAAATCCTCTGTGCGGCGGTCGAGGGCGCCCAGGTTGATTTCGACACCGCGCAGTTGATTGAGGCCCGTTATTTCACCGAACTGACCACCGGCCAGGTGGCGAAAAACATGATCGGCACCTTTTGGTTCCAGCTCAACGAAATCAACGCCGGTGGTTCGCGCCCAGCAGGGTTTGCGCCGCACGTGACGAAAAAGCTCGGGGTGCTGGGTGCCGGCATGATGGGCGCCGGGATTGCCTATGTCAGCGCAGTGGCCGGGATAGACGTGGTGCTCAAGGACATCAGCCTGGCGGCGGCCGAGAAGGGCAAGGCTCATTCGGCGGCGTTGCTGGACAAGAAAGTTGCCCGTGGTCAACTGAGCGCCGAGCAACGAGACGCCACCCTGGCGCGGATCCAGACCACCGAGCAGGATACCGACCTGGCCGGTTGCGACCTGGTCATCGAGGCGGTATTCGAAGACCGTGAACTCAAGGCCCGCGTGTCGTCG
The DNA here is from genome assembly GCF_900187415.1 of Pseudomonas sp. Irchel s3b6. Taxonomy (NCBI): domain Bacteria; kingdom Pseudomonadati; phylum Pseudomonadota; class Gammaproteobacteria; order Pseudomonadales; family Pseudomonadaceae; genus Pseudomonas; species Pseudomonas sp. Irchel s3b6. Next base: position 126,944 of record NZ_FYDM01000002.1, on the reverse strand, counting down.
GCCGCGCAAAGTGTCGTCGGTACGGACGCGGTGATCGCCTCGAACACCTCGACCTTGCCCATCAGCGGCCTGGCGACCGCGGTCCCGGATCAGTCGAAATTCATCGGTCTGCATTTCTTCAGTCCGGTGGAAAAAATGCCACTGGTGGAGATCATTAAGGGTGCCAACACCAGCGATGAAACCCTGGCCCGTGGTTTCGATTTCGTCCTGCAGATCAAGAAAACCCCGATTGTGGTCAACGACAGCCGGGGTTTCTTCACTTCGCGGGTGTTCGGCACGTTTACCAACGAAGGGATCGCCATGCTCGGCGAAGGCATAGCGGCGCCGATGATCGAAACCGAAGCGCGCAAGGCCGGAATGCCCATTGGTCCATTGGCGATTTCCGACGAGGTTTCCCTTAGTCTGATGAGCCACATCCGGCAGCAGACTGCCAAGGACCTGCAAGCCGAAGGCAAACCGTTGACGGAGCATCCGGCGTTTGCCGTGATCGATCTGCTGCTCAACGAGTACAAGCGTCCGGGCAAGGCGGCGGGTGGCGGTTTCTACGAGTACCCGGCGGGTGCCCAGAAGCACTTGTGGCCGGGACTCAAAGCGCGTTTCGAGCAGGCTGACGGGCAGATTTCGCCACAGGACGTGCGTGATCGCCTGCTGTTCGTACAGGCCATCGAAACCGTGCGCTGCGTGGAGGAGGGCGTGCTGCTGTCGACCGCCGACGCGAACATCGGCTCGATCTTCGGCATCGGCTTCGCCGCCTGGACGGGTGGCGCGCTGCAGTTCATCAACCAGTACGGTGTGCAAGACTTCGTCGCCCGCGCCCGGTATCTGGCACAACAATATGGCGAGCGCTTCACACCGCCGGCCCTGTTGCTGGAAAAAGCGGCCAGCGGCGAACGATTCTGACCGGTTAGCGGCATGCGCCGGGCTTGCCTTGACCCCGGGTTTCAAGGCAGGCTCTGGTGTGTGCGCTATTGCCTTTATCGTGTCAGGTACTTTCTATGTCGTTACGCATCTGCATTCTGGAAACCGACATCCTGCGTCCGGAACTGGTCGATCAATATCAGGGTTACGGGCAGATGTTCCAGCGTCTGTTTTCGCAGCAACCCATCGCTGCCGAGTTCACGGTCTACAACGTAATGCAGGGCCAGTACCCAAGCGACGAGCTGAGTTTCGACGCTTATCTGGTCACCGGCAGCAAGGCCGATTCGTTTGGCACCGATCCCTGGATCCAGACCCTCAAGACTTACCTGCTGACGCGCTATGAGCGCGGCGACAAACTGCTGGGCGTGTGCTTCGGTCATCAACTGCTGGCCCTGTTGCTGGGCGGCAAGAGTGAGCGGGCAACTCAGGGCTGGGGCGTTGGCACCCACAACTACAAACTGGCGGCCAAGGCGCCCTGGATGAACCCGGTGAGGGAAGAGCTGACGCTGTTGATCAGCCACCAGGACCAGGTCACCGCGCTACCGGAAAACGCCACGGTGATCGCGTCCAGCGATTTTTGCCCGTACGCGGCGTACCACATCAACGACCAGGTGCTGTGCTTCCAGGGGCATCCGGAGTTCATTCACGACTACTCGCGGGCGTTGCTGGACATCCGTCAGCAGAACCTTGGCGAGCAGATCTACCAGCAGGGCGTGGCCAGCCTGGCCCATGACCACCATGGCACGACCGTTGCGGAGTGGATGATGCGCTTTGTCGCACACAAGCCCGACGCCGCCACTTCCTGAGGTATCAACTCCTCGCGGGCTTGCCCGCGAGGGGGGCTACGGCCTGAATCTGAACCCGTGCTGAACGCCACCGATATTAATACTCGGGTTGTTGTATACAGGTTTGCTCTTGGTGTACCTGCGGCGTAAGCTGCGCGCGTTTTCATCCTGTTCGGAGGCCCACAATGGCCACGTGTTCCAGTGACAGTTGTCGGCCGGTTTCGATAGCCGGCCACTCCCCGGCAAGATAACGCGCAACGTTCTGTGCCGTTGTCTCGCCACCCAAGCGAGCAGCGGCATCCCGCTCACGGCCTATGCCGGCCGTCCCCGATGCCCCTCTCATCGACAGTCTTGATTGTCGACACCCCAGTTGTTCATGACCGTTCCCCACACTGCGGATGGAACCGTCGTGGGCGCTCAGCGTCCGCTCCCGGGCATGACGCGAAACGAGAAGGGAATACCCCATGCAAGCCATCAATAACATCAACATGACCTCGATGGTCGACACCCTGGTCAGCCTCAGTGCCGCGTTCATTCTGGGCGGGCTGATCGGTTTCGAACGTCAGTACCGCCAGCGTACCGCCGGCCTGCGCACCAATGTACTGGTCGCCGTGGGCGCGGCGATTTTCGTCGACACGGCCAACCGACTCGGTGGCGCCGACGGGGCGGTCAGGGTGATCGCCTACGTGGTGTCCGGTATCGGATTCCTCGGCGCGGGGGTGATCATGCGCGAAGAGGGTAACGTTCGCGGTCTGAATACCGCCGCCACCCTCTGGGCTTCGGCAGCGGTCGGCGCCTGCGCCGGTGCCGACCTGGTGCTGGAAGCCTTGCTCGGCACCTTGTTTGTGTTGGCGGCAAACACCTTGCTGCGACCGATCGTCAACAACATCAACCGCCAGCCGCTGGACGTCATTTCGGCCGAGGTGACCAACATTGTCTATGTGATTGCCCAACGCTCGCGGCAAAAAGCGGTGTTTGCCTTGCTTGAGGCTGAGCTTGAGCGCAGCAACTATCCGGCCAGCGATGTCGACGTACATGCCTTTGGCAGCGAAGAAGTGGAAATCGAAGCCACCCTCGCCACGACATCGGTGGATGGCGATGAGCTGGATGCTCTGGTGGCGCGGTTGAGCCTCTCGCCGTTGGTGCAACAAGCGTTCTGGAGCCCGAGTACCACGGACTGATGTATTTCTTGGGAAATTTCCTACGTTGCTGTGGGACAGATCCTTCCTGTGAATAGGGTTCACATTGCCAGTATTTGCACATTCGATTTTCAATGTGTTTTAGGCCTATGGACCCTCCCAGGGTGCTGGTGCTGGACAATCAAGGGTTTCAACGTGACGCGCTCACCCACATGCTGCATCGGTTGGGGGTGGGCGAGGTATTGCACGCTAGCGCCGCAGAGCAGGCATGGCGACAGCTCCATGAGGCGGGCGGCGTGGACCTGGTCTTATGTGATGTGAGCAACCGGGCGCTGGAGCGTTTGGAGTTCCTGCATGGCGCCAGTGCCTCGGGCCGGGTCCGCGCGCTGGCCTTGTACGGTGAGCTGCCATTGGAGCTGCACCGCGCCGTCGGGCAAATGGTTTCGCTGTCCGGCCTGAAAATGCTCGGCGTGCTGGGGCAGCCCATGCTGTTGCGGGAGCTGCAGGCGGTGTTGCATCGCTACAGCCTCGGTCGGCGGATACCCTTGTCTGCATGGCGGCCGGAACCGGCACTGCCCAGCGAATCCGAGGTCAGGCATGGCCTGGACCAGGGTCAGTTTCGCGCCTGGTATCAACCTAAGGTGATGTTGAGCAGCGGTGCCCTGGTCGGGGTCGAGGCATTGGCGCGCTGGGAGCACCCTTCGCGAGGGGTGCTGCTGCCAGGGGATTTTCTGGCGGCCATGCTGGCGTACGACCTGATCGACGATATGTTCAAGCAACTGTTCGATCAAGGCTTGAGCCTGCTCAACACCTTGCGTGCTCAAGGCCGGGCACTTGAACTGGCGTTCAACCTGCATGCCTCGCAACTGGCCAGTGGTGAGTTGATCGAGCATGTCCGGCGAGCCTTGCAACGCCATCGGCTTCCAGGTGCTTCATTGACGTTCGAGCTGGCCGAAAATGGCTTGCTCGATTTGCCAGCGAGCATCGAGCACAGCCTGTTGCAATTGCGTGGCCTGGGCTGTGGCCTGGCGATCGATGATTTTGGCTCGGGGTTCTCTTCGCTCAAACAGTTATGCCATCTGCCGTTCAACCAGATCAAACTGGACGGTGAGTGTGTGCAACAGCCTCTGGAGCCACACAACCGGGCAATCATTGCCAGCACCATGGCACTGGGCCGCTCACTGGAGATGGACCTGGTCATCGAAGGGGTCAGCAGTCCGGGTATTTGTGACGCCCTGATCGCGATGGGCTGTCAGACCGGTCAAGGCTACTTTCTGGCGCGTCCCATGACCTGCCAGGCGTTTGAACAATGGTCAGCGCGTTGCACGTTGGCATCGAGACGCGAGCGATGGGCTCGCTGAAAAAAATCCCGAAACTTCCTACACTGCACTTAGGAAGGTCCTTCGAGATCATGCATGATGGGTGGTTTTTCAGCCGGGAACGTTTCCCTTTGGTCTGATCCGGCCAGTTTTACAGAGGTTTGTATGTATAAAGCGATGGTTGTGGACGATCATCCGTTCATTCGTTCTTCGGTCAGGATGCTGTTGGAGCAAGTGCATTTCGACGTGGTCGCCGAGGCGGATAATGGTGCCGATGCCGTGCAACTGGCTCGCGAGCATGCTCCGGATCTGATAATCCTCGACATCGCCATGCCCAAACTGGACGGTCTGGAAGTCATCAGCCGGATCAGCGCATTGCGCCTGTCTGGCAAGATTCTCGTGCTGACGTCACAGTCGCCGCAGTTTTTTGCCATGCGCTGCATGAAGGCGGGCGCCGCAGGCTATATCTCCAAGACCGAGGATGCGGACGAACTGCGCAGGGCCATTTCGGCGATCATGGATGGCTACAGCTTTTTCCCGAACCTGCCCTGCAGTTCGGTCCGTCGCAGCGATATCCAGGCCACCGATCTTGAGTTGATCCAGAGTCTGACCGACCGGGAACTGACCATTCTGCAGCAGCTGTCGAACGGTCTGAGCAACAAGCAGATCGGGGACGCCATGCTGCTGAGCAACAAGACCATCAGCACCTACAAAACCCGATTGATCGAGAAGCTCAACGTCAAGTCGGTGGTCTACCTGGCCGACTTCGCCAAACGTAACAACCTGATCTAGATGCCTTCCCTTAGAAAGTGTCTTCCGGTTGCCGTACTTGTGCTCTTGTCGCTGTGGACCAGCCTGTTGCAGGCCGGACCGCAGACCTACAACCTGGTGGGCCGTTCCAGTGTCGACGGTTATCACGTTGTGCTCGATGACAGCGACTGGCTCTGGTTGCGCAGCAAAGGAACGCTGGTGCTGGGTGCATCGGCCCCGGAGTACCCACCGTTCGGTATTACCAACAATGGCAATGACTACGAAGGCCTGAGCGCTGACTATGCGCAGTTGCTCGGCCAGTTACTGCAGGTTGACATCAAGGTGCAGCGCTACAGCTCCCGTGAAGACGTGATCAAGGCGCTGAAAACGCAGCAGATCGACTTTCTCGGGACCTCCAACAATTTCGAGGCCGAAGATCCGCAACTGGTACTGTCCAGTGCCTATGCCGATGACCAGCCAACGCTGGTCAGTCGCACTGACGACACTCAGGACGTCACGCAGGATCTGGCGGGCAAACGCCTGGCGATGGTCTATTACTACCTGCCCCCGACGCAGGTGCAGGCCTTCTATCCCAAGGCTCGGCTGCAACTGTACCCATCGACCCTGAGCGCCATCGGTGCAGTCGCGTTTGGCCAGGCGGATGTGTACATCGGTGATGCCATCGGTGCGAATTACCTGATTCTCAAAAACTACCTGAACAACGTCCAGTTGGTTGATTTCTCGCGCATGGAAGCCAACGATTTTTCCTTTGCCTTGCGGCGCGATGATCAACGCTTGCTGCGAATCATCAATGCAGCGCTGGCAGCCATCCCCACGGAGGAGCGGCTGAATATCCTGCGCCGCTGGAACGCCGGTGGCGCCAGCCTCTCAGGAAAAAATCGGGTGCAGTTCACCGCCAGCGAACAGCGTTGGCTGAACGCCCATCCCCGGGTGCGCGTGGCCGTGGATGGCAGCTTTGTGCCTTTTTCATTCTTTACTCGTGAAGGCGAGTTCCGAGGGGTTGCGGCCGATGTGCTGGCCAGGTTGACGCTACGCACCGGCTTGAAGTTCGATGTTCAGCAAGGCTCTTCCGTGCCCGAGCTCATCGACCGGATCGAATCGAAGCAAGCGGACTTGCTGGTCTCCCTGACCCCCAGTATCGAACGTGAACACACGTTGCGTTTCACTCGTCCTTACCTGAACACACCGTACGTACTGGTGAGCCGAATCATTGCCGACGCCCCGCCCACTCTGGATGAAATGACCGGTCGGCGACTGGTACTGACCCGCGGTAGTGCGATCAAAGACATGGTTGCCGAGCGCTATCCCGGCATTCGCTTGTTGGTCGCGGATAATGCCCAGATAGCCATGAACATGGTAGCCAGTGGTGAGGCTGATGCGGCGGTCAGTTCTCTGATCAGTGCGCGCTACATGATTTCCCGGCAATTTCGCGATCAGTTGCAGATCACCAGCACTGTGGGCACTTCGTCGGCCCATATGGCCTTTGCCACGGCCCGCGACTCGCCAGAGCTGTTCTCGATTCTGGACAAGGCGATGTTCAGCATTCCGCCGGAGGAGATGGACGAACTGACCAATCGCTGGCGCAGTGAAGCGGTGATCGAAGACAGCTATTGGTTGCGCTACCGATCGACGATCATCCAGGGTTTTGCGATTGCCGGGTTGCTGTTGCTGGTTGCATTGGGCTGGATTGGCTACCTGCGTGTATTGATACGCAAGCGCGAGCAGGCCGAGCGTGCACTCAACGATCAACTGGAATTCATGCGTGTACTGATCGATGGCACGCCTCATCCGATCTATGTGCGGGACCGGCAAGGGCGCATGATGGCCTGCAATCATGGTTATCTGGAAGTGTTCGGGGTTGAGCGCGACGCGGTGATCGGCCAAACGGTGATTTGCGGCCAGCTCAAGAGCGTGGTCGAAGCCAAGGCTTTTCACGAAGAGTACCTGCAGGTGATGGAGGAGGGGCTGCCGCGCGTGCGGGACCGCCAATTGACCTTGTCTGAACACGACGTGCGCACGATTTATCACTGGATGTTGCCGTATCGCGGCAGCGACGGTCGGGTCAGCGGCATGATCGGCGGCTGGATCGACGTCAGCGAGCGCCAGCAGCTACTGGAACAATTGCGTGAAGCCAAGGATGAAGCCGACGAGGCCAACCGTGCCAAGACCACGTTCCTGGCCACCATGAGCCACGAAATCCGCACGCCCATGAATGCGGTGATCGGCATGCTTGAGCTGGCCATGAAAAAAGCCGATCAAGGGGTCATGGATCGTTTCGCCATCGAGGTGGCGTCGGGGGCGGCGCGGGGACTGCTGGAGCTGATCGGCGATATTCTGGACATCTCCCGCATCGAATCGGGCCATCTGTCGCTGGCACCTGAACGTGCCAACCTGCGTTCACTGGTGGAGTCGGCGGCAAGGATTTTCGACGGGCTAGCCCGACAGAAACAGCTGCACTTGCACCTGGAGGTGGATGCCATCGCCAACCAGGATGTGTTGATTGACCCGCTGCGTTTCAAACAAGTCGTGTCCAACCTGTTGAGCAACGCCATCAAATTCACGGCAGAGGGTCAGGTGCGCCTGAGTGTGAGGGGCCAACCGGTTGGCGATGCGCAACGCCTGCAGGTAGTTGTGCGTGTCGAGGACTCGGGCAGCGGGATATGCGAAGCAGATCAGCAACGGCTGTTCAATCCATTCAGCCAGGCCAGTAACAACATTCAATCGGCCCGCAGTGGCTGTGGCCTGGGGCTGATGATCAGTCGCACCTTGTGCGACATGATGGGTGGGACGCTGGAACTGTCCAGTGTGTTGGGCCAGGGCACACAAATTGAAGTGACGCTGGAGTTGCCCATCCTGGAACCCCTGGTCCGAAGCGTTCAACCCATGAGCCAGCTCCCCCCACAGGGTCAGATGCTGAATATCCTGGTCATCGATGACTACCCGGCCAATCGCCTGCTGGTGTCGCAGCAGCTGACTTACCTGGGGCACCGGGTCAAGGAGGCGCAGGATGGTGCCCACGGCCTACGGGCCTGGCGCGGCCAGCATTTCGATGTGGTCATCACCGACTGCAATATGCCTGTCATGAACGGCTATGAGCTGGCGCGGGCGATTCGCAGCGAAGAACGCGCGCGGGGAATTACGCCGGGGCTGATTCTGGGGTTTACCGCCAACGCACAACCGCAAGAGAAACAACGCTGTCGCGAAGCCGGCATGGATGGTTGTCTGTTCAAGCCCATCAGCCTGCGCGATTTGAGCGCCTTCCTGGCATGCGTTGCGCCGGACACCGTCCCGGTCCCAACCAAAGAAGAGCGTCGCACGCCGGCAGACGCCATCGACCTGACCAACCTCGAGCAGCTGACGCGCGGCGATGAGGCGTTGATCAAAAGCCTGTTGGGGGATCTGGCCAGCAGCAATGAAGAAGACATATCGCGGCTCCTCAGTCTGTTCACCCACCATGATGTTTTGGGGCTTGCTGACCTGGCTCATCGGGTAAAAGGGGGCGCACGGATCATCAAGGCCCAAGGGCTGATCCACTGTTGCGAACGCCTGGAGAGCGCCTGCGAAGAGGGAGGTGGCGAGCAACTGACGGCGGCGGTGGATGCGTTGCAACAGGCCATGGAGCGGCTGGCCGATACACTTGAGCAACGGGCTGGCTGAGAGGGTGTCAAGGGAGCGTGGGGTCAATTGTTCCAGTAATCGGCAGCTCTGGGAAAATTCCTACAAGCTTTAGGACGTTTCCTAAATCAGTTTGGCTGGCATGCCGGGATAATTGCGTCATCTTTCTACGACGCGGGCCGCCAAAATGATACTGCCGATCAGGGTGCTGGTGCTTGAAGATCATGCCTTTGTGCGAGCTGTGGCGGTCAAGACGCTCCAGCAGATGGGGTGCGAGGAAGTGTTCCAGGCCAGTGACGGGGCTCAGGCGCTGGCCCTGCTGCAAACGGTCGGCGCGGTCGACATTGCCCTGTGCGACCTGTGTATGGACGGCATGGACGGCCTGGAGTTCTTTCAGCGCGCAGGACGCTCGGGGCTGGTCGGGTCGATCATCATCAGCAGTTCGTTGTCAGCCGATGTGCGTCGTGCCGTCCGCCAGATTGTTTCGCTGTCGGGGCTCAGGCTGCTGGGGGATGTCGGTAAACCCTTGTACGCACAAGCGCTGGGACTGTTGCTGGAAAAACACCTTGCGGGGCCTCGTGATGACGTGATTGCACTGCCCGTGCCTGAGCCTGCCAGTGAAAGCGAGGTGCGCAGTGCCTTGCGGGAAGGGCAATTGCAGCCGTTCTACCAGCCCAAGTTCAATCTGCTGACCGGCGAAGTCTGCGGCGTGGAAGTGCTGGCCCGCTGGCTCCATCCTTTTCGCGGGATCCTGTCGCCGGCCGTGTTCATGCCGGTGCTGGAGCGCTTTGGGCTGCTGGATGAGTTGCTGTTTACGCAAATGGACCAGGTCCTGACCTTGCTGCGGCTAATGCGTGAGCAAGGCTCCACGCTCAATGTCGCCTTCAACCTGCACGCCATGCAGTTGGCCAACCCCGAGCTGGTTTCTACCATCAGGGGTATTCTTGCGTTGCACGATACCCCCGGCAGTTGCCTGACGTTCGAACTGACCGAGAGTGGCTTGCTGGAGGCTCCGGCCACCAGTCTTGAAAGCCTGGTACGCCTGCGCATGATGGGCAGTCGCTTGTCCATCGATGACTTCGGTGCCGGCTTTTCATCGTTGCAGCGCCTGTGCCAGTTGCCGTTCAACGAAATCAAGCTGGACGGTGAGTTCGTCCGCACACTGGACGACGAGCCACGTTGCCGCGCAGTGATCGGCAGCACCCTGGCGCTGGGCGAGGCATTGGGCATGTCGGTGGTGATCGAAGGCATTGAAACCGAAGCACAGCGCCAGCAACTGCTGGCATTGAACTGCCGCCAGGGGCAGGGTTATCTGTTTGCCCGGCCCATGAGCGGCCCTGACTTACTGCGCTGGCTGCAAATGTCATCGGTCCCGCAGAAAAAAAGTTAAATGGAAATGGAACTGTTTCTTTCAGAATAGTCCTACATAAACCCTGCGCTGTTGTCCTTAGTCTCACAGGCTCTTGAAATGGCTAAGTGCAGACTGGCCGCATTGTTATTGCAGAGTTGATCAACTATGCCGAATAAAGCCTTACGTATACTGATTGCCGATGAGCAGCATTTTCATCGGATGAAAGTCGAGCGCCGCCTGAATCAGCTCGGTTACTACCGAATTGCTCCCGTGCATTCACTCGACGAGTTGCTCAGTGTCGTTGAGTACGGGTGTGAACCCTTTGACCTGGTGATCATCAATGCCTCCCTGACGACAGGCACCGGACTGGATCCCCTGGCATTCTGTCAGGACAACCAGCAGATTCGTCATGCGCTGATTTACGATGCCCAGCAGGCCGGGTTGCCAGCGTTGTTTGTCGCGCAGCCGGGTAACGTGCGGATCAGTCAGGACCGGGTTCCGGATCAGGAAACCCTCGAGAGCCTGATGAGCCGCGTGGATCTGCCCATCCCCCTTTCCGAACGTCCTCATCCCTGGCATCAGGGTGGTCTGCGCGCCTGAAAAATCTCCAGGTGACGTAGTACCGTTCGTCTGAACTGTCATATCTGACAGGTAGTCGGTCCGCTATTCCCGTGCAATAGTCATTGCGCGGCCGTTTCTATTCGGCCCATGATTTTGCCGTGGGCGATACATTTACAGGAGTTGCCATGAGTTCACTGTTGATCGCAGACGATCATCCGGTTGTTCGGGCGGCTCTGAAAATGGTGCTTGGGGCACTCAAGGACGCTAATAACAGGCCGCTGTTCCAGACTATCGCGCAGTCATCCACTGCCATTGATGCCCTGCTAGCGATTCGCGAGCATTCGCCCAGCCTGGTGGTGCTGGACCTGCAGATGCCCGGGCTCAGCGGACTGGAGTTTCTTGCTCGTCTGCAGCGCGAGCGCTTGCCCTCGCGCATTGTGGTCTTCACCTCCCATGAGCCCAGGTTCTATGTCGAGCGTTGCATGCGGGGTGGGGCCATGGGGTTTGTCGAAAAATCCAACGACCTCGATGAGCTGTGTAAAGCCGTCAAGGCGTTGATGTCTGGCTACACCTACTTCCCTCGACTGGACACCAGCTCGGTGAACCAGAGCCTGCTACAGATGGATGAGCAGAAAATGATCGACAGGCTCTCCGACCGCGAGTTGACCATTTTCCAGCACCTGGCACGTGGCTCCAGCAACAAGGAAATTGCCGAGCGCATGCACCTGAGCCACAAAACCGTCAGCACCTACAAAACCCGCTTGATCGAAAAGCTCAACGTGAAGTCCCTGGTTCATCTGCGGGATTTCGCCCAACGCAACCATCTGCTCTGAATCCCCGTGAGCACGCGCGCCTGGCGGGTCGTGTTGACAGGGGTCAGCCTGTGTTGGGCGCTGAGCTGCCTTGGTTCCACGCCGGAACCCCTGCGGCTGCAGGGGCGATCGAGTGTCGAGGGCTACCGGGTCAACCTGGATGAAGCGGATTGGCGCTGGCTGAGGGAGAAAGGTCGCTTGCACCTCGGCGCCTCGGCACCAGACTACCCACCCTTCGAAAACACCATCAATGATCAGTACTTTGAGGGTATCACCGCTGACTTTGCCGGGCTGATCGCCCAATTGCTGCATATCAAGGTGGAAGTGGCGCGTTATGACTCTCGCGAGGCAGTGATTGATGCGTTAAAGCAGGGGGAGATTGATCTGTTGGGGGCGGCCAACGGATTCGAAGCCGCCGATTCGCAATTGTTGATGTCACGTGCCTATGCCGAGGACGCGCCCATCCTGGTCACGCGGGTGGGCGACAGTGCGCGTTTGTCACCTGATCTGGGCAACCTGCGGGTGGCGATGCTGGATCACTACGTGCGGCCGGACACCGTCAAGGCAGCTTACCCCGATGTCCGGCTTGAGCTGTATCGCTCGACCTTGAGCGCCATGGGGGCTGTGGCCTTTGGTGGTGCGGATGCTTACCTGGGCGACTCCATCAGTGCCAACTACCTGATCAATAACAACTACCTGAGCAATGTGCAGCTGACGCAGTTCGCCCGGATGGAGGTCAACCCGTTCGGCTTTGCCGTCAGTGCCGACAACCTCCGCTTGCGGGGCATCATCGATGCTGCGCTGGCGGCGATTCCAGAGCAGGAGCGCACGACCATTCTGCGCCGCTGGAGCTCCGGCAGCAGTTTCAGCAACACCCAGCGGGTGCAACTGAGCTCCCGCGAGCAGCGCTGGCTGGATCAGCATCCTCGGATCAAAGTCGGCTTCATGCGCGACTTTGCGCCTTTGTCGTTCGAGGACGAAAACGCCCGGTTCACTGGGCTCAGCGCCGAGGTACTGAACCGGATCAGCCTGCGTACGGGTTTGCGTTTCGAAGCGATACGCGGCGAGTCGCTGAACCAGCAGATTGACCAGTTGAAGCGTGGCGAGATCGACCTGATGGCCGTGCTCACCCCAAGCATTGAGCGCCAGGCCGAGATCCGCTTCACCCGACCGTATCTGATCAACCCCTTTGTGCTGGTCTGTGCCATTGGCAACAAGGCCCCGGTGACCCTGGATGATTTGGCGGGTAAACGCGTGGCGGTGGTCGGACGCAATGCGTTGCGCGAACTCATTAGCGCCCATGCGCGGGATGTGCGTTTCATCGAAGTCGACAGTCCTGCCCAGGCCATGACCATGGTGGCGAACAAGGAGGCCGATGCTGCGATGCCTTCGTTGATCAGTGCGCGTTACATCATTGCCCGACAGTACCGTGACACCCTGCAGGTCGCCAGTACCGTAGGCACTGAACTGACGCACATCGGTTTTGCGACCAACCGTGGCGAGCGTGAGCTCTACTCCATCCTGAACAAGGCCCTGTTGAGCATTTCCCCGCAGGAACTGGACGAACTGGCCAGTCGCTGGCGTAACGAAGTGCCTGTCGACGGCAGCTACTGGTCACGCCACCGCACCACCATCATTCAGGGGTTCGCCGCGGCAGGCCTGCTGTTGTTACTCGCGTTGGCCTGGATCGCATACCAGCGCAATCAGATTCGCAAACGCCAGCAACTGCTGCAACAGGTTCAGCAGGCCAAGGATGCCGCTGACGATGCCAACCGTGCCAAGACCACGTTTCTGGCCACCATGAGCCATGAAATTCGCACCCCCATGAATGCGCTGATCGGCATGCTGGAATTGGCGATGACCCGGGCGCAACAGGGGGTGACCGACCGTTTCGCGATTGAAGTCGCGTCCAGTGCGGCACAACAACTGCTGGAGTTGATCGGCGATATTCTGGACATCTCGCGGATAGAGTCCGGGCATTTGTCCCTCGCCCCGGAACGGGCCAACCTGGGGGGATTGGTCGAGTCGGTGAGCAAGGTGTTCGAAGGCCTGGTGCGGGAAAAGAACCTGCAGTGGTTGGTTGAACTGGACGCTCGCAGCCAGCGCGACGTGCTGATCGACCCGATGCGCTTCAAACAGATCGTCTCCAATCTGCTGAGCAATGCCATCAAATTCACTCGTGCCGGACACATTCGCATGACGTTGCAGGTTGAGCCCGGTACGGTGCCGGGACACGTGGCCGTCAGGCTGCTGATCGAAGACACCGGGATAGGTATCAGCAATGCCGACCAGCAGCGCTTGTTCAGCCCTTTTGTACAGGCGGCCAATAGCCCTCAGGACGGACGCAGTGGCTCGGGGCTCGGCCTGGTCATCAGTCGCTCGCTGTGCGAGATGATGGGAGGGAGTCTGCAGCTCAACAGTGTGCTGGGGAGCGGTACCCGGGTCGAGGTCCAGCTTGATGTAGCAGTCTTGCAACCGTTGACCGAGGTACCGCCAGCACCGGGTGCTGCGCTCGGACCAGGGCGTTCGTTGCAGGTACTGGTGGTGGATGACTACGCGGCCAACCGCCTGTTGCTGGCACAGCAATTGAGCCACCTGGGGCATCGGGTACAGGACGCCAGAGACGGGGAGGAGGGGCTGGGTTTTTGGCGTGAGCATGTGTACGACGTGGTCATCACCGATTGCAACATGCCGGCTCTCAGCGGCTATGAACTGGCGAGGGCGATCCGTGAGGAGGAGCGAATCCACGGATTGAAACCTTGCCTGATCCTCGGCTTCACCGCCAACGCCCAGCACGAAGAAAAGATCCGCTGCCGGGAAGCCGGGATGGACGATTGCCTGTTCAAACCCATCAACCTCAAGGACCTGAATGCCGGACTGACAGGGGCTCCGGTGTTGGCGAATGCATCGGTGTCGGTCGAAACACCCGCGGATCCCGGCGTCGAGTTCGACTTAGGTGGCCTTGAGCAACTGGCCGGGGATGATCGCCACCTGATCGATCATCTGCTGGCCGACCTGACGGCCAGCAATGCCGAGGACAGGGTGCGTCTACAGGCGCTTCATGCCGACAGTGATCGCATCGGTTTGCGGGATCTGGCCCATCGGATCAAGGGTGGTGCGCGAATGATCAAGGCACAGCGCCTGATCCTTTGGTGCGAACAACTGGAGACCGCGTGCCGCGAGCACGACAGCCACTCCCTGAACCAGGCCGTGCAAGGGTTGCACGACGCCATGCAGCGGCTGGATCGGTATCTCAAGCGCTAGACGCTCAGTGGCCAGCTACGCGCTATAAGCTTCTTGCAGCTTACGGCTTACAACTTGCAACTGCCCTTAAGCAATATCGCTCTGGCTGAACTCCGCACCCAGAAAATCGATCAGCGTGCGCACCGACGGTAGCAGGCCACGGCGCGAAGGGAAGATGGCGTGGACGATCCCGCACTTGGGCGCCCAGCCCGGCACCAGTTCCACCAGACGCCCCGCAGCAAGATCGTCACGCACCACCACGGCCGGCAGGTGGGCGACGCCCAACCCCGCCAGTACGGCGGTGCGCAAGGCAATCAGGTCGTCGGTCACCAACCTTGGATGATGGCGGATCACTGCGCTGGCGGCGTCCGGGCCGAACAGCTCCCATTGGTACTCCCGTTGCGCGGCGCCCCAATGCAGGCTCGGCAATCCGCTCAGGTCCGCAGGTGAGGCGGGGGTCGACAAGCGTTCGACAAAAGCCGGGGCGCCCACCAGGCTTTGGGTGCTGTTACCCAGTACTTTCATCACTAGGTCGGTGTTTTCCAGCGGCGGAAAACGCACCCGCAGAGCAATGTCGAAGCCTTCGTGGATCAAGTCCACGCGGCGGTTGGTACTCTCGATGAACAGCTCCACCAACGGGTACTTGAGCATGTAGCGCGTCAGCATCGGCCCGACCCAGGAGTTGAGCAGCGCCGTCGGGCAACTGATGCGCACCAGTCCCTGGGGTTCGGAGCGATTGCGTTCAATCAGTTCGGCGGCGCTTTCGGCTTCCACACGCATCGCCAGGCAGCGCTGGTAGTAGGCCTGACCGATTTCAGTGAGCGAACAATGCCGGCTGGTACGGTGGATCAAACGCACCCCGAGGCGTTCTTCGAGCTGGGCAATGCGTCGGCTGAGTTTCGATTTGGGCATGTCCAGCGCCCGTCCTGCCGCGGCGAAACCGCCGTGTTCGACCACTTGGGTGAAGTAGTACAGGGTGTTCAGGTCTTCCACTATCGTTCTCCAAATAGAACGCTAAGGGTGATTTTTGCAGTCTACCGGATCAAAGGTGTCGGATTTAAGCTTTGTCCATGTTCTGACTCACCCCACATTCGGAGGCACCATGAAAAACATCATCGGTATCTACACCAGCCCAAGGGCGCACTGGGTGGGCGACGGTTTTCCGGTCCGCACGCTGTTTTCCTACGACAGCTTGGGCAAACACATCAGCCCGTTCCTGTTGCTCGACCATGCCGGCCCCGCTGAATTCACCCCGACCACCGCACGACGCGGCGTGGGTCAGCATCCGCACCGCGGGTTTGAAACCGTAACCATCGTCTACAAGGGCGAACTGGAGCACCGGGACTCCACGGGTAGCGGCGGCAAGATCGGCCCTGGCGATGTGCAATGGATGACCGCGGCGTCCGGGATCCTGCACGAGGAGTACCACTCCGAGGCATTCGCCAAGACGGGCGGCACCCTGGAAATGGTCCAGCTGTGGGTCAACCTGCCCGCCAAGGACAAAATGGCCGAGGCCGGCTACCAGACCCTCCTCGATGGCGATATCCCGAGCATCGCCCTGGAGAACAAGGCCGGTAGCCTGCGTCTGATTGCCGGTGAACTCGACGGTCACAAGGGGCCGGCGCGCACCTTCACCCCGATCGATGTCTGGGACATCCGCCTCAATGCCGGCAAGGTGCTCAACCTGGACCTGCACGAAGGTCGCAACACCGCCCTGGTGGTACTGCGCGGCACGGTTCAGGTCAATGGCCTGGAGCTGGTGCGCGAAGGACAACTGGCGCTGTTCGAACGCCATGGCGACCAGTTGAGCCTGGAAGCGAACAACGATGCTGTGGTCCTGCTGCTCAGCGGTGAGCCGATCGACGAGCCGATCGTCGGTCACGGCCCGTTCGTGATGAACACCGAGCAGGAGATTCACCAGGCTTTTGCCGATTTTCAATCCGGTCGGTTCGGCCGGATGCACGGTTAAGCCGTATCGGTTCAATCACCCGCTCTACACAGGATGCGTAGGCCGGTTCCCAGGCCAGGGATGGCTGTTGCCTAAACGAAAGAGGAAACGCACATGAGCACCCACAACGCGGCCAACTTCAACGGCCTGAAACCGACCATCGACCCCAACGACAGCGCGCTGCTGTTGATCGACCACCAGAGCGGCCTGTTCCAGATCGTCAAGGACATGGACGTGCCGCAATTGCGCGCCAACGCCATTGCCCTGGCCAAGGCCGCGACCTTGTTGAAGATGCCGGTGATCACCACTGCCTCGGTACCTCAGGGTCCGAACGGGCCGCTGATTCCAGAGATTCACCAGGAAGCACCGCACGCCCGATACGTGGCGCGTAAAGGTGAAATCAACGCCTGGGACAATCCTGAATTCCGCGCGGCGGTCGAAGCCACCGGCAAGAAAACCCTGGTCATTGCGGGCACCTTGACCAGCGTTTGCCTGGCGTTCCCGTCGATTGCGGCGGTGCATGAGGGCTACAAGGTGTTTGCGGTGGTCGACGCCTCCGGTAACCACTCGAAACTGGCCACTGATCTGACCATTGCCCGTTTGGCACAAGCCGGGGTGGTGCCGATCGACATCATGGCTACGCTATCTGAGCTGCAAGGCTCCTGGAACCGTCCAGATGCCGAGCAGTGGGCTGCTGTCTACGCCCAGGCCATGCCGCATTATCAATTGCTGATCGAGAGCTATCTCAAGGCTCAACAAGTGGCGAACGAACACGAAGTGCTGGACTCCCAGCGCTAACCGGGTACCCCACGCCGACATTCACTCGGCATCGATAACACGCGAGGACTACTGCAATGACTACTTCTTACAAGCGTCTGGACAAGGATAACGCCGCCGTTCTGTTGGTTGATCATCAGGCGGGCCTGCTGTCGCTGGTACGCGACATCGAACCGGATCGTTTCAAGAACAACGTGCTGGCGCTGGCCGACCTGGCCAAGTACTTCAAACTGCCGACTATCCTGACCACCAGCTTTGAAACCGGCCCCAACGGCCCGCTGGTACCCGAGCTCAAGGCAATGTTCCCCGAGGCGCCGTACATCGCTCGCCCTGGCCAGATCAATGCCTGGGACAACGAAGACTTCGTCAAGGCCATCAAGGCCACCGGCAAGAAGCAACTGATCATTGCCGGTGTGGTGACTGAAGTGTGCGTGGCCTTCCCGGCACTCTCGGCCCTGGCCGAAGGGTTTGAGGTGTTCGTGGTCACGGATGCTTCCGGTACCTTCAACGAACTGACTCGTCAGTCGGCCTGGGATCGCATGTCGTCCTCCGGCGCCCAACTGATGACCTGGTTCGGCTTGGCCTGTGAGCTGCACCGCGACTGGCGCAACGACATCGAAGGCTTGGGGACCTTGTTCTCCAACCACATTCCGGACTACCGCAACCTGATCACCAGCTACAACACCTTGACCGCCGGCAAGTAAGCCGGGTCCGGTGGTGTACACAGCCTCTGTGCACACCACCCATCAACTGCGGGAGCGGGCTGGGCAAGCCCGCTCCCGCATTGGTTTTCCAGTGTTTTGCAGGCGGCGTTTATCCCGCAAAAACAATTGCTCCTACACTGTTGCCAATGTGTGCGATCTTCCGTTCATCGGCCTTCGCTGGAGTTGCTTGATGCTGTCACTGCTCACCGACCATCCCCTGTACGCCGCCTTGGCGCTGATGCTGTTCGACCTGTTGCTGTGGCGCGTGATCAGCAGCAGCGGCAGTCAATGGAAGCTGTTGGTGCGGCTGCTGATGTTCTCGTTGTTCAGCGCCGTGCTGTTCAATGAGGGGTTGAACCCGATGCAGGCGGCGCCCTGGCCGGAGAACGTGCCGCTGCACCTGGCGGCGACCGGTTTGCAGATCGCCTGGTGGCTGTTCGCGGCGCGCACCCTGACCGTGCTGATCGGTGCGGTGATGATGCCGCGGGTAGGGCACACCGGCCGGCTGTTGCAGGACCTGCTGGGGGCTGTGATTTTCCTGATCGCGATCATTGCCGCGTTGGCCTATGTCCTCGATCTGCCGGTCAAGGGCGTGCTGGCGACGTCCGGTGCGGTAGCAATCATCGTCGGCCTGGCCTTGCAAAGCACCCTCAGTGACGTGTTTTCCGGCATCGTGCTCAACACCACCAAACCCTATCAACTCGATGACTGGATTTCCATCGACGGCACCGAAGGCCGGGTCATCGACATCGACTGGCGCGCCACGCGCCTGCAAACCGCCCAGGGCAGCATGGCGGTGATTCCCAACTCGCTGGCGGCCAAGGCCAAGATCATCAACTTCAGCCGGCCCAGTGATATTTTCGGCATTGGCGTCAGCTTGCAGTTGAGTCCCCATGCGCGGCCGCAAACCGTGATCGAGGCGCTGGAGCGGGCAATGCAGGGGTGCCGGCCATTGCTCGGCCAGCCAGCGCCGAGCGTCGCCTTGAAAAGCGCCAGCAGCAGCGGCGTGGAGTACGAGATCAGTGGTTTTGTCAGTTCGATGGCGCAAAAACGTGAAGCGCGCAATGCGTTGTTCGACTTGGCGTTCCGCCATTTACAGGCGTCGGGCGTCCGCCTGTTGTCGACGGCCGAGGGCGATGCCCCGGTGAACCTGTCGCGGCCACGAGCGTTGCTGGAAAGCTCGACCATTTTCTCGACCCTGCATCAGGATGAAAAGGACACCTTCAGCCAGAACATGGAGCTGATCACCTTCCGCGCGGGCGAGATGATCTTGCCCGCGGGCCAGGTCAGCGATCATTTGCTCATCATCGAATCGGGCGTGGTCTCGGTGACCCTGAGCCGGGCGGGCAACAAGTTCGAAGCCGGGCGCATGGGGCCGGGGGAGGTGATTGGCGAAGCCGGGATTCTGTCCGACGACTCGGTGCCGGCGGACTTCTACGCCAAGACCTACTGCACCCTGTACCGCATCGAGAAGGAGTACCTCAAACCCTGTCTCGACGCTCGCCACGACATCAATGAGGCGATGAAGGCCTTGCTCGACTTCCGCCAGCAAACGGCGCAGACCTTGACCCGCGAAGTGCCGGCGGTTGCGGTGAAAAAGGGCTTCTTGCAGTGGCTGCGTAGCCGCCGCTAGCGCGTGGCAGGCGCTACGGGATCACACGAACCCTGTGGTGAGGGCGCCTGTTCTTTCCCCAGGTCCGGAAAACGGATCAATCGGCAAGCGCCGAATTGGCTTCCTCAACTTCGCAACTATTGGTCATTTGTCGTCGGCCCGGGCGGGGCTACTGTATGCCTCAACCACTTGTTATGGAGCAGACCATGCAACCTCGTATCGACTTCTACACCGCTTCTCCGGAGGCCCTCAAAGCCATGATCACCCTGGAAGGGGCGGTCTCGAAACTGCCGCTGGAAAAGTCCCTGATCGAATTGGTCAAACTGCGAGCCTCACAAGTCAACGGCTGCGCCTTTTGCGTTGACATGCACACCGCCGATGCGCGCAAGTCCGGGGAGACCGAGCGTCGCTTGTACGCTGTGTCGGTATGGCGTGAGACGCCGTTTTTCACCCCCCGAGAACGCGCGGCCCTGGCCTGGACAGAGTCCTTGACCCTGTTGAGTCAGACCCATGCCCCGGATGAAGACTACGAACAACTGAGCGCCGAGTTCGATGCCAGGGAAATGGTCGACCTGACCGTCGCGATCACCACCATCAATGCCTGGAACCGCCTGGCCGTGGGCTTTCGCAAAATGCCCCAGGCCTGATCAGTGAGCGTCTGCTGAAGGGGCCGCCGGTTGTTGCACCTTGCGCATCAGGGGCACCATCAGCGTCGCCACGATGAAGCAGACCATGATCATCAGGAAGGCGTCGCCGTAAGTCTGCGTCTGGGCTTCACGGTAAGTCAGCAGCCACAGTTCACCGAGGCGGTTACCGACAAGCCTGGACGTAGATGACCGAGCACGCCGTCAGCGGGGTCCAGCAGGATGCGTACCGGCACCCGCTGCACGATCTTGGTGAAGTTGCCGGTGGCGTTTTCCGGCGGCAGCACACTGAACTGCGAACCGGTGGCCGGAGCCAGGCTGTCGAGTCGGCCATGGAATTGCTGTCCGACGAGCACGTCGGCGTGAATGCTGACCCGTTGGCCGGGCACCATATGCGCCAGTTGATCCTCCTTGAAGTTGGCATCCACCCACAGTCCGCTGGCCGGTACCACCGAGAGCAGTTGCGCGCCCGCCTGGGCGTAGGCGCCGCCCCGTGCCCGGCGATTGCCGATCACACCGTCCACCGGTGCGCGCAGTTCGGTGCAGTCAAGGTTCAACTGCGCCAGATCACGTTCGGCACGCGCCTGTACCAGTGCAGCCCTGGACTGTTGTTTCTGGGTGGCGATGACATCCAGTTGCCGCTGGGTCGCGAGTAACTCGGCCTGCGCCCGGGCGCTCGTCAGTTGCCGGTGGGCAGGTGATCGGTGTCTTGATGGTTACTGCGGGTCGACGATTTTCCACCAGTCGGGTTGGCCGTCCGCAAAGGCGTGATGCGTCGGTGTGAATGCCGGGTCTTCAACGTGATCGAAACCACCGAGCAACAGGGCGATGGTGGGCGCGTCATCGATGGCGCCGATCGAACTTCCGCACCGAGGACAGAACGCGCGGCTGGAATAGTTCGATGACCTGAAGGTGGCTGGCAGGCCGCCGGTCCCGGTCCAGGTGACATTGTCGCGGGGAAATTCAACCCACGCAGCCGTCGGTGCGCCCGTGTGCTGCTGGCAGTGGCGGCAGGAGCAGGTATGGGGATTTTCGGCCGGGCCCTGGGCCGCATAGCGAATCCAGCCGCACAGACAGCGGCCGTTATAAGTCGTCTCGCTCATTGCCAGTCTCCGTGGCTGGGGTGTTCGTCAGGCGATCGGTGAACAGACTTCCACCAGTGTTCCGTCCGGGCAGCGCACGTAGGAAACGATCTGGCCCCAGGGTTTGCTGGCAGGCTCGGCGATTTCACTGGCGCCGGCGGCCAGCGCTCTGGCGTGAGCCGCGTGAACGTCGTCGGTGACCAGGGCGACTTCCATGCCCAGTGGTTTGGCGCTGGCGTGGGCTGATACGTGGCCGGTACTGAAATTCATGGCGGCCAGTTCATCGGCGGCGAAGGCCAGGGCGGTCTCACCGGTTTCCAGTTCGCCATAGGTGCCCGACTCATGGACAAAGCGCACGGCGAACCCGAAGGCTGCGGAGAAAAAATCGAGCGACGCGCTAACGTCGGGGACGTAGATGATCAGGTAGCCGAACTTCATCAGTGAACACTCCTTGTCGTGCCGATTGAAGCGCGAATCTAGCACGTTGCTTCGCGGGCCTGCGAGGTTCTTGCTGATGCCGTAGCGCGGCAGCAGGTTGGCGACGGCGTAGCTGCTCCGGGTGAAAGAGTGCAGGTCGCTGCCGCCATTTGCCGTTCTAGTGTGCAACTCCCGTAATCGGCAACACCTACGCTTGCGACTGTCCCGTTATCGGAAATAGACGCCAGGTGTCGTGCCGGTCATGGCTTTGAAAAAAGCAATGAACGCGCTGTCGCTGGCAAACCCCAACTCGAAAGCGCTGTAGCTGATGTTGCGACCGGTGGCGAGCAGTTCGATGGCGCGCATCAGACGCCACTGCTGGCGCCATTGCTGATAACCCATGCCTGTTTCCCGCTGGAATATCCGTCCAATGGTTTTGCTACTGGCACCAACTCTCGTGGCCAATACGTCTAGCTGTGGCGGCAGGTCTTCGAGCGTGGTCAGCAAGGGCGCCAAACGATGATCCCGAGGCAGGGGCAATAGCATAGGCTGGAGGCTGGCCTCACGGATTTCACCCAGACACAATTCCAGCAGATGCATGAACTTGCCCTGTTGCCAGTCGGTGTCGAACGGGGCCATGGCAATCGGTTCCAGCACCGCCTGCAGCAACGGGCTGACCTCGATCACGCAGACCTTACGGGGTAACGATGCAGACAGTTGCGGTGTCAGGTAAACGGATCGGTAGTCGACGCTTTGTTGCATGACTGCGCGATGGCTAACCCTTGGCGGGATCCATGCCGCGCGCGATGGGGGCAACAGGCACAACTGTCCGGCCAGGGTGATTCGGGTGCAACCCTGGCGGGTGAACAGCAACTGCCCGCGCTCGTGCTCATGCAGGCCTGAGTCATGGTTGCCCAGGCAGGCTGCAATGCCAATGACCTCGGCGGCATATACGTCCGGGTCGAAAGACGCCTGAGCTTCAAGCCATGCCATACATTGTCCGATTCTAGTGGTTTGTTGTCTTGATCAAGATAATACGTCAATAACAGTTCTTTAAAATCACCACCCTTCTTTTAGGTGAGTGAGCCCTCATGAACACCAGTAACCTGCTACGCCTGGCCATTGCCCTGTTGATGTTTGGGCAGGTCGCACAAACCCTCTACAGTCCGGCGTTAACCGATATCGGACAAGTATTTCGGGTGACGCCTGCCGTCGCCGCCCAGCTTCTATCAGTGTACTTTCTGGCATTCGCCGCCGGCGTGGTGGTGTGGGGGCGAGCCTGTGACCAGATCGGTCGACGACCCACGATGCTCGCGGGCCTGGCAGTGTATGTCGTCGCCTCGGTCATGGCTCTGGGGGCCAGCACCTTCAGTGTTCTGCTGGCGGTGCAAGCGCTGGCAGCCTTCGGTGCTGCGGTTGGTTCGGTGGGGACACAAACAGTGTTGCGGGATCTTTTCGAGGGGGCGGCGTTGGCACGCGTGTTCTCCCTGGTCGGCATGGCCCTGGCAATCAGTCCGGCGCTGGGTCTCTTTGCCGGTATGACGCTGGTTAGCGAATTTGGTTATCGAGGTGTGCAGGTTTGTCTTTTGATGTTGGCATTGGCCCTGGTCGCCTGGTGTGCCTGGACTTTACCCGAGACGCGACCTGAGCGCCGTTGCGCACCCCCCCTGTTCGCGACCTTGTGGCTGATGCTCAAGGACATCGCGATCTGGCGTTCAGCATTGTTGGTGGCGGTATTCAACATTGCGATTTTCAGCTACTACAGCCTCGCGCCCTTCGAGTTTCAACGCTTGGGACTGAGTCCGGAACTGTTTGGCTATAGCGGAGTGATTCTTGCCCTTGGATCGGGACTGGGGGCGGTGTTGAACACGCAGTTGCTCAAACGCTCTGTAAAGGGACCACACCTGATCGCGCTGGCTGGGGTTGCGGCGTTGCTGGGGGCGATAGGGGTACAAGGACTGCACGCCAGTGTCTGGTTCCTCGCGCCGATGCTGTTGGTGGTTATGGCGTTTGGCATAGCGATCCCCAATATCCTGGGTTCAGCACTGGCGGCTTATCGCGATCGTTTGGGGACTGCCGGCGCCTTGTTTGGCTTGATGTATTACATTTTGATAGGCAGTGGCCTGATGCTCGCGGGCTGGAGTCAAAACCTGGGCGGCACGTTGCTGGTCTGCGCTGGGGTGGCGGTACTGTTGAGCTGGCAGGCCCAACCGCTTGGCCTGATCTACGACCGATAGCACCTGTTTTTACTGGTCCGTGGGGGGATGAAGCGGCAATTGGTCAAAGCTCCGAGGAATGAATTGCCGGCCTTAATAGGAAGCATTACTATTCGCGCTCTCGCCACCACAGCACGCCGTGATGACCCCCAAGCTGCCCCGCACAAGCGGATTTTTCGAGCATTACGAAGAGTTGGTCGGAACCTGGACGCGCCGGTTGAGAAATCGCCAGCAAGCCGAGGACCTGGCCCACGACACCTTCGTGCGGGTGCTTGAATCCGACTCGGTGGCGGTACAGCAGCCGCGGGCCTATTTGCATCAGACCGCTCGCAATATCGCGGTGGACGGTTATCGGCGTGAGGATCGGCGAGGTGCCATGGAGTCCGAGGCGGTCGATCTCAGTGTGTCGTCGGTAGATGACCCGGAGCATTACATGCACGCGATCCAGCTGGCTGACTCCATCGAGCGGGCGCTCACAGAACTGCCTGCCAACTGTCGCAAGGTGTTCGTCTGGCAGAAGCTCGAGGGGCTGACCCAGGCCGAAATCGCCGAACGCCTGGGCCTGTCTAAAAACATGGTGGAAAAGTATATGATCCGCACCCTGCGGCATTTACGTGACCGCCTGGACGGTGCCGCCCAATGATCGGCCGCCTTGTTCCAGCCACAGCCAGACAGGACCTTCCATGATGGATACTCGTGATTGCGCGTGCGGGCGAACGACGGTTCGCGACGAGGCGGCGCTGTGGTTCACGCGCTTGCAAGATGCACCGCTTGGCGATAATGATCAGCACCGCTTCGACGCCTGGCTGGATGAGCACCCTCAACACCGCGACGAACTCCAGTTGCTGCAAACCCTGTGGAGCGTCGCTGACCTGCTGCCCAAGGCACGGTTGCAAGCATTGTGCGAGGCCCCGCCCATGCGGACCAAACGCCGCCCGCTGGTGCGTTATGCCGTGGCCGCCAGTGTGCTGGCACTGGCGGTTGGCATTGGCCTGTTCAGTGGCCTGAATCAGCCGGGTCGCTACACCGCGGAGTTTTCCACGGCCTCCGGCGAGCGCCGCCAGGTGAGCTTGCCGGATGGCTCGCTGATGGATTTGAACAGCCGCAGTCGGGTCCAGGTGCATTTTGAAAACAACCGTCGTGGGATCGAACTGATCCAGGGCGAGGCCATGTTCAGTGTCGAACACGACAGCCATCGACCCTTTGTGGTCGAGGCGGGTGCCGGCAAGGTCACGGTCACCGGCACGCGCTTTGATGTGCGCCGCGACAACACTGAAACCCGGGTGGCGGTCGAGCAGGGCACGGTCAGGGTGCAGGGCCGCGAGGCGCCCGACAACGAATTCGTCAACCTCACTGCCGGTCTGGGGACTCGGATTGATGCCAGCGGGCAGGTCGCCCAGGCCCGGGCGGTCGATACCCAGGCCCTGACGGCGTGGCGCAGCGGCAAGCTGGTGTTCAACGATGCCAGCCTCAGCGAAGTGGCCGAGGAAGTGTCGCGCTATCGGGACACGCCGCTGAGGGTGAGCGACGCGACGGTGGGCAATCTGCGCCTGACCAGCGTGTTCAAGTCCGACAACACAGAGGCCTTGCTCAAGGCCCTGCCGAGCATCCTACCAGTGGCCATCCGCACGCTCGATGACGGCAGCCAGGAAATAATTGCGCGATAGATTCAGGTTTTTTTCGAGTTCTTCGTCTTCTTGTCCAACTGCAACTGGTTTGCATTAACAGACGCACTTCTTTGCGATCAACAGGACAACGTTCGACGTGAAAAATACCCGCGCTAAAAACAACAAATCCGCCACGTGTTCCTCCCGTTGGCTGCCACTGGCCCTTGCCCTGGCCGTCAACGCCGCCATGCCTTCGGCGTACGCCGAGCAGGCCGCCGGCGACATCCACATTCAGGCGCAACCGTTGGGCGAGGCCTTGACGCAGCTGGGGCAGCAGACGTCCCTGCAGGTATTTTTCAACCCGGAACTGGTGGCCGGAAAACAGGCGCCCGCGGTGGACGGCAACCTGTCGCCGGAGCAAGCCCTGCGTCAGCTGTTGCAGGGTAGCGGCCTGGACTACCGGATCGATGAAGGTTCGGTGACCTTGAGTCCTGCCGCGTCATCCGCGACGGGCGTAACCGATGGTCCGCTGGAGTTGGGGGTGACCGACATCAAAGTGGTGGGGGACTGGCTCGGCGATGCCGATGCCGCCGTGGTGCAGAACCACCCGGGCGCGCGTACGGTGATCCGTCGCGAGGCCATGGTAGAGCAGGGCGCGATGAACGTCGGCGATGTGCTCAAACGCGTGCCTGGTGTACAGGTGCAGGACGCCAACGGCACCGGTGGCAGCGACATTTCCCTGAATGTTGGCGTGCGTGGCCTGACCTCGCGCCTGTCACCGCGTTCCACCGTACTGATTGATGGCGTACCGGCCGCGTTTGCGCCGTACGGCCAGCCGCAACTGTCCATGGCACCGATTTCTTCCGGCAACCTGGACAGCATTGATGTGGTGCGAGGGGCCGGCTCCGTGCGTTACGGACCGCAGAACGTTGGCGGGGTGATCAACTTCGTGACCCGGGCGATCCCGGAAAAAGCCACGGGTGAAATCGGCACGACCCTGGAAACCTCCCAGTACGGTGGCTGGAAGCATATCGACACGGCGTTTCTGGGCGGCACCGCCGACAACGGTATCGGCATGGCGCTGTTGTATTCGGGGGTCAACGGCAATGGCTACCGTGAGAGCAACAACGACAACGACATCGATGACGTGATCCTCAAGACGCACTGGGCACCGACCGACTTCGACGACTTCTCGCTGAACTTCCACTATTACGATGCCGAGGCCGACATGCCCGGCGGCCTGACCCAAAAACAGTACGATGAAGACCCGTTCCAGTCGGTGCGCGACTATGACAAATTCAGTGGCCGGCGCAAGGATGTGTCCTTCAAGTGGATCCGCGAGATCGACGAGCGCACCCAGGCCGAGGTGCTGACTTACTACTCCGACAGCTACCGTGGCAGCACCATTGCCGCGCGTGATCAGAAGACCCTCAGCTCCTATCCGCGCACCTACTACACCTTCGGCATCGAGCCGCGGGTTTCTCATGTGTTCGACGCCGGCCCCACGACCCAGGAAGTCAGTGTGGGTTACCGCTACCTGAAGGAAGGCATGCACGAGCAGGCCAGTCGCGTGGCGCTGGTGAACAACCAGCCGGTGCAGACCCCGAGCTCGGACGGTCATGTGTATCAGGACCGCACCGGTGGCACCGAGGCCAATGCGTTCTATGTGGACAACAAGATCGATGTCGGTAACTGGACCCTCACGCCGGGCATCCGCTTCGAGGACATCAGCACCGAATGGCATGACCGCCCGGTCCTCGATACGTCGGGCAAACCGGTCCAGGAAAAGCGCCGCAGCATCGACAGTCACGAGCCGTTGCCGGCCCTGAGCGTGATGTACCACATGTCCGATGCCTGGAAGCTGTTTGCCAACTACGAAACCTCCTTTGGCGCCTTGCAGTACTTCCAACTGGGGCAGGGCGGCTCGGGTGACCAGACCGCTAGCGGGCTGAACCCGGAAAAGGCCAAGACCTACGAAATCGGTACCCGCTACAACGATGACGCGTGGGGCGGTGAAGTGACGTTGTTCTACATCGACTTCGACGATGAACTGCAATACATCAGCAACGATGTGGGTTGGACCAACATGGGTGCCACCACGCACCGTGGAGTGGAAGCGTCGGTGCACTACAACATGGCCGCGCTTGATCCACGGCTTGATGGCCTGACCGCCAATGCCGGCTTCACCTACACCCGCGCGGTGTACGAAGGCGATATTCCAGGGTTCAAGGGACAAGACCTGCCGTTCTACTCCCGCCAGGTCGCCACGGCCGGCCTGCGCTACGACATCAACCGCTGGACCTATAACCTCGATGCGTTCGCCCAGTCCAAGCAGCATTCACCGGGCACCGGGATCAATGCCGATGGCAGCTTCAACGGCGACTACATCACCGAAGGCACGGCCGATGGTCAGTACGGCGACATCCCGGGTTATGTGCTCTGGAATGCACGTGCCGGTTATGACTTCGGCGCGCAATTGTCGAACCTCAAGCTCGGTGCCGGGGTCAAGAACATCTTCGACAAGCAGTACTTCACCCGTTCCAGCGACAACAACTCAGGGATCTACGTCGGCGCCCCGCGCACGTTCTTCGTGCAGGCCAGCGTCGGCTTCTGACAGGCCCTGCGGTCATGCTGTTCAGTCAAGCGGGGGTACACCCCGCCGGGCTGCATGGCAGGCCCAAGGAGCGTCGTCGGGTTTTTTCTGAAAGGCCACAATGGCTTTGTCGGGGGTGCTTCGTTTCCCTGCGCAAGTCGAGGACAGCCACTTACCGATGTACTCCTGCTTACTGGCGATGCAAGGGGCGTCGATTATCGAGCGGGTCAAACTGGAAGGCTTGTCCCGCGACAAGGTGTGCCTGCTTGCATTTATCGGCGCATCGCTTAAGTTTCGTGGTGCCGACGTCGCGCCGATTTGCCCGGTGGCGTTGCCGATCAACTCGCCGCATGCCCTCGGACAGGAGCCTATTGATGACGTGTTTTTTTGATGCTCGCGGCAATATCTATGGGGTTGTCAGCCCGGTTGAGTTGCGCCGGCGAGGGGTCGAGTTGCCTGCGGACCCGCACCAGGCGGCGCAACAGCGTGCGCTCTGGGCCGTGGCCGCGATCGAGGCGTGCTGCAATTGGGCCCCCGGCACCCAACCGGCCGGGGGCAAGCAGCACCGTTCGGACGGGTTGCTGGTCGGCCCGTTTCAGGCCGCGCCGCCGTATGACCTGCTGATCGTCAATACCGACGGCACACTGGCGGAACGCAGTGGTAACGGCCTGACGATTTTCTCCCAGGCGCTGACCGAGCAGGGCTTGATGCCGACGCAGGGGCATTGCGTGCTCAAGGTTCATCACGACAAGCACGATACGTCGTCGCCCGTTGCCACCTCGGTCGAGCCGGCACAGGTCGAGGGTGTGCAGGGTTTCTGGCTGGACTTGGGCAAACCGGCGTTCGGAGCGGACGCAGTGGGGGCCAGGGCGGTGCAGACCCGGATGCTCGATCGACATGAACTGAGCCATGTGCCGGGGCTCGCCGGGCTGAATCCACAATGGGCCCACAGCCGCTTCGTGCGCATCGGCAACCCTCATTGCGTCACGCTGGTGGCGGATGGCAGCGGGTTGCCGAGCCATCGGCAGATGGTCGAACCGGTGCTGTTGGCCGGGTTGACCCGAATCGCCTTTGCTCAACCCGTTGGTGCGGGCGAGCCCTGTGGGGCGGGCGTCAACCTGCAATGGGCAACACTGGAATCGGCCAACCGGATTGCCGCACGGGTGTTCGAACGGGGCGAAGGGCCGACCGCATCGTCCGGCACCAGTGCCAGCGCAGTCGCCTGCGCGGCATGGAGCGTGGGTTGGGTAACAGCAGGCGCGGTGGCGGTGGTCATGCCGGGCGGCACGGCCCCGGTGTTGCTCGAAGAACGAGGCGGTGAGTTGCAGCGGGTCCGATTGTTCGGGACCGCGCGATCGATGGCGTGAGCTTGAGGCCTGCCGGGTCACTGCCGCTATAGGGCCGATCCGAACAGGTCAACCACCGGCATCTGGCGCTTCATCAACACCTTGCCATCGCGAATCGAATACAGCGCCGAGCCCTGGCTGCGAATCACCTCATAATCGCTGTCGGCCGACAGGATCAGCAGGTTCGCCGAGCGTCCCGGTTCCAGCCCGTAGCGCTCACCCAGGGCCATGGCCTTGGCGCTGTTGTCGGTCACCAGGTCCAGGGCGCTTTGCAGGTTACGGTAGCCGAGCATATGGCAGATGTGCAGGCCGGCTTCGAGCACCCGCAGGATGTTGCCGTTGCCCAATGGGTACCAGGGGTCGACGATGGAGTCCTGACCGAAGCACACGTTCATGCCGGCCTCCAGCAATTCGTTGACCCGGGTCACGCCCCGGCGTTTCGGGAAGGTGTCGAAACGCCCTTGCAAGTGAATGCTTTCGGTCGGGCAGGAGACAAAACTGATCCCCGAGTGTCCGAGCAGGCGAAACAGCTTGGCGCAGTAGGCGTTGTCGTAGGAGCCCATGGCCGTGGTGTGGCTGGCGGTGACCCGTGAGCCCATGTCGCGGCTGCGAGCCTCTTCGGCCAGCACTTCCAGAAAGCGCGAATGGGGGTCGTCGGTTTCGTCGCAATGCACGTCCACCAGGCAGCCGGTGCGTTCGGCCAGGTCCATCAGGAATTTCACCGAGCTGACACCTTGGTCGCGGGTGTACTCGAAGTGGGGAATCCCGCCGACCACATCGGCGCCCAGGCCAATCGCTTCCTCCATCAGCTCACGACCCTTGCGAAAGGACTCGATGCCTTCCTGCGGGAAGGCGACGATTTGCAGGTCGATCAGGTGCCGGCTTTCCTCGCGCAATTCCAGCATGGCCTTGAGCGCGGTCAGTTGCGGGTCGGTGACGTCGACGTGGGTGCGCACATGCTGGATGCCGTGGGCGGCGAGGGCGTTGATGGTTTTTTTCGCCCGGCTCTTGGTGTCTTCCAGAGTGATGGTCGCCTTGCGCTCGCCCCAGCGCTCGATGCCCTCGAATAGCGTGCCGCTCATGTTCCAGCGTGGCTCACCGGCCGTCAGCGTGGCGTCGAGGTGGATGTGCGGCTCGACAAAGGGGGGCACCACCAGGTTACCGCCAGCGTCGAGGTCTTCAGGGCCGAGGGTCGGCGCCTCGGTCTGACGGGCAATGCTGGCGATCAGGCCGTTTTCCAGGTGCAGTTCATGCAAACCTTCACGGTTGCGCAGGCGGGCGTTGATGATGTGCATGGCGAGTCCTTTTGTCGGTCGATAGCGCCGGGCGATTCCTGAATCATAGGCATAAAAAAACCACCGGTCTCGGTGGTTTTCTCGATAGCGCCGGCTTACTCGCCGTGGTAGATGCAACCACTGGTGCAGGTCTCGTGGATGCGGATCGCGCTGAGCTCCGGCAGCAGGGGCTTCAATTCGTTCCAGATGAACTTGGCCAGGACTTCGCTGGTTGGATTTTCCAGGCCGGGAATGTCGTTCAGGTAATTGTGGTCCAGGCGCTCGTAGAGCGGCTTGAAGATCGCCTTGATCTCGGAGAAGTCACGGATCCAGCCGGTGTGCGGGTCGAGGTCGCCACTCAGGTGAATCGCCACCTTGAACGAGTGACCGTGCAGGCGACCGCATTTGTGGCCTTCCGGCACATGGGGCAGGCGGTGGGCGGATTCGAACGTAAACTCTTTGAAAATTTCCACGGTGGTTTGAGCTCTGTCAGGTGGCTATCGCCCGCGGCGATGGGGCAGGCCGCGAGTTTAACAGCTTGAAATAACGCTTGCGGGAAAACACTGACTAAAGGGTCAACAGACGGTCGCCCAGGCGTCCACTGGCGCACAGTTCGAGGAATTCGTCGCCCAGGCGCTGGCTCTCGTCCATGGCGGTCTTCCAGTAGTGCTGGCGGCCGGCCGGATCGCCCATGAAGCGCTTGAAATCGTTCCTGTCAGGCAGCTTGCCGTAGGGCAGGCGTGACAGGTAATGCCTGGATGGTGCCAGCAGCAGGACATCCTGCAAGCGCACAGGGCAGGCCCGACGCCAGGGCAGCGTTTTATCGAACCAGCCGGGAATGACCCGGTCGGTGAAGTGCGGGTAGAGCACGATGTCGGTGCCGCTGTAGGGCAGGTCGAGGTGGTAATCGAGCAAGCCGCCGTCACGGAAAGTGCCGGCTCCGGCGCCTGGCAGGTCACGCACACCTTCCATGACCATCGGGATCGAGCCCGAGGCGAGCAGCGCCTGGCGCAGGTTGCCGGCGTTCAGTGGCACAAAGCGCGAGGGGAAGTCGTCGAGCGCGTTGAGCGGTGGAGCCAGGCGTGGGTCATGGACAATCAGTCGTTCGAAATGTCGAGACAGGCGCGAGCGGCCGCGCAGGTTGTCGGCGATCACCGAGGACAGGCCCAGCCCGAGCCGGCCGCGATGGTCATCGGCCAACAGGCCATGACTTTTCACCACCATGATGTTCAACCGATAGAAGGGGTTGTCCAGCAGCAAGGCATCGCGCCCGTCGAGCAGGTCATCGAGCATGCGCTGGGAGCTCTGGCTGATCTGCGCCATGCTCACGCCCTTGGCAAAACGCTGGGCGTTGTACAGCTCGCCCAGACGCCTGATGCCTTCGGCGGCGTCCGGCAGGCAGGCACTGGCGAAGCGCCAGGAACCCACGGACGCGCCGATCAACGAGCGCTCGCGGGGCGCGGCCGGTAGCCATTCGCCGAACAGCGCCAGGTCCAGGCCTTGAATGCCCAGGGCCTTGGGCCCTCCGGCGGCACCGGGCAGGGTGCCGACATCGTGCGCCTTCAAGCCGTCCTGGCGAATCCGGGCGAAGGCCCGTGGGCCTGCCTTGAGGGTCAGTGCCGGGAATTTGATGTGGATAGCGGTCATGCCGGCCTCTGTACTGGCGAGTGGGGGATTATATGCCTGTGTGACGGGACAACGCGTTACGACTATCGACGAGGGCGATTCAGGTTGAATTAAGTTCACAGGGTTAGGCTGATGCCCATACTGACTCGGAGACGCTCCATGAAAACCCTGACCGCAGCGTTCGCCGCCGCCCTCGTCAGCCTGACCGCCAGCCTTGCTCACGCCCGCGACCTGGGGCCTGATGAAGCCCTGAGACTGCGCGACGCTGGTACCATTCAATCTTTCGAAACACTCAACGCCACAGCCCTGGCCTTGCATCCTGGAGCAAGCGTGCAGGAAACCGAACTGGAAGAGGCCTATGGCAAGTACCTCTACCAGGTCGAGTTGCGCGACCAGCAAGGCATCGAATGGGATCTGGAATTGGACGCCGTCAGTGGGCAAGTACTCAAGGATCATCAGGATACGTAATGAAGGTTAATTTGCGCGCTTATGGCCTGACGGCCCTGACGCTGGTGTTTTTTTGCTCCGTGGGCGTGGCCCGTGACCTGGATCAGGACGAAGCCTTGAGCCTGCGTCAGAAGGGCGTGATCCTGCCGCTGGAGCAGCTGTTGCAGCAGGCGCTGGACCGCCATCCCGGCGCCAAGTTGTTGGAAGCGGAGCTTGAGGAGAAACGCGGCCTCTACATCTATGAAGTTGAACTGCTCACCCCCGAAGGCGTGGTGCGCGAGCTGGACCTTGACGCCGCTACCGGCCGTTTACTCGAAGACAAGGAAGATTGATCGATGCGTTTGCTTCTGGTGGAAGACCACGTGCCGCTGGCCGACGAGTTGCTGGCCGGCCTCAATCGCCAGGGTTATGCCGTGGACTGGTTGGCCGATGGCCGCGATGCGGTGCATCAGGGCAGCACCGAACCCTATGATCTGATCGTCCTCGATCTGGGGCTGCCGGGACTGCCGGGGCTTGAAGTGCTCAGCCGCTGGCGCGCCGCGGGCCTGGCCACGCCGGTGCTGGTGCTGACCGCACGCGACTCCTGGGCCGAACGCATCGAAGGCCTCAAGGCCGGGGCCGATGACTACCTGACCAAGCCCTTTCACCCGGAAGAACTGCACCTGCGGATTCAGGCACTGCTGCGCCGCGCCCACGGCCAAGCCAACCAGCCGACACTCAACGCCGCCGGGTTGCAGCTCGATGAGGGCCGCCAGTGTGTGATGCGTGACGGTGCCGACATTCAGCTGACCGCCGCCGAGTTCCGCCTGCTGCGCTATTTTATGCTGCACCCCGAGCAGATCCTGTCCAAGAGCCATCTCGCCGAACACCTCTACGACGGTGAAACCGAGCGCGACTCCAACGTCCTGGAAGTTCACGTTAATCATCTGCGGCGCAAGCTGGGGCGCAGCGTGATTGAAACCCGTCGTGGCCAGGGTTACCTGTTCGGTGGGCAAGCCCGGTGAAATCGATCCAGCGGCGTTTGAGCCTGGGGTTGATCAGCGTGATGCTGGTCGTCGGCCTGGTGCTGGCGCACACCAGCCTGTGGTTGTTTGAAGAGAGCATGCAACGTTATCTGGAAGCGGGCCTGCGCAACGACAGTGAGAACCTGCTGGTGGCGCTGGTTCGAGGCCCGCAGGGGTTGCAGCTGGATGAGCGACGGCTGTCGCCGGCTTATCAGCGGCCCTTTTCCGGGCAGTATTTCCGCATCGACTTTGGCGATACCCATTGGCGTTCACGCTCGCTGTGGGATCAGGAATTACCGCTGCTCGATAAACCGGGGTTGCACGACAACCTGCAACTGGGCCCCGATGGTCAGCAGCTACTGGTATTGCGTTCGGACTACCGGCGCCTGGGGCAATCGATTTCCATCAGCGTGGCCCTGGATTACACCCCGGTGCGCGCGAGCTTCCAACGCATGCGCCAGGTTGGCCTGGGGCTGGGGCTGGCGGGGCTGTTGGTGATTTTGCTGTTGCAGCGCGTCACGGTGCGGCGAGCCTTGCGCCCGCTGGAAAGTGCCCGCGAGCAGATCGCCCAGTTGCAACAAGGCCAGCGTTCGCAACTGGACGCGCACGTGCCCCGGGAGCTGGAGCCTTTGGTGGCGCAGATCAACCATTTGCTGGCGCATACCGAAGACAGCCTCAAGCGCTCGCGCAATGCCTTGGGCAACCTCGGCCATGCGTTGAAGACGCCGCTGGCGGTGCTGTTGAGCCTGGCATCGAGCGAAAAACTCGACGCCCATCCAGACCTGCGCAGGATTCTGCAAACGCAATTGGAGCAGGTGCAGCAGCGCCTGCACCGGGAACTCAACCGTGCGCGGCTGGCCGGTGATGCCTTGCCCGGCGCACAGTTCGATTGCGCTGCCGAACTGCCGGGGCTGTTGGCCACCCTGAACATGATCCATGGCGAACACCTGCATCTGAGCTACACCGCCGCCCCGGGCCTGCAACTGCCGTGGGACCGGGAAGACTTGCTGGAGTTGCTCGGCAACCTGCTGGACAACGCCTGTAAATGGGCCGACGCCGAGGTGCGTTTGAGCGTGGTGCAAGTGGGCGAAGGTTTTGTGCTGGCCGTGGAAGACGACGGTCCGGGGATTCCCGAAGCGCAACGCGACCAGGTATTCAGTCGCGGTACTCGCCTCGATGAGCAAACCCATGGGCATGGCCTGGGGTTGGGCATCGTGCGCGATATCGTCGACGCCTGGGGTGGGCAATTGCGGCTGGAGGAAAGCGAGTGGGGCGGGTTGAAGGTGACGATCGAGTTGCCCGGGTAGTGATCAGTGTGGCGAGGGAGCAAGCTCCCTCGCCACACAAGTAACATTCAGACGCGGAACTGATCCATCAGGCTCTGTTGCTGATTGGCCAGAGTGTTGAGCGACTGGCTGACCCGCGCCGATTCATTGGCCTGGCCCGACAGCGACTCCGTCACGTCACGGATGGTTGCCACGTTGTTGTTGATTTCCTCGGCCACGGCGCTCTGCTCTTCGGCAGCGCTGGCGATCTGCAGGTTCATGTCGCTGATCACTGTCACCGCATCGCCAATCTGCCGCAGGGCGGTGACCGCCTGGCCGACTTGCTCGACACTGCCTTGTGCCTGGCGATGACTGTTGCTCATGGAGCCGACCACCTCCTGGGTGCCGCTTTGCAGCTGCTCGATCACCTGGCGGGTTTCTTCCACCGACTCCTGGGTACGGCGTGCCAGGTTGCGCACTTCATCGGCCACTACGGCAAAACCACGACCGGCTTCCCCGGCGCGGGCCGCTTCGATGGCAGCGTTGAGCGCCAGCAGGTTGGTCTGTTCGGCGATGGCGCGAATTACTTCCAGCACCGAGCCGATCTTCTCGCTGTTGGCGGCCAGGCCTTCGACCTGCGTCATGGCGGTGCTCATGTCGGCGGCCAGACTGTCGATGCTGTGGGTGGTCCGGTCGATCACGGTCAGGCCCTGGCGGGTGGCCTGATCGGCTTCCCGTGCGGCCTGCGCGGCCTGGGCGGCGCTGCGGGCGACGTCCTGTGCGGTCGCACTCATCTCGTGGGAGGCGGTGGCCACCTGGTCGACCTGACGGTACTGCTGCTCCATACCGGCACTGGTCTGGGTGGCGATGGCCGATGATTGATCGGCGGTGCTGCGCGCGTCCTGCACCGAGCGTTTGACCTCGGCGATGATCGGCTGCAGTTTGTCGAGGAAGCGGTTGAACCAGCCGGCCAACTGACCGAGTTCGTCGTGCTTGTCGTAGACCAGGCGGCGGGTCAGGTCGCCTTCGCCGCTGGCGATGTCTTCGAGCATGTGCGCCACGCCGAGAATCGGCCGGGTGACGCTGCGCGCCATCAGCCACACCAGCAACAGGCCGATGACCGCCGCCATCAGGCCCAGGCTCAGTTCAATCAAGGTGCCGGTGGTGGTGCGTTCATCGAGTTCGTTCTTGAGAGCCTCCGCCGGGCCTACCAGCACTTTCTCCGGCACGTCGAGCAATACGCCCCAGGCATTGCCGCCTGGAATCGGCTCGAACGGCGACAGCACTTTGAGTTGGCCGTTGCTGTGCAGGCTGTGGGTCTCGCGGCTGCCGCCGAGCATGCGCAGCAATTCAGTACCGCTGGTCTTATCCACCATGTCCAGGCGCTGGCTGAGCTTGCTGGCGTCGGGGCTGTAACCGGCGATCAGGCCCACGGGGCTCAAGATGCTGACGCTGGTCTGGCCATCGTAGAGCTTGTGGCTGGCTTGCTGGCTGATCGCCTGCAGGCTGTTGAGGTTGATGTCAACCGACAGCGAGGCGATGACCTTGCCGTTCACCATCAGCGGGAAGACGATGCTGGTCATCAGCACGTTCTGGCCATCGATCACATAAAAATACGGCTCGATCACACAGGGCTTGAGGGTGGCGCGAGGGCAGGTGAACCAGGCATTGGCCGGCTCGCCGCTAGGGCCGGTGCGGGTGTCGGCCATGTCGCTTTCGGGCAGCGACATCGAGTTCAGCTTGCCGGCGGTCGGTTGCGACCAGTACAGGGCAAAGCGCCCCTTGTCGTTGCTGCCCAGTTCATCCTGGCCGATGAACAGCTCGTCCTTGCCGTCCAGGGCATTGGCTTCGAACACCAGCGACAGGCCGAGCAACTGTGGGTTGGCCTGCAGCGCCGACTTGACCTGCCGGGTCAGGTCTTCACGCAGGTCGAAGGCATCCAGGAAGCGCTTCTCGGCCTGTTCGCGCAGGAACAGCACCTGACGCGAGAACCCGTGACCATATTGATAGGCGTCCATGAACTGCTGACGAATCCCCAACGCCTGGACTTCACCCTGGGCCTCGATGCGTGCCTGGGCGGCTTCGGTGAGCATGGTCATGCTCGACGCCTTGACCAGTTGCGAGCTGTGCTCCATGCGGTACAGCGAAAGACCCACCAGCAGGGTCACGATGCCGGCCAGGCACAGCCCGGCGAGCAGCGTGATTTTCCATTGAATGGAAAGTTGTCTGAGCGACATGGACGCATCCTTATTCGATAAATATCTGCGACTTTGCACTGTAACGGCATCAAAGCCGCTTTCTTGAGCGACCGGCGTGAGGCGACCGGTGACGAAAAAGCTTGCCGCTCAACACTTGCAGCTTGCCGCTGCTTGCTTCACAGTGCGCGCCCTCTAATAAAACCTCCTTCCATCCGACGTCGGCACCTGCAGCCGGCTGGCCGGACTCATTCCGTTTGCGCAGGTTTTACCTGCGACTGTGCTCTGAGGTAACGATGATTAATGCTGTAATTGCCGCGGTCGGCATCATGCTGGTACTCAGCCTGTCCCGCGTGCATGTGGTGATCGCGCTGATCGTGGGGGCGCTGGTGGGTGGTCTGACCGGCGGCCTGGGGATGGAGGGGACGCTCAAGGCCTTCAATGGCGGCCTGGGTGGCGGTGCCACCGTGGCGTTGTCCTACGCCTTGCTCGGCGCTTTCGCGGTGGCGATTGCCAAGTCGGGGCTGGCCCACGCCCTGGCCGACAAGGCCCTGGCCCTGGTCGACCGTCAGGACGCCAACGGCGGCGGTCAGGTCAAGTGGCTGTTGATCGGCCTGCTCTGGGTGGTGGCCATCGCCTCGCAGAACATCCTGCCGATCCATATCGCCTTCATCCCGTTGCTGGTACCGCCGTTGCTGTACGTGCTGACCAAGCTGCAACTGGATCGCCGGTTGATTGCCTGTGTCATGACCTTTGGCCTGATCACGCCGTACATGTTTCTGCCGGTGGGGTTCGGCAATATCTTCCTGAACGAGATTCTGCTGGCCAACGTGGCCAAGAGCGGTGTCGACATCAGTGGCATCAACGTCACCCATGCCATGGGCATTCCGGCCCTGGGCATGGTCTTCGGCTTGTTGATGGCGTTTGTCAGCTACCGTAAGAAACGCGTGTATGACCTGGAGAAAATCGAGCGGGTCGAACAGGTCACGGTGCAATACAACCCGTTGACCCTGATGGTTGCCGGGCTCGCCATCGCCGCGGCGTTCATCATTCAGCTGCTGCTGGATTCGATGATTATCGGCGCGCTGGCCGGGTTTCTGATCTTCTCGGTGTCGGGCGTGGTGCGCTGGCGCGAGACGGACGACCTGTTTACCGAAGGCATGAAAATGATGGCGATGATCGGCTTCATCATGATCGCCGCCTCGGGGTTTGCCGAGGTCATGAAGGCCACGGGTGAAGTGCAGACTCTGGTACAAACCTCGGCCGCGTGGATCGGCCACAGTAAGGGGGTTGGCGCGTTGTTGATGCTGCTGGTCGGCCTGCTGGTGACCATGGGTATCGGCTCATCGTTTTCCACGGTGCCGATTCTCGCCGCGATCTTCGTGCCGCTGTGCGTGCAACTGGGGTTCAGCCCGCTGGCCATCGTCTGCATTGTCGGCACCGCAGGGGCGCTGGGCGATGCCGGCTCACCGGCCTCCGATTCGACCCTGGGCCCGACCTCCGGCCTGAACATCGACGGTCAGCATCACCACATCTGGGACACCGTGGTCCCGACCTTCCTCCACTACAACCTGCCATTGCTGGCGTTTGGTTGGGTGGCGGCGATGGTCTTGTAAGCGCATAGCACAGACCTTTCTCGCCTTGATCGTTCCCGCGTGGGGACGATCAAGCGCGGTGGCGACGCTCACGAAACTGCCCCCGGCTTCACCCCTCGCGCACATCGCGCATCAACAACCCGAACTGTAGATCCACCGCATCCGGAATCGGCAGGTAGACGGTGTGCCCGTCGCCGGGCGCCACATCAATGGCTTCACCCTTGGTGTTCTGCAGTTGCTGCAGGTCGAAGTGGAAGTTGCCCTTGGGGGTCATCAGTTCCATGTGATCGCCCAGGGCGAAGCGGTTCTTCACCTTGACCTCGGCCAGGCGCTCGTGGCGCTTGCCGGTCAGTTCGCCGACGAACTGCTGGCGTTCCGAGACGGAGCTGCCGTTCTGGTAGTTCTGGTATTCGTCGTGCACGTGACGGCGCAGGAAACCTTCGGTGTAACCACGTTGGGCCAGGGACTCCAGGTCAGTCATCAGGTTGCGGTCGAACGGCCGGCCGGCCACGGCATCGTCGATCGCACGGCGATACACCTGAGTGGTGCGGGCGCAGTAGAAGTGGGATTTGGTCCGACCCTCGATCTTCAGCGAATGCACGCCCATCCGGGTCAGCCGTTCAACGTGCTGTACCGCGCGCAGGTCCTTGGCGTTCATGATGTAGGTGCCGTGTTCGTCTTCGAAGGCGGGCATCAGTTCATCCGGACGGTTGGCTTCCTGCAACAGGAATACCTGGTCGGTCGGCGCGCCAATGCCCAGCACCGGCTCCGGCACAAAGCTCTGGACGATGTCCCCCGTGGCATTTTCCGTGGCCGGTTGCGCCGAGTACTTCCAGCGGCAGGCGTTGGTGCAGGTGCCCTGATTGGCGTCGCGCTTGTTCATGTACCCCGACAGCAGGCAGCGCCCGGAGTAGGCCATGCACAGCGCGCCGTGCACGAACACTTCCAGCTCCATGGCCGGTACGTGCTGGCGGATCTCGGCGATCTCTTCCAGCGACAATTCCCGGGACAGGATGATTCGGCTCAGGCCTTGCTGCTGCCAGAACTCCACGCTCGCCCAGTTCACTGTGTTGGCTTGCACGGACAGGTGGATCGGCATCTGGGGGAAGTGTCGGCGCACCAGCATGATCAGCCCGGGGTCGGACATGATCAGCGCGTCCGGGGCCATGGCGATGACCGGTTCCAGGTCCTTGAGGAAGGTTTTCAGCTTGGCGTTGTGCGGGGCAATGTTCACCACCACGTAAAAACGCTTGCCCTGGGCCTGGGCCTCGCGAATGCCGAGGGCCAGGTTGGCGTGATCGAACTCGTTGTTACGCACCCGCAAGCTGTAGCGCGGCTGCCCGGCATAGACCGCGTCGGCGCCGTAGGCGAAGGCATAGCGCATGTTTTTCAGGGTGCCGGCAGGGGCGAGCAGTTCAGGCGTGGCGAGGGTCATGGCGGCATCGATCGCAAAAGCTCGCGAGGGTAAAGCAGATGCGTCAGGTGATTATTGATCTGGATCTATGCCGGGCGAACAAAACAGGGCATTTGGGCGTGTCGCGGCAGACTAACCTTTAAGGCGTAGCGGTCGTCTGCATCTACCTGACCTGGACCGGACATGAACCATTCCTCTGTGCAGAATAAATCGTTGCTGGTGTTATTGGTGCTGGTGACCCTCGCGTTCATCTGGATTCTGCTGCCGTTCTACGGCGCGGTGTTCTGGGCGGTGATACTGGGCATCGTCTTTACGCCCCTGCAGCGCCGGTTGCAACTGAAGTTTGGCTGGCAACGCAACCTGACCGCCCTGTGTACCCTGAGCATCTGCCTGGCGATTGCCATTTTACCGGTGATTATCATCAGCGCGTTGCTGGTCCAGGAGGGTACAGTGCTCTACAAGAGCCTCGAGAGTGGCGAGCTGGACATTGCCGGCTACCTGGCACAGTTCAAGCACGGCCTGCCATTGTATGTTCAGCAGTGGCTGGACCGCGTGGGCATGGGCGAGTTGAGCGGCCTACGTGAGAAAATCGTCAAGAGTGCGATGCAGGGCAGCCAGTTTTTCGCCAGTCAGGCATTCAGTTTCGGTCAGGGCACCTTCGAATTTGTGGTGAGTTTTTTCATCATGCTGTACCTGCTGTTCTTCTTTTTGCGCGATGGCGCCGAACTGGCGCGCAAGATCCGGGCGGCGGTGCCGTTGGCTGAGGATCAAAAGCGCCGTCTGCAGCTCAAGTTCAACCGCGTGGTACGGGCCACGGTCAAGGGCAACCTGCTGGTGGCTGTCACGCAGGGGGCGTTGGGCGGTTTGATTTTCTGGTTTCTGGACATTCCCAGTGCGTTGCTCTGGGCGGTGTTGATGGCGTTTTTGTCGCTGTTGCCCGCAGTGGGGGCCGGGCTTGTCTGGGTGCCGGTGGCGGCCTGGTTCCTGCTCAGCGGCGCGGTCTGGCAGGGCGTGGTGCTGGGCCTGTATGGGGTGTTCGTGATCGGGTTGGTGGACAACGTCCTGCGCCCCATACTGGTGGGTAAGGACACGAAGATGCCGGACTATCTGATCCTGATCTCGACCCTGGGTGGTCTGGCAGTTTTCGGCCTCAATGGTTTTGTCATCGGGCCGTTGATTGCCGCGCTGTTCATCTCAAGCTGGGCGTTGTACGTGGAAACCAAGCCCCGGGTGCAGTTGCCTTAGGCGTTCAGCGCGTAAGTGTCCATGCGTTGCGACAGGGCCTGGGCGGCGGGCAACGACGTGAGCGGGCCGCTGATCGGCTCGCCGTCGCGCACCAGGTACCAGCAGGCGAGCAACCCCAGCTCCCTGAGCGAGGGGGGAACGGCACTCCCTACAACGGACATGATCTGGACCCTGGACATAAGCACCTCCATCAATCGATGGCGCTACCTTACGGGCCTGCGGGTCCGACGGAAAATCAACGCGCTCGATAATGGACATCGACGCCCTTGACGTGGGCATCTCGTCAGTCGACGACCTGATCGAGCATGTGCATCACTTCATGGTCGTTGAGCAGGCCTTTGCGCACCAGGTTTTCGGCCAGCAGCGAAAGAAACTTGGCACTGCGGTGACCCTCAAGGTGCTTGAGTTCGGTCAGCGCGCTATAGACCTTGCTTGAGGTGCAGAGGCCAACAATGCGGTGCGGGTTTTGCGTGGGCATGGGCGTCGTCCTTGTTTTTATGAACCGTTTGTGCCGGACAGATCAGAGCTTGCGGTGCACTCATGACATAAATATGACAGTTGTGCGCGCGCCAAGGCTTGGGTTGGATCAATCATGTCAAATTTACACGCAGTCACTGTCCCGGCAGCGACCTTGGCGAGATTTATTCAGACATAGGGCACACCACGGCAGGCCGCCGGTGCGAGTCAGGGGGCCGTTTACGGTAAAGCGCGGGCGCTTACCAGCGTCGACCGTAGTACCCGCGGTGTGGGCCGTAGTAACCACGCGGCGGGCCGTAATACACAGGTGCCGGGCGGTAGTAGACGGGTTGTTGCATGTAGATAGGTTGAGGCTGGTAGTAGACCGGCGGCGGGCTGTAATAAACAGGTGGCGGGCTGTAATAGACCGGTTGCTGGATGTACACCGGGCGCTGCGAGTTGGCGATGACCGAGCCTGCTACCACGGCGCCAACCACGGCACCGACGGCGATCGGGGCACCCCAGCCGTAGCCACCACCCCCACCATGAGCCTGCACCTGTCCAGCGACAACGAAAGCACCGATCAACAAGGCAACTGCGGGTAGTTTACGGATCATGATCAATCCTCGGCACTTCGCCCCGGCGCTTGTGTCTGCGATAGACCCAAGGAGTGTCGCGGGGATATCTCTAAGACAGCATTTTTTGCCGAATCTGCGAGGCGTCCGAGTAAATTTTGTGTAAGGTCTGTACCACCGTATTTACCCCGCAACGCCAGCAGGAACGGGCACCTTGTCATGATTGATCAAACCCTGCGGGCTGGCTATTCCCGTCTATCAGAACGTGCGAACGCAAGGAGAACCCTATGCAGATGAACCCGAACAAAGACACCCAATTGTGCATGTCCTTGTCTGGGCGCCCCGGGAATTTCGGTCTGCGATTCCATAACCACCTGTATGAGCAGTTGGGCCTGAATTTTTACTACAAGGCCTTCAGCAGCCAGGATTTACCGGGTGCCGTGGGCGGGATTCGTGCCCTCGGTATTCGCGGTTGCGGCATCTCGATGCCGTTCAAGGAGGCCTGCATTGCCCTGGTCGATGAGCTGGATGCCTCGGCGGCGGCCATTGCGTCGATCAACACCATCGTCAACACCCATGGCCACCTCAAGGCCTACAACACCGACTACATGGCCATCGAGCAACTGCTCAAGACCCATGCCGTGCCTAAGGAAACAACATTCGCCCTGCGTGGTAGCGGTGGGATGGCCAAGGCGGTGGCCAGCGCCTTGCGTGATGGCGGCTATCGCAACGGCCTGATCGTGGCCCGCAACGAAAGCGCCGGTCGAGCCCTGGCGGACGCCCTGGGTTATCGCTGGCAAGCAGAACCGGGCGATGAGCGCCCGCAGATGCTGGTCAATGTCACGCCAATCGGCATGGCCGGGGGCCGCGAAGCCGATCAGTTGGCGTTTGAGAGCGCTGTCATCGATACTGCAGAGATCGTCTTTGATGTGGTGGCGATTCCATCGGAAACGCCGCTGATCGTGCGCGCTCGTGAGGCTGGTAAACACGTGATCACCGGACTGGAGGTGATCGCCCTCCAGGCC
This sequence comes from Pseudomonas sp. Irchel s3b6, assembly GCF_900187415.1. Lineage (NCBI taxonomy): Bacteria > Pseudomonadati > Pseudomonadota > Gammaproteobacteria > Pseudomonadales > Pseudomonadaceae > Pseudomonas > Pseudomonas sp. Irchel s3b6. The sequence goes on along the minus strand of NZ_FYDM01000002.1, from coordinate 83,363 downwards.
CTCGAGCAGTTTGTGCTCTACACCGGCGTGCGCCCCAGTGATGAGCAGTTTCGCAAGGCGGTCGCGTTCGCTCGCAGTTGATCGTCCGTGGTGGCTGGGCAGGAAAGGGAGTCTCGGGATGGGCTGCAAAACCGTGCCTATACTTGGCCCTTCACGCATGCAAAGACGTGCTGACCGATAACCCCGTGATCGAGGTTCCCCATGCCCCCTGCCATTATCAATCTGGACCAGGCTGAACTTCAGCCGCTGCCCGACGGCTTTGCCCCGACCGGCGCTACGGCCCTGCGCTATGCCCCACGCATTGCCCGCCTGGGTCAGCAACTGCATTCACAGAAACTTGGCTACAGCCTGATTGCACTGCCACCGGGCATGCGTGGGTTTCCATTCCATAGCCATCGGGTCAATGAGGAGATGTTTTACGTGGTAGCTGGGGAGGGCGAGGTGCGTCTGGGGGATCAGGTGTTCGCCATCCGTGCCGGCGACGTGATTGCCTGCCCGGCAGGTGGCCCGGAAACGGCGCACCAGATCATCAACACCAGTTCGGGCGAGTTGAGGTACCTGGCGGTCAGTACTCAGCAATCACCGGAAATTTGCCAATACCCGGATACCGGGAAATACACGGTCATGGATGATTTCAGGGTCGATACCGAAGGCAATGCCACAGGGTTTGTCGCCGTCGCCAACGAGGCCGACGGCGTGGATTACTGGGAGCGCGAATGACTCAGGTCGGGCCTGCAAGCAGCTTGTGGCTTGCACCTACTCTGTGAAGAAGTGGCTTGCCCTGATGCCGTTCACTCTTGACTGAACGGCGTCAGGGTGTGCCCGCGATGCATCGCGCCGGGGCGTCATCGTTCATCGCTGGCAACCAGCGGTGTGTTATTCGAGGCGTGCGAGGCGCTCTTCAAGCGCGGCAATTCTGGCCTCCAGCTCTTCGATGCGTTCCACTGACACAGCGCTGCCGCCACGCTCCACCGGGTTCTGGCGCGCGGCGAGTATCGCCTCAAAGTCCGCTGGGTCGCCCAAGGTATGCACATAGCGGTCTTCACGCTGGCCCGACTGACGTGGCAGCAGCATCGCAAGGCCGCGGGCAATCAGGCGTTCCAGTTGATGGACCACCTGCTCGGCGTCTTCGAAGTCATGCATGCGGCCACTACGGGTCAGCAGTTCATTGACCGTCTGCGGGCCACGCAGGAACAGCAGGCCGCTCAGGATCACTTGGGCGGGCACCAGTTCCAGCGCCTTGTCGAGGCGATGTTCCCAGCGGTCGGCACGGCTGCCCATGACCAGTCGGGTGAAACCACGCCCTTCCAGGGCACGCAGGCTTTGCCCGACCTGGCCCTGGCTCAGGTTCATCACCGGTTCACGGCTGGTTTTCTGATTGCAGGCGATGACCAGCGCATTGAGGGTCAGCGGATAGGTTTCCGGGCTGGTGGCCTGTTTCTCGATCAAGGAGCCGAGAATGCGCAGCTCGGTGCTGCTCAGGCGCAGTGCTTCGGTGGACGTCTCTTGTTCAGTGCTCATCGCGCTTTCCCTATGCAGTCGAAGCCGCCTAGCCTAATCCTTGCACGATAAAAGACAAGCCGCGCCGCGCCTCAAGCATGGCTATAATCGCGCCACGTTCCACTCCCTTCACAGCACCCTCCACCCAGCGAGACTGCCATGACTATTTCTCTGTACGCTGCATCCGTTCCGGTCTTCAAGCAAATGCTCAACGCGTTGAGCGATGTGCTGAACAAGGCTGAAGCCCACGCAGTTGCCAAAAACATCGACCCCAATGCCCTGTTGCAGGCCCGACTGTTCCCGGACATGTTCCCGCTGGTGCGTCAGGTACAGATCGCCGTTGATTTCGCCAAGGGCGTTTCTGCCCGTCTAGCGCAAGTCGAGTTGCCGACGTACGACGACAGCGAAGTGACCTTTGCCGAACTGCAAGCGCTGATCGCCAAAGTGCTGTCCTTCATCGACGGTATTGCCCCCGCGCAAATCGACGGCAAGGAAGGCATCGAGATCGTGACCCGTCCCGGCACGCCGAAAGAAAAGCGTTTCACGGGCCAGTCCTACCTGCTGACCTACGGCCTGCCGCAGTTCTTCTTCCACATCACCACCACCTACGCCATCCTGCGCCACAACGGTGTGGAAGTCGGCAAACGCGACTACATGGGCGCGTTCTAAACCCGCAGGCAAAAAGAAGCCCGCCAAGGTGTGAACCTTGGCGGGCTTTTTAACGGGTGTGATTGTTACGCGGTTTGTTCGACTTTCTCTTCCTGGGCCAGGCAGGCCGCAGCGGTGAAGAGCACGTCGGTGGAGGAGTTCAGCGCGGTTTCCGCCGAGTCCTGCAGCACGCCGATGATGAAGCCCACGGCGACCACTTGCATGGCGATCTCGCTAGGAATGCCGAACAGGCTGCACGCCAGCGGAATCAGCAATAACGAGCCACCGGCTACGCCCGAGGCGCCACAGGCACAAATCGCCGCGACCACGCTCAGCAGCACGGCGGTCGGCAGGTCCACGGCAATACCCAAGGTGTGAACCGCAGCCAGGGTCAGCACGGTGATGGTGATGGCCGCGCCGGCCATGTTGATGGTCGCGCCCAGGGGAATCGAGACCGAGTAGGTGTCTTCATGCAGGCCCAGGCGCTTGCTCAACTCCAGGTTGACCGGAATGTTCGCCGCCGAGCTGCGGGTGAAGAACGCGGTGATGCCGCTTTCGCGCAGGCAGGTCAGTACCAGCGGGTAAGGGTTGCGGCGCAGTTTCCAGAACACGATGACCGGGTTCATCACCAGGGCCACGAACAGCATGCAGCCCAGCAGCACGGCCAGCAGGTGCATGTAGCCCAGCAGCGCGTCGAAGCCCGAGGTGGCCAGGGTCGAAGCCACCAGGCCGAAAATGCCCAGCGGTGCAAAGCGAATCACCACGTGCACGATCAGGGTCACGCCGTTGGACAGGTCACCGAGCACTTCACGGGTGGTTGCGCCGGCATGGCGGATGGCCACGCCCATGCCGATCGCCCACGCCAGGATACCGATGAAGTTCGCATTCATCAGGGCGCTGACCGGGTTGTCGACCACGCTCAGCAACAGGCTTTGCAGGACTTCGCCAATGCCGCCGGGCGCGCTGATGGCCACGTCGTGGGTGGAGAGCACAAGGCTGGAAGGGAACAGGGTGCTGGCGACCACCGCAACGGCGGCGGCACTGAAGGTGCCGAGCAGGTACAGGAACAGAATCGGTCGGATATGGGTTTCCTGGCCGTGCTTGTGGTTGGCGATCGAGGCCATGACCAGTACGAACACCAGAATCGGCGCGACGGCTTTGAGTGCGCTGACAAACACTTTGCCGATGAATGCGGTGGACTTCGCCACTTCAGGCGCGAGCAGCGCCAGGACGATACCGGCAATCAGGCCAATCACGATCTGGGTGACCAGGCTGGTGCGTTTGAGTCGTTGCAGGAGAGAAAGCGGTGCTGCAGTCATAGCGGTATCTCTGATTTTTTTAAGGTGCTGTGAATCCAGGGAGGCTGTCCGTCGAGATCGAGAAGGCGGGCAAAACGGATAAGCGCGCGAATTCAGCCTTGGCTGAGGAGCATCCAGTCTTTCGCGGGGGGCGGACTTTATCACAGCGTGGGCGTTATCCTTCAGTCCTGTGACGATCTGCCACCTGGGGTCCACCCTCCGGGATCCGGTTCCCGCCAGCATGATCAGGCGCACTCTGATAAGATTCGCCATCCTCTATTTTCATCTCTCCTCAGTGAGCCTTCGGGCAGTCGCTGGCGTTGTCGTTTTCTGGAGTTACCCATGTTGTTTCCCATCCTGCTGTTGTCAGCCGCCGGTTTCACGGTGCTGACCACGGAGTTCATCATTGTCGGCCTGTTGCCCTCGATTGCTCGCGACCTTGATGTCAGCGTTTCCCAGGCGGGGCTGCTGGTGACCTTGTTCGCGTTTACCGTGGCGGCGTTCGGGCCATTCCTGACGGCGTACTTCGCGCGCTTTGAACGCCGCCGGCTGTTTATCAGCGTGTTGATCCTGTTCGGGCTGGCCAACACCCTGGCGGCCCTGGCGCCCAACATTGGCGTGATGGCAGTGGCCCGGCTGATACCGGCGCTGGGGCTGCCGGTGTTCTGGGCGCTGGCCAGTGAAACGGCGGTGGACATCGTAGGGCCGGACTATGCCGGGCGGGCGATTGCCAAGATCGGCTTCGGGATCGTCTGTGCCACGGTCTTCGGGATTCCCGTCGGCACGCTGATCTCTGATGCGTTCGGGTGGCGCAGTGCCTTCGGCATTCTGGCGCTGATTGCCTTCGCCAAGGCCTTGCTGCTGTTTATCTACTTGCCGAAAACCGATCTGCACAACCAGCAGGTGAGTTTCGCTTCGCAGTTCAGGATTCTGCGCAGTCCGTTGATGCAAGGGCACGTGCTGTTGTCGATTCTGGTATTTAGCGGCATGTTCACCGCCTACACCTACCTGGCCGATATCCTGGAGCGACTGGCCGGTTTCAATGGCACGGTGGTGGGGTGGTGCCTGATGGGGTTTGGTGCGGTCGGCCTGATTGGAAACTCGCTGGGCGGGCGCATGGTTGACCGCCACCCGCTGATTGCATCGATGGTGTTCTGCGCGTTTATGATCGGCGGCATGCTCGCCCTGGTGCCGAGTATCCATTCGACCTTGGGGTTGGCGGCGGCGATGGGCATCTGGGGCGTGACCCAGGCGGCATTGTTTCTGGTCTGCCATGTGCGCCTGATGAAGGCAGCACCGCAAGCGCCGGCGTTTGCCGCCTCACTGAACATTGCCGGGGGGAACCTGGGAATTGGCCTGGGAGCGCTGGTGGGCGGACGGGTGATCGACACCCTGGGCCTGGCCAGCCTGGGCGTTGCCGCGGCCGGTTTTATCCTGGTGTCGATCCTGTTGGCGCTGCTGTTGATGAAGCTCAAGGCGCCGGTCGTCTGCGCCTCTACAGTGCGGTAAACAGTGCCCGGCGGGCACCTTCGGTAATGGCGACAATGCCCGGGTGCTTGACCTTGCGCTCCACCGAGATGGCGTAGAACGACTCGCTGACCGCATCGGTCTGGCCAATCAACTCGACGCCGTACTGGCGTCTTACCTCATCGGCAATCACGCTGGGGCCGATGAAGATTCCACTGCCGGATTGGCCAAACGCCTGCATCAAGGCGCTGTCATCGAACTCGCCGACGATCCGCGGCTGGATCCGCTGTTCGGCAAACCAGCGTTGAAGACGGCTGCGCACCACGGTTTCCTGGCCGGGAATCAGCAGGGGGGCGCCATGCAGGCAGCGCGGGAAGTCGCTGCCGTAGCGTTCGGCCAGTTCCCGGGTGGCGAAGAAGCTGATCCCGCACTCACCGAGTTTCTGGCTGTAGCCCTTGATGTCCAGGTGCGAGGGCATCGGGCTATCGGAAATCACCAGGTCCAGCCGTTGAATCGCCAGGTCGGCCAGCAGGCGTTCCAGCTTGTCCTCGCGACAGGTAATGCGCAGCGGTTCGTGCAGCTCCATGGTCGGTGCAATCAGGCGATAGACGATGGATTTGGGCACCACGTCCGCGACCCCGACCCGAAACAGGATCTGTTGCTCGTTGGGCTGGGCTCGCAGCAGGGCTTCCAGTTCGCCTCCCAGCTGAAACATTTGCTCGGCGTAGGTCAGGGTCTGGCGACCGGCCTCGGTCAGTTCCAGTTGCCGCCCAACCCGTTGGAACAGTTCGATCCCGTAGGTCTGCTCCAGCAGGCTGATCTGCCCGCTGATGGTCTGGGGCGTCAGGTTCAGTTGCTCGCAGGCACGCACAATGCTGCCGGTTTTGGCCACGACCCAGAAGTAATGCAGTTGCCGATAATTGAGCATGGGCACTCGCCGATTCGTAAAAACCGAAGTATAGCTGCTAAAAATACGAATTTTCCTGAAGTATTCCCTTCCTTAGAATGCCTCGCTATCGACGGGCCACTACTTCGGCCGAGTCTGTTCTAACGAGGAAAGCATGATGAAACTCAAATCCCTGACTGCGGTTTCGTTGCTGGCTGTTTCTGCGCTGTTGCTCACTGGCTGTGACCAGGCGGAAAAAAGTGCCCAGCAATTGATGGGCAAGGCCGCCGAATCGGCCAAGCAGGCGATCGACGACACCCACAAAGCGGCGGAGCAGGCCCTGAGCGACGCCACCGGGAACATCATCAATAAAAAGGACCCTTCCGCCGACGACGACAAGCAAGACAGTTCGTCGCAGGAAATCTAATCCGTCTAACACCGAGTCAGGACTGACCCATGGAATACCTTTTACAACTCGCTGCAAGCCCCACTGCCTGGGTCGCCCTGGCCACCTTGATCGTCATGGAGATCGTGCTCGGCATCGATAACCTGATTTTTATCTCGATCCTGACCAACAAGCTGCCGGAACAGCACCGGGCCAAGGCGCGCCGGATCGGTATCAGCATGGCGCTGGTCCTGCGTCTGGGCCTGTTGAGCACCATTGCTTTCATCGTGCAACTGACGGAGCCGGTGATCGAGGTGTTCGGTCACGCGTTCTCGTGGAAAGACATGATCCTGATTGCCGGTGGCCTGTTCCTGTTGTGGAAGGCGACCACGGAAATCCACCACAGCATGGATCCGTCGCCGGATGACCCGACGTCGAAAACGTCGACGGTGACCTTGGGTTTTGCGGCGGCCATCGGTCAGATCCTGATGCTCGACCTGGTGTTCTCCATCGACAGCATCATTACCGCGGTCGGCATGACCGAGCATTTGCCGATCATGATCATCGCGGTCCTGGTGTCGGTGCTGGTGATGTTGTTGGCGGCCGAGCCTCTGGCCAAATTCATCAACGACAACCCGACGGTGGTGATGCTGGCGCTGGGCTTCCTGATCATGATCGGCATGACCCTGATCGCCGAAGGCTTCGGCGCTCACGTACCGAAAGGCTACGTCTATGCGGCCATGGCGTTCTCGGCGGCGATCGAAACGCTGAACATGTTGTCGCGCCGAGCCAGGCAGAAGCAGCTTACTGAGCAGGCTTAAGCCTTAACGGCAGTACCCGACGGTCGTCTGCGCTCGAAAGCGTGCAGACGGCCGTTTTGCTTGATGAGGATAGAGATGGCGTCGCTCAATGAACGGAAGCGTGACGCGGTGCAGGTTTCTCGTGTTTGGCGGCGGCTTGCGGTGCTCTGTAGGCATGATGGTGTCTGCGGGTGATGCGCAATACACCCCACAGCATGGCGGCTGCAACGGCCAGCCAGCCACCTATCAGCATCAGGATTATTGCCATCAGGCTCATCGGTGCCTCCTCTTTGCCCAGCTTCGGGCACTTACGCTTTGCAGGTGTCAGTCTAGCCGCAGATGTGTTGCAGGCTATTGACCAATAGTCGTGAGCCTCCAACCTGTTCGTTCTATCGGCTGCAGGTGACTGCCGTTTACCGCTATAGCGCTGCTATGATCAGTGCTCAAGCCGGAAGATTGCTGACCGGCACCTGAACAAGTGAGTGATTGATGTTGCCGGTACTTCCTCGATTTCGCTTCGCCTTGCTGGCTGCGGCCTGCGTCTTGAGCCTGGCCGGTTGTGCCGGGAGCGTGCAACCTGAAATCAAGCGCCTGCCCGAGCGTGTCGAGCTCAACGGCAGGTTCTACCGTGGCGAGGCTTACCAGGGTGGGCCGCAAACCCTGGCCAGCCTGCTGTTTCAGCAGGGTGTCGTGATCACGCCGGGGTTGCTCGACAAACCGTTGCATTTGCCGGGTGCCGAAGCGCAGCTGCAGCAGAACATGTCGAAGCTGGCGCGTGAATACGGCATGGTCGTGTACCCGCTGGACAGCAACTTGCCGGCGCTGTTGACCCAGGTCGCGGCGGGTTATCCGGTGTTGTTGCGCTATACCGAGGGTTCGGCCTTCTGGAAAGAGCCCAGGTACGCCATTCTTGCCGGGTACAACCGCCAGAAGCAGACTGTGCTGCTGCGCTCGGGCATGAACCGTCGCCTATTGCTGGACTTCAACACCTTTGAGTCGGCCTTCAAGGAGGCGGGCGGCTGGGCCGTACTGATTCAGGCGCCGACTCAGGTGCCAGCCAGTGTCGACCGGCAGCGTTGGCTGAGCGCGGCCAATGACCTGGCCCAGGCGGGACAGGAGCAGGCCGCTGCCCGGGCGACCAGGGCGTTGAACACCCAGCCATGAGAAACGGCGCCCTGAGGCGCCGTTTTCGATAAAGGTCCTGACGGGTGTCGGGGCCTTGATGAGTGCGTTACTCGGCGGTCTGGGCCACGCCGGTCTGGCGGCTTTTCAGGTTCTTGTTCGCTTTGTAGTGCAGGGCCGCTGCCGGCACCGGGCTGCTCTTGCCCGTTTCGACCCACTGGCGGATGCGGGTGGCGTCGGCGAAGTGGGTGTATTTGCCGAAGGCGTCGAGAATCACCAGCGACACCGGGCGATCCCCCATGCGGGTAACCAGTACCAGGCAGTGCCCCGCCTTGTTGGTGAAGCCGGTCTTGGTCAGCTGGATATCCCAATTGTCCTTGCGGACCAGGTGATCGGTGTTGCGAAAGCCCAAGGTATAGCTGGGCTTGCGGAACGCCACGGTTTTTTCCTTGGTGCTGCTTAACTCGCTCAACATCGGGTACTTGCGTGCCGCTTGCAGCAATTTGCTTAGGTCGCGTGCCGTGGACACGTTACTGGTGGACAGACCGGTCGGCTCGACGTAGTGGGTGCTGGTCATGCCCAGCGCCTTGGCCTTGGCGTTCATGGCGGCAATAAAGGCGGCATAGCCACCCGGGTAGTGGTGGGCCAGGCTCGCGGCCGCGCGGTTTTCCGAGGACATCAGGGTGATCAGCAGCATTTCCTTGCGCGACAGCTCGCTATTGAGCTTGACCCTCGAGAACACGCCTTTCATTTCCGGGGTGTTGCTGATCGTCACGGAAATGTACTCATCCATATTCTGCTTGGCTTCCAGCACCACCAGGCCGGTCATCAGCTTGGTCACCGAGGCGATGGGCACCACGACATCGGGGTTGCTCGCATAGACGATTTTGTTGGTCTGCAAGTCGATCAGCATGGCGCTGCCCGAGGCGATATGCAGTTTCGAAGGGTCGCGAGGTGCCGCAGTGGTTTCACCAGCATCGACGTTCGACGTGATGGCAGTGCCTGAAAATGCAAACAAGAGACTCAGGATAGAAAGACGGATTTTCACGCGAGTAGGCTCGATAAATGTGGGTATGCCGTTGTGCAACGGGCTTTTTCCAGAAATACGTTACATTTTATGAGCGTAGTTGAGGAACTGTCGAATGTTCTTCGGGGGGCAGATGAAAGTCCTTGTTTTCGACTAAAAAACAGGGGTTTTCGACGAACAGCCTTAAGGCCGTCCATAAACGAGAAACCCCGCCGGATGGCGGGGTTTCTTGTACGGCATCAGTGGAACGCCACACTCAGCCGTGCAGGGTTTCCGCCGCGTAGAGCGTGTTTTCCAGCAGGCAGGCACGGGTCATCGGGCCAACGCCGCCAGGTACCGGGGTAATCCAGCCAGCGCGGGGCAGGGCGGTGTCGTAGATCACGTCGCCGACCAGCTTGCCATCTTCCTGGCGGTTGATGCCGACGTCGATGACGATGGCGCCTTCCTTGATCCACTCGCCCTTGACCAGGCCCGGCTTGCCGGCGGCCACGACCACCAGATCGGCGCGGCCGACGTGGCCGGCCAGGTCCTTGGTGAAGCGGTGGGTGACGGTGACGGTGCAGCCGGCCAGCAACAGTTCCATCGCCATCGGGCGACCGACAATGTTGGAGGCGCCGACCACCACTGCGTTCATGCCGTACAGGTCGGCACCGGTGCTTTCCAGCAAGGTCATGATGCCTTTAGGCGTGCATGGGCGCAGCAGGGGGATGCGTTGTGCCAGGCGGCCGACGTTATAAGGATGGAAACCATCGACGTCTTTGTCCGGGCGAATGCGCTCCAGCAGTTTGGAGGCATCCAGGTGTTCAGGTAGAGGCAGCTGCAGCAGCACGCCGTCGATGTTCGGGTCGTCATTAAGACGGTCGATCAGGTCGGTCAGGGCTTGCTGGGTGGTGTCAGCGGGCAGGTCATAGGCTTGGGAGAGGAAGCCGACCTCTTCACAGTCTTTACGCTTGTGCGAGACATAAACCTGAGAGGCGGGATCGCTGCCGACCAGGATCACCGCGAGGCCGGGCGTGCGCAGGCCTTGCTCGCGACGCTCGGCGACACGTTTGGCGATCTGCTGGCGCAGGCTGGCGGCGATCGATTTGCCGTCGATTAGTTGTGCTGTCATTGCGCGTGATTAACCATCGAGAGGGGGAAGAAAAGAGAGCGCATTCTCGCATGTCAGGGCGTGAGGGCAAAGGCGCTTGGTCTGCAAATTCCCCTAACCCCTTAAATAAAATGAATTTTTTTTAAAAAAGAGTTGACGACCTTCGGACTCACCTATAACATTCGTCGCACTTGTCGGGCACAGCCTAGCACTGGTTAAGAAGGTTGATCAGAATTGATGTTTGATTCGGTGAGACTGAAAGCACTTAGTTTGTAATCGTCCAAGAATACAGATTAACAAGGCGCCCGTAGCTCAGCTGGATAGAGCATCCGCCTTCTAAGCGGATGGTCGCAGGTTCGAGTCCTGCCGGGTGCGCCAATTAGGCAGCTTTGGCACAAGTAACGCAACATGGCAATATGGTGGGCGTAGCTCAGTTGGTAGAGCACGGGATTGTGACTCCCGTTGTCGAGGGTTCGATCCCCTTCGTCCACCCCATATTTAGAAAGGCGCCAGATTAATAGTCTGGCGCCTTTGCTTTAAAAGCTTGATACGCGGATGTGGTGGAATTGGTAGACACACTGGATTTAGGTTCCAGCGCCGCAAGGTGTGAGAGTTCGAGTCTCTCCGTCCGCACCAAACAAGTATTCGCAGTGATTCACCATAGTCCGCGAAACCCAACAGAAAGCCGCCTAGTGCGGCTTTTTTGTTGCCTGGACGTTCCTTGGTCGTTCGCCACGATCCGCAAAACTCTAGTGCATTCATCGGTGCCTCTTATTGTGTGACCTTGTGGTGAGGTACTAATGCCTCTCACTGACACTGCCGTCAGGCAAGCAAAACCCAAAGAAAAAGACTACAGCTTCAGCGACACGGGCGGTCTGTCCCTGTTCGTAGCCAGCAAAGGCTCGAAAGCGTGGCACTTCCGTTTTTCATGGTGCGGATAGCAACCACGCATATCCCTGAGCACCTACCCAGATGTTTCCCTCAAAGATGCGCTAGAGCTCCGTGACGGAGTTCGTGAGCTGGTTGCCAAAAGCATTGAACGCTCGGAGCGACGTCAGTTCCAGCAGACTACCGGCGCCGACGTGACCAACACCTTCGCCGCAGTGGCTGAACGCTGGTACATCTTCAAGCGTCCACGCCTGACTGAGCAGCCAAGGGCAGCGCGAAGCAGTCCCGCCTGTACCTGGAAAGACCTTCTGCTTGCTCTCGGCAAAATCCCCATCTGCGAAGTGAGGCGCGCCGATCTACTGATCGTGATCCGCCGCATCGAAAAGCGTGGCGCCCTCCATGTAGCCGAGAACTGCCGGACATGGATGAAGCAGATCTTCAGCTTCGCCGTTGCCGAGGGCATCATCGACGCGAGCCCCGCAACTGACCTGGAAGCTCTTGCTGCGATTCAGCCACCGGTTAGTCATGCCCTGATTCTTCGCGGTGACTATGAGCTTAAGTTCTTCCTCGCAAAGCTTCGTGAGTTCCGCGGGCGCATGTTCACCGGCGGCGCGATTAGCCTTCTTCTATTAACAGGCGTCCGGGCGGGCGCGCTCCGCAATGCGTCCCTCGAGCCAGTTCGATCTCGAAAACGCACTCTGGACCCATTCCGGCCGAGGTCGTGAAGCGGTTGCGCAGTAGGGTGAGATTGGAGGGGGGGGCAAGGTTTCGCCGTACCTGGCACCGCTTTCGCGCCAGGCCGTGGAAGAAGTGAAAAAGGTCATGGCGATGACCGGCCGCTTCAAGTTGTGTGGTCGCCGGTACCGTGCTGGATCCTACCGGCGGCGTCACGCACTATTGCGCGACCACCATGCCCAAGGTTCCGGCTTGGGCGGTGAACTTTTCCTTGTGTAGCAATGGTGTTGCTTGTGGCCGGAGTGTTGTTCGGCGCCTGCCACCACGGCCTGTCGGTGAAGGGGCTCGAGTGGCCGGCCTGGTGGAGTGACCGCGACCCTAAGGGCGCCGAGCGTAACAAAGAGCAGCCCCGTCAACTCTCAATGAACAAGGTGAGTCAGGGTGGGCAAAAGATCATTGACCAGGTGGTTGCCGATGCTGTCGCTGCTCGCGCTGCTGCTGGTAGCCTGGGAACGCCCACCGACGACCTTGCTCGTCGCCTCTCAGCCAGTCAAGGCAGCGGCCATTCCTGCACTGCCGCCGCAAACCAGGCGGCTACCCACGCCGTCCTGGTGTTTGCTGACGTGTTCAAGCGCTGATGCAAGAGCGGGAGACCTTGGCGACAGATGCTGATCAAAGTCGGGGAAGAAGATTAGCGTGTGAGTGCACCTACATTTCGCTCGGAAAAAATTAACATGTTTCGGTGACCGAAAAACGATCACGCGGATTGAATGCCAATGCGTCGATTACAGCGGCTCAGGTCGTCTCCGCAGAGAGCTTGCTCGTTCTTTTGTTTAAAAGCACAGTTCTGAATAGTCTTGTTGCTGGCGCCTCAACTATCTTGTGCGCAGCTATGCCGCATATTGTGCAGAATGCACATGAGAAAACAACAAGCACGTAAATATTTGTGCTCTCAATGATTCCGGTTCTGGCGGCCACGAATTTAATGGCGCCGATTGTAAGGAAGTGGGTCAGATAAGTTGAGTATGATGCATCGCCTATAGCGTTGATGGCGGCTGCAATCCATTTTGTTTTGGATTGGCTGATATTGAGGAAGCAGAAGAAAATAACGGCAGCTGGAATTCCGTAGTAAATAACCCTGTTGTTGTCGGTTAGCGTTCTTTCGGTCACTGGGTAAGGTAATGTTAGTGCGAGTAATGCAAGGGAGGCGATCATCAGTGTCACAGCAATGGCTGCTGGGTACGTGATTGGCTTGTAATGGCTGCTTTTGAAATAAATGCAGATCAGAATACCTGCCATAAATTCAAGTGGCAGTGTAGACAGGAAAAATTCCATGATGTAATTGCTTGATGAGACTGTTGCCCCTCCGATGCCCCAGAAAAGCAGGGCTGCTACAGTCATAGCCAATCCTGCGTCGCGCCGAAACAGCAGGCATAAAGAGAATATAAGATAGAACACAACCTCAAAGGCCAGTGTCCAGGCTACGGCCAATATTAACGATGTGCCTGATCCGATTTGTGACGGTATAAAAAGCAAAGACTTTATTACAAGTAAATTGCTGTATTCCATTGCGTAGAATAGCTTCGGTGCGACGTAAAGAATGATGGCTGTCAATAGTGTGACAAGAAAGTACATTGGGTAGATGCGTATCACCCGCTTCTTTAAGAAGGTGCTTACTGATGTGACCCCTTTTCCAAAGTCGTCCCAGTGCGCAAAGGCCATAATAAATCCGCTTAACACAAAGAATAAATCTACACCGATATTGGTAAGCTCGAAATTTTTAGAGTAAGTATGTGAATACCCAAGAAATAGGAATGAATGAATAACCAGTACAAGCGTTGCAGCCAGCCCTCTAAGTGAAGTGATGCCGGCAAGTCCCTTTGGTGCTTTCATCTTGTGTCCTGATGGTTTTTATGGGTGGCCAAATGCTACATCAAGCGTCAGCGGCAATCCATTAAATGCCTTGCCGTCCGTAACGTTGAGGAGCACTTTGAGCGCCTTGGTCATTGGCCGCTCGTCGCGCTGTTCTGGAAAGGGGGGGCATCCCTTGGAAGCAGATCCATGTCACCAATCCGATTCGAGGCGACGTCGCGATCAATAGCGAGATGTGCGCGTTGATGAATCGGACGAACAACATTGCCAGGATGAGGCCGAATCTTCCGCTTAATGATTCCCTGCTTTGTCCGTTGATCGATGCGGTCATGTCTGGCATGGCCACGAACGCTTTTTCGCCGATCGGGTTGGAGGGGATCGGAGGCTGCCTCTGTGCGCAATCGTGGTAGTGCAGGGATAGGTTGGTTGTGTTCGGTCGGCAGGACGCCGGTGGAGGGGGCCACAAAGGCATTGAAATGCCCGTGTGTAGAAAACGTGAGTCACGCAATTGTACGCCGTGCATACTGTGGCGGCTTTTGGGATGGTGTGACCGATTGCTGTCGGCATAAGCTGTTAATTTATTTGGTGTTTAAGGTGCCTGATGTGATTTAGGTTCGAGCGCCGCAAGGTGTGAGTGTTCGAGTCTCTCCGTTCGTACCAAACAAGTATTCGTAGTGATTCACCTAGTCCGCGAAACCCAGCAGAAAGCCGCCTGGTGCGGCTTTTTTGTTGCCTGGACGTTCTTGGTCGTTCGCTAGCATCCGCAAAACTTTAGTACATCCGCCAGTGTGGCCTTCTGGTGATGTACGAATGCCCTTCACTGACACCGCCGTCAGGCAAGCAAATCAAGTGGGCACTCAGTTCGTGACAGGTACTCGAGTGGCAGAAGATGATCCGTCCCGAAACGCTATCTTGATAGCCGGCGCGCCGCCCGATCTATCTGCCTGCACCACATGACTTCGTCGGCAAGGTGTCCGGACAGGTCTTCGGCGCGCCACCACCCCATCGATCAACTTGCTGTGCATCGAAGAGAGTCTCTCGGTCGCATGGCAATATCTGTCCGGCACCTGCGTCGAGAATTTGCCCAGGCTTGAATGCACCGAGCGCTATGGCCGTGCCCATACCTTCCACTACGCGGATACGCGGGGTACGGGGTGGATTTTCGTTCGAGAACTGCGTGCGAATGGCCGATTTCATGCGCCGTTGCACGTGGTAGGGTGATGGTCAGCATCAACGACCACCCAAGCATCCGCCGGGTGTTTTTTGGGGGGGAGTACGTTGAGATGCTGGATACCCGATACACCAAGACCAGCCAGCGGCAGGGAAAGGCCGATGTCAGAAGTGAGCTGCTGATCATGAGCTGGGAGTCAGCAGCGTTGGGCGGGTCGTTTTGACGTCAGTGCTTTCGAGCTAAAACGGCCAGCGGCCGTTTAGCTCGTGTCATGTCACTTGCGCACGTTCTGGAACAGCATCAGCCTTGAAGTTTCATGCATGCCACGGGTCAGCAGCGTCAGGCGTTTGAACTCTTCAGGGTGTTTCTCGGCCACGTTGTCCCGTGGAGTCGTTGAGGCCAGGTCGTGGAGGGTTGGCGAGCTGCCATCGTGCTCCATCTGCACCATATAATGTTGAGTCACGCCCGCAATCAGCGGGAACGTTCCCTCGCGTAATACCAGTGGTACCACGCGTTCACCTTCGGGGGCGGGCTGCTGAATGTCGCGCCCCATGCCGCTGTTGCGAAACTCAAGACCGACCATGCCCGCCACGGTTGGCAGCAAGTCCGCCAGGCCAACCGCTTCCTCGACCGTGCGCGTCCCAAGCAAACCCGGCGCGTGTATGATCATGGGCACTGCATTGCTTTCCAGGCCCAGTTGCTCATAAGCCGGCGCCAGGAACGGAATCTGGGCGATTCGGGTGTTATGGTCGCCAAACAGCACGAAAATGGTGTTGTCGTAGTAGCCGCCAGCCTTGGCTATTTCCATCAGGCGCCCGATGTTGAAGTCCAGCAGGCGCACAGCGTTGTACTGTTCAACACTGCGCGATCCGGCGGCCTGGACTTCTGCCAGGGTTGGGTGCTTGACCTCGAATCCATCGTTGGTCTTGGGGATCGTGAAGGGGCGATGGTTGCCGGCCGTCTGCACATAGGCAAAGAAGGGTTTGTCCTTGGGCAGTGCTTGCAGGACTTTGTCGGTTTCCTTGAACAAGTCCAGGTCCGAGATCCCCCAGACATCCACTGCCGGAGATTTCCAATCCCGTTCTTCGAGCAGGCGAACGCCGTCGATGCTTTGCCGGATCAAGGCATTCATATTGGCCCAGCCGGAGTTACCGCCAATGGTGTAGATCTTCTCGTAGTCGGCGAAGGCATTGATCAGGGTGTGCTGATTGGTGATCAGCGGATTGCGCGTTGCGGTTTCCTGGCGCGTGACGTCAGGCACCCCGCTAATACTGGCCCAGACGGTTTTTGCGGTCCCCGTCACCGGCACATAGAAGTGCTTGAAAAACCAGCTCTGGGTGGCCAGGCGATCGAGATTGGGCGTCGGATTGATCGGGTTTCCGTAGGCCCCGACGGCGCTGGTGCCCAGCGATTCAAGCATGACAAACATCACGTTCGGTGGTCGCGAGCCCGGTACTTTGTAGGGTTGTGGTGCCTGGTGGCGTACGAAGTTCATGGTGTGTGGATCGGGCTGATCAACGCCCAGGTAGTTGGCCATGACCGCATAGTGCTCGCGCACCTGCGCTTCGTCATAGCGCGACTGACCGACCTTGACCGTGTCGTAGAGGAAAATCACGGGGTTCAGACCCAGCGCAGCGATCTGGTTGTTGCCCGAGAAGAAGGCATCGCTCCAGCGCAGTGGGACGGGGTTTTCCAGGTTAATGTTTTCGACGCGGCCCAAAATACCCAATAGCACCAGCACGACCATCAATGCGCTACCCCATGTGGCGGAGAACGGGTGAATGGTTTTGCTGGGGCGGTCAAGCGTCAAGCGTTCCAGGCGCACCAGGACCAGTGTCACCACCGCGACTGTTGTCAGCCAGCCTAGCGAAATCCAGATGACCGGGTAGGATTGCCAGATCATGCCACGGGATATTTGCGCATCATCGATGAAGCGCAGCACGGTAGCGTTGATCCTTACGCCCAGGTAGGCGTAGTGGCCAAAATCGATGATGTAGACCAGCAGCAGAGCGCTGAGGGTGGTGGCCAGATATACCCGTGCGATCCGGCGCACCAGGCGGCTGCTGACAAGGTTCCAGCGGGGGAGCCACGCCAGCAATGCCAGCGGCAGCATTATCAGGATGGCCAGGCGCAGGTCGAAACGAAAGCCGATGCCCAGGGTTTCCAGGATGGCTTGTTCGTCGATCAGGGCTCTGGCGTCGAAACCGGAAAAACCGAAAAAGAACACCGTCCGCAGCAGTGCAAACAGCGCAAACATAGTTGCCGTTGCGCCAAGCCAGTAATGCAGGCGTCTCGAATGCAGCCAACCCATCCATGCTCCCCTTATTGAATAATGTCGTTGAGTTTCAAACGGATCCGTTTGATGCGCAGCCGCGTAGCATGTTTAGCCGATCGTAGGTCCAGCGTGTGGCGCGTATCAACAGTGCCGTACAGCAATACAGGCCGAGCAGTGGATCAATCAGGTAATCCCAATAATTCTGCGAAGGCTTGATTTCGATGATGAAGGCGAGTGTCGCGCAGGCCAGCATCACGACGGCCAGGTAGTTACGCAGGTAAAACAGGCCCAGAGTGAGCAGTGCGACGAACAGCAGTAATGGGCGCGGGCTGAAGCCGAGTCGATAAGGGTCCAGGTCGCTCAATCCCAGGGTTGCTGGATACAGCGCCAGGGCCGCCGCGGCGAAGAGAATCAAGACGCTGCTTTGACCTTGCAGGGCAGGCGGCAAGACATCCAGTCGGCGCAAACACCCCCAGGCCAGGAGCACCAGGGTCGTAACCGCCAGGTCATCGATATGGCTGCGCAAGTACGCGGCCAGTGACAAGCCGTCAAGCGGTATGAAGCTGGCAGCCAGCAAGGCGAGCAAGAGCGTCAGACCGCCAACCCGCTTCAAGCCGAATGAGGGTAGCAGCAGGAAGATGATCATCGCGAAGCTGATATGGGCCTGCCAGAGATTGTTCAATGGGTACGCTCCGCCAGCCACGCTTCGTTGAAGGTGACGTGTTTGATAAAGGTGTTGTTCCAGGAATAAACCAGGTGATACAGCCCGTCTGGGCTGCGAATGAAGTAAGGGTACTCGTATTCAAAGTCACACCCTTGTTTTTTACAGACGCGGCCGTTGAGGTTGTTCAGGAACTGCGCCTCCAGCGGTTGGCGCAGCGCGCCACTGGAGTCGCGAAACTCTTTGCCAATGATTTCCTTGTAGGCCTCGGGTGAAAACGCGTCGCCCTCTGGGTCGGGGGATTTGTCCAGGTCTTGCAATGAATGCCAGTCGGCCATTTCGGCGTCGGTCCTGTAAAGGCTCAGCTTGAAGCGCCCCTCTTGCAGGTCATTGAGTGCGACCAGCAACCCATGTTCGGGCGTCGCGACGGCCGCCAGCGAGGAATTCGGATTCGATGGGTCGAGTGGGTAGGGTTCACTCCAGGTTTGCCCTGCATCTTCAGTGCGGGACGCCAGCACGCGGTGGTGGGTGTCACCGGCGTAACGCAGCATGGCGATACCGCGCTGGCCATCCAATGGAACCACCGTGGGTTGCAATGAATTATTGCCATGGCTGATGCGGTACTTGTCGATCACATTTCCGTCTGCGCTCAGGTACAGGTACTCGGCAAACTTGCCCAAAAACTCGTGGTATACCGGCAAGCCGATGGAACCGTCGGCATGAAATACCGGCGCTGAGCGGACCAGTGTGCTGATATTCAGAAAAGGTGACGTGATCAGTTGGCGTGGCGCGGACCACTGACGGCCAAAGTCATTCGAGACCATCACGTTGACCGCACTGCCGGCCCAGCCGCCCATGGACACCGACACGTAGAACAGCCAGAGGCGATTGTCCGGCGCGAGGGCAACAACCGGGTTGCCTAGTTTGCGAATGTGTTTTCGAGTGCCCTGTTCAGTCGAATCCCGGGTTACCAGTACCTGCTCGGCACCCCACTCGCCGGTTTTTGCGTCAAACCGGGCAGAGCGCACTTGCACATCGGCTGCGCCTTCGCGAGTGCCAGCGAACCAGACCGCCATCAGGCTGCCGTCAGGCAGGGCGGTTACTGCCGAAGAGTGCACGAAGTCCACCAGCCCGGAAGAGGCGAATCGGCTGGTGTAAATGGGCTTGGCGGCATCGGCCACGGCCGGCACCGGTTTCATCAAGGCAAACGTGGAATGCACCGGGGCGGGATGGGTGAACCATGCGGCGAAAAACAAGCAACAAAGGGCAAGGTAGCCACCGAAAACGGGGCTGGGGCGTTTGATGCGCATACTTAAGGCATCTCCTGGCCCGATAAAGCGCCGCAAAGTATCACGGCGGGACGCCAGTCTGATTGCATTGGGCTGTTACATTGTAAGTGAATGCTGCTGTTTCTTGACCGTTTTGCCGGAGCCGTGCGTCGGACGATACTGTCAGCGCGGGTTCAGACTGCTCAATTCCAGCCACCCTCCGACGTCGAGCGGGTAATCCATCTTCATGTGTGGTGTGGGGCATGGAGGTGCCTATGAAGCCGGGGTGGTTCATATGTCGAAAACCCTCCTTGAGATCTTCAGCGTAGCCGCATGGGCTGGGCGCAGCAGAGGGGGGCTGTTCGGTCGGCAGAATGTCGGAGCAGTAGCATCAATAAAAACCGAGCATTCTCAATACCTTGGCGGTAGAATCGCAGCCCGTTTCGGTTAAGTCGAACTGGTCCGGCGGTAACGGATCAGTACAGCTGTAAGTGTACTTGAGGGGGGCTTGCATTGTCAGGCCCAGCAACGGCGGGAGTTTTCGGGTTTATTTCGAGTCTCTCTGTCACCCTGTAAGTGGCTATTTGATAGCAGATAACGGCGCAGTACCTGAAAAGGGCTGCGCCGTTTTTGTTTCAGTCGTTCGAGTTTTTTCGATATGACGGTGGATTTTGTGCTGGTAGGGTGTGCGGCTCGTCGAAAACATGTTTCACGATGATGCCCGATTTGCCCGTCGGTCTCCTGGCGAGGCCGCAACCAGGGAGAAGCCGACCGGTTCCTTCTATATATAGAAGGGGTGGTGCAGAGCCCTGGCGTGATTCGCTGTATTTGCTCTCATGGCGAGGCTCAACCGTTTGTCCTCGCCGCTAAATGGCCTGCTGCGTTTTTACCCGTTTTCAGTAGGGTGACTTCTTGAGTTTGACCCACTAGAATGCATGCCCTTGATTCTGGGGTCGGAAACGGCCGGCTAACGTCTGTGCAACGAGGAATATCCATGCAAGTTTCTGTTGAAAATACTTCTGCTCTTGAGCGCCGCATGAGCATCACCGTGCCAGCTGAGCGCATTGAGACTCAAGTCAACAAGCGTCTGCAGCAGACTGCCCAAAAGGCCAAGATTGCAGGCTTCCGTCCTGGCAAAGTGCCGATGAGCGTGATCCGTCAGCGTTATGAAGCTGATGCGCGTCAGGAAGCTGTAGGCGACGTGATCCAGGCTTCTTTCTACGAAGCCATTGTCGAGCAAAAGCTGAACCCGGCTGGCGCTCCTTCGGTAGAGCCAAAAGTCCTGGAAAAGGGCAAGGATCTGGAATTCGTAGCAACGTTCGAAGTGTTCCCTGAGTTCACCGTTGCCGGTTTCGACTCCATCGCGGTCGAGCGCCAGAGCGCTGACGTGACTGACGCCGACCTGGATAAGATGCTGGACATCCTGCGCAAGCAGAACGTCCGTTTCGAAGCCGTTGAGCGTGCTGCTCAGAACGAAGACCAACTGAACATCGATTTCGTTGGCAAGGTTGACGGTGAAGTCTTCGCCGGTGGTTCGGCCAAAGGTACCCAGCTGGTCCTGGGTTCCGGCCGCATGATCCCTGGCTTCGAAGAAGGCCTGGTGGGTGCGAAGGCGGGCGAAGAGCGCGTTCTGAACCTGACCTTCCCGGAAAACTACCAGAACCTGGACCTGGCTAACAAAGCAGCCGAGTTCACCGTGACCGTCAACTCGGTTTCCGAGCCGAAGCTGCCTGAGCTGACCGAAGAATTCTTCGCCCAGTTCGGTATCAAGGAGTCGGGCATCGACGGTTTCCGCGCCGAAGTTCGCAAGAACATGGAGCGTGAGCTGCGTCAGGCGATCAAATCCAAGGTCAAGAATCAGGTAATGGACGGTCTGCTGGCCGCCAACCCGATCGAAGTGCCAAAGGCGCTGCTGGAGAACGAAGTGAACCGTCTGCGCGTGCAGGCTGTTCAGCAGTTCGGTGGCAACATCAAGCCTGATCAACTGCCGGCCGAGCTGTTCGAAGAACAAGCCAAGCGTCGCGTTGTGCTGGGTCTGGTCGTGGCTGAAGTGGTCAAGCAATACGACCTCAAGCCTGACGAAACCCGCGTTCGCGAACTGATCCAGGAAATGGCTTCGGCCTACCAGGAGCCAGAGCAAGTTGTGTCCTGGTACTACAAAAATGACCAGCAACTGAACGAAGTTCGTTCGGTTGTGCTGGAAGAGCAAGTTGTGGATACTGTTCTGCAGAAAGCTAGCGTGACCGACAAATCGGTCTCTTACGAAGAAGCGGTCAAGCCGGTAGAAGCTCCACAAGCCGACTGATTGTTTTTGCGTTAGAAGCACACACCATAAGCCAGCTCTCGAGCTGGCTTATGCGTATTCAAGACATAACTATTTGGGAGTGACTGCAGAGCATGTTCCGTAATTCGTATATTCAGCAGAACTCTGATATCCAGGCCGCAGGCGGTCTGGTCCCGATGGTTGTCGAGCAGTCCGCTCGTGGCGAGCGCGCCTACGACATTTACTCGCGCCTGCTCAAGGAGCGTGTGATCTTTCTGGTTGGCCCGGTAGAGGACTACATGGCCAACCTGATCTGTGCGCAACTGCTGTTCCTTGAAGCGGAAAATCCGGACAAGGACATCCATCTCTATATCAACTCCCCGGGCGGTTCGGTGACGGCGGGCATGTCGATCTACGACACCATGCAGTTCATCAAACCCAACGTGTCGACCACCTGTATCGGCCAGGCGTGCAGCATGGGCGCGTTCCTGCTGACGGCCGGTGCTCCTGGCAAGCGTTACTGCCTGCCGAACTCGCGAGTGATGATTCACCAGCCACTGGGCGGTTTCCAGGGCCAGGCGTCGGATATCGAAATCCATGCCAAGGAAATCCTCTTCATTCGTGAGCGCCTCAACACGTTGATGGCCAAGCACAGCGGGCGCACCCTTGAAGAAATCGAGCGCGATACCAACCGCGACAACTTCATGAGTGCAGACGCCGCGCGTGAGTACGGCTTGATCGATGAAGTGATCACCCAGCGCCCCGCTTAAAATAAGCAGCTCAAAACAGGCTGGTCGGCTGGTCTGATCACCGGCGGGCTTGAAAAAGCCCGCAATAGCCTTCATCTTGTGTTGCAAGCCTATCGGATTTGGATCGAACGAATGACTGACACCCGCAACGGCGAGGACAACGGCAAGCTGCTCTATTGCTCCTTCTGTGGCAAAAGCCAGCATGAAGTACGCAAATTGATTGCCGGCCCCTCGGTCTTTATCTGCGACGAGTGCGTCGACCTGTGCAACGACATCATCCGTGAGGAGGTGCAGGAAGCCCAGGCCGAGAGCAGCGCGCATAAATTGCCTTCGCCTAAAGAAATCAGCGGCATCCTTGACCAGTATGTGATTGGTCAGGAGCGTGCGAAAAAGGTTCTGGCCGTAGCGGTGTACAACCACTACAAGCGCCTGAACCAGCGTGACAAGAAGAGTGACGACGTCGAACTCGGCAAGAGCAACATTTTGCTGATCGGCCCGACAGGCTCGGGTAAGACCCTGCTAGCCGAAACACTGGCCCGCTTGCTGAACGTTCCGTTCACAATCGCCGACGCAACCACCCTCACCGAGGCGGGTTACGTGGGCGAGGACGTTGAAAACATCATTCAGAAGCTGTTGCAGAAGTGCGATTACGACGTGGAAAAAGCCCAGATGGGCATTGTCTATATCGATGAAATCGACAAGATTTCGCGCAAGTCCGACAACCCGTCGATCACTCGGGACGTTTCCGGTGAAGGCGTGCAGCAGGCCCTGCTCAAGTTGATCGAAGGTACGGTCGCTTCCGTTCCGCCACAAGGCGGTCGCAAGCACCCGCAACAGGAATTCCTTCAGGTCGACACCCGTAACATCCTGTTCATCTGCGGTGGTGCGTTCTCCGGTCTGGAAAAGGTTATTCAAAACCGTTCCACCAAGGGCGGCATTGGTTTCAGCGCGGAAGTGCGCAGCAAGGAAGAAGGCAAGAAGGTGGGTGAGTCCCTGCGTGAAGTCGAACCTGACGATCTGGTCAAGTTCGGTCTGATCCCGGAATTCGTCGGTCGTCTGCCGGTTCTTGCGACGCTGGACGAGCTCGACGAGGCTGCGCTGATGCAGATCCTCACCGAGCCGAAAAATGCTCTGACCAAACAGTATGCCAAGCTGTTCGAGATGGAAGGCGTAGACCTGGAGTTCCGCTCCGACGCCCTGAAATCGGTCGCCAAGCGCGCACTGGAACGCAAGACCGGTGCTCGTGGATTGCGTTCGATCCTCGAAGGCGTACTGCTCGACACTATGTATGAAATCCCCTCGCAGTCCGAGGTGAGTAAAGTAGTGATCGATGAAAGCGTTATAGAAGGCAAGTCCAAGCCACTGTTTATCTACGAAAACAGTGAGCCGGCTGCCAAGGCAGCGCCAGACGCGTAAGCGTCGCACTGCTGGTTTAAAGAAGGGGCCTTCGGGCCCCTTTGCTTTTAGCGGGTTCAGTGCCTTCTTTGAGCTTGTTTTTTTTCAAGGCAGCCCCCATCTTGGTTTCAAGCTTACTTCCATCTGTTTACGGCCTTATGGCCGCCGTAGAGGCGAAATCATGAAGACAACCATCGAATTGCCTCTCCTGCCATTGCGTGATGTCGTGGTTTATCCGCACATGGTTATCCCGCTGTTCGTGGGGCGCGAGAAATCCATCGAAGCCCTCGAGGCCGCGATGACGGGCGAGAAGCAGATCCTTCTGCTGGCCCAGAGAAACCCTGCTGACGACGATCCCGGTGAAGACGCACTTTACCGTGTAGGTACCATCGCGACCGTTCTGCAGTTGCTCAAGTTGCCTGACGGCACCGTCAAGGTGCTGGTCGAAGGCGAGCAGCGCGGCGCCGTCGAGCGTTTCATGGAAGTGGACGGCCACTGCCGTGCCGAAGTTTCGCTGATTGACGAGGTCGACGCGCCCGAGCGCGAGTCGGAAGTGTTTGTCCGCAGTTTGCTGTCGCAGTTCGAACAATACGTTCAATTGGGCAAGAAGGTTCCCGCCGAAGTCCTGTCGTCGCTCAACAGCATCGATGAGCCTGGCCGCCTGGTCGATACCATGGCCGCCCATATGGCGCTGAAAATCGAGCAGAAGCAGGAAATCCTCGAGATTCTCGATTTGTCGGCCCGGGTCGAGCACGTCCTGGCATTGCTGGATGCCGAAATCGACCTGCTGCAAGTCGAAAAACGTATTCGTGGCCGCGTCAAAAAGCAAATGGAGCGCAGTCAGCGCGAGTACTACCTGAATGAGCAGATGAAGGCCATTCAGAAAGAGCTCGGCGACAGCGAGGAAGGCCACAACGAAGTCGAAGAGCTGAAAAAGCGCATCGATGCCGCAGGCCTGCCAAAGGATGCCCTGGCCAAAGCCCAGGCTGAGCTGAACAAACTCAAGCAAATGTCGCCGATGTCGGCTGAAGCGACCGTGGTGCGCTCCTACATCGACTGGCTGGTGCAGGTGCCGTGGAAGGCACAGAGCAAGGTGCGTCTGGACCTGGCCCGCGCAGAAGACATTCTCGATGCCGACCACTATGGTCTGGAAGAAGTCAAAGAGCGGATTCTCGAATACCTCGCCGTGCAAAAGCGCGTGAAGAAAATTCGCGGTCCGGTGTTGTGCCTGGTTGGCCCTCCGGGTGTAGGCAAGACCTCCCTGGCGGAGTCGATTGCCCACGCGACCAACCGTAAATTTGTCCGCATGGCCTTGGGTGGCGTGCGTGACGAAGCGGAAATTCGTGGTCATCGCCGTACTTACATCGGTTCGATGCCAGGAAGATTGATTCAAAAAATGACAAAGGTGGGCGTGCGCAACCCGCTGTTCCTGCTCGACGAAATCGACAAGATGGGCAGCGACATGCGTGGTGATCCGGCGTCGGCGTTGCTGGAAGTGCTCGATCCCGAGCAGAACCACAATTTCAACGATCACTATCTGGAAGTCGACTACGACTTGTCCGATGTGATGTTCCTGTGCACCTCGAACTCGATGAACATCCCACCGGCATTGCTGGACCGGATGGAAGTGATCCGTCTGCCGGGCTACACCGAAGACGAGAAGATCAACATTGCCGTCAAATACCTTTCGCCTAAACAGATTCAGGCCAACGGCCTGAAAAAAGGCGAGCTGGAATTCGACGCTGAAGCGATCCGCGACATCATTCGCTACTACACCCGCGAAGCCGGTGTACGTGGCCTTGAGCGCCAGATTGCCAAGGTGTGCCGCAAGACGGTCAAAGAGCATGCGCTGGAAAAACGCTTCTCGGTGAAAGTGACCGCCGACATGCTCGAGCACTTCCTCGGTGTGCGCAAATTCCGTTACGGCCTGGCCGAGCAGCAGGATCAGGTGGGCCAGGTCACGGGCCTGGCCTGGACCCAGGTGGGCGGCGAATTGCTGACCATCGAAGCGGCCGTGGTGCCTGGCAAGGGGCAGTTGATCAAGACCGGTTCGCTGGGCGATGTCATGGTCGAATCGATCACTGCGGCCCTGACGGTGGTACGCAGCCGAGCGAAGAGCCTGGGGATCCCGCTGGACTTCCATGAGAAGCGCGACACCCACATCCATATGCCGGAAGGGGCGACGCCCAAGGATGGCCCTAGCGCGGGTGTAGGCATGTGCACGGCGCTGGTATCGGCCCTGACCGGGATTCCGGTGCGCGCCGATGTTGCCATGACCGGTGAAATCACCTTGCGTGGCCAGGTGCTGGCGATCGGTGGCCTGAAGGAAAAACTGTTGGCGGCACACCGTGGCGGGATCAAGACGGTGATCATTCCTGAAGAGAACGTACGCGATTTGAAGGAAATTCCGGACAATATCAAGCAGGATCTGCAGATTAAACCGGTTAAATGGATTGACGAGGTCCTGCAAATTGCGCTGCAATACGCGCCGGAGCCCTTGCCGGATGTGGCTCCCGAGATAGTCGCGAAGGATGAAAAACGCGAGTCTGACTCTAAGGAAAGAATTAGCACGCATTAATACGTATTTGCCTGGGGGGCTTCCTTGACAGTTTTTTAGAGCCCTTGTTATAAAGCGGCTCTTAAGTGTCTGTAGGCCATTCAGCACTCGTTTTTGCTTTCACCAAAAAACTTAGAATCATCTCAAATAGATATAAGGGGACTTAGAGTGAACAAGTCGGAACTGATTGATGCTATCGCTGCATCCGCTGATATCCCGAAAGCTGCTGCTGGCCGTGCGCTGGACGCTGTAATCGAATCCGTCACTGGCGCTCTGAAGGCCGGCGACTCTGTTGTTCTGGTGGGTTTCGGTACTTTCTCCGTCACTGATCGTCCAGCTCGTATCGGCCGTAACCCTCAGACCGGTAAGACTCTGGAAATCGCAGCCGCCAAAAAGCCAGGTTTCAAAGCCGGTAAAGCACTGAAAGAAGCTGTTAACTAAGCCTCACTCGGTTTTTTGCCTATCCGGGTCGGGTCTATGCCTGACTTGGCAGCGGAGCGGTAGTTCGGTCGGCCAGAATACTGGCCTGTCACGCCGGGGGTCGCAGGTTCGAGCCCCGTGTCCGCTCCGCCAGTTACGAGAAGGCGCATCCTCGGATGCGCCTTTCTTCTATCCGGATTCTACCCACGCTCCACGGTTGCCTAATTTTTGAAGTTCAACCGTTTCTGGGGGACGCATGCTGCAGAATATCAGGGACAATTCACAAGGCTGGATTGCCAAGACCATTATCGGGATCATCGTTGTACTGATGGCGTTCACCGGTATCGAGGCCATTTTCCAGGCGACGACCAACAGCCAGGACGCGGCCAAGGTCAATGGTGAAGTCATCAGTCAAAGCGAGCTGAGCCAGGCGGTCGACATGCAACGCCGCCAGCTTATGCAACAACTGGGCAAGGACTTCGATGCTTCCTTGCTCGACGAAAAAATGCTGCGTGAATCGGCGCTCAAGGGCCTGATCGATCGCAAGCTGCTGCTGCAGGGCGCGCAAGATTCGAAATTCGCTTTCTCCGAAGCGGCTTTGGACCAGGTGATCCTGCAAACGCCTGAGTTCCAGGTGGACGGCAAGTTCAACAGCGATCGCTTCGACCAAGTGATCCGTCAGCTGGGTTACAGCCGTATGCAATTCCGCCAGATGCTGGCTCAGGAAATGCTGATTGGCCAGCTGCGCGCGGGCCTGGCGGGCAGCGGTTTTGTCACCGATGCACAGGTACTGGCTTTCGCCCGTCTGGAAAAACAGACCCGCGACTTCGCGACCCTGAACGTCAAGGCAGACCCTGCGGCCGTGAAACTGACCGACGAAGAGGTCAAGGCTTACTACGACGAGCACGCCAAGGAGTTCATGACGCCCGATCAGGTGGTCATCGATTACCTTGAATTGAAGAAGGCCTCCTTCTTTGACCAGGTGACTGTCAACGACGAAGAGCTGCAGGCGGCGTATCAGAAAGAGATTGCCAACCTGGCCGAGCAACGTCGGGCTGCGCACATCCTGATCGAAGTCAACGACAAGGTGAACGAGGCGCAAGCCAAGGCCAAAATCGAGGAAGTTCAGGCACGCCTGGCCAAAGGTGAAAGCTTCGAGGCGCTGGCCAAGGAGTTCTCCCAGGACCCGGGTTCGGCTGGCAACGGCGGTGACCTGGGTTACGCAGGCCAGGGTGTCTACGATCCGGCCTTTGAAACAGCGCTGTATGCGCTGAACAAGGACCAGGTATCGGCGCCGGTTCGTACGGACTACGGTTTCCACCTGATCAAGCTGCTGGGCGTTGAAGCGCCTGAAGTCCCCAGCTTCGACAGCCTGAAAGGCAAGCTGACCCGCGAGGCGAAAACCCAGCAGGTCGAGCAGCGTTTCGTGGAAGTGACCAAGCAACTGGAAGACGCGTCCTTTGAAGCCTCTGATCTGGCGCAGCCTGCGGCGGACCTGAAATTGACCGTCCACACGTCTGCGCCATTCGGCCGTGAAGGCGGTGAGGGTGTGACGGCCAACCGTGCCGTGATCGCTGCGGCGTTCAGCCCGGAAGTGCTGGATGAAGGTGCCAACAGCACCGCCATCGAGCTGGACCCGGAAACGGTCATCGTGCTGCGTGCCAAGGAGCATCGCAAGCCTGAGCAACTGCCGCTGGCCAGCGTCGATGCCGCTATCCGCGGGCAATTGGTCAAGGAGCACGCCAGTGCAGCCGCCAAGACCAAGTCCGATGAGCTGGTTGCCAGCCTGCGCGACGGCAAGACGGCGCTCGACAGCCTGAGCTGGAAAGTCACCGAAGCGGCCACCCGAGGCCAGGAAGGTGTTGACCCGGCCGTGCTGCAAGCCTTGTTCCGCATGCCAAAGCCTGCGGCCAAGGACAAGCCGTCCTTCAGCAGCGTGACCCTGCCTGATGGCAGCCTGGTGATTGTGCGCCTCAATGGCGTGAACGAAGCCGCCGCACCGACTGAAGAAGAGAAGGCTCAGTACCGTCGCTTCCTGGCATCGCGTGTGGGTCAGCAAGACTTTGCTGCCTACCGCAAGCAGCTGGAAAGCGAGGCAGACGTCAAGCGCTTCTGATGCCTGACGTACTGGCTGAGTAACCCGCGAAGACCCCGGCAGTGATGCCGGGGTCTTTTGCTTTGTGCACCTCAAGGCTGGGCGGCGAAGCTACGGGTGTTCGTCGATCATCGGTGTGTGCGACTTTTCCGGAAAATCGTGGTCAGTAGTGGTGTAGCGGGTGCAAGCCACTAATCCATGCGCCGTAACGGGCCGAACTGTTGCACAATACGCCCCGGGTCGTTTTTTTCAGGATGTTCAATGTTCAAATCATTTCATGTGCGTGCCGCCGGGCTGGCGTTGATGCTGGCAGCGGTCGCCGGTTGTTCGAAGGATCAGGCCATCTATGAGCATGAAAACTTCGACGATTCCGGGACGTTTTCGCGCAAGTACCCAGTGACTGATGTGGCGACGTGCGAGGCGGCCCGTCGGGCGTTGCTGAGCCAAGGCTATATCATCACCAGTTCCGATCCGAAACTGATCAGCGGTCACAAGAGCTTTCAGCAGACGGGCGAAACCCACATGGAAATCAGCTTCAATGTGGTCTGTGCCGAGGACAGCAGCCATCACGCGACGATGTTTGCCAACGCCTTGCAGGACCGTTATGCGCTGAAGAAAACCAACAACTCCGCCAGCCTGGGTGTCGGTGTGCTGGGTTCGGTGTCGATGCCGATCGGCTCCTCCGACGACTCGATGGTCAAGGTCGCCAGTGAAACCGTGACCTCCGGGAAGTTTTACGAGCGTTTTTTTGCCTTGGTCGAACTGTTCCTGCCACCTGATGTAAAAAAAGCGGCGCATATTCCCGAGAAGCCAAAGACTGACCTGGGTGTGCCAGAACCCAAGGCTGCCCCCGCCGCGCCGGCACCGGCAGCGGATCCAACGCCCGCCCCAGCCCCGGAACCGACACCCGCGCCGATCATCGAGCCGGCTCCGCCACCGGCAGCCCCTTCGGCCGTCGATCCGGTACCTGCAATGCCCGTGGCGGTTGAGCAGGCACAACCGGTGTCGACGGCTTCCGAACCGGTTGCGGCGCCAACCGAAGCCGCCGCGATCACGCCTGTGACCCATGTCGAGCCAGTGCCTGAGCCCCAAGTCGTGAACTCAAGCGTGTTGCCCGCCCCAAGCGAACCGATCCCTGCCTTGCCGTCCTCCGGCCAGTAATCCGAATCCGGCGTTGCGCAATCGAAGGCTGGTTACGCAGCGTTACTCCAGCGATGCGCGCGCAGGGCGCGCGGGTTGATGTACGTCAACCTCTGTTCGAGTTGTCCCGTGATAAATTCTTCGGTGCCTGCTACGTTTTATCAGCAGGTGCTGGCGTTCACCCGCGTCATTTTTTGTTCATGCGAGCACTTTATGCTGATGGCGAAGGTCAAGGGTTAAACGGTTTTCAACACGACTCAGGAAGGACATCTCAATGGACGATTATCAAGAAGAACTGCTGGAATATCAGGCGTTCGAACTGGACCCGCTGGAACCGGCCGAAGACGCAACGGAGTTGTAAGAGGTACAGCTACAAGCTGCAAGTTTTCAGCTTCAGGCCGATTGCCGGTGACTGCGACGAAACTCGCCGGGTGTCTGGTTGTTCCAGCGCTTGAACGCGCGTTGAAAGGCTTCGGCCGAAGCGAACCCCAGCAGGTAGGCGATCTCGCCAAAGGCCAGTTCGGTGTCGCGGATATAGGTCATGGCCAGATCGCGGCGGGTGTCGTTGAGAATCGCGCGAAACTGCGTGCCTTCTTCGGCGAGCTTGCGCCGCAAGGTCCAGGTCGGCAGTTTCAAGCGCGCCGCCACTTCTTCCAGGTCGGGTTCACGACCACCATTGAGCAACGGTCCCAGCAGCGCGGTGATGCGTTCACGCAGGCTGCGGGTGCGGGTCAATTGCTCCAGTTCCCGTTCACACAGTTGCAACAGGTGTCGCCAGGTACTCGGGCAATGCTCCGGGTTGCGCTGGGCCAGGCTGGCCTGACTGAGGCGTAACTGGTTCTGCTCGGCACCGAACTGCAGCGGGCAATCGCCCAGCAGCGCGTACTGTTCGCGGTAATCCGGTTCGCTGAACTCGATGTCGACCCGCTCGGCACGTAAGGGTTCAGGGCTGACGCTGGACAGTTGCTGCAACCAGCCGGCGATGATCGAATCCACCACAAAGCGGTTGTAGGCGTTGTACGGGCTGATGGAGTAGAACCGTAGCCAGGCCCCCTGTGCGTCCTCATGGAAGCTCGACTGGCCGCGATAGTTGGAGCCGTACAGGGCCTCGAAACGAATCAGGCAGCGGGCCGCCTCGCGGACGGTCGGTGCCTGGGCGGCGGTGATGCCTGCCAGTCCGGCCTGGCTCAGGCGGCTGAGCCGGCCCATGCGCAGGCCCAGCGCCGGGTCGTTCGTCAGCTGGATCGCCGCATGGCCCAGGCGCATGTAGCGCGGAATCGACAAGCGGGCGCCAGCTTCAGCCAGGCGCGCGGCATCGAGGCCGTATTGTTCCAGCAGGGGCTGCGGGTCCAGGTCGTGGCTGCGTATGGCGTCCGCCAGGCTGTGGACGAAGCCGACCGACAGGTCACCGAGGCGCATCGGCAGCGGTTTCATGGGTTACAACCAGATATTGAGCAAGCGCGCACCGCGGGCTTCGCTGTCGCCAACGTGCTGGCCATGGCTGCTCAGGAAGCTTTGCCCCGCGCTGCCCCGGTCCCAGAATTGCCCGCGCAGGAACACGCTGACGCCAGCACTGGCCTGGCTCAATGGTGGCTGGCTGGTCAGCGTCAGGCGATGCCAGGCCTGGCCTTCACTGAGTTCGCCAGGTTTGAGGCCGACATCACCAGGCGTCGGTGAACCCTGATAACCCCGCCAGGGTTTGTCCCAGCCAGAGCGGCCCCTGACAAATGCCGGCACGGCGATCAGCTGTGCGCCCTGGTCGTTGAGTGTGCGGTAGTTGCCGGGGTACCAGCTGTCGTTGCCGATCAGCACACCCAGGCGCCCGGCCGGTGTGTCGACGACTTGCAGTGCGTGCTCGGTGCCTGGCTGGATGTAGCCTTGTCTCTCCGGGTCCGGGTACAACTGGCGCTGTGGCTGGCCCAGGGGCACCCCGTCGCGGCCAAATACCAGGCTGGTGTTGTACAGCGGGCCGCGTCCGACGCGTAGTGTGCCGTCGTTGACGCTCGGTTCGGGCAGCACGATGCTGCCGGCCACCAGGGTCACGCCGAACGCCTTGGCCAGCCCGCCGAACAGGGCCTGGTACTGGCTGGCCATGTCCTTGGCCTTCATGCGCAGGTGCGCGTCATCCAGGCGGTTGTCGCCCTTGGCACTGATCACGGCTCGCACAAAGGATAAAGGATTGCTCACCGCGAGCCAGTTCATGGCTTCCTCAAGCGTGGCGGCCTGGTACAGCTCGTCTTTTTCGCCGCTTAGCATCAGCCAGGTGCCGATGTGTTCGGGCAGCACCACAATGGTCTTTTCGTTGAGCAGGCCTTGTTCGCGTGCGTGCTGCAGATAGGCTGCGAGCTTGCGATGCAGGCGTTCGGGGCTTTGATAATCGGTGGGGAACAGCTCGGGCTGGATGCCCAGCAGATTGCCGCGGTCGCTCGGTACACCCTGATCGACGGCGAGGTTGATCCGCAGGTCGGACAGGTAATGGCCCATCGGGCGTTGCGCTGTCCACATGGCGTAGCTGGTGATGATGGCGAGCAGCGCCATGGAGAAGGTCAGGTACAGAAGTTTGCGCATGGGAAAACAGTCGATGGCCGTGTGCAGGGTTCGGTGCCTAGGGTAGGCCCCAGGCTGGAGAATGCCAAGGGGTGCTGCGCATTTGGATCAATAACTTGTCACTTACGGTCATTGAGTGGCGGCGGGCCTGCTCTTAGTCTGTGCCACATAACCGATGGACGCCCAAGAGCGTCCGCACTTTTTCCGTGATTGCTCGTTGTGGAGTTACCGATGGCCGCCACTCACTACCCGCACCTGTTGGCCCCGCTGGACCTGGGTTTTACTACGTTGCGCAACCGTACCCTGATGGGCTCGATGCACACCGGCCTTGAAGAAAAACCGGGTGGCTTCGAGCGCATGGCGGCGTACTTCGCCGAGCGCGCGCGCGGTGGTGTTGGCTTGATGGTCACCGGCGGTATCGGCCCGAACGACGAGGGCGGCGTTTATTCCGGTGCCGCCAAGCTGACCACCGAGGAGGAAGCGCTCAAGCATCAGATCGTCACCCGGGCCGTGCACGAGGCGGGCGGCAAGATCTGCATGCAGATCCTCCACGCCGGGCGTTATGCCTATAGCCCGAAACAAGTGGCGCCGAGTGCGATCCAGGCACCGATCAACCCGTTCAAGCCAAAGGAGCTGGACGAGGAGGGCATCGAGAAGCAGATCAGCGACTTCGTCACCTGTTCCGTGCTGGCACAAAAGGCCGAGTACGACGGTGTCGAGATCATGGGCTCGGAAGGTTATTTCATTAACCAGTTCCTCGCCGCGCACACCAACCACCGCACCGACCGTTGGGGCGGCAGCTACGAAAATCGTATGCGCCTGCCCGTGGAAATCGTCCGTCGCGTACGGGAAGCGGTAGGCCCGAACTTCATCATCATCTTCCGCCTGTCGATGCTCGACCTGGTGGAAGGCGGCAGTACCTGGGAAGAGATCGTGCAGTTGGCCAAGGCCATCGAGCAGGCTGGCGCGACCCTCATCAACACCGGTATCGGTTGGCACGAAGCGCGTATTCCGACCATCGCCACCAAGGTGCCGCGTGGGGCGTTCAGCAAGGTCACGGCCAAGCTGCGTGGGACGGTCGGCATTCCGCTGATCACCACCAACCGCATCAACACCCCGGAAGTGGCCGAACAGATCCTCGCCGAAGGCGACGCTGACATGGTGTCGATGGCGCGGCCGTTCCTCGCCGACCCGGAGTTCGTCAACAAGGCGGCCGAAGGCCGTAGCGATGAAATCAACACCTGCATCGGCTGCAACCAAGCCTGCCTGGACCACACCTTTGGCGGCAAGTTGACCTCGTGTCTGGTCAACCCGCGGGCCTGCCACGAAACCGAACTCAACTACCTGCCGGTGCAGCAACTCAAGAAGATCGCCGTGGTCGGCGCCGGCCCGGCCGGGTTGTCCGCCGCGACCGTGGCTGCCGAGCGCGGCCACCAGGTGACCCTGTTCGATTCCGCCAGCGAGATCGGCGGCCAGTTCAACATCGCCAAGCGCGTGCCGGGCAAGGAAGAGTTCTTTGAAACCCTGCGTTACTTCAAGCGCAAACTGCAGACCACCCATGTCGAGGTGTGCCTGAACACCCGGGTCGATGTTGCGCAACTGGTGGCCGGCGGATACGACGAGGTGATCCTGGCCACCGGTATCGCACCTCGCGTACCGGCTATTCCAGGCGTCGAGCATGCCAAGGTCCTGAGCTACCTGGACGTGATCCTGGAGCGCAAGCCGGTCGGCAAGAAAGTCGCGGTGATTGGCGCCGGCGGCATCGGTTTTGACGTCTCGGAGTTCCTCGTGCATCAAGGTGTCGCCACCAGCCAGGACCGGGAAGCGTTCTGGAAGGAGTGGGGCATCGACACTCACCTTGAAGCCCGTGGCGGTGTTGCCGGGATCAAGGCGGTGCCCCATGCCCCGGCCCGTGAAGTGTTCCTGCTGCAACGCAAGAAATCCAAGGTCGGCGACGGCCTGGGCAAGACTACCGGCTGGATTCACCGCACAGGCCTGAAGAACAAGCAGGTGCAGATGCTCAACAGTGTCGAGTACCTGAAGATCGATGATGAGGGGTTGCACATTCGCATTGGCGAAGCTGGCGAGCCGCAGGTGTTGCCCGTGGACAACATCGTGATCTGCGCTGGCCAGGATCCGCTGCGTGAGCTGCACGATGGCCTGGTGGCTGCCGGGCAGAATGTGCACCTGATCGGCGGGGCGGATGTCGCGGCCGAGCTGGATGCCAAGCGTGCGATCAATCAGGGTTCGCGCCTGGCGGCCGAGCTGTAACTCAATCCCTGTGGCGAGGGAGCAAGTGCCCTCGCCACGGTGGTAGGTATCCGCAGCCACTCCCTCGCCACACAAGCCGTAGCAGGCTGTTAAAATCCCGGTTCTTTTCTCCCAGAACCGATCCCTCATGCTTTTCCCTCCCCACTGGCTCCCCCAGGCCCCGCTTCAACCCCTGCACCTGGACTGGCTCGCTCGCGCGGGTGTCGAGGTGGCGGTGCTGCGGCTGGATCTCATCGATCCGCTGATCTCGGGCAACAAGTGGTTCAAGTTGATCGAGCACCTGAGGTTCGCCAGCGAAAGCGGGGCCAAGGGTGTCATCAGCCTCGGTGGCGCCTGGTCCAATCACCTGCATGCCCTGGCGGCCGCGGGCAAGCGCTTTGGTTTTGCAACCGTGGGCCTGTTGCGCGGCCATCCCCAGGACACTTCGACGGTGCAGGACTTGCAGGCTTTCGGCATGCAATTGCACTGGTTGGGGTATGGCGGCTATCGGGCTCGGCACCAACCCGGTTTCTGGCAACCGTGGCGGGAGCGCTACCCGGATTTGCATCCGATGCCCGAAGGCGGGGGCACGGTGTTGGGCGCTCGAGGGTGCGGACAGTTATTGGCGTTGGCGGCCGGGCAATTGGAGGCGCTGGGCTGGCCTGACCATGATGGCTGGTGGCTGGCCTGTGGAACCGGCACCACCTTGGCCGGCCTGGTGCTGGCGGAGGCCGGCAGGCACCCCGTACTGGGTGTGCTGGCCGTGCCGGATGATCATGGCGTGGCGCAGCAGGTCGACGGGATATTGAGTGAGTGTGGGATGCCCGACGGAGGCTATGAGCTGTTCGATGGCAGTCGTGGTGGCTTTGCCAAGGTCGATCCGACATTGCTGGCGTTCATTGACGCCACCGAACGGGCCAGTGGTATTCCGCTGGAACCCTTGTACACCGGCAAGGCGTTGTTGGCGCTCAAGCAGCAGGTGGAGTCTGGACGCTTTGCCACCGGGACGCGCTTGATCTTCATCCACACGGGTGGCCTGCAGGGTCGTCGGGGCTTGAGTTCGTAGGGCACAAGCGGGCACGGTGCGTGTGGCGAGGGCGCGGGGTCCCTCGCCAGAGCGTGGCGTCGGTGCTCAGCCGCGTTTAGGCAGCATCCGCAGCAGCGTGTTGTCGCGGTACACGTAGTGGTGAGCCAGGCCAGCCACCGCGTGCAGGCCGATCAGCCAATAGCCGATAGTGCCGCCCAGGACGTGCCAGCCCTCGATCTGTTTGGCCAGGTCCTTGTTTTCATCGATCAGCAGCGGCAAGTCGACGCCGTAGAACATCACCTGATGGCCTGCGGCGCTGGTAATCAGCCAGCCTAGAATCGGCATGCTGATCATGAATACATACAGTGCAACATGCATCAGGGTGGCGAGAGCGCTCTGCCATTGCGGCGGCGTCGGCTTGATTTTCGGGGCAACCCCCAGGCTGCGGGCAAGCAGGCGTAGCCAGACCAGCACGAACACCGTCAGGCCGAGCATGAAGTGGGCTTCCTTGATCAGGGTGCGCCCTTCACTGCCCTTGGGAAAGATCCCGCGCAGTTCGATACAAGCGTAAACCACCGCCAGCAGGACCAGCATCAACCAGTGCAATGTGACTGATATCGTGCTGTAGCGTGATTCCAAATTCTTCCATGGCATAGGTATTTCCTCGCTAGTCAGGTCTGAAATTCCCCGCTCTTGTGTGACGGAGTGCGGTCACTGTAATCCTGTTTGCGCGGGTTTGCCTGAGCCAGGTCAGGCTTTTGTCATGCTACGAGCGCTCTGCGACGGGTGTTCTGGTCAAAAAAAACGCCAGCCCGGTTCAGGGGTTGGTGCTGCTCGAACGTCCCGGGACAGTTAGCTGCCTTGCGGCATTTCGCCCTTGGCCAGGCGTTTGTTGATGTCGGCAATCACTTCTGGCAGGTCCGTGATGGTGTCGATCATGTAGTGCGGGCGCGAGCCTTCGAACAGGGCGTGAATGCGTTTGCGTTCACTGGCCAGGGTGTCGCTGGCCAGCGCACGATAGCCTTCGTACGTCAGGCCCAGGGCGTTGCCCGAGCAGATCAGCGCAACGGTCCACATGCCGGCACGCCGACCTTCGAGGATACCGGGCACCGTGTCGTCGATCTTCACGCAGGCGGCGACGTCGTCGATCCCCAGGGCAATCACGTTGGCCAGCGCCTGGGCCGGCCATGGGCGGCCGTTGGGTACTTCGTCGGTGGCCACCACGTGATCAGCCACGTAACCATTGGTGGCGGCCAGCTCCACGACCTTGTCCATCACCTGCTTGGGGTAGCCGGAGCACGAGCCGATCTTGATCCCTTGCTGGCGCAGTTGGGCGATGGTGTCCAGGGCGCCTGGAATCAGTGCCGAGTGTTCGGCGATTTTTTCGATTTGCAGGGGCATGAAGCGTTGGTAGATGGCGGTCACGTCAGCGTCGGTCGGTGTGCGCCCGAAGACCTGGCGATAGCGCTCGGCCACCTGCGGTTGATCGCACAGGGTGCGGATGTGGTCCCACTTGCCCATGCCCATCGGCCCACGGGCTTCTTCGATGGAGACCTGGACGTCGAATTCGGCGAAGGCCTCGACGAAAATCTGGGTCGGGGCAAATGAGCCGAAATCGACCACGGTGCCGGCCCAGTCGAGGATGGCGGCTTGCAGTTGGGTTGGGTTGTTGTAGTTCATGGCACGGATGTCCTGTAGGGGCTGGCTTGCCAGCGAAGATCGTTGATGACTCGTGTTTGCTGGATAAACGCGGTGCTGTCGAGTCCGTCGCTGGCAAGCCAGCGCCTGCAACAGTCGGTGCGTCAGCGGGGTCAGATGTCGAGCACTTCCATTTCGCGCAGTACTTCAGCGACCGCGGCAACGGCGGCTCGCATCTCGGTACCGTTGACGTGACCGATGCAGCCGACGCGGAAGGTTTCGACTTGGGTCAATTTGCCCGGGTAGAGGATGTAACCCTTGGCCTTGACCCGTTCGTAGAACTCCTTGAACTGGTAGCGCGGGTCCTTCGGTGCGTGGAAGGTGACGATGATCGGCGCCTGGATGCTGGCTGGCAGGAAGCTGCGCAGGCCCAGTTTGCTCATTTCTTCGAGCAGCACCCGGCAGTTGCTCGCGTAACGCTGATGCCGCGCCGGCAGGCCGCCTTCTTCGTTGTATTGCAGCAGTGCTTCGTGCAGGGCGGCGACCACATGGGTTGGCGGGGTGAAACGCCACTGACCGGTCCTGGCCATGTAGGTGTGCTGGTCGAACAGGTCCATCGCCAGGGAGTGGGAGTTACCGGCGGCATTGGCCAATGCGGCCTTGTTGGCGAAGACGAAGCCCATGCCCGGCACGCCTTCCAGGCATTTGCCGCTGGCCGCGATCAGGGCATCGAAAGGAACCTGGCGAGCGTCGATGGGCAGCGCGCCAAACGAGCTCATGGCGTCGATGATCAGGCGTTTACCGTGCCCGGCGATGACCTGGGCGATGTCCGGCAGCGGGTTGAGAATCCCGGTGCTGGTCTCACAGTGAATCAACGCCACGTGGGTGATGCTGTTGTCGGCGCGCAGCAGGCGGTCGACGTCGGCGGCCGTGGTCGGTTCGTCTTCGGCGGTTTCGAAGGCGCTGAACGAACGGCCCAGCACTTCGCAGATTTTCGCCAGGCGTTTGCCATAGGCACCGTTGATCAGCACCAGGACCTTGCCGTCCCGTGGCACCAGGGTGCCGATGGCCGCTTCGACGGCGAAGGTGCCGCTGCCTTGCAAGGGGACGCAGTGGTGGCTGTCGGTGCTGTTGACGATGGTCAGCAGTTGTTCGCACAGGCTGGCGGTCAATTGGTTGAAGCGGTCATCCCATGAGCCCCAGTCGACCATCATCGCCTGGCGGGTGCGGGCCGATGTGGTCAGTGGGCCGGGGGTGAGCAGGATGGGGTCGGCAGTACTCATTCACGTGTCCTCGCATTCAATGGGATGAAGCTACGGGACATAAATTGCAATTTGGTGTGCCATCAATCAAATTGTTTGTTGTTATGCCAACCATCAGTAAGGGTTATTCATGAATCTGTTCCAGCTTCGTGCATTTGATGCCGTGGCCCGTGAAGGCAGCTTTACCCGGGCCGCTGCCCGCTTGTTTATCAGCCAGCCGGCGGTCACTGGGCACATCAAGGCACTGGAGGAGCACTACCAGATCACACTGTTGCGGCGTACCGCGCGGCGGGTCGAGCTGACGGAGGAGGGCACCAAGCTGGCGGCGATCACCCGGGCCATGTTTGGCCTGGCCGAGGAAGCGCAGGTGATGCTCGAAGCCAATCGGCAGTTGCTGACCGGACGCCTGGAAGTGGCGGCGGACGGCCCGCACATGGTGATGCCGATGCTGGCCAGCCTGCGGGCGCGGTATCCGGGAATCACGGTCAACCTGCGCCTGGGCAATGCCCAGGAAACCCTGGCGGCGCTGTTGTCCGAGCATGCTGATGTGGCGGTGCTGACAGAGGTCGAGCCGCGCAAAGGGTTGCACCTGCAAGCCTTGAGCGAATCGCGGATCTGCGCCCTGGTGCCGGATAACCACCCTTGGGCCGCACTGGAGCGGGGGGTAGCGCTCAAGCAACTGGATCAGGTGATCATGGTGTTGCGCGAGCCGAGCTCGATTACCCGCCGCACCTTCGATGACGCCTGTGTTCAGGCGAAGGTCAATCCACGGGTGTTGCTGGAGCTGGACAGTCGCGAGGCGGTCACCGAAGCCGTCGCCGCCCAACTGGGGGTGGGGGTGGTGTCGTCGGTGGAAGTCAGTCACGACCCACGGGTGCGGGCGGTGCCGATCCTGGGCGACGGGCTGGTGAACCGGCACATGATCGGCTGCATGGAGCGACGCCGGGATTTGCGCTTGATCCAGGCATTCTTTGGCCTGGCACCAGGGGGATAGCGCGCGATGCGGCCTTTGCGGGCAGGCGGGACCTGTCTACTCCAGGCTTTCGCGCACCATCTGCAGGAACGTCGCCACCACCCGTCGCGTACAAGGAGCCCGCGGAGGACCATGGCCGGCGGCCACGCCATCTGGACGTGCGGCTGGCCAGGTTTGCCGTCGCGGCCGGCAAGGCGGACAAGGGTTAGTGTCCGGGGCGGTTCACCAGCCAGTCGAACAGCAACTGGTTGTCGACCCCGCGCTGGTGTGCCCTGGCCGCTTTGGCGCTGTCGATGAAATCCAGGCGCTGCTCACTTGTCCAGTATTGCTGGAAGTAGTCAGCCAGTGCCACGCATTGCCCCGGATACAGCAGGCAGAGTTGCTCCGGCGTGCGGGCATATTCGTGGGCCAGCTGTCTTTTCTGCTTGGTCGTCAGTGACAGGTTGCCTGATGCCTGGCTGCGGCCTTCCATGATCACGGCATCACGGTTGAGACCGTCCAGCTCCTTGAGGCCGGGGCGGGGCGTGCGCACGATGTACCAGATGGTGTCGGACAGTCGTCGGGCAGTGGAGGGTGGTTGTTCGAACAGATAGATCTCGCCGCTCCAGCCGGTGGCGTGTTCCGCCAGCCTATCGGTGTCGTCGACATGTTCGCAGGCAGCCGGCGGGGCGCTTGAGGGCTGCGCAGGGCTGATCATGGGGCCGGACAGGGTGATGGCGGTCGGCGTCAGATGCAGGACATTGCCATTGGCGCTCAGGCTGATGGGCTGATCTTCAATCTTTTGCGCGGACTCGTCTGGCGCAGCACCGGTGAAGTCGCCCAGCAGCACAGGCCGGTCGGGGTCGGCATCGAGAAAGGCGACCTGCACCTCGTTGCCGCCCAAGGGCAGTCGAGGCTGCCCGCTGCCGGTGTGCACAAGGGACAACCAAATGCCGCCCGCGCCTGGTCCGCCGGACTGCTGCGGCCACAGGCAGACCTCAATCCGCCCTTGAGCGTCGAGCGCGGCGGGTTTGCCGGCCGGCCCCATGACACAACCAACCTGATAGCCGCTGATACATGGCTTGGGATGGGTCAGGGCTGGCCTGAATTCGGTGGCCCAGGGAATGGCGGTGAACTGATTGCCATAGCCTGTCGGCTGTTCCGGCCAGGGGCTGTCCACACCGGGCTGTTGTCCAACGTGATGGACATCGCAGAGCAGCCATTGATCGTTGAGTGCCGCCACGGGATGGCCGCTGACCTGCAGCGTCCGGCCACTGCGCAGTTCGGGCTGGGTGCTGTGGCCCTGCACTCGACGCTGCCGGCAACGTGTGCGCTCAAGTGCCCGGCGTCCCAACTGGTTGCGACGCGTGAGCAAAGGGTCGATTCGGCCCGGCGCAGACGGCGTGTCGAGGGGCGCCTGATTGGCGGCGTCGGCGGGCGTAGGGAGCACGCCGAGGTTGTCGGCGCGCGGCTGGAAACCGGCCTGCGGTTCGCCGAAGGGCCGGTCATGACACTCGGACAGTTGGGTGATCTGCGACGGGTCGGCACTGTGTGCGGCGAGGTGAAAGGTGGTCTCGACCGGAGGCAGGGCAAAGCTTGTGCTGTCCTCGGCGAACACCAGGACGTGCCGGTCAGGGTGGTGTTCAAAGTGAAAATGCAGGCCTTCCTCTTCGCACAACCGGTGCAGCAGGTGCAGGTCGGTTTCATCGTACTGGATGCAGAACTCGCGCAGCGGATACTCACCGTTAGGCAGTTCGAACCGATAACTGTCGCCTGGCAGTCTGTGTTCGTTGAGCAACTGGCGCAACAGCCCTGGCACGCTCAGTTGCCGGAACACCCGGCGTCGGGGCTGCTGTTCCAGCGTCTGCAGCCGGGGTGCCAGCTTCAGGTTGTAGCCGATCTGCTGCGCGCCTTCGTAGTGCAGGCCGGCGCTGTGGACGATGCCGTGTAGGCCGGTGTCGCGGCTCATCTCGAGCCATGCCGGCTGGTGCAGCAAGTGCTCCAGCGCCATGGCCGGTATGGGGC
Organism: Pseudomonas sp. Irchel s3b6; assembly: GCF_900187415.1. NCBI lineage: Bacteria > Pseudomonadati > Pseudomonadota > Gammaproteobacteria > Pseudomonadales > Pseudomonadaceae > Pseudomonas > Pseudomonas sp. Irchel s3b6. Next base: position 42,010 of record NZ_FYDM01000002.1, on the reverse strand, counting down.
CGAGCATTTCAACCTCGAACCGATAGACCTGATTCAGGGCTTCGTGACCGCTGAACTGGCGGACCGGGAAACTCAAGCCGAGCTCGGTGAGCGTCAGGGTGAAGGGGCTTTCCTTGTCGTTGTGCATCAAAGACTCTTCTGCCATGAGGTGCGGGGGCATAGAGGTTACGAAACACTGGCCATCAATAGTCGGCCAAGGCGGTTTTTCGGAAATACCCTACAACGGCTGGTGAGGATGTCGATCACTGACAACACTTTTTGGTCGATTGCCAACTTTTTGCCGTATAAACTTGCGCAAAGCGTCGGCCAATAGTTGTCTCGGCGCCACAGATCAAGAGAGTGAGTAATGGGCGCACAGTGGAAGGTTAAACACAAAGAAGCGGCAGCCAACGCCAAGGGCAAGATCTTCGGTAAGTTGGTGAAAGAAATCACCATTGCTGCGCGTAACGGCGCCGATATCGCGACCAACGCGCACCTGCGTCTAGTGGTCGAGCAGGCTAAAAAGGCCTCGATGCCCCGTGAGACCCTGGAACGCGCCATCAAGAAAGGCTCCGGCCAACTGGGCGAAACCGTTCAGTACCATCGTGTAACCTACGAAGGTTTTGCACCGCACCAGGTGCCGCTGATCGTTGAGTGTGTGACCGACAACATCAACCGCACCGTGGCTGAAATCCGCGTGGCGTTCCGCAAGGGGCAACTGGGGGCTTCCGGTTCCGTAGCCTGGGACTTCGACCACGTCGGCATGATCGAGGCGTCCCCGGACACCCCTGACGCCGATCCGGAAATGGCCGCCATCGAAGCCGGTGCGCAGGATTTCGAGCCGGCGGAGGACGGTGCGACCTTGTTCATCACCGAAGCCACCGACCTGGATGCCGTGCAGAAGGCGTTGCCTGAGCAAGGCTTCACCGTGTTGTCGGCGAAACTGGGTTACAAGCCAAAGAACCCGGTCAGCGGCTTGACCGACGCGCAAATGGAAGAAGTCGAAGCCTTCCTCGAAGGCCTGGATAACCACGACGACGTGCAGGACATGTTTGTCGGCCTGGCGGGCTGAATCCGACCTGACCCGTGGCGAGGGAGCACGCTCCCTTGCCACGTGGCGTGTGCGCCGCTAGCGACTTGAGTCGCAGGCGGCCAACGCTTCCACGATCTCGCTGAAACCCGGTCGGGCCAGGACATCTGGCTGACAGCAGCGCGTGTGCAATTGCTCCAGTCCCACCCGACCTGCCTGGCTCAACCCCGAGTCGACCCGCTCCAGCAACTCACCCAGCAGAATCCCGAAGGCCCGCACTTCGATGCGTTGCAGCGCCCGGGTCTCCAGGGTATCGGCGGTAGCGTGGAAAGACGCTGCACCAAAGTCCCCGAGCAGGCACTCGCCGCGCTCATTGCACAGCGTGTTGTGGCCGTAGAGGTCGCCATGGGTAATGCCTTGCCGATGCAGGTGCGCAGCAGCCGAGGCGATGCCTGCGGCAATGTTCAACGCCACGGCAGCACTCAGGCGCAGGTCGTCGGTGTACACGTCACGGCTGCAAGAGGCCAGGCTGGGCAGGTCGGCCAGGTTGCGGTAGCTCGGGTCGACCAAGTGCATCACCAGCCCGGCCTGGGCTTGGGGATGGTCGACGAGGCGCCCATGGACGCGAATCAGGTTCGGATGAATGCCGGCGGTGATGCAGGCGTTCATTTCATGCAGCGGTGAGCCGTCGCTGGTCATGTGCCCTTTGTAGAGTTTTACCGCGACCGGTTGCGCCGGTTGTGCAGGGGGCTGCCATTGCGCCCGATGAATGACTCCGCTGGCGCCTTCACCCAGCGGCTGCTGCAGGTGCACGTGGGGCCAGGGAATGTTCGCCGTGGTCTCAAGGGCGCTGGCGCAGGCCTCGGTTTCCAACGGGTTGCCGGCGTAGGCCAGCCAGGCCAGTGCCGGCAAGGTCAGCAGCCACTGTGGCAATTCGGTCAACTGGTTGGCAGCGATGCGGATCAGTTCCAGCTGATGGCACTGGCTCAAGCTGGCGGGCAGGTGTCGCAGGCGATTACCCGCAAGCATCAGTTTTTGCAGGAGCGGGCGTTCGCCCAGCTCACTCGGCAACTCGCCGATGTGGTTGTCGGTCAGGATCAACCAACGCAGCAGCGGCGGCAGGGCGGCGGCAGGGACCCGCTCCAGCTGATTGGACTTGAACCCGATCATGCTCAGTTGCGCGCACTGGCCCAGGCACTCCGGCAGTTCAGTGAAGCGGTTGTTCGAGCAGAACAGCACGCGCAAACGGGTCAGGCGGTGCAGGTCATCGGGCAAGCGCTCCAGGGCGTTGCCGCTGAGGTTGAGCACTTCCAGCGAGTCCGCCAGGTCGAAGATTTCCTCGGGGAACTCCGTCAGGCCACACGACAGGTCCAGACGTTTGAGGCCTGCGAGCGCTCCGGCTCGCAGTTGTGCAAGGGTATGCATGGACAGATCCAACCAGTGAAAAGAGAGCAGTGTGTCGCCCTGACAGGCGTGGCCATGATAGCGGCAAATACCGGCTCAGCGGCGTAATGCCAGCTTGGGACGTCGAACACTTATCCCGTGGCGAGCGAGCTTGCTCGCGCTGGTCTGCGCAGCAGGCCAAAAACGGCTCACCGGATGTTATCTGAAAGACTGCACAGTCTTCTCAGGGCCGCTTCGCGCCGTAACGGGAGCAAGCTCCCTCACCACGGAAATCGCGCTCACCCAGAGGATCAGGAGCTTGTCCTGGTCGTACAGCACATCGATCAGGTTGATGAAACGCTGTTGAACGGCAATTTAGCGCAACGGCATTCTGGACGTCGGGTTCTAGAACCGCAGCGTCTGCTTGATCACTTGGGTGGCCGGGCCCCGGGCTTCGCTGACCATTGCATAGTTGTACCCGGCCCCTGACCAGTACTGCGCCTGCAATTCACCGTCGCTGCGACTGCCACGGGGCAACAGATTGTTCCGGGGGCCGGGTGGCCGAATGTAGAAACTGATCTTGCTGCCCTGCGGGTTCTCGTACATCACCATGGCCGCCGGGCCTTGATCGGTGCTCAGCAAACGCCCGCTGACCGGTTTGAACCCTGAGGGGGAGAGGTCCGGCAGGCGATTGGCCCGGGTGAAGTAATGGTCAAGCCAACCTTGTACGTCGCCGTCGTCCGCGACCTTGTAATCGGCCGGCAGAATGCCTTGCTGGGCGAACATCCGATACGCCTGCATCGCGTCGGTCATCGGCGGTGTGCTCCCGGTCAGGCTCATCTCGCGTGCTTGCCAGCCACTCAGGCCACCGACACTGACCGCGATCAGCAGCACCGCGGCACTGGCCAGATGACGCCGGGACTGGCGTTTGAGGTGTTGGCGAATCATGCCGGGGTCCAGGTCCGGGTTGGCCGGTTGCTGCATTGCTCCGCCCAACGCGGCGCGCAGTTGCTGGGCGTCCTGCTGCCAGGCGCGGACCTGGACGGTCATCTGCGGATTGGCCGCCAGCCAGGTTTCCACCAGGCGCCGGTCGGCCTCGTTGAGTTGGTGGTCGACGTAGGCGTGCAGGTCATTGACCTCGGGGGGCATGCTGATCATTTGAGTATCCGCAGAGTAGGGCTGCTGATTTCGCCATCGCTGAGCTGGCGCAAGGCTTGGCGCGCGCGGGACAGGCGAGACATCACGGTACCGGTGGGGACGTCGAGGATCTCGGCGACCTCTTTGTAACTCAAGCCTTCCACCGAAACCCAGAGCAACAGCGCGCGTTGTTCGGTGGGCAGTCGGTCGAAGGCTTCCAGTGTCGATTGCGCGATGACGGTGCGTTCCAGCGAAGGCTGTGGGTCATCGCGCCCGGTGAAAAATTCCAGCATCCGGGCATAGCGCCTCGAGCGACGGTGGGCATCGAGAAATTGCCGATACAGGATCGCGAACAGCCACGCGCGCACGTCGCCTTCCGGGCGCTTGCTCCCCCAGCTCGACAGTGCGCGTTCCAGCGACGATTGCACCAGATCGTCAGCGTTGCCGGGATGGCGTGTCAGGGACACGGCAAAGCGCCGCAGCCTGGGGATGAGTTCACGTAACTGTTCGTCGAGCGGGTTCATGGTGGGCTGGCCAGTCACTGTGTTGGGGACCCGGGAGACGCTTGGCAAGGGAGGTTATTCCAGCCGCGGAAAAATAAACACCATGCCAATGGAATAAACCGGCAGCGCTTTCGTCTGATTGATCCTTCCCACAGGCCCGCTGCGGCCCTGGAGTCTTTTATGGTTGATCATGCACCGCCACCCGACAAAATACCCCTGAGCCCTGGGAGCCTGATCCTGCGCCTGGCGGGGATCTGCGTGGTGATTGCGGCCTTGGCCGGGGCCTTTGCCTACGTCAATGGCACACTGGACCCACAGCGTCTGACCCCCAAGGCGCTGGTCAATGTGCTGGAGACCAACAACGGTGTTCACCCAGGCTTTCGACGCAATCACGCCAAAGGGGTGTGCGTGATCGGTTACTTCGAAAACTCCGGAGAGGCGCGTCAGTATTCCACTGCGCAGGTCTTCAGCGCGGCATGGACGCCGGTGGTTGGGCGCTTTGCGTTGCCCAGTGGTAACCCCTACGCCCCTGACAGCAGTGTGCCGATCCGCAGCCTGGCGTTGCGTTTCACCCAGGCCAACGGCCAGCAATGGCGCACGGGCATGAACAGCATGCCGGTGTTCCCGGTGGGGACGCCTGAAGCCTTCCTTCAGTTGCAACAGGTGCAGACCCCCGATCCCGCGACTGGCAAACCTGATCCGGCCGCCGCACCGGCATTTTTCGCCGCGCACCCGGAAACCGCGCCCTTCCTGAAATGGGTGAAGTCGACCAGGCCTTCGGCCAGTTACGCGACCGAGAGCTATAACGGCATTAACGCGTTCTACCTGGTCAACGCAGCAGGTCAGCGCCAGGCGGTACGCTGGGGCGTGGTGCCCGTCACCCGGGACGCTGCGGGCGCCAGTGCACCGCAAGGCGCGGACTTCCTGGAACAGGACTTGCTCCAGCGCTTGAGCAGCGGCCCTTTGCGTTGGCAGTTGAACATCACGCTGGCGGCGCCCTCGGACCCGACCCATGACGCGAGCAAGGCGTGGCCTGCCGACCGCACCGTCCTGAATGCCGGGACCCTGGTCCTGGAGCGTGCCCAGGCGCAGGACAGCGGCGAATGCCGCGACATCAACTACGACCCGCTGATCTTGCCGGCAGGCATCGAAGGCTCGGATGACCCGCTGTTGGCGGCGCGTTCAGCGGTCTACGCCAACTCCTACCTGCGGCGTACCCAGGAAGTCAGCCAGTTGCCCACCGCCAGACAGGAGCCTGCACAATGAGCGCGTACCCGAACCACTTTGCGCCGCTGGCGCGGCTGCTGCACTGGCTGATGGCATTGATGATCATCGCGATGTTGTTTATCGGCGCCGGTATGGTCGCCTCGGTGTCCGAGCGCCATGCCTGGCTGATCCACCTGCACAAGCCCTTGGGCATCGCGATCCTGCTGTTGGTGATCGTGCGACTGGTGGTGCGCTTTTCGACTCGCCAGCCACCGTTGCCCGCCGATTTGCCGGCCTGGCAGGTACTGGCGGCCAGGGCCTCCCATGTGTTGCTGTATGCCTTGATGCTGACCTTGCCGCTGCTGGGCTGGGCGATGATTTCGGCGGCAGGCGACCCGGTGATGCTCGCCAGTGCCTGGCAGCTGCCGTCGATTGTGCCGGCCAATACCGCGCTGTTTGCCTTCCTGCGCAAGGCTCACGGCTATCTGGCGTACCTGCTGTTCCTGACCGTGCTGGTGCATCTGGCCGCGGCGCTGTTCCATGGCTGGGTGCGCCGTGACGGCGTGTTGCAGAGCATGTTGGCTGGCAAGGATCACTGATCGGGCAGGGCGGTGCAGCGTTGCGTTGCACCGCTGTTATCAGGCCTTTGGAACTGCGCTCCCAGGACGGGCGCTTGCTGGGGCCGGAGGATTGCCGGCGGATCGCGGCGTCTGAGTGAGGTCATGGCGGCATGTCGTGGAGGCATGCCGCCATGCCAGGGGATCAGCGCAAGGCGCCGACCATATCGGCCACCGTCGACAAGACATCCTTGCCCAACTGCATCGAACGTTTGCCGGACCAGCCGGTGTGGGCGTTGGGGGCGTCGTTGTTGTCCTTGAACGGCATTTCCAGGGTCAGCGACAGGCAGTCGAACTGTTCGCCGACGCTGTTGCAGGCCAGGGTCATGTTGGCCTTGCCCGGCTCGTCACGGGTATAGCCGTGGGTGGTCTGGAAATCGCGGGTCTTGTGTTTGAGGTGGCTGCGGAAATGCTCCTCAAGCTTTGCAATCCGTGGCGTATAGCCCGGGTTGCCTTCACATCCGGCGGTAAACACGTAGGGGATTTCTTCATCGCCGTGGATATCGAGGAACAGGTCGACGCCGTACTTTTCCATTTGCTGCTGTACGAAGAACACTTCCGGGCTGATGTCCGGGCTGGCGCTCTGCCAGGCGCGGTTGAGGTCCTGGCCCATGGCGTTGGTGCGCAGGTGACCGTGAAAGGCACCGTCCGGGTTCATGTTCGGCACCAGGTACAGGTCGGCGCTGGCCAGTAATTTGTTCAGCTCAGGGTCGTTGTGCTGTTGCAGGCGCTCGATGACCCCTTCCATGAACCACTCGGCCATGTGTTCGCCGGGATGCTGCTGGGCGATGATCCAGACCTTGCGCTGGCCTTCGGCACCACTGCCTTTGCGCAGCAGTTGAATGTCACGACCTTCGATGCTTTTGCCGGTGGCCAGCAACTCGGTGCCGGCCTTGGTCAGCGCTTGTTCGATCAGCCAGTCATGGCGACCGCGGCTGTAGGGTTCAAAGTAGGCAAACCAGGCGTGCGTCTGGGTGGCTTCCAGGCTGAAGCGCAGGCAATCGCCTTCAAAGATCGTCGGGACGCGGAACCAGTTCACGTGGTCGTAGGAGGCTACGGCCTGATAACCGTCCCAGGCTTTGTTGTACGAGGATTTGCTGGCGTTGTTCAGGCGAAACCAGTGCTCCTGCCCCACATGCAGGCCGCTGGCCTTGAAATGAAACCATTGGAAGTGCTGACTGCGGGTATCGGGCTTGATGGCCAGCAAGGCCTGTAACGGATTGCTGAGGTCCAGCACCTCTATGTTGCCGCTGTCGAAATTGGCAGTGATATCAAAGGAGCGTTGAGCCACGGTCATAATCTCATCCTGGATATGATTGTTATGGCGCTTACTTTACACGCAAGGGAGGGGGAAGGCTGAGGGCAATTTGCGGGGTGTTGAGGGGGGGCGTCGTCCTTGACGCAGCCGCAGCTTAGTGACTATGCGATTGATTCTCAAGTGCTATTTTCCATTGCCTGTAAGGCGTCTTCTCACTGCCGTGTTGCAAAAAGATGCTCTTTTGATATCATCCGCGCCATCGAATTCAGCAGTACCCGACTTCATTAGCCTGAAGCCAAAGCCAGAATAACTGGCAAAAAAAAGACCCGGCAAAAAGCCGGGTCAAAAACCGTGATTAGCCTGATGAGGAGATATTCGAAGAGTCCGACCTAAGGTCTCTTGGGATATCGACTGATCTCGCGACCAGCTGATGCAATAATAATCATTATCGTTTGCAAGTCAAATGTTTTCACCTGCCTCATAGGAAATATTTTTCCTGTCGCCTTGCAAGACGCCTGCGGTTTGACCTGAAACCCGGCGTTGACGCTAATATTTCCCGCTCAATCCGCTCGATTGCCGTCCAGGGATCGTTCCACCATGGCCTTGGCCATGTCGATCATGTGAACCACCGTCAAGACCAGATCGCGGCTGGCGCCCTGCAGGCTGTTCGCCGACTCGTTGGCGCTCGCCGCTGCACAGCGCAGCAGGCCTGAGGCATGGACCAGGGCTTCCTCGCTGCTGACGTGACGTTTGACGTTGAACAAGCGTTCCGTGACATCCCATTCCGAAACAGTTGGTTTCAAGTAATAGTCGAGGGCGCGCTGGGTAGCGGCACAGTCCTTGAGTGAGGTGAAGCTGGTGTCGATTTCCTGCTCTTGCGGGTTTTTGTCGATGTTATCCATGGTGAGGTCTTACTCCATGAGAGGGGGCGTAGGGTCAGGTCAAATATTAGTACCAATCGTATTTATGACGAAAAATTAAATACTACAATGTGTGTGTTGAGGGTCTGGTCACGGGAAGTATCGTTCCGCCCATGGATAAATGGATTGAATTGGTCAAGGCCAAGATGAGTGAGCTACGGATCACTCAGGAAAAACTCGCTGAACGCCTCGCCATGTCGCAGGGCGGCGTCGGTCATTGGTTGAACAAGCGTCGGCAGCCGAGCCTCGACGACATGAACCGGGTGCTCCGGGAACTGGGAATGGGGTTTCTTGAGGTGGCCCTGGTGATCAGGGAAACCGAGGCGGCGAAAGTCGATGACGAAGCGGATGAGGATGAAATGCCGCTGGCGCAAAAGTACAACCCGTACTTTCGTTACCCGGTGAGCGACTGGCGGGGGCTTTGCGAAGTGCGTGAAACGACAGCACCCACCTACGGCAAGGGGCGCTCCGAATTGTCGGATTACCATGCCCGCGGGCCGGCGTTCTGGCTGGTCGTGGTGGGCGATGCGATGACGGCACCCAGCGGACCGAGCATTGCTCAGGACATGCTGATCCTGGTCGACCCGGCCGTCGAGGCGGTGCCTGGCAAACTGGTGATCGCCCAATGGTCCGGCAGCGCCGAGGCGACCTTCCGCAAGTTGATAGAAGAGGGCGGCCAGCGTTACCTCGTGCCGCTGAACCCGACCTATCCCAAGGCCCTGATGACCGACGACTGCCACATCATCGGCGTGGTGGTGCAGGCTACCGCGAAGTTCTGATCAGCGAGGTCCTGGCGCGCAGGACCTCTCTGGCAGTGGGTGGTGGTTAGTCGAACTCCACCAGCGCACTGCCTTCGTTGACCATCTCACCTTCCTGGCAATACAAGGCCTTGACCACGCCGGCATGGGGTGCACGGATGCTGTGCTCCATTTTCATGGCTTCGAGTACCACCAATTGTGCCCCGGCTTCGACGGTCTGTCCCGGCTCCACCAGGACGCGCACGATGCTGCCGTTCATCGGCGCGGTCAACCCTCCGTGGTGGCTATGGCTGGCTTCGACTGCGGCAATCGGGTCGTACTGCTTGACGCTGTGCAGTTCGCCTTCCCATTGCAGGTACAGGCTGTCGCCGTGGCGGATTGCGCGATGCTGGCGGCGCAGGCCGTGATGCTCCACCCGCAACTGTTCATCGACCAGTTCGGCATGACGCCTGTCAGCCGGGGCCAGGGTGACGGCCCGATCCTGGCCCTCACAGCTCAAGTGCAGCGTGGTTTCGGCGGGTAATCCGGCGCGGAACCCGTTGCCAATGGCCCAGGGTGAACCCGGGTCATCGCTGCGTACGCTGTGTGCCTGGCTTTGCGCAAACGCTTGAGCGGCGGCCTGCCAGAACTCATCGCTGAGTTCGCGGGAAGCGGGCAGCAATTGCTCCTGGTAGCGCGGGATAAACCCGGTGTCCAGTTCAGCGGCGGCGAATGCCGGGTGAGCGACGATTCGGCGCAGAAAGCTGATGTTGGTCTTCAGGCCGCCAATGGCGAACTCGTCGAGCATGCTCAGCAGGCGCAAGCGTGCCTGTTCGCGATCCTCGCCCCAGGCAATGAGCTTGCCGAGCATCGGGTCGTAGAACGGTGAAACGGTGTCGCCTTCCTCGACGCCGCTGTCCACACGACGGCCAGGACCGGCGGCGGACTCACGGTACAGCGCCAGATGGCCGGTGGCCGGGAGGAAGTCATTGCCCGGGTCTTCGGCGTACAACCGCACTTCAATCGCATGGCCGATCAACGGCACCTGCGCCTGGGTCATCGGCAGCGGCTCGCCCTGGGCGACGCGGATCTGCCAGGCGACCAGGTCGAGGCCGGTGATGGCCTCCGTGACCGGGTGTTCGACTTGCAGGCGAGTGTTCATCTCCATGAAGAAGAACTCACCCCGCGAATCGAGCAGGAACTCCACGGTACCGGCGCCGACATAGCCAATGGCTTGCGCGGCACGGACCGCCGCCTCGCCCATGGCCTTGCGCAGTTCCGCGCTCAGGCCGGGGGCAGGGGCCTCTTCGACGACTTTCTGGTGACGACGCTGGATCGAGCAGTCACGCTCATTGAGGTACAGGCAGTTGCCGTGTTGATCGGCGAACACCTGGATTTCCACGTGGCGTGGCTTGAGCAGGTACTTCTCCACCAGCATCCGCGAGTCGCCGAACGACGACAGGGCTTCACGCTGGGCCGAGGCCAGGGCTTCTGCCAGCTGGCTGACGTCCTCGACCACTTTCATGCCTTTGCCACCACCGCCGGCCGTTGCCTTGAGCAGGACCGGGTAGCCGATGCGCTGGGCGGCGTCGCGGAAGGTTTCCAGGTCCTGGGCTTCGCCGTGGTAACCCGGTACCAGCGGCACGCCGGCGGTTTCCATCAAGGCCTTGGCCGCGGATTTGCTGCCCATGGCGTCGATGGCCGACGCAGGTGGGCCGAGGAAAATCAGGCCGGCCGCTTCAATGGCGCGGGCAAAGCCGGCGTTTTCCGAGAGGAAACCATAGCCCGGGTGAATCGCCTGGGCGCCGCTGGCTTTGGCGGCGGCCAGCAGTTTGTCGATTTGCAGGTAGCTGTCAGCCGCCTTGCTGCCGCCCAGGTCCACGCGGATATCCGCTTCGCGGCTGTGCCGTGCGTCCCGGTCGGTGGCACTGTGCACGGCCACGGTGGTCAGGCCCAGCGCTTTGGCGGTGCGCATCACACGGCAGGCGATTTCGCCACGGTTGGCCACCAGCAGGGTGGTGAGTACAGGTGCGCTCATCAACGCGGCTCCTTGGTGGTGGATTCGACCTGCCAGCTCGGCGGCCGTTTTTGCAGAAAGGCACGCAAGCCTTCCTGCCCCTCGGGGCTGACCCGGATCCGCGCGATGGCATTTTCGCAATAACGGCGCAGCGCGGGGTTCAGGGCGCCGTTGCCGACCTCACGCAGCAGTTCCTTGCTTGAGCGCATGGCCTGCGGGCTGTTGAGCAACAGGTTATTGATCCAGTGCTCGACCTGTGGCTCCAGTTCGCCCACCGGATAGCTTTCGCTGAGCAGGCCGATTTCCCGGGCGCGTACGCCGCTGAAGCGTTCTGCCGTCAGGGCATAACGACGGGCTGCACGCTCGCCGATGGCTTGTACGACGAAGGGGCTGATCACCGCGGGTGCCAGGCCGATGCGTACTTCCGACAGGCAGAACTGCGCCTCATCGGCACCGATGGCCATGTCGCAGCAACTGATCAGGCCCAGGGCGCCGCCATAGGCCGCACCTTGTACCACCGCCAGGGTCGGGATCTTCAGCTTGGCCAGGTTGTACATCAACTCGGCGAGCTCGCGGGCGTCATCCAGGTTGGTGTGGTAGTCGAGTTCGGCCGACTGCTGCATCCAGGACAGGTCCGCACCGGCGCTGAAATGCTTGCCGCGTCCGCGCACCAGCAGAAAACGCAGGTTCGGGTCGCCCTGAACCTTGTCCAGGGCCAGGATCAGCTCGCGAATCATTTCGGCGTTGAAGGCGTTGTTCTTCGCTTCGCGACTGAGCCACAGCGTGGCGAAACCACGGGGGTCGGTCAGCAGTTCCAGGGTATTGAAGTCGCTCATGGTTTTCTCCAGATCACATCCGGAACACGCCGAAGCGGCTCGGTTCGATAGGGGCGTTCAGCGAGGCGGACAACGCCAGCGCCAGCACGTCGCGGGTTTGCGCCGGGTCGATGACGCCGTCATCCCACAAGCGAGCGCTGGAGTAGTAGGGGTGGCCCTGTTCTTCATACTGGTCGAGGATCGGTTGCTTGATCTCGGCTTCCTGCGCGGCACTGAAAGGGTGTCCGCCGCGCTCGGCCTGTTCGCGCTTGACCTGCACCAGCACGCCGGCGGCCTGTTCGGCGCCCATCACGCCAATACGTGCGTTCGGCCACATCCACAGGAAGCGCGGGTCGTAGGCCCGGCCGCACATACCGTAGTTACCGGCACCGAAGCTGCCACCGATGATCACGGTGAATTTTGGCACCTTGGCGCACGCCACGGCGGTCACCAGCTTGGCGCCGTGCTTGGCGATACCGCCGGCCTCGTATTTCTGGCCGACCATGAAGCCGGTGATGTTTTGCAGGAACAGCAGGGGAATCCCGCGCTGGCAGGCCAGTTCGATGAAGTGCGCGCCTTTTTGCGCGGCCTCGGCGAAGAGGATGCCGTTGTTGGCGAGTATCGCGATGGGATAGCCGTGCAGATGGGCGAAACCACAGACCAGTGTGGTGCCAAACAGCGCCTTGAATTCGTCGAACACCGAACCATCCACCAGGCGTGCGATCACTTCGCGCACATCGAAGGGTTGCTTGGCGTCGGCCGGGACCACGCCGTACAGCTCGTCGCTGGCGAACAGCGGGGCAATCGGCGCGCGCTGCTGCAGCTCACCGAGTTTGCGCCAGTTGAGGTTGGCAACGCTGCGTCGGGCCAGCGCGAGGGCGTGTTCATCGCTGTCGGCGTAGTGGTCGGCCACTCCGGAAATCTTGCAATGCACATCGGCACCGCCCAGGTCTTCGGCACTGACCACTTCGCCGGTGGCGGCCTTCACCAGCGGTGGGCCGGCGAGGAAAATAGTGGCCTGCTCGCGCACCATGATCGCTTCGTCGGCCATGGCCGGCACATAGGCGCCGCCCGCGGTGCACGAGCCCATGACCACCGCGATCTGCGGGATGCCCATGGCGCTCATGTTGGCCTGGTTGAAGAAGATTCGCCCGAAGTGTTCGCGGTCCGGAAAGACTTCATCCTGACGGGGCAGGTTGGCGCCACCGGAGTCCACCAGATAGATGCACGGCAAGCGATTCTGCTGGGCAATGGTCTGGGCGCGCAGGTGTTTTTTCACCGTCAGCGGGTAGTACGAGCCGCCTTTGACCGTGGCATCGTTGGCGACGATCATGCATTCGACGCCCTCGACCCGGCCGATGCCGGCGATCACCCCGGCGGCCGGAACCTCTTCGCCATAGACTTCATACGCGGCCAGCTGGCTGATTTCCAGGAAGGGCGAACCCGGATCGAGCAAGCGGTTGATCCGCTCGCGGGGCAGCAGTTTGCCCCGCGAGGTGTGCCGTTCCTGGGCCTTGGCGCCACCGCCTTGCTGGACCTGGGCGAGCAGGGTGTGCAGCGCATCGACCTGGGCAAGCATTGCCGCGCTGTTGCTGGCGAACTCCGCCGAACGGGGATTGAGCTGGGTGTGCAAAATCATGGGCTACTCCGTAGCAGCTTCAAGTTTCAAGCTACAAGCTACAAGTCAGAAGCAAGAGCGCAGTCCTCTTGCAGCTTGACGCTTGCCGCTGACGAAATTTATTTCGTTTCGTTGAACAGTTCGCGGCCGATGAGCATGCGACGGATCTCACTGGTGCCCGCGCCGATTTCATACAGCTTGGCGTCACGCAGCAGACGGCCAGCGGGGAACTCGTTGATGTAACCGTTACCCCCCAGGATCTGGATCGCGTCGAGGGCCATTTGCGTGGCGCGTTCGGCGCTGTAGAGGATCACGCCGGCAGCGTCCTTGCGGGCGGTTTCACCACGCTCGCAGGCCTGGGCCACGGCATACAGGTAGGCGCGGCTGGCGTTGAGCTGGGTGTACATGTCGGCGACCTTGCCCTGGATCAGCTGGAATTCACCGATGCTTTGGCCGAACTGCTTGCGGTCGTGGATGTACGGAACAATCAGGTCCATGCACGCTTGCATGATCCCGGTAGGGCCGCCGGAGAGCACCACGCGCTCGTAGTCGAGGCCGCTCATCAGTACTTTCACGCCACCGTTGAGCACGCCCAGGATGTTTTCTTCCGGGACTTCAACGTCGTCGAAGAACAGCTCGCAGGTGTTGGAACCCCGCATGCCGAGCTTGTCGAACTTGTTGCTGCGGCTGAAGCCTTTCCAGTCGCGCTCGACGATAAACGCGGTGATGCCGTGCGGGCCCTTCTCCAGGTCGGTCTTGGCGTAGATCACATAGGTGTTGGCGTCCGGACCGTTGGTGATCCAGGTCTTGCTGCCGTTGAGCACGTAGTGGTCGCCACGCTTGTCGGCGCGCAGCTTCATCGAGACCACATCGGAACCGGCATTGGGTTCGCTCATGGCCAAGGCGCCGATGTGTTCGCCACTGATCAGCTTGGGCAGGTACTTGGCCTTCTGCTCATGGGTGCCGTTGCGGTTGATCTGGTTGACGCAGAGGTTGGAGTGGGCGCCGTAGGACAAGGCGACAGAGGCCGAACCGCGGCTGATTTCTTCCATGGCCACGACGTGGGCCAGGTAGCCCAGGCCGGCACCACCGTATTCTTCCGGCACGGTGATCCCCAGCAGGCCCATGTCGCCGAACTTGCGCCACAGGTCCGCCGGGAACAGGTTATCGATATCGATCTGTGCGGCTCGCGGTGTGATCTCTTTGGCGACGAATGCGCGGACCTGGTCACGCAGCATGTCGATGGTTTCGCCGAGGGCAAAGTTCAGGGTCGGATAGCTCATGGGGGCACCTTCACACTTGTTTTTATCAATGGAGAATCGGCCTGTGAATCGTGCCGAGTCGACTGTCACCTTTACGTTAACGTAAACCTGTGACGAATGGCTGTCAATCGCCCTTTACGTTAACGTCAACTTGAGCGAGAGTAGGGGCAGTTCTGAAAGACCAGCGTCGCTTTGGGGGGTGAGAAAACACGCTCATTCACCGACAGGCTTCGCTCCTACAAAAAAGACAATATAGGGGTCGTCATGGATCAACACAGTGCTCACCCACAGCACAGCTACAGCCGCGGTTCGCAGGACAAAGCCTTGCTGGCGATGACCATTGGCCAGGCGTTCGACAACACGGTCGCCAAGTACCCACGGGGCGAAGCGCTGGTCGTGCGTCATCAGCAATTGCGCTACACCTGGACGCAGTTGGCGCATGCCGTCGAGCTGCACGCCAGGGCGATGTTGGCGCTGGGCCTGCAGGCGGGGGACCGCCTGGGCATTTGGGCGCCGAACTGCGCGCAGTGGTGCATCAGCCAATTTGCCAGCGCAAAAATCGGGGTGATTCTGGTCAACATCAACCCGGCCTACCGCAGCTCGGAACTTGAGTATGTGCTCAAGCAGTCCGGCTGTCAGTGGCTGGTGTGCGCCGGTTCGTTCAAGACCTCCGATTACCACGCGATGCTGCAGGGGCTGGCGCCGGAGTTGGCCGAGCACGCCATCGGTCAGTTGCAGTCTGAGCGCCTGCCGGATCTGCGCGGTGTGATCAGCCTCGACCCGCAGCCACCGTCCGGTTTCCTGCCATGGTCGCAACTGGCGGATCTGGGCGCCGGCGTTCCGGTGGAACAACTCAAGGCGCGGCAGAACAGCCTGCATTTCGACCAGGCGGTGAACATTCAGTACACCTCCGGCACGACCGGGTTCCCCAAGGGCGCGACCCTCAGTCACTACAATATTCTGAATAACGGTTACATGGTCGGTGAAAGCCTGGGGCTGACCGAGCACGACCGCCTAGTGATTCCGGTGCCGTTGTATCACTGCTTCGGCATGGTCATGGGCAACCTGGGTTGCATCACCCATGGCACCACCATGATTTACCCCAATGACGCATTCGATCCATTGCTGACGCTCGAGACCGTGGCCCAGGAAAGCGCCACCGGGTTGTACGGCGTGCCCACCATGTTCATCGCCATGCTCGATCAGCCACGACGTGCTGAGTTTGACCTGTCGACGCTGCGCACCGGGATCATGGCCGGGGCGACCTGCCCGATCGAAGTGATGCGACGGGTCATCAACGAAATGCACATGAGTGAAGTGCAGATTGCCTACGGCATGACTGAAACCAGCCCGGTGTCATTGCAGACCGGTCCTTCAGACGAGCTGGAACTGCGGGTGACCACCGTCGGTCGCACACAGCCGCAACTGGAAAGCAAAATCATCGATGAGGCGGGCAACCTAGTCCCGCGCGGTACCATCGGCGAGCTCTGCACCCGTGGCTACAGCGTGATGCTCGGTTACTGGAACAACCCGCAGGGCACGGCCGATGCCATCGACCAGGCCGGTTGGATGCACACCGGCGACCTAGCGACCATGAATGAAGAGGGTTACGTGTGCATCGCCGGGCGCAACAAGGACATGATCATTCGCGGCGGTGAAAACATTTACCCGCGTGAGCTGGAAGAGTTTTTCTTCACCCATCCGGCGGTGGCGGATGTGCAGGTGATCGGTATTCCGTGCGAGAAGTATGGCGAGGAGATTGTGGCCTGGATCAAGCTCCACCCTGGCCATACCGCCAGCGAGCAGGAGCTGCAAGCCTGGTGCAAGGAGCGCATCGCGCACTTCAAGACGCCGCGTTACTTCAAGTTTGTCGATGAATTCCCGATGACCGTGACCGGCAAGATCCAGAAATTCAAGATGCGCGAGGTCAGTATCGAGGAGTTGAAAGCCAGCAAGGGATAACCACATTCTTGTGTAGGAGCGAGCGTGCTCGCGATGGACGTTAACGATGACGCGTGCTTTCTGGATAAGCGCGGCGCTATTGAGTTCATCGCGAGCAAGCGGAATCTGCGCGAGGTCGGTGGAAAACCTGAACACCAGACAGCACAAAGGGGAGCCGAAGCTCCCCTTTAATTTATTGCTGCATGCTCTTTTTTTATTATTAAGGGGCGGTCTGTTGTTGTTTTTGGCAACCGTGACCCTTTACCGCTGTTTTGTGCGACCCCCATGCGGGGTCAAGAGCAAACGTATTTTTTTGAGCGCTGATCTGCTTTTTCGCCAAGCGATCCAACCAGTTCGGGAGCTACCTGAAGGTAGTTTTATTGTTCTCTGCCCGGTTGCGGGTGACTGCATGCAGCACCCTGAAAGCACACCTTCTCCAAAAAAATCTGTTAGCTGCGTCTCTGCCGTGTTGTTTTTGTTATGTCAGAGTCGTTACGTCTTATTTTTATTAGGTTTGCCGCTTTTTTTGTTCTTGTTATGCCATAGAGATAGCAGAACCCGTGCCAACTTTTAAAAATCCTTTAAAATCAATGATTTACAATTTGGCGGGTTCATTCGCTAAATTTTTTTCGGTCAGTTTGTTTCCGTGTTACTCGTTTTGTTGCGGGGCGGTAACACACCCCCGACACATTATTGTGCGCTACGGGCCTTGGCCACGCGTGAACCCGTTGGGCGGCCCAGAACGGTGCAAATCTGCTGGCCGGCCAGCAGCAATTGCTCCATGTCGACGCCAGTCTCGATGCCCAGGCCATTGAGCAGGTACAGCACATCTTCCGTGGCGACGTTACCGCTGGCGCCCTTGGCGTAGGGGCAGCCCCCCAGGCCGGCGACGGAGCTGTCAAATACTGCGATCCCTTCCAGCAGGCTGGCGTAGATGTTCGCCATGGCCTGGCCATAGGTGTCGTGGAAGTGCCCGGCGAGCTTGTCCCGTGGCACGTCGGCGGACACCACTTCAAACATCTTGCGGGTGGCGCCAGCGGTACCGGTACCGATGGTGTCGCCCAGGGACACTTCGTAGCAGCCCATGGCATACAGCTCGCGGGCGACCATTGCCACCTGCTCCGGCGCGACTTCACCTTCATAGGGGCAGCCGAGTACGCAGGACACGTAACCGCGCACGCTGACGCCATGCTGCCTGGCGGCGTCCATGATCGGCACGAAACGCTCCAGGCTTTCACTGATCGAGCAATTGATGTTGCGCTGCGAGAATGCCTCGGACGCGGCGGCGAACACCGCGACTTCCTTGACCCCGGCCGCCATCGCGTCCTCGAATCCGCGCAGGTTGGGGGCCAGGGCGCCGTAGGTCACGCCGGGCTTGCGCTGGATCCGTGCGAACACTTCGGCGGAGCCGGCCATTTGCGGTACCCACTTGGGTGACACGAAACTGCCGACTTCTATATAGCCGAGGCCGGCAGCGCTCAGCGCATCGACCAATTGCACCTTGTCGGCGACGCTGATGGGCTGGGCTTCATTCTGCAGGCCATCGCGCGGGCCGACTTCGATCAGGCGTACATGGGAGGGGAGGGACATGGGCGTTGACCTGTTGTCATTGTCTGAGTGTTCGGAGATCCCTGTGGGGGGGTGAGCAAGCCCGGCTCCCCATTGGGCGTAGTGTTTCTACTGGACGGCCTGTTGGTTCTTGATCGTCTGCTCCAGCGCATGGACACAGCGCTCTTCGGCGGTGTCGAGCTCCAGCTTCATCTGTTCGATGTCCAGCAGTTGCTGTTCAAGCTGTTCGCGGCGTTCGCTGATTTTCGCCAGCATGCTGTGCAATTGCTTGGTGTTACCGCTGGTGGGGTCGTAGAGTTCGATCAGTTCGCGGCATTCGGCCAGGGAAAAACCGATGCGCTTGCCCCGCAGGATCAGTTTCAGGCTGACCTTGTCCCGCGGCGAATAGATGCGCTCCTGACCGCGTCGCTCGGGGCTCAGCAAGCCTTGTTCTTCGTAAAAGCGAATGGCGCGGGTGGTGATGTCGAGTTCGCGGGCGAGGTCGGAAATGCTGTAGGTCTGGCTGCTCATGGGCGCGCTCAAGAAAGGGACTTGGGACTAAACTAATGTCAGGTTGACGTAAACGTCAAGCAGCGTTTGCGCGGGCCAGCCCGTCCCCGCGGGGATCGCATTGAACCTGTGGAAGAGGGCCGGGCGGCGTACCGCTCGCCTGCGATGAACGAGGACAGGACCTGTCAGGCTGCCCCCTCGCGATTACACCTTGTCCAGTTTCTTCTCATTGGCCGTCACCTGCTGGCACAACTCGATCATCTGCTCGCGCATCCAGCGGTTGGCCGGGTCCTGGTCAGTGCTTTCGTGCCAGTAGAGGTGGGTTTCCACTGGTGGCACGTCATTGACCGGGAGCAGGAAGGACTGCAGGTCATGACGACGGGCGAAACGTTCCGGTACGGTCATCACCATGTCGGTTTGTTGTAACACCTGGGAGGCCATCAGGTAATGCTGGGAACGCAGGGCAATCTTGCGCTGGATGCCCATTTTGCCCAGGGCCAGGTCAACGTAACCCAGGCCGCTGCGCCGGCTGGAAATATGAATGTGGGTCAATGACAGGTAGTCATCGAGGCTGAACTTCTCTTTCCCCGCCATGGGGTGGCCCTTGCGCATGGCGCAGACGTAACGGTCTTCCATCAGCTTGACATGACGCACTTGCGGGTCGGTGTTGAGCGGGGCGTCGACGGCAAAGTCCAGGCGCCCGGCCGCCAGTTCCTTGGTGGTCTCGCGGCGCTTGGACAGGAAGCTCTCGATGATCACGGTCGGTGCCAGGCGGCGCAGGCGCTGGAACAGCGGTGGCAGGATTACCGCTTCCGTGAGGTCGGTCATGCTGATGCGGTACGTCTTGACCGCCTGCAGCGGGTTGAAAATCCGGCTTTCCTGGACCGAGACGCGCAGCAGCGACAGGGCGTTGCGCACCGGGCCGATGATGTTTTGCGCCATGGGCGTGGGCACCATGCCTTGGGCGGTGCGCACGAAAAGCGGGTCGTTGAAGGTCTCGCGCAGGCGGGCCAGAGCGTTTGACACCGCCGGCTGGGTAATGCCGACAATCTGCCCGGCACGGGTCAGGTTGGCTTCGGTATAGATCGCGTCGAAGACGATGAACAGGTTGAGGTCGACCTTGCTTAGATTCATAGCGTTTGGCTCTTGGCTTTTGTTATGGGAGCAGGTGGCTCGATCAGTCGATCATATATCGGTGATGAATGTTAATACACGCCGAGAATAGGTTAGATAAATTATCAACGCTGATCTAGCATCGATTCATGACCTCAACAACGCCTCCACCACCTCGTCAAAAAAGGTAGCTGCCCATGGATTTTGCCTATTCGCCCAAGGTTCAGGAATTGCGTGAACGCGTGACTGCGTTCATGGATGCTTACGTTTATCCAGCCGAAGCGGTGTTTGAACGCCAGGTCGCCGAGGGCGATCGCTGGCAGCCGACCGCGATCATGGAAGAGTTGAAAAACAAGGCCAAGGCCGAAGGCCTGTGGAACCTGTTTTTACCGGAGTCGGAACTCGGCGCCGGCCTGACCAACCTGGAATACGCACCATTGGCGGAAATCATGGGTCGCTCGTTGCTCGGTCCCGAGCCGTTCAACTGCTCGGCACCGGACACCGGCAACATGGAAGTGCTGGTGCGTTATGCCAACGAAGAGCAAAAGCAGCGCTGGCTTGAGCCGCTATTACGCGGTGAGATTCGCTCGGCGTTCGCCATGACCGAGCCGGACGTAGCGTCCTCCGATGCCACCAACATGGCCGCCCGTGCCGAGCGCGATGGCGATGAGTGGGTGATCAACGGCAAGAAGTGGTGGACGTCGGGTGCCTGCGACCCGCGCTGCAAGATCCTGATCTTCATGGGCCTGAGCAACCCTGACGCGCCACGGCACCAACAGCATTCGATGATCCTGGTGCCGGTGGACGCCCCCGGGGTGAAAATCCTGCGTCCGTTGCCGGTGTTCGGTTACGACGATGCCCCCCACGGTCACGCTGAAGTGCTGTTCGACAATGTGCGGGTGCCGTACGAGAACGTATTGCTGGGCGAGGGCCGCGGATTCGAAATTGCCCAGGGGCGCCTTGGCCCGGGCCGGATTCACCACTGCATGCGTTCGATCGGCATGGCCGAGCGGGCACTGGAGTTGATGTGCAAGCGCTCGGTCAATCGCACCGCCTTCGGTAAGCCGTTGGCTCGCCTGGGCGGTAACATCGACAAGATTGCCGACTCGCGGATGGAAATCGACATGGCGCGACTGTTGACCCTCAAGGCCGCCTACATGATGGACACCGTGGGCAACAAAGTGGCGAAAAGCGAAATTGCCCAGATCAAGGTGGTTGCACCGAACGTCGCCTTGAAAGTCATCGACCGGGCGATCCAGATCCATGGTGGCGCGGGAGTTTCCAACGATTTCCCGTTGGCCTACATGTACGCCATGCAACGGACCCTGCGTCTGGCCGACGGCCCGGACGAAGTGCACCGCGCCGCGATCGGCAAGTTTGAAATCGGCAAGTACGTGCCCAAGGACATGCTGCGCAGCGGGCAGTAAGCCCCGGCGCGGCAGGTCACCCGCACCACCCGTCTGGCGTGGTTGCGGGTGATTGCCTGTGCGGTTTTTCAATCGAAGGCGATCAATCCGACCGCGCGTTCACCTCGCGACCAAACCGCTCCCGATACACCGAGGGCGGCAGTCCCACCACCGTGCGAAACGCCACCCGAAAACTCTCCACGGAACGGTAGCCGCATTGCCGGGCGATCGATTCCGTGTGGTGGGCACTGCTTTCCAGCAGCTCCCGGGCCCGGGCCAGGCGTTGTTGTTGCAACCAGGACTTGGGGGACTCGCCGGTCGCTTCACTGAAGCGTCGTAGAAAAGTGCGCTCGCTCATGGCCGCCTGGCTTGCCAGCTCACGCACACCCAAGGGCTCATGCAGGCGCTCTCGTGCCCAGTGCATGACCCGCGACAGATCGCTGCGGGGCGTACGGCTGATGGGGGCGGGAATGAATTGCGCCTGACCGCCGGTGCGTTGCGGTGACATCACCAGCCGCCGGGCCACCGAATTGGCGACCTGAGTACCGAAGTCCCTGGCCACCAGATGCAGGCACGCATCAATCCCCGCGGCGCTTCCGGCCGAGGTGATCAACTGGCCGCTATCCACGTACAAAACGTCGGGGTCCACCAGAATATTGGGGAAGCGCTCGGCCAATTCCTGGGTGTAACGCCAGTGCGTCGTCGCGCTGCGCCCGTCGAGCAGGCCGGTGGCCGCGAGGACAAACACCCCGGAGCAGATCGACAGCAGCCGTGCGCCCCGGGCATGGGCCTGGCGAAGCGCCTGCAGCAGGGCTTGCGGCACCTGCTCACTGCGGTTGCGCCAGCCGGGGATGATGATGGTCCGGGCCGTTTCCAGCCGTTCCATGCCGCCATCGGCCAGCACCTGAATGCCGCCGGTGGCGCGCATCGGTCCCGGGTCAACACCTACGATGCAGTGCTCGTACCAGGGGAAGTCGAACTCGGGCCTTGCCAGACCGAAGATCTCCACGGCAATTCCAAACTCAAAGGTACAGAGCCCGTCGTAGGCCAGAATCGCGACTAATCCGGGGTCGTTGTGCATTTGGCGGAAAGTTCCCTGTGAGTGTCGTTTGCGCCACTGTAGCGCCAACGACTATCTGGATACAGTCTTCTCACACCCATATCCGCTTTGGAGAACACCCATGACCAGTCTGGTAAACGCTGTCCCTGCCGCTTCTTCAGCCGTTGCCTTGATGCATTTCAGCAATCGCCTGACCTTTGAAACCGACTGTTCTGACGTGTTTGCCAGCCAGCAGGCCGATGAAGTGGACTTCGTCCTGCTGGATGTGCGCGGCCCGCACGCCTATGAGCGCGGTCATGTGCCGGGAGCCCTGAATATTCCGGGGCGTTTGATCACTGCGGACGTTCTGGCGGCGTACCCGAAAAGCACGTTGTTCGTGGTGTATTGCGCAGGCCCCCATTGCAATGGCGCCAACAAGGCCGCGGTGAAACTCGCGGCGCTGGAGTATCCGGTCAAGGAAATGATCGGCGGGGTGACCGGGTGGCTGGATGAAGGCTTCGAGTTGAGCCGTGCGATCGAGCGGCCGGTCAGTGCAGCGATCGGTTGTGAATGCTGATCACTGCTGGGTGTTGGGTGAGCGTTGGTTGCGACGCCAGGTGCTTGAGCGGGGGCAAGCGCTCTCGCCACAGGGGAATCGCTCAAGCCTTGGTCGCCGCGTGCCACTGATCCAGCGTCACGTGCAACCAGTCGGACACCTGACAGTAGGCCGCACTGTCGTCCTGGTCCCGGGGCAGTGGTGATGCTTGCGCGAAATGGGCGTTGAGCAAGGCGACGGACTCGGCGTTCCATTCTGGATGAAACTGCACGCCCACACGGGTCGGGCCGACAGCGTACATTTGCTGCGCGCATCGGGCGCTGCTGGCCAGCAAGTGGGCGTTGGGCGGCAGATCGATAGCATCCTCATGCCATTCCAGGACCGTCAGGGGTTGCCCATTGGCGAACGTGATGCGGGTCCAGCCGGTTTCCGGTTCCGCCATTCGCCGCACGCTGCCACCCAGGCTCAGGGCCAGCAATTGCGCACCCAGGCAAATGGCGAATACCGGCGCTCCGGCCTCGATACTGGCCGCCAGCCACTGGCGTTCTGCGGCCAGCCACTCTGGGCCGGCATTGGATTCGTAGGGCCCGCCCAGGATGATCACCGGTGCTGCACTCTCCGACGGTAGTTGACCGAGGTCGGCACGAAACACCTTGAGGGTCAGCCCTCGGGATTCGGCCCAGTCGTCAATCGCGCCCGGGCCTTCGGCGGGGTGGTGCTGGATCAGGTTCAGCGAGGTCAAGTGCTCGGGCATGATGCGGCGCTCGGTTGGCGGGTGGAGTGTTCTGTCGGCAGCTGCGTCATCTTGACCGAAAGCGCGGCGTTTCTGTAGGGCGTTGCAGCGTGCGGGTGCAGTGGACTATGGCTTGTCATACCTTCTGCTTATTTTTATAACAATTTGTCGCTTCAACATAATTCGCTTCCCGGGCGCAGCTCTAGACTGCCGGCCACTTCGATAAATACTAGCCACAAGCTATCCATCGAATGCTGCCAATAAGAGTCTCCGCACACAGGAGTTATAAATGAAAAAGCGAGTGATGCTCGGTGCCCTGGCACTGTCGATGTTGTCCCTGACCGCTGTGGCCGACGATGCCAAGCCGATCCGTCTGGGGATTGAAGCCGGCTACCCACCGTTCTCGTTCAAGACGCCTGAGGGCAAACTCTCAGGCTTTGACGTGGACATCGGCGATGCGCTGTGTGAGCAGATGAAAGTCAAATGTACCTGGGTCGAGCAAGAGTTCGATGGCCTGATCCCGGCGCTGAAGGTCAAGAAAATCGACGCGATCCTGTCGTCCATGACCATCACCGACGACCGCAAGAAGAACGTCGATTTCACCATCAAGTACTACCACACCCCGGCCCGCTTCGTGATGAAGGAAGGCACCGCGGTCAAAGACCCGCTGACCGAACTCAAGGGCAAGAAAGTCGGTGTGCTGCGCGCCAGTACCCATGACCGCTTCGCCACCGAAGTGCTGCAACCGGCCGGTATCGTGCTGGTGCGCTACGGCTCGCAGCAGGAAGCCAACCTGGACATGGTTGCCGGTCGCCTCGACGCGATGCTGGCAGACTCGGTCAATCTGGACGACGGTTTCTTGAAAACCGACGCCGGCAAGGGCTTCGCCTTCGTAGGCCCGACCTATGAAGACGCCAAGTACTTCGGCGGCGGCGCGGGTATTGCCGTGCGCAAAGGCGATCAGGCGCTGGCCGACAAGTTCAACACCGCCATCACCGAAATCCGCGCCAATGGCAAGTACAAGCAAGTGCAGGACAAGTACTTCAACTTTGACGTGTACGGCGAGTAATTTCTCCGTTCAAAAAGGTGGCTACCGTTGACGCGGTGGCCACTTTTTTTATGCCCACTTGAGTGACCCTGTCCGACCTGTTTCCCCTGGGAGCCCCCATGCAACGTATTGACCATTCACTGCCCTGGAGCCACCTCGGCACCGAGCGCACCCTGAGCGTGTTTCGTTTCGGCGCAGGTGAGCGCAAGGTCTACATCCAGGCCAGCCTGCACGCCGATGAGTTGCCGGGCATGCGCACGGCCTGGGAGCTGAAAAAACGC
This sequence comes from Pseudomonas sp. Irchel s3b6, assembly GCF_900187415.1. NCBI lineage: Bacteria > Pseudomonadati > Pseudomonadota > Gammaproteobacteria > Pseudomonadales > Pseudomonadaceae > Pseudomonas > Pseudomonas sp. Irchel s3b6. The sequence goes on along the minus strand of NZ_FYDM01000002.1, from coordinate 17,353 downwards.
CTTGGCGAACTCGAAGCCCAGGGCCAGCTCAAGGGCGTGATCGAACTGGTGCCGGTGGCCAACCCGATTGGCCTGGATCAGCACCTGCAAAGTGCTCACATGGGGCGTTTCGAACTAGGCAGCGGCAAGAATTTCAACCGTGCTTTTCATGAGCTCAGCGGCCCGGTCGGTGAATTGATCGGCGCTCAATTGAGTCGCGACGCCGAGGCAAACGTGGCGTTGATCCGGCAGACCATGGGCCAGGTACTTGACCGCTTGCCAGCGCCGGCTTCACAGCTGGAGGCCATGCACCGGTTGCTGCTGCGTCATGCCTGTGACGCCGACATCACCCTGGACCTGCACTGCGATTTTGAAGCCGCCATTCATCTCTATGCGTTGCCGCAGCACTGGCCGCAATGGCAGTCGCTGGCGGCGCGCTTGAAGGCGGGCGTTGCGTTGCTGTGTGAAGACTCTGGCGGCAGTTCGTTCGATGAGTCCTGTTCGTCGCCCTGGTTGCGGCTGGCCCGGGCGTTTCCTGAGGCGGCCATTCCTCCGGCCAACCTGGCGACGACCCTGGAGTTGGGCAGCATGGGCGACACCCGGATTGATCAGGCACAGGCCAATTGCGAGGCGATTCTGGGGTTCCTGGCCGAGCAGGGGTTCATTGCCGGGCAGTGGCCGGCGGCACCGCAAGCCTGCTGTGAGGGGATGCCGTTTGCCGGTACCGAGTATCTGTTTGCGCCCCATCATGGGGTGGTGAGTTTTCTGCGCGAGGCCGGGGAGTGGGTCGAGCAGGGGGATGCGCTGTTCGAGGTGGTCGATCCGTTGAGTGATCGGGTGTCCGTGGTGTGTGCCGGGACCAGCGGGGTGTTGTTTGCGCTGGATCGCGGGCGCTATACGGAGCCGGGGATCTGGCAGGCGAAGGTGGCGGGGCGGGAGGTGATTCGGGTGGGCAAGTTGACCAATGATTGAGTCTGGTTTTGTTTGCGGAGTCCGCTGCACGAGCTGGCTTGCCTGACAGCCAGTCATTTTGTTGCAGGTGTACATATCCGTTGCTGCGGTTACGGCCTCTTATGGTTCCGCTTTTACAGCGGGTCACTTTGGCAAACGCCCCAAAGTAACCAAAGGTCTCGCCCCGAGCGTTCGGCCCCTCGCCGAGGCTCGGGGTTCCCTCTCTCCGGCATTCATCAGGGGGCATCGCCTCCGGTCGGCTTCGCTCGACCTCCTCTCGATGTGTTCGGCTGCGCCGAACGGCGCTGCGCGCCTACCCCCTGATGAACGCCTGCGTTCGGCCTGTCGAAGGGGCGGGTGGATCAAGATCAAAAGCCAAAGCCAAAGCTAGATCAAGGGCGGTAGGCGAGCTGGCGAGTTGGTGTTCGGCCTGTTGTTTCTGTGTTTCCCGGGATTCCGTGAAGAACCTTATTTCTCGCCGAGAACCTCTTTGAGCAGTGCCGCGTGGCCGGTTTTGTCGTCGGCGCGGGAGATGATCTGGACCAGCACCATGTGGGTGCCAGAGCCGGCCAGCAGGCTGGTGTTGAGGGTCGGGCCGCCGCCCTGGGTGGCGGTGAAGTCGATCTGGCGCAGGCCGAGGCCTTTGAGGGTCAGGCTCTTTTCACTTTGCTTGTTGAAATCGGGCAAGGCTTCGCGTTGTTGGCTGGCGAAGCCGGATATCGACTCGTCGAGGAATACGCTGTCGTTGTCCTTGATGCTCAGGCCGCCCGGCAGGGTGTTTTCAGCGATGATCAGCACGGTTTTGCTGTGCTGGTTGGTGTACATGGTGCCCGTTGCGCCGGAAGTGCCTTGGGCCACGTCGCCGCCGGGCAACGGGTCGGCGATGAACCCCTTGGGCAGGGTAAAGGCGAATTTCCCGCCCAGTGCCGAGACTGTTTGCTCAGGGGCGGTTTTGGCGGCAGGCTGGCTGGCGGCGAATGTGTGGGTGACGCCAAAGGCCGTCACTGCCGTCAGGAATAGGGCAGCGGCTTTTTTACGGAAGGTGGGTTTCTTGAGCAGCGACATGCAGGGTCTCCGGGGTAATCGCGCGACGGCGGTGATCATCCCACGGGCCCGCGCCTTCACTCCAGTGCCAACTTGAGTGAAGGCTTGACCTGCGACCTGAGGTCATGTGGTCAGGGTGCTGGCAATGTCCTGCCGGTGCGGCGCCGGGGTCAGTCAGGCTGGGCCTCGCCGGCGGCTTTCGGTGCGTTGGCGCGCGCGGTCGCGATGACGGCACCGACGATGATCAACAGCGCCGAGCCGATCAACAGCGGATTGACCGGGCTGCGCCCCATGAGGATCAACAGCAGGGTCGACATCAGCGGCGCCAGGTACGAGAGCGCGCCGAGCATCGCCAGGTTGCCGTGTTTGGTGGCGTGGTCCCAGGCGAAGAAGGCCAGCCCCACGGGGCCGAGACCGAGCGCAATGATCGCTGCCCATTGGCTGGCGTCGGGCCAGACGCTAGTTTCCAGCAGCAGATGGCAGATCAGCCCGGCCAGCGCCACCAACCCGCACATGCCACCCATGATGCTGCTGGGCACTTCGTTGAAGCGCCGATTGATCACCGAGTAACTCGACCACACCAACGCACAGCCAAGCGCCGCCAGATAGCCGGCAATGGGCATTGTCGCGACTTCATCCTGGGGCCGTTGCAGCAGGATCAGCGCCGTGCCGAAAAGCCCCAGCAGGGCACCGAGCAGTTGCCGTGCGTGCAGGCGCTCTGCGGTACCCAGTACCGAGAGCAGCACAATCAGCAGCGGCCAGAGGTAGGCGATCAGGCTGGCCTCAGCCGCAGGCGCGGCTTTGAGGGCGAAGAAGTACAGGGCGTGATAGACAAAGATCCCGAGAAAGCCGGTCAGCCAGACGGGCCACGGCTGGCGCCAGCTCTGGAAGCCGACCCGGCCCCGTCGCCCGAGAATGATCAGGCTGGCGACGAAGGCGATGCCGAAGCTCATGGCCAGCAACTGGAACGGCGGGATGCCTTCGGTGAGGGTGGTCAGCAGGGCCAGGCAGGACCAAAGAAAGATGGCGATCGTCCCGATGGCAGTGGCCGAGGTGGCTTTTTTGCCCGGGGCAAGCACTTCAAGAGAGGCGGTCATCTACGTTCCTTCGTAAACAGTAGTGCGGCGGCTGGAGTCAGGGTTGTTGCGTGCGGTCAACACCGCCCACGAGCTTAGTCGCAACCGGTTCGATCGTCGCGGCGAGGGGCCTTGGCGCCGCTTTGCGCTTGGTCACCAGCAACATGCCCAGTGACACCGCCACACCCAGGATAAATGCGCTCCATCCCCAATGAGGCAGGGCCAGTGCCAGCGTCAGGCAGAAGGCGGCGAATGAGTACATGCCGGTGGCCGTGGCCCGCAGCAAGGCGGCAGTGAACGCCGGCCCGCGGGTTTGCTGGGAGAACACCGCCATGACGCTGCCCAGTACCGGGAACACCGCCAACAGGCCGCTCCAGCGCTCACCCACGGTACTGGCCAGCAGGGTCACCACCAGGGTCAACGCGGCGCCGGCCAGCATGCGCAGCAGGAGCTTGTCGGACTTCGGTGCTGGGCCGGACACCAGCGGCTGTATCGCCGGAAACAGGTAAGGCGCGGTCAGCAGCGCGGTGGCTGCGGCGATGTTGGAAAACACCAGGGAGGCGGGGATCAGCGACAACACCAGCGCCACGGACGTCCAGCTCAGCAGCGCGATCAACAGCGCCGTTGGCCAGTTGAACCGTTGCGCTGCCTGGGCATACACCACGCAGAAGGTGATCATCGCAAACATGGCGGACAGGGCCGCCGTCGCGGATTGGGCGGCAAAGGCCGTGCCTTGCTCGACCGCCAGGAAAAACAGAATCGGCCCGACCACCACCGGCAGTCCCGACAACCAACCGGCGATGCTGGGGCCCCAGCGTTTGCCGGCCAGGGAGATCAACAACAGAAAACCGGGGATCACCAGCAGTTTCAAAAGCAGCACGGACAGATCCTTGTACGAGGGCAGTAGCCACAGCATACAAGGCTTTGCCCTGTCGCCTGAAACCTTCAGGCATGTCGCTTGCGGGGGCTTATGACATTCAGTCTGCCGGGGACTGCTACCGCGTCATTTTGCCTGATGCCAGTGGTCGTGTACGCAGGGGCCGGCTGAGTGTGTGGCATCGACTAACCTCAACGATGAGCGAAGGCCGCCAGTCGTCTCTGTGGGTCGGTTTCAAGGTGCGCGGTCGTTGCTTGAGGTGTGGCTCTGGTGCCACGCCCGCACAGCCACCCGTATGGAGGAATCAGATCGATGAAAGCCAAGCAAGGAGACACCTGCGCCTGCCCCAACTGCACCTGCAAACTGGGTGAGCACTCCGTCGTCCGTCATGGCAAGCATTACTGCTGCGAAGGTTGCGCCAAGCATCACGAACACGGCGAAGCCTGCGTCATGGCCGGTTGTAAGTGTGCGAAGGGCGCCCACGGTTGAAGGCACGCCATTGAGCGTGGGGCCGTTGGGCTTCACGTTCGATGGTGGCATCGATTGAGTTAACGGGTCGGGCGCCAAGTGACGTTCTCGATACCGAACTTCTGCGCTTGCGGCATGCTGGTCTTTTTGACGTTCTCGCGGACAAATCGACCGATCCGGCCGAAACCGGCGTCACAACTGGCCCAGTGCCAGGCTTCAGCGTTGTCCATCTTCTCGTGACGGATGATGAACGACTTGGGCACACCGTGAAGGGTGTATTCAATGACGAACAATTTTGCGTTGATCATGGTGTCGCTATTTCTCCCTGTCGTAGTTGAGTGATCGTCCACGGCAGGAAAAATTCACTCCGGTTGCCGAACGGTCATGAACTGGCAGCATGGGGGCGAGAGTTCGGCAGTCACGCCGATTGGACGCCAAGTGAGGGTGCGGGCAGCGCGCTCTGCTAGAATCGCTCATCTTCAATTGCAGAGGTGCCCTCATGAGCGAGCCGATTCGCCTGACCCAGTACAGCCATGGCGCAGGTTGTGGCTGCAAGATTTCGCCCCAGGTGCTGGAGGTGATTCTGGCCGGCAGCGGCGCGCAGAACCTCGACCCGAAACTCTGGGTGGGCAACGCATCTCGTGATGACGCGGCGGTGTACGCCATCGATGACGAGCAGGGTGTGGTCTCGACCACCGACTTCTTTATGCCGATTGTCGATGATCCGTTCGATTTCGGTCGCATCGCCGCCACCAATGCCATCAGCGACATCTACGCCATGGGCGGTGACCCGTTGATGGCGATTGCCATCCTCGGCTGGCCAGTCAACGTGCTGGCGCCTGAGATCGCCCGGGAAGTGATTCGCGGCGGCCGTGCGGTGTGTGACGCGGCGGGTATTCCATTGGCGGGTGGTCATTCGATTGACGCACCCGAGCCGATCTTCGGCCTGGCCGTTACCGGGCTGGTGAAAAAACGCCACATGAAGCGCAACGACACCGCCACTGCCGGTTGCCTGCTGTACCTGACCAAGCCGCTGGGGATCGGCATCCTCACCACCGCAGAGAAGAAGGGCAAGCTGCGCGACAGTGACGTGGGCCTGGCTCGCGACTGGATGTGCACCTTGAACAAGCCCGGGAGCCGCTTCGGCAAGCTTGCCGGCGTGACCGCCATGACCGATGTCACCGGTTTTGGCCTGCTCGGGCATTTGGTGGAAATGGCCGACGGCAGTGCGCTGACCGCTCGCGTCTACTACGACCGCGTGCCGCGCCTGCCGGGGGTCGAGTACTACCTGGACCAAGGGTGTGTGCCGGGTGGCACCCTGCGCAATTTCGACAGCTACGCCAGTAAACTCGGGCGCGTCCAGGAACTGCACAAGCGGGTGCTGTGCGACCCGCAGACCAGTGGCGGCTTGCTGGTTGCCGTGACACCGGAGGGCAACGAGCAGTTTTTGGCGGTGGCCGCCGAGCTGGGGTTGGACCTGGCGCCTATCGGTGAACTGGTCGAGCGACAGAGCAACGCGGTCGAGGTGATTTGATGCCCGTCGATATCACCGATTACCGCGACATCTTTCTCAACGATCGACCCATGATGGACACCCGTGCGCCGATCGAATTCACCAAGGGCGCGTTTCCCGGGGTGGTCAACCTGCCGCTGATGACCGACAACGAACGTCAGCGCGTCGGCACCTGTTACAAGCAGCAAGGCCAGCAGGCGGCCATTGTCCTGGGGCACCAGTTGGTCTCGGGGGCGATCAAGGCCGAGCGGATCCAGGCCTGGGCCGATTTCGCGCGGGCCCATCCCGAGGGTTATCTGTATTGCTTTCGCGGAGGCCTGCGCTCGCAGATCGTCCAGCAATGGCTCAAGGATGAAGCGGGCATCGAATACCCTCGGGTCGGCGGTGGCTACAAGGCAATGCGTACCTTCCTGCTGGATACGCTCGACCAGGCTGTCGGCCAGTGCGATTTCGTCTTGCTCGGTGGCATGACCGGTACCGGCAAGACCGATGTCCTCACGCGCTTGAACAATGGCCTGGACCTGGAAGGGCATGCCAATCACCGTGGTTCCAGTTTTGGCAAGCGGGCGAGCGGGCAACCCTCCAATATCGACTTCGAGAACCGCCTGGCAGTTGATGTACTGAAAAAGCGCGCCAGGGGTATCGAGCAGTTTGTGCTCGAGGATGAAAGCCGCATGGTGGGCAGTTGCGCCTTGCCGTTGCCGCTGTATCAGGGCATGCAGCGTTTTCCGATGGTCTGGCTGGAAGACAGTGTGCAGGGGCGGATAGAGCGCATCCTGCGTGATTATGTGGTGGACCTGTGCGCCGAGTTTGTCGCGGTGCATGGCGATCAAGGCTTTGCGCAGTTTTCCGAGCGCTTGCTGGGCAGCCTGAACAACATCAGCAAACGTCTGGGTGGCGAGCGCCACCAACGGCTGTTCGGCTTGATGGAAGCGGCATTGGCCGAACAGGCACGCAGCGGTGCGGTGGACCTGCACTGCGGCTGGATCGAAGGGTTGTTGAACGAGTACTACGACCCGATGTACGCCTTCCAGCGCGAGAAGAAGGGCGCTCGAATCGAGTTCGCGGGCGAGCAGGCCGCGGTGCTTGAATACCTGCGCGAACGCAGCCGCCGACAGGCTTGAGAACAAGGCGCCGATCGTCCAGCGCCTTGCCCCGCGTGTCTTACAGCACCAGCGCGCCGATCAGCCCGCACATCACGCCGACCAGCATGGTCAGCAGGGCCACGGTCACCAGCACCCGGGTGTCGAAGTCCTTGCGCAGCATCAGCAGCGACGGCAGGCTGATGCTGGGCAGAGTCATCAGCAAGGCAACTGCCGGGCCGGTGCCCATGCCCAGGGCCATCATGGTCTGCACGATCGGGATTTCCGCTGCGGTGGGAATCACGAACAAGGTGCCGACGATGGCCAGCGGTACCAGCCACCACAAGTTGTCTGCCATCGCCCCGTCAACGTGGGGAAACAGCCAGACCCGTGCGGCGCCCAGCACCAGCACTGCCAGGACATAGACCGGAATAGTGCTCCAGAACAACTGCCACAGAGTGCGAATCCAGCGGCTGAGGAAGGGTTGCGAATCCGTGGTGCTGACGTTCGCCACGGCTTGCAGCGCGGCTTCCGGCACGTGCTCGGGACGGGAAATGCGCTGGGCCACCAGTGAAACTCCCAGTACCAGCACGAGGCCGGCCACCAGTCGCAGGGCGGTAAAGCCCCAGCCCAGGACAAAGCCCATGAACACCAGGGTTGCCGGGTTCAGCACCGGGTTACCGATCCAGAACGCCAGCGCGGCGCCCACCGAAACGTTTTGCCGACGCATGCCGGCGGCCACCGGGGCGGCACAGCAACTGCACATCATGCCTGGCAACGCGAACAGCCCGCCACGCAGGGTCGAGGCGAAACCGGCCTTGCCGAACAGGCGCAGCAACCAGTCCCTGGGGATCAGCACCTGCAGCAATGAGCCGAGAATGACCGCCAGCACCGCCGCTTTCCAGATCGCCAGGAAATACACCTTGGCGTAGGCCAGGGCGGCCGCCAATGGCGAGGTCTGCGCATCATTGAGAATCGAGGCGCCAATGCTGTGGTTGTCGGCAGCGACGAAGGCCTTGAAGTAGTACGGCGACCACTTGACGTAGTAGAGGCCGATGCAGGCCACCAACAGGAACAGGGCGGGCTTCCACCAGAACGACCAGCCCCGTGTAGGGGCTGCTAAGGAGTTGGACATGCGGGGGTTCCGGACAATAGAGACAAGGGGCGCATCATACCCCAGCCCGGTTTCCCCTGTAGACGTGAAGACCTGTGGGTGAGAAGCCGACCTGTCAGGTCGGACAGGCCTCATCCCCGTTGTCCAGCCCCTGCTTGAAGTGCTGGCTCTGCAAGGTGGCCTTGCCGTTATGCCAGGTCAGGGTCAGTACGTAGAGTGAGTCGAAGTCGCCGGACTGCCAGTCATCGGTAATGGACTGTTTGCCCCCGACAGCCTCTTGCGCCACTTTGTTGATCAGTTCCGGCAGGTAGCCGTGAGACCAGGCCGTATAGATAGTGGCGTTGTGGTACTTGTTGTGGAGCAGTTCGTCAGCCAGCTCGCTGGTGTCATTGGCCGAAAACTCGATGTTCACCGGCAGCCCCAGTTTGATGGCGCTTGGGCTGATGGTCATCAACGGGCGAATGTAGCTGTAGGAGTTATCGAGCTCGCCTTCCTCGACATTGCGGGTCGGATTGGCGGCAAAGACGAAATCGGCCTTGCCGAATTTCTCCGGCAGCAGTTGTGCCAGGTCGATAGCACGGTTCAGGCCCTGGCAATTCAATTGGCCGAGGCCGCCGGCAGGTTTTTCCGCGTGACGCAGGAACACCAGGGTCTGGGTGCCGTCAGCCGGCTGCGCACGGCTTTCGCTGGACTCAAGGGCAAGGAACAGGGCACCTGCCACCAGCAAGGCCGGAAAGAGCATCAAGGAGCGGCGCTTCAGGCGATGGGCGAGCTTGAATTTGTTGATCATTGAATAAAAGTTCTTCAGCACATTTGATTAAGGCTGACAAACCTTTCCATCGCGAGCAGCCTGCCTGGCTACGGATGGTTTTCCGTGTCGTGGAGCAAATCGTCTGGCACTAGGGCTGGCTTCAGAGTCTATTGAGGCCCGTTGGTTCGAATAAAGTTTGCGGGCGGCACTTTATCCGGGGTGCCCTGTGGGGCGTGTACCAGGTTAGCGACATAATGTTTCTGAATTAAGATGCTCCCCTTGCGACGCGCGGGTTTAAGCTAGCCGCGGTAAGGCCCGGCGTACGCCACGATCAAGGCCAGAGCTCAGTCATTTAATTGTCACTGGATGTTCATTATGACCGATTTGTCAGCATTTCCTATTACTGAAAAATGGCCTGCACAGTTCCCCGAGTGGATCCAGCTCTACTCCTTACCGACGCCTAACGGGGTCAAGGTCTCGATCATGCTGGAGGAGATAGGCCTGCCCTATGAGCCGCACCGGGTATCGTTCGACACTCAGGACCAGATGTCCCCGGCGTTCCTGTCGTTGAGCCCCAACAACAAGATCCCGGCGATCCTTGACCCGCACGGCCCTGGCGACCAGCCCCTGGCGTTGTTCGAGTCTGGAGCGATCCTGATTTACCTCGCCGACAAGAGCGGGCAGTTGTTGGCTCAGGAGTCGGCCGCCCGTTATGAGACCCTTCAGTGGCTGATGTTCCAGATGGGCGGTATCGGCCCGATGTTTGGCCAACTGGGCTTTTTCAACCGGTTCGCCGGCAAGGACTACGAGGACAAGCGCCCCCGTGACCGTTACGTGGCCGAGAGTGTGCGCTTGCTCAAAGTGCTCGACGAACGCCTGCAAGGTCGTGACTGGGTCATGGGCGAGCGCTACACCATCGCTGACATCGCCATTTTCCCATGGGTGCGTAACCTGATCGGCTTCTATGAAGCCGGGCATCTGGTGGAGATCAACAATTTCCCGAATGTACTGCGGGTGCTGGAGCGCTTTCTGGCACGACCGGCGGTTATTCGCGGCCTGGAAATTCCAAAGCCATGAATGGAACGCCACTGCCGTCGCGGCGGTGGCGTTTTTCAGCGTCCGGCAGAGCCAGTGTTCAGCGGTTGCTCGCCGCCAGCTTGAGACCAAAGCCTATCAGCGCCAGGCTAGCCACCCGGGTGGCGATCGTGCGGGCCAGGGGCAGTGTCTTCAAGCGAATCGCGGCGGCATTGCCCACCCATACCAGCGCCCCCTGGTAGAGGAAACTGATCAGTGTGATGTGCACCATCATCGCCACCAGGGTGACACTCGATGAACCCGGTTGGATGAACAGTGGGAAAAATGCCACGAAGAACAACATGACTTTCGGGTTGGTCAGGCTGATCACCAGTGCATTACGCAGATAGGTGCGCGCCGAGCGTTTCGGTTCCTCGCCGCCAGTATCGCGGGCGACCGGGCCGAACAACATGCCAAGGCCCATCCAGCACAGGTAGGCGGCACCGAACCATTGCAAACCGTGGAACAACATGGGGTTGGCATGCATGACCGCTGCCAGGCCTGCTGCGGCGGCAATCATGTAGGCCGCATCGCCCAGCAGGGTACCGATGACCGCGCCAAAACCCGCGCCGATGCCGTTGCGGGCAGTGGCATTGAGGATGGCAAACGTGCCGGGGCCGGGCATCAGTTGGAAGATCACAATGGCCGCGATGAAACTGCCGTAGTTCTGGATGTCGAACATGGGGGTACTCCGTATCCTTCGGGGTGTTGGGGTCGGCTTTGAGCCTAGCTCACCGGCAACACGGTGTCTGCTGGCGCGGGGGGCAACCCTGTCGGCGAACGTCAATTATTGCCAGATCTGTAATAAACTCTTCCGGAATGTGCATTTGTGTCGCAAGGGGGCAGGGGCATAAGCTTCCGGTCTTTGCGACCTTTGTCTTGTCCAGGCCGTTGGCCTCCTGCCAGGAAACCTCATGTCCAGTCAGTTCCCCGAAGCCCGTCCTCGCCGTTTGCGGCGCACCCCGCAATTGCGCAGCCTGTTCCAGGAGACCGAGTTCACCCTCAATGACCTGGTCTTGCCGATCTTTGTCGAGGAAGAAATCGACGATTTCGTGCCGATCACCAGCATGCCGGGCGTGCGTCGGATCCCCGAGTCGAAACTGGCCGGTGAAATCGAGCGGTATGCACGAGCGGGTATCAAGTCGGTGATGACCTTTGGCGTGTCCCATCATCTGGATGGCAACGGCAGCGACACCTGGCATGAAAACGGTCTGGTGTCGCGCATGGCGCGGATCTGCAAGGACGCGGTGCCGGAGATGATCGTCATGTCCGATACCTGTTTTTGCGAGTACACCGATCACGGTCATTGCGGCGTGATGCATGGCGCTGAGGTGGACAACGACAACACCCTGATCAACCTCGGCAAGCAAGCGGTCGCCGCGGCGCGGGCAGGGGCCGATGTGATTGCCCCGTCAGCGGCAATGGACGGGCAGGTCCAGGCCATTCGCCGGGCGCTGGATGCAGCCGGTTTCAGCCAGACCTCGATCATGGCCTATTCGACCAAGTTCGCCTCCGCGCTGTACGGCCCGTTCCGCGAAGCCGGTGGCAGTGCGCTCAAGGGGGACCGTAAAAGCTATCAGATGAACCCGATGAATCGCCGTGAAGCCGTGCGCGAATCCTTGCTCGACGAGCGGGAAGGCGCCGATGCGCTGATGGTCAAGCCGGCGGGGGCGTACCTGGATATTATCCGCGATATCCGTGAAGCCTCGCGCTTGCCGTTGGCGGCGTACCAGGTCAGTGGCGAGTACGCGATGATCAAGTTCGGTGCGGCCGCCGGTGCCATCGATGAAGAGCGCGTGGTGCGTGAGAGCCTCGGTGCGATCAAGCGCGCCGGCGCGGACCTGATCTTCACATACTTCGCGATGGACCTGGCCCTGAGCGGGATCTGAGCCGGCACTAACGGGTGCTCAGCAGAGGAACGGCCTGATCCCGTGGTCGCGAAAGTAGCGTTCGATGACTTTCGGGTCGGCCGACAGGTCGGCCACCGCCACGTAAGTGTCCGGTCGCAACAGGTAGAAACCGTTGCGCGCCAACCCGGCGGCTTCGTGGGCGGGCAACCAGTCGAACACCTGTAGCGCCAGACGATGTTCAGTGCACCAGGCGCGCATTTCGTCGCTGGTGTCACCGTACACGTGCACCTGCCAGTCCAGGCGGCTCAGGCTGGCGAAGTTGTCGGTGACGCCGTCTGGCACCCAGGGCAGGCGATCCCCGCCGAACACATGGCCGGCGTGCCCCTCGCTCAATGGCATCCCCCGATAGTTCAGGGTGATTTGAGACACGGTGCGAAACAGAAACTCTCGAGCCCGCTCCACGGACGCCATTTTCGGCAACAGGAAGGGCGCCAGGCGGGTACGCAGCAGGTCGGCGATCGGGCCTTCGGCGGTGACGAAGCTGAACACCCTGTCGGTGGTCGCCACCAGTCGGCGGGCAAAGGCCATGCGTTCGATCTCGTAACTGTCGAGCAACTTGTCGCTGGCCCCACCGTTGAGGACGGCGGCGAGTTTCCAGGCCAGATTGATCGCATCGCCAATGCCCGTGTTCATGCCCTGGCCACCCGCGGGGCTGTGGACGTGGGCCGCGTCACCGAGCAAAAAGGCACGACCCAGGCGGAACTCGTCCGCCACCCGATGGTGGACCCGGTAAGTCGAGAACCAGTTGACGGTATCGATTTGCACCTTCAGGTGATCCATGGCGCGACGGCTGATGTCTTCGAACCTGAGGGTTTCAGCCTGTTCCGCGCGTTCGTCGCGCACGGTGCCGATCAACCGGACACGGCCAGTGCCGGCGAGGGGGAACACGGCCAGGAAGTCGGCTTCATCCAGGTCCACATGCAGCTCGCCATTGAACGCCGGGCCGGAGCCATTGACGTCGGCGACATAAAACACTTGCTGGTACGTGCCGCCGGGAAAGCCGATGTCGAGTGCCTTGCGCACGGTGGAGCGAGCACCGTCGCAGCCGGCAAGGTAGCAGGCCTGGCAGCTGTGTGATTGACCGTCGGGCAACAGCAGTTGGGCGATAATGCCGCCGTCGTGCTCGCTGAAACCGGTCAACTCGGTGTCTCGCTCGACCTCCACGCCAAATTGTTCCAGACGCTCGATCAGCAACCGTTCGTGTTGATCCTGCGGGTAAATTTCCAGGAAAGCGTAGGGCGTCAGGTCCTTGCCGATGCTCGCCAGGGGCAGTCGCGCGGCGGGCACGCCCTTGACCCACATATTGACGGCGGGCACGGTGTGGCCGTTCTGCACCACGGCCTGGCTGAGGTCGAGCTGGCGGTACAGCTCAAGGGTGCGGGCCTGGACGGCCAGGGCGCGGGAGGTGGTGCCGGGGACGCTGGTCTTGTCGAGTATGCGCACCCGGACCCCGAGTTTGCACAGCCAAAGCGCCAGGACCAGCCCCGTGGGGCCGGCACCGATGATCAGTACGTCGCTGCGGTTCATAGCGTTGCCCTCGTAGGAGCGCTCCGTGCGACGCTGGCTTGAGATTTAGAAGAACGCCAGCGTCAGGTTCACGCTGACCCCGCCACCTTCCGGTCGGTTGACGGAATCAAACTCGGACACCCAGCGGCCATTGATGCTCGCCTGGGCATCGGAAAACTTGCCACTCCAGCCAATGTACGGCCCGACACCGGCCGAGTGTCCGCGAAAGCCGTTCAACTGGTCGGCAGTCGGACCTTCGTCGTCGGTCACCTGCTTGATCACGCCGCCCACCACCCCGGCCGCCCAGCCATTGCCAAGGCCATGGGTCCAGAGGCCATCAAGGCGAAAGATACAGCCGTTCTGGTAATCGGTGGCGTCGTTCCTGGTATAGAACTCGAACGCCCCCAGCAGGCTGAACTCACCGCCTTTCTCGTACAGGTGGGTGTAGGCCAGGGTCGGCATGAAGGTGTAGGTGTTCTGCCCGGCGTTGGCCAGGCGATCCTTGTCGTAGGCGCCGGTGGGCACATAGATCGGCAAGGACATCGCAATGTGATCGGTGGCGCTGAAGTGGTAACCGGCTGCAATCGGCGTGATCAGGGCGTCGGCAAACTGGGTGCCGTAGTCGGTTTCACGCACCGTATGGCCGCGTGGTCCGGTGAGGTCGACCTCGGCGTCGGTGTACTGCACGGGCAGGCCAACGGCCGAAGCAAAGTTCCAGCGACCCTTGCCGGTGTCCCAGATTCGAGTGATGTTGGTCATGGTATAGGAGACTTTCATCTTCAACCCGCTACCCACTTCGCCGCGCACCGGTGCTGGCTTGCTCTTGCTCAGTTCACCGTCGTAATAGATGGAGGTCGCCGACACCACCCAGCCAGGCTCCGGTGGAATGATCCCGGCGTTGGTGTAGATGATCTGGCCGGTAATCGGCCTGCCGACACTGCCCTCGGTAGCCAATACGTAGGGACTGCCACTGAACAACAGCAACGCCAATGGCAGGCTGGCGACCGGCACTCTTTTCATGCGGGCTCTCTTGATTATGCGTTTTATTGGAGGTGAGGTGCCACACGGCCGATTTGCCTCGAAGCGGATCCCTACAGTTTAGATCCGGCTGTCCGGCATTACCCTTTCCAGGACCGGGGCTCAGCGTTGAGCAAATGCAAGGTGTAGGCCCAGCGCGGCGAAGGTGGCGGCAAAGCCGCGACGTAGCCAGTTCTGGACGCCGGGGGATTCAATGACGGCGGTGCGAAAAATGTGGGCCAGTAAGCCATAGATCACAAACACTGCAAAGGTCATGAGCATGAACACGGCGCTGAGTGTCAGCATCTGTAGCGACGCCGCAGGACCGCCTGGCGTGATGAACTGCGGGAGAAATGCCAGGAAGAAAATCGTCAGCTTGGGGTTGAGTACATTCAGCAGGCAGGCCCGAAGCATGATGTGTGCAGCGCTGCGGGTCACGGGGACATCGGTCACGGCAAAGGCTGAGCGATCGCGCCAGGTGGCATAGGCCAGGTACAACAGGTAGGCGACCCCGGCGAATTTCAACCCCTGAAAGGCCAGCGCGCTGGTATGCAGAATCGCCGACAGCCCCAGGATCGAAGCCATCAAGTGCGGCACGATACCGGCGGTGCAGCCCAGTGCGGCATACACACTGGCTCGCTTGCCCGCGCTCAGTCCGGTGGACAGGGTGAACACCACGCCGGTGCCGGGGATCAGGACAACAATCAATGAGGTGATCAGGAAATCCAGGGTCAGCATCGCGTCGAACTCCTTCAAACGTTTGGGTGTCAGACAGCCACGAATCAATCTCTCAGTGAAGAGCACGGGTGCTTGCATTTCCACCGGGAAAACCCGGAGTGTAGGCGCCAGCGTTTCACCCGGTATGTCAAAAGGACCCTTGAACCTCCCATGCACTGCAAATCATTGATCACCGGCCTGACGGCGCTCTTGCTGCTGGCGGGTTGCGCGAGCCAGGCCCCTCGGCAGGCGGTGCCGAAACCGGCCCAGGTCAAAGCGCAGATTGTCCGCTTGTTACCAGCCAGGACCCTTGACCGTGAAGGCTGGGCCAATGACATCTATACAGCGTTCGCGGAACAGAAGATCCCTGCCACCACGCAGAACCTCTGTTCAGTGCTGGCCGTGACCGAGCAGGAGTCGACGTTTCAGGCGGACCCTGTGGTTCCCGGCCTGGGCAAGATCGCCCGGGACGAGATCGATCGACGCGCTGCCAAGGCGCACATCCCCAACCTGTTGGTGCGGGGTGCCTTGCAGGTCAGCTCGACGAACGGCAAGAGCTACAACGACCGGTTGAACGCGGCGCGCAGTGAGAAAGAACTCAGCGCCATCTTCGATGACTTCATTGGCCGGGTGCCGATGGGGAAAAGCCTGTTCGACGGCTTCAATCCGGTGCATACCGGAGGACCGATGCAAGTCAGCATCGCGTTTGCCGAGCAGCAGGCGCGCAGCTATCCCTATGCGGTGGACGGTTCGATTCGACGTGAGGTGTTCTCCCGGCGCGGCGGCATGTACTTCGGCATCGCGCATTTGCTCGGCTACCCGGTCAATTACAGTCAGCCGTTGTACCGCTTTGCCGATTTCAATGCCGGTTGGTACGCCAGTCGCAACGCGGCTTTCCAGGCGGCACTCAATCGTGCGACCGGTAGTTCACTGGCGCTGGATGGTGACCTGATCCGCCATGGCTCAATCATGCCGGGGACAACGGAGTTGGCGGTACGGAGCCTGGGTAAGCGCCTGGACATGCGTAACACGACCATTCGCGATCAGCTGGAGCTGGGGGACAGCCTGGCGTTCGAAGACAGCAAGCTCTATAAGCGGGTGTTCGAGCTTGCACAAAAGGCTCAAGGCAAATCACTGCCCCGGGCGGTATTGCCGGGAATTGAATTGCAAAGCCCGAAAATTACTCGAAAACTCACCACGGCCTGGTTCGCCAAGCGTGTCGATGAGCGTTATCAGCGTTGCATGAAGCGAGCGTCTGGCGCGTAAGGGCGGGGCAGGCAAGAAAAAGCCCGGCGGTTCAGGCCGGGCTTTTTGTCCTGTACTGCGGGACTGCAAGTCATGCGCGGTTCTGGGTCAGGCGATCGGAGCCACCCTCGGCGACGCGGTTCTGTTGCAGGCGATCGGAGCCACCTTCGGCGACGCGGTTCTGTTGTAGACGATCGGAGCCACCCTCGGCGACGCGGTTCTGTTGCAGACGATCGGAGCCACCTTCGGCAATGCGATTCTGGATCAGGCGATCCGAGCCGCCTTCGACAATTACTGGCTGGAGCTGGGTGTCGATGGCCGGTTGTGCCTGCGAGGCGGCAAAAGCGTTGGCGGCCAGTACCGAGAAAGCGAGGCTGAGAATGATCTGGCGTTTCATGGTGGTGTGCTCCGGGGTGTTGTGGGTAGGTATGGAGCAGATGTTACGCGTCAGGATTTTTATGAGAACTTCATTGGGTCGATGGTGAACATCGATGGCATTGATGGGGTGGGAGTGATGACGTACCTGTCGTTGATGGCGTTGGGCAGGGTGGGCAACTCTTGGACGTATCCTTCTATATAGGTAGTCGAGGTTTCAGGGGGGGGGCGGCTTTACTGATAGAAACCCTGAATTAGCAGTTGACGGCGAATTTTATCTGTCTATAATCCGCCCCACTTCCGGCGCAGTCGAAACGGAAAGCTCCTTGGTAAACAATGAGTTATGAAGTTTTCGGCAGCGGGTTGCTTCAGGTCATCGAAGCCAAAAGGAAGTTGAAAAAGAGGTGTTGACAGCGGTGTGTAACACTGTAGAATCCGCCTCCCGCTGACGAGAGATCGAAAGCGCAAGTGATTGAAGTTGCAAAGGATTCTTTGAAAACTTCTGAAAATAACCACTTGACAGCAATAGAGGCTGCTGTAGAATACGCCGCTCGGTTGAGATGAAAGATCTTAACCAACCGCTCTTTAACAACTGAATCAAGCAATTCGTGTGGGTGCTTGTGCAGTCAGACTGATAGTCAACAAGATTATCAG
>NZ_FYDM01000023.1:0-59994 GCF_900187415.1 Pseudomonas sp. Irchel s3b6 | reverse complement strand
CACGGACGTGGTCAGCGTGGTGTCATTCAGCGTCAGCTGTTCAAACTGCTCGGCGCCAGAAACGCTTTCCAGCTTGTTGACGATAGCCGGCTGGCCACCGGTGAAGATGTCGTCGTTGGCGGTGACGGTGGCAGTACCGGACGTACCGTTGGCCGGGATCTTGACCACGGTGCCATCGGACAGGGTGAACTCCAGCGGACCATGGGCGCGCATTGGCAGGCCGGCAGCGTTGGTCAGGGTCACGGTGTAAGTGATCTGGCCGCCTTCGATCACCGAAGTCTTGTCGACGGAGAGGGTCGCAACCACTTCGCTGATGGTATCGCCGATGGTCACGGCGGCCTTGTCGCCGAGTACCAGGTTCTCGAAGGACTTGCCATCGACGGCGGCGTCAGTAAGACCGACTTCGACGGTCTGACCATCTTTGTAGACGTCGTCGCCCTGAGCCTTGAGCTCGTACGGGGTTTCGGTGGTGCCGGCCTTGATCACCACGGTATCGCCGTTGCTCAGGGTCACGGTCAGGTCTTGCTTGAGGACCTGATCAACCTTGACGGTGAACTTCGGTGCGGCGTCTTCCAGCACGTCGCCGTTGCTTTCGATGGTGACGGTGATCTGGTCGCCTTCGCCGGCCGGTTGGTCGGTGACGGTGGTGGTGTATTCGTCCTGGCCGAGGGTCAGCTTTTCGAACTGCTCGGCACCGCTGACGGATTCCAGCTTGTTGACCAGCGAAGGCTGGCCACCAGTGAAGATGTCATTGCTGGTGACAACCGTGGCGCTGCCGGTGGTGCTGTTGGCTGGCACGGTGATGGTGGTGCCATCGGAGAGCTTGAAGGTCAGCTCACCGTGGTTGCTCATTGGCAGGCCGGCAGCATTGGTCAGGGTCACGGTGTAGGTGACGGAACCGCCTTCGGTGACGGTGGTTTTATCCACAGTCAACGTAGCCACTACTTCAGTCACGGTGTCGCCGATGGTCACTGAAGCCTTGTCGCCGATTACCAGGTTCTCGAAAGTTTTACCGTCTACTGCCGCATCGGCGATACCCAACTTGAGGGTTTCGCCGTCTTTGTACACGTCATCGCCCTGAACGGGCAGGGTGTAGGTGGTTTCCGTAGCGCCGGCCTTGATCACCACGGTTTCACCGTTGCTCAGGGTAACGGTCAGGTCGTGATCCAGTTTCTGATCGACCTTGATAGTGAAGGTCGGCGCAGCATTTTCCAGCACGTTGCCAGCGCTTTCGATAGTGACGGTGACGGCGTCGACGGAGTCGGTGATGGTGGTAACGGCAGGCGTGGTGTTTGGCACCAGGTTTTCGAAGTTGCCGCCGGTTGTGCCGGTAATGGTGGTGCTGACGGTGCTGCCATTCACATAGACATCGTTGGCCGGGGTGTCGACTACCACGGAACCCGAGGTCTTGCCTGCTTCGATGGTAATGACCGAGCCATTGCTCAAGGTCACGGTCATCGGCGTGCCGGCCGGGTTGCTCAGGGTGGCGGTGTAGGTGATCTGGCCACCTTCGGTGATGCTGCCGGTGGCCGTCAGGGTCAGGTCGGTGTTATCCACCGAGTCGCTGATGGTGGTAACGGCAGGCGTGGTGCTTGGTACCAGGTTTTCGAAGTTGCCGCCCGTCGTACCGGCAATGGTGGTGCTGACGGTGCTGCCATTCACATAAACATCATTGGCCAGGGTATCGACCACCACGGAGCCCGTGGTCTTGCCCGCTTCGATGGTAATGACCGAGCCGTTGCTCAAGGTCACGGTCATCGGCGTGCCGGCCGGGTTGGTCAGGGTCGCGGTGTAGGTGATCTGGCCGCCTTCGGTGATGTTGTCGGTGGCGGTCAGGGTCAGGCCGGTGTTATCCACCGAATCGGTGATGGTGGTGACGGCAGGCGTGGTGCTTGGCACCAGGTTCTCGAAGTTGCCACCGGTCGTGCCGGCGATGGTGGTGCTGACGGTGCTGCCATTGACATAGACATCGTTGGCCGGGGTATCAACCACCACGGAGCCTGTGGTCTTGCCCGCTTCGATGGTAATGACCGAGCCATTGCTCAAGGTCACGGTCATCGGCGTACCAGCCGGGTTGGTCAGGGTGGCGGTGTAGGTGATCTGGCCGCCTTCGGTGATGCTGTCGGTGGCGGTCAGGGTCAGGCCGGTGTTATCCACCGAATCGGTGATGGTGGTAACCGCAGGCGCGGTGTTTGGCACCAGATTTTCGAAGTTGCCGCCTGTCGTACCGGCGATGGTGGTGCTGACGGTGCTGCCATTCACATAGACATCGTTGACCGGGGTGTCGACCACCACGGAGCCCGTGGTCTTGCCCGCTTCGATGGTAATGACCGAGCCATTGCTCAAGGTCACGGTCATCGGCGTGCCGGCCGGGTTGGTCAGGGTCGCGGTGTAGGTGATCTGGCCGCCTTCGGTGATGCTGTCGGTGGCGGTCAGGGTCAGGCCGGTGTTATCCACCGAATCGGTGATGGTGGTAACCGCAGGCGCGGTGCTTGGCACCAGGTTTTCGAAGTTGCCGCCGGTAGCGTCGGTGATGGTGGTCGTGACCGTGCTGCCGTTGTTGTAGACGTCATTGATCGGTGTGTCGACGTTCACGGTGCCCGTGGTTTTACCGGCTTCGATGGTGATGACCGAGCCGTTGCTCAGGGTCACGGTGACCGGGGTTTGCGCCGGGTTGGTCAGGGTCGCGGTATAGGTAATCTGGCCGCCTTCGGTGATGGTCGGCGACGCGGTCAGGGTGACCGTGGTGGTATCAATGGTGTCGGTGACCTGGGTGACGGCAGGCGTCGGGTCGACGGTCAGCACCAGGCCGCCACCGCCCGTGGTGCCGGTGACGGTCACGGTAATTTGCGAAGGGTCGGTGTAGACGCTGTCGTTCGGTGCCAGTGGCACGTTGACGCTGCCGCTCACCTGCCCGGCAGGAATGACAATGATCGAGCCATTGGACAGGGTGATGGTCAGGTCGCTCAGTGGCGCCTGGGTCACGTTCGCGGTGTAGACCAGTACGCCGCCGGCTTCGGTGATGGTCGGCGTGGCGCTCAGCGTCAGGGTCGAGCCGCGCAGGGCGTTGTTGCCGTTATTGTTCTCGGCACCGGTGGTGTTCTCGACAACGGCGGCATCAGAGCCGATGCCCGCGGTCGGGAAGCCGATGGTCGGGTCAACGCGGCCTGCGGTCTCGTCGAGCATCACGAAGCTGTGGCCGCCACCGGCCGCGCCACCTGAGCCTGCAGCGGACGGACCGGCGGCGGTGGCTTCGAGTTCGGTGGTCGGGTCGGCACCCGCGACGATCGCTTGTTGCAGTTCTTCCACCGACGGCGCGGCCTGCGCGGTGGCTTGCGCCAGGTCAGCGCTGGAATCCGGTGCGCTGCCACTCCATTGGGTGTCACGGCCCAGGTCCAGCAGGCGGCCGTCAGCCAACTCCAGGGTCACCGCACCGGCCAGGCCGGTATCCAGCTGATCGCCCACGAACAGTCGATCGCCCTCGATCAATACACGTCTGATGCCCTCAGGGGACACCGCAAAAACTTGACCGACAATGCTTTTGACGATGGCAACAACACTGCTCATTGAGGACTCTCCGGTGTTCCGTTCAGTAGGCTTCCATAGGCCTGAAGGGCTTATGCCACTTCAGTCTGGACGTACTTTGAAAATAATAGACGTACAAATGACGCGTTTAATCGTCAATAATTTGGCTATGTTTTTTCGCGATTAACTTTATGCCAAACTATTGACCTTCTGGGTGCCATCCTAAACAATCGTCCCAGTAATGTCACATTGATATTTATGCGGCGACCTGTACTCCAGCGTGTGATCCAGTTCCGATTTTGAACTTTCCGACATACGGACATTCCGGTTGCCATTTTCCGTTACAGCACCCGACCTGCTGTGATCTGAGACAAGAAGTCCTGGGAAATTCTTTTATGCGTTCGCACCTGTTCAAGGCTCTACCTTTCGCCCTCGCCGCCAGTTTTGCACAAGCCCAAACCCTGCCCCAAGCCATGCAACAGGCACTGGATGTCCACCCGGAAATCCAGGCAGGGGTGAATAACCGCCTGGCGGCCGACTACCAGCTCAAGGCGGCTCAGGGTGGGTACCTGCCCAAGGTCGATCTGCTCGGTGGTTATGGTCGTGAAGGGACTGACAACACCACCACGCGTGCCGGCTCCGGTAGCAATGACTGGGAAACGTTGAACCGTGGTGAGTCGAGTCTGCGCCTGCAACAAATGGTTTTTGACGGTTTTGCGACGTCCAGCGAAGTCGGGCGTCAACAAGCCACCGTCAACTCCCGCGCCTACTCGCTGCTGGGGACCTCCGAGCGCACCGCGCTGACCGTGGCCCAGGTGTACCTCGACGTACTGACCCGCCGTGAGTTCGTGCAACTGGCCGAGGACAATCTGCGTAACCACGAGCGCATCTTCGATCAGATCCGACTGCGCACCGAGCGCGGTGTAGGCCGTACCGCCGACCGCGACCAGGCAGAAGCCCGTCTGGCCCAGGCGCGCAACAACCTGATCACCGAACAGACCAACCTGGCCGATGCCCAGGTCAACTACCTGAGCGCCGTGGGCCAGATGCCGGACCAGTTGGAGCGTCCCGCGCCGTTTATGGCGATGCTGCCAGCCGACTTGAATGAAGCCCGTCAGCAGATGCTGGAAAACAGCCCGATCCTGCGCTCTGCCGAGTCGGACATCGTGGCGGCCGAGAAGCAGTACGACACGGCTAAATCGACCTTCTACCCACGTTTCGATGCGGAACTGGGGCGCTCCGCCGACAACGACATTGACGGCCAGAATGGCCACAGTAACGAGTGGCAGGCGATGCTGCGCATGCGTTTCAACCTGTATGCCGGTGGCAGCAACAAGGCGGACCTGGAGTCCAAGGCCTACCAGTCCAACCAGGCACTGGATATCCGCAACAATGCCCTGCGGGTGCTGAACGAAGAATTGGGCCTGGCCTGGAACGCCCAGAACAACGCCAACGCCCAAGTGCCGATCGCCCAGAAGTACGTGGACTACAGCACCAGCGTGCGTTCGGCCTACCAGCAACAGTTCAGCCTCGGCGAGCGGACCTTGCTCGACTTGCTCGACAGTGAGAACGAATTGTTCAACGCTTCGCGCCGTTTGGCCGAAATCAAAAACATTCAGTTATTTACTCAGTATCGAATCAAGGCGACCATGGGCGAGTTGCTCAAGAGCCAGGGAGTGGTCGCACCGATGGCGTCCGTCGTGCAGAACGACGTGAAGCCCCAGGTCCAGCTACCTGGCATGAATTGAGCTTTATTTAATGTTCAATTGATAGCCAAGAGTATCGAGCGTGGAATCAGAAGCCAGTCGAGTTCATCTCAATCATGATCCACGCGCGGTGCACGACGATCCGTTGCTAGACGGATTATTGGCGCTCTGCATGTTGCACCAGAAACCTGCCAGCGCGGCCATGCTGACCACCGGTCTGCCATTGCCCAAGCAGCGCCTGAGCGTCGAGTTGCTGCCACGGGCGGCGGCTCGCGCCGGTCTGCAGGGGCGGGTGCTGCAACGCAAGCTGGACAAGATCCCGACGATTGCTCTGCCGGCGCTGTTACTGCTCAAGGACGACCGCAGTGCCGTGCTGCTGGGGTGGCAAGGTGACCAGGCGCGCCTGCTGCTCAGCGAAAGCGATGGCGGTGAAGTCCAGGTCAGCCGTGAGCTGCTGGAAGACGACTACATCGGGCAAGCCTTCTTCGCCCAGCCTCAACATAAATTCGACGTGAACCACGGCACGCTGATCCCGCGTGCGCGTTCCTGGTTCCGTGACACCCTCAAGCGCTCGCGTTGGCTGTATGCCGACGCCATCGCTGCCAGTTTCCTGATCAACATCATCGCCATGGCCGCGCCGCTGTTCGTGATGAACGTCTACGACCGCGTCGTACCCAACCAGGCTGAGGCTACCCTGTGGGTGCTGGCCATCGGTATCACCGGCGCCTACCTGTTCGACCTGATTCTCAAGAGCCTGCGCAGCCTGTGCCTGGACCTGGCCGGTAAAAAGACCGACCTGATCATCTCCGCCACGCTGTTCGAGCGGATTGTCGGCATGGCCATGAAGTACCGCCCCGCGCGGGTCGGCAGCTTTGCCCAGAACATCCACGAGTTCCAGAGCCTGCGCGATTTCCTGGCGTCGCTGACGCTCACCAGCCTGATCGACCTGCCGTTCACCTTGCTGATTTTCCTGGTGATCGCCCTGCTGGGCGGGCATCTGGTGTGGATCCCGATGCTGGCGTTCCCGCTTGCTTTACTGATCGGCTATTACCTGCAAAAACCCTTGGTGGCGACCATGGAGCGCACCATGGCGCTGGGGGCCGAGCGCCAGTCGAGCCTGATCGAAACCCTTGCCGGGCTGGATGCGGTCAAGGTCAACAACGCCGAGAGCGAACGGCAATACCAGTGGGAACAGACCATTGGCACCCTCAGCCGCCTCGAGCTGCGGGTCAAAATGCTCTCTGGCCTGTCGATGAACATCACCCTGCTGATCCAGCAACTGGCGGGGGTGATCATGATCGTCTTCGGTGTGTACCAGATCATTGCCGGCAACCTCAGTATGGGTGGCCTGATCGCGTGCTACATGCTCAGCGGCCGGGCACTGAGCCCGCTGGCGTCGCTGTCCGGTCTGCTGACCCGTTACCAGCAGGCGCGGGTCACCATGACGTCGGTCGACCAGATGATGGAGCTGCCGCAAGAGCGCAATTTCGAAGAGCGCCCGCTCAGTCGCCGGGTGCTGCAAGGCGGCATCGAGTGCCGTCAGCTGAACTTCACCTACCCGGGCCAACAGAACCCGGCACTCAAGAACATCAACCTGGTGATCAAGCCGGGCGAGAAGATCGGCATCATCGGCCGCAGTGGCTCGGGCAAGAGCTCGTTGGCCAAGCTGCTGGTCGGGCTCTATCAGCCCGATGACGGCGCGTTGCTGGTAGACGGTGTCGACATCCGCCAGATCGATGTCAGCGAGTTGCGCCACAACATCGGTTATGTGCCTCAGGACATTCAATTGCTCGCCGGTACGTTGCGCGACAACCTAGTGTCCGGTGCGCGCTACATGGAAGACGAGCTCGTGCTGCAGGCGGCTGAACTGGCGGGCGTGCACGAATTTGCCCGGTTGCACCCCCAGGGTTACGAGCTGCAAGTCGGCGAGCGCGGGCAAAACCTCTCGGGCGGTCAGCGGCAGAACGTCGCCCTGGCCCGTGCACTGCTGCTCAATCCTCCCATCCTGCTGCTCGATGAGCCGACCAGCGCCATGGACAACACCGGTGAAGAGCGCTTGAAGCAACGCCTGCAAGCCGTGGTCGAGAACAAGACCGTGGTGCTGGTCACGCACCGGGCATCGTTGCTGTCGCTGGTCGATCGGTTGCTGGTGATCGACAGAGGGCAAATTCTGGCCGATGGGCCAAAAGCCGTGGTGATGGAAGCGTTGAAGAAGGGGCAGATCAGTGTTGCTTAAGTCCGGGATGAAAGACTCGATCCGTCGTTACTTCAAGGGTACCGATTCGCTGCACGGCCAGCCCCTGCCCGAGGTCAACAAAGCGTTGATCGAAGACGCCCCACGGGTGGTGCGACTGACCATCTGGGCCATTATCGGTTTTTTCCTGTTCCTGCTGCTGTGGGCCAACTTTGCGGTGATCGATGAGGTCACCAAAGGCGACGGCAAGGCGATCCCATCGTCCAAGCTGCAAAAAATACAGAATCTTGAAGGGGGCATCGTCGCCGAACTCTTCGTGCGCGAAGGGCAGATCGTCGAGGCCGGCGCGCCGTTGATTCGCCTGGACGACACGCGATTTGTATCCAACGTCGGCGAAACCGAAGCCGACCGCCTGTCCATGCTGCTGCGCGTGGAGCGTTTGAGCGCGGAAGTCGACGACCGCCCGTTGGCGTTCCCGGATGACGTGATGAAAGCCGTGCCTGTCCAGGCGGCCAGCGAAGAGTCCTTGTACATCAGCCGTCGCCAGCAATTGCATGACGAAATCGGCGGGTTGCAGGAACAACTGATCCAGCGCCAGCAAGAACTGCGCGAGTTCACCTCCAAGCAGGCGCAGTACCGCCAGGCCTTGGGCTTGCAGCGCCAGGAAATCAACATGTCCGAGCCGCTGGTGGCTCAGGGGGCGGTGTCTCCCGTGGAGGTGTTGCGACTCAAGCGCGCGGAAGTCGAAACCCGTGGCCAACTGGACGCCACGACCCTGGCCATCCCTCGTGCCGAGTCGGCGATCAAGGAAGTGCAGCGCAAGATCGATGAGACTCGCGGCAAGTTCCGCAGTGAAGCGTTGACCCAGCTTAATGAAGCACGCACCGACCTGAACAAGGCCCAGGCGACCGGCAAGGCACTGGAAGACCGGGTCAGCCGTACCCTGGTGACCTCGCCGGTGCGGGGTATCGTCAAGCAGTTGCTGGTCAATACCATCGGTGGCGTGATCCAGCCGGGCAGCGACATGGTCGAGATCGTCCCGCTGGACGATACCCTGCTGGTGGAGGCGAAGATCCGTCCGCAAGACATCGCCTTCCTGCACCCTGGCCAGGAAGCCATCGTCAAGTTCACCGCCTATGACTACACCGTCTATGGCGGGCTGAAAGCCAAGCTGGAACAGATCGGCGCCGACACCATCACCGACGAAGACAAGAAAACCACCTACTACATGATCACCCTGCGCACCGACCGCAGCCACCTGGGCACCGATGAAAAGCCCCTGCTGATCATCCCCGGCATGGTGGCCTCGGTGGACATCATCACCGGCAAGAAAACCATCCTCAGCTACCTGCTCAAGCCGATCATCAAGGCGCGGGCGGAGGCGTTGCACGAGCGGTAGTCGACGGTGGGGCTGATCACCCCATCTCGGGCAAGTCTCGCACCTGCAGAAGGTCTGCGCGCAATCGCCCTAGTGTGAGCGACGCAGAGCACCAAGAGGGGCGAGGCTTGTCCGCGATGACACCCTTGATAGGGACACAGGAAGTGAGCTCTACAAGGCCATTACTGGCGCTTATAAAAGGACTTTCCCATGCGTCTTCTACTGCTGAGCACCGCGTTGCTGTGCTCTTTCAATGTGTTTGCGGCATTCCCACCCGCCGCCGTTGGGGCGCACATGCCCAAGCCCAAGTACCCACCGGAACTGGTCAATGAGGCGGGCAAGGTGCGGGTCAGCCTGAATATTCATAACGACGGCTCGGTCAGTGATGTGAAAGTGCTGAGAGCCAGTCGCGAAGCGTTCGGTGTGGCGGCGAAGGCGGCTGCCGAGCAATGGCGTTTCCAGCCCTGGACGGTGACAGCGGATTCGCCGGCGGTGGTCGATGCCCAGAACACCATGGTCTTTACACCGGACCGCAGCACGGCGTACACGGCGGCTGTAAGTGCCATTGAGGCCATGCTCTCCCAGCGTTGCAGCGCATTGAATGATGAGGTTGTGAAGTACCGCAGCCAGTATCCCGACAGACCCTTGAGCAGCCTGTCGACGTTCGCCATGACCAGTGCGGCGCTGCTGATGCAGGTGTTTACCGGTGAGCGTAATTCCGAGGACGGCGCACAACTGAACCATGAACTGATCAGTGCACTGCCGGAAGTCGTTAGACGCTGTAAAGGCGCGCCAACGGAGATGTACGGCGTACTGCTGCCAAAAAGCGTGAAACACGCGCTCTGGCTGCCGGAGTAAAAAACACTGCTAGCATTGCGTCTGACTCAATTCTGATTAGCCACGAGTGCGCAGTATGCAATTACCGGACATGAACCTGTTGGTCGCCCTCGACGCCCTGCTCGACGAGGGCAGTGTGGTGGGTGCTGCGCGACGGATGAACCTGAGCCCGGCGGCCATGAGTCGGACCCTGACCCGAGTGCGCGAGGCACTGGGTGATCCGATACTGGTGCGTGCCGGTCGTGGACTGGTGCCAACCCCCAAGGCGCTGGAATTGCGCGCCCAGGTACGCGAACTGGTGGAGCAAGCGGCGCTGCTGTTCCGTTCGGCGGACGAAGTTGATCTACGCACCTTGCGGCGCCGTTTCAACGTGCGTGCCAATGACTTTTTCGTCGGCGTATACGGCGGTCGTCTGATCGATACCCTCAATCGCCAGGCGCCAAACTGCGAGTTGCGTTTTGTGCCCGAGGGCGATGGCGACGATGAGGCGCTGCGCGAAGGGCGGATCGACCTGATGATCAGCAACACACGTCCGCGCACCCCGGAAGTGAAGATCCAGAACCTATTCACCACGCATTTTGTCGGGCTGGTGCGCGAAGGGCATCCCCTGCTTGAAGGTGAAATCACCGCTGAGCGCTATGCCGGCTTTTCCCACATTGCGATGTCCCGTCGTGGCATCGCCCGGGGGCCGATCGACACGGCCCTCAATGCCCTGGGACTGGAGCGGCGGGTGGCGTTGATTGCCCCCAGCTTTCATGCGGCGATGTTCGTGCTGCCGGACTCCGACCTGATTCTGCCCGTGCCCAAGGAAGCCCTGCACAGCGTCGCGCGCCTGGGGTTGCGCCTGTGTTCCTTTACCTTGCCGATTCCGCTGCCCACCCTGATGCTGACCCAGGCCTGGCACCCGCGTTACGACAAGGATCCGGCGCACCGCTGGTTGCGCGAAACCCTGAAGGCCAGTTGTGATGAAACCTGGCGCGCGGCGCAGCCGACCTGAGGGCAACAGACTGTTTTTGTGGCGAGGGGTATTTAAAATCGTGCGTCTAGCGCACTTATAACCTGCCAATAAGTCAGTTTTCGTCAGCTGTACGCCTTCATAAACTGCTCCGGTATTTCTGCAAACCGGAGTTTCACTGCACATGACTTCCCTCGCTGTCCCCGCGACGCTCGAGGCGGCCAGCAAACCTGTGGTTGCCGCCCCGCCGGCCTTCGGTCCACGCATTATCATCGGTCTGCTGGGGGTGCTGCTGGCCGTGCTGGTGTCGGGTTTGAACGAGATGGTGACCAAGGTCGCCCTGGCCGATATCCGGGGCGCCATGGCCATTGGTTACGACGAAGGCACCTGGCTGGTCGCCAGTTACACCGCCACCTCCGTCGCGGCCATGGCGTTTGCGCCCTGGTGTTCAGTCACCTTTTCCCTGCGTCGTTTCACCCTGTGTGCCATTGGCCTGTTCACCCTGTTGGGTGTGTTGATTCCGTTCGCGCCGACCTATGAAAGCCTGCTGTTGATGCGCACGCTGCAAGGCCTGGCCGGCGGTGCGTTGCCGCCGATGCTGATGACCGTGGCCCTGCGGTTCTTGCCGGCCAACGTGAAACTCTACGGCCTGGCCGGGTACGCCCTGACCGCCACCTTCGGTCCGGGGCTGGGCACCCCCTTGGCCGGCTTGTGGACCGAGTACGTGAGCTGGCACTGGACCTTCTGGCAGATCATCGTGCCCAGCCTGCTGGCCATGGCGGCGGTAGCCTACGGTTTGCCCCAGGACCCGCTGCGTCTGGAGCGCCTAAAGCAGTTCAACTGGCGCGGCCTGCTGCTGGGGTTTCCGGCGATCTGCATGCTGGTGATCGGTGTTTTGCAGGGCAATCGACTGGATTGGTTCGAATCGACCTTGATCTGTTGGCTGCTCGGCGGTGGCCTGGCGTTGCTGGTGCTGTTCTTGATCAATGAATGGTCGCAGCCGGTGCCGTTTTTCAAATTGCAGATGCTCGGTATCCGCAACCTGACATTCGCCTTGCTGACCCTGGCCGGGGTGCTGGTGGTGTTGTTGGCGGTGATCATCATTCCGTCGAGCTACCTGGCGCAGGTCCAGGGCTATCGCCCCATCCAGACCGCCCCGGTGATGTTGCTGATGGCCGCCCCGCAACTGATTGCCCTGCCGCTGGTGGCGGCGCTGTGCAACCTGCGCTGGGTCGATTGTCGCTGGGTGCTGGGCATTGGCTTGAGCATGCTGGCGCTGTCCTGCATCGGTGGTTCACAGCTGACCTCGGTGTGGATTCGCGATGACTTCTATGTGCTGCAACTGCTGCAGATTTTCGGCCA
Organism: Pseudomonas sp. Irchel s3b6; assembly: GCF_900187415.1. Classification (NCBI taxonomy): domain Bacteria; kingdom Pseudomonadati; phylum Pseudomonadota; class Gammaproteobacteria; order Pseudomonadales; family Pseudomonadaceae; genus Pseudomonas; species Pseudomonas sp. Irchel s3b6. The sequence goes on along the minus strand of NZ_FYDM01000023.1, from coordinate 48,037 downwards.
GCCGATGTCGGTGCTGCCGCTGCTGATGCTGGCAACCGGCAGCATCAGCCCGCTGGAAGGCCCCTTCGCCTCGGCCTGGTTCAACACCGTCAAAGGCCTCTCGGCAGTGATTGCTACCGGCGTGCTGGAGGCCCTGACCACGGCGCGTCTGCATTTTCATTCAACGATGCTGGTCGACAGTCTCGGCAACTCACCCTTGGCCGGCAGCGACAGTGCGAGCCTCGCTCATCGCGTGCACCAGCAAGCGCTGGTGCTGACCTCGTCGGATTTGTACCTGTGCATGGCCGGGGTCGCGCTGGCGCTGATCCTGCTGATTTTCTGGCTTCCGACGCGGATGTATCCACCGCGTGCGGCGACATGAACGCTTACTGAAACAGAAGGTTTTTATGACGATGTCACCCAAGAAAAAACTCACCGGCGCCGCGGTCGCGATACTGGCGGTTGGTGTGCTGGTTTATCTGCTGGCGCCAGGTGTGTTTGGCAAGAAGCCGCAGCAAAGCACCAACGATGCGTTTGTCGTCGCCGACTTCACCCTGGTCGCGCCGCGTGTGGCCGGGTTTATCAAGGAGGTGCTGGTTGAAGACAATCAGCAGGTCAAGGCCGGGCAGTTGCTGGCGTTGATCGATGACCGGGATCTACGCGCCGCCGCACAAGCCGCCGATGCTGAAACCCTGGTTGCCAAGGCGCAACTGCAAAACGCCCGGGCGACGCTCGAACGTCAGGTGTCAGTGATCGCTCAGGCGCAAGCCTCGGTGGTGGCTGCCAAAGCGCAAATGGCGTTCGCCGAACATGAACTGAACCGTTACAACCACCTCGCCGGAGTGGGGGCCGGCACGGTGCAGAATGCTCAGCAGGCGCGTACCCGCATCGACCAGGCCAGTGCCTCATTGGCCAACGCCACCGCCTCGTTGGCGGCTGAACGCAAGCAGGTCGAGATTCTCAGCGCCCAGCGTGACGCCGCTGAAGGTGGATTGAAACGCGCCCAGGCGGCGCTGGAGATGGCCAGTTTCGAGCTGTCCTATACACGTATCGTGGCGCCGGTCGACGGCATGGTGGGCGAGCGCGCGGTGCGGGTCGGTGCCTACGTCACGCCGGGCAGCAAGATCCTCGCCGTGGTGCCGCTGGCGCAGGCGTATGTGGTCGGCAATTTTCAGGAAACCCAGTTGACTGACGTGCAGCCGGGGCAAGGCGTGATCGTGCACGTCGACAGCCTCGACGGGGAAGCGCTGACCGGTCGGGTGCAGAGCATTGCGCCAGCCACCGGCGTGACCTTCGCTTCGGTGAAACCGGACAATGCCACCGGCAACTTCACCAAAGTCGTGCAGCGCATTCCGGTGAAGATTGTGCTCGATCCAGGCCAACCCCTGGCCGAACGCTTGCGAGTGGGGATGTCGGTGGAAGCGAGTATCGAGACCGTCAGCCCGGCGACGAGTGTGCGCGAGGTGACACAGCGATGAGCGCCGATCAACGTACATTTCTGTGGCGAGGGAGCGTGCTCGCGCTGGGCCGCGAAGCGGACCCCAAACCTGCCAATACGGTTGCCTTGATCGATCGCGATCACTTGTTCGCGAGTGCTTCGCACTCGAGCGGGAGCAAGCGCCCTCGCCACAAAGGCCTTGGCTACTCAATGCTGATTGCGTTGGGCCTGTTCCCGCTGACGGCCTGCACCGTCGGCCCGGACTTCGTCCGACCGCACGCGCCTCAAGTCAGTCAATGGTCGAAACCGGAAAAGGTCGCTGCCAGCCAGGCAGTGACCGCCGAGATAGATGAGCGCTGGTGGGACGTTTTCAACGACCGGCAACTGTCGGCCCTCAGCCGCCGTGCATTGACCGACAACCTCGACCTGCAACTGGCCAGCAGCCGCCTGCAACAAAGCCGCGCGGCCCGTCAGGTGATCACCGCCTCACAGTACCCGACCACCGCGGCAACGGGCGGTTACGGGCGTAAGCGCAACAGTGCCGAAGGCCTGAGCGACCCGTCCGGCCACAATGGTCATTCGGCATTCAACCTCTGGGAGGCGGGCTTTTCAGCCGCTTGGGAGCTGGACTTATGGGGGCGCGTACGGCGTGAAACCGAAGCCGCCGATGCCACGTTGGAAGTGGCGGAAAATGATCGCCGTGGCGTGCTGCTCTCGGTATTGGCGGAAACGGCTCAGGATTACATTCAGCTGCGTGGTGTCCAGAGCACGCGCGGCGTCACCGAGCAAAACCTCGAGGTTGCCCGGCATAGCCTGAAATTGTCGCAACTGCGCCTGGCGGATGGCGTGGCCACCGATCTGGACGTCGCCGAGGCGGCCGCCCAGGTTGCCGCCATCGAAGCGCGGCTGCCGGCATTGCAGCAGCGCCAGGCGCAGTTGATCAACGCCTTGAGCCTGTTGATGGGTGAACGACCGCAAGCGTTGCAGGCCGAACTGTCGAAAGACGTCCCGGTGCCGCAGACGCCGCGCCAGGTTGCGATCGGCTTGCCCTCGCAACTGGCCGAGCGCCGCCCGGATATTCGTCAGGCCGAGGCTCGTTTGCACACCGCCACCGCCAGCATCGGCGTGGCCAAGGGGGATTTTTATCCGCGTATCACGCTGTCCGGCAACTTTGGCTCGCAGGCCATGCAGCTGAGTGATCTGGGCTCCTGGGGGTCGCGCCAGTTTGGTATTGGCCCGCAGCTCAGCTTGCCGCTGTTCGATGGCGGACGCTTGCGCGGCGTGCTCCAGTTGCGTGAGGCGCAACAGTTGGAGGCGGCGCTGGGTTACCAACAAACCGTGTTGCGCGCCTGGCATGAAATCGATGACCAGTTGACGAGCTACAACACCAGTCAACTGCGCCGCGACAGCCTCGCCGAAGCCGTGCGCCAGAACCAGATCGCCCTGCGCACGGCACAACGGCAATACGTCGAAGGCGTGGTCGACTTCGTCAACGTCCTGACCGTGCAGGGCGAACTGCTGGCGACCCAGGAGCAGTGGGTGCAAAGCGCGACCGATGTGTCGCTGGCGATGGTCGGGTTGTACAAGGCGCTGGGGGGCGGCTGGGAGTCGGTGTATCCGCTGGCCGGTGATCTGGCACTGCGCTGAGTGCCGGGTTGATTGTCAATCCATCGAGGGCGCCTGTGTTTTGTGACGGTGATGGCTAATTGCTTGACGCTTGTCGGGGCTGTCGTAGACTCCGTTCATCCGCCAGGGAGTTACGGCTATGCGACGTTTGAGTGGTTGGGTCTTCGGATTGACTGTTGTGACGTGCATGGCTCAGGCGCAAACGCCCGAACCGGATGATTCGTTGTTGGATAACCCGACGTCCGTCGCTCCCGCCGCGACCGGCAGTGAGGCCCGTGGTGTATTGCGGGCCCGCGATCAAGCAGTACTGGCCAGTGAGTTGCCCGGCAGAATTGTCGAATTGCCATTCAGTGAAGGCGAAACCTTCAAGAAGGGCGACACCCTGGCGCGTTTCGACTGCACCGCCTTCCAGGCCCAGCTCAATGCCGCACAGGCCGCCAGCCGGGGTGCCGGCGAAGAGTTGGCTCACAACAAGCAGCTGGCCGCGTTGAACTCGGTCGGACGTTTCGAAGTGGCGCGGACCCAGGCCAGGCTCAGCGAGACTCAGGCGCAATCTCAGGTGTATCAGATTCAGGTCAAGCGTTGTGCCGTGGTTGCGCCATTTGATGGCCAGGTGGTCGAGCGTAAGGTCCAGCGCTATGAAAGCGTGGCCGCTGGTACGCCATTGCTGGATATCGTCGATAACCGCAGCCTGGAAATCCACTTGCTGGTGCCCTCGCGCTGGATGGGCAGGCTCAAGCCTGGACAGACCTTCCACTTCACGCCCGATGAAACCGGTCAGCCTCTCGATGCCACGGTCAAGCGCCTGGGGGCGCGGATCGATGAGGGCAGCCAAACGCTGTTGCTGGTCGCAACACTGCCCAATGCCAACGGCTTGCTCGCCGGCATGAGCGGCACGGCCCGCTTCGTGGAGCTCAAGTGAACGCACCGGCCGGTGGTGGCGCCGAGCAGGTCTTTGCACGGTTCCTTGAGCTGGAGCGTCAGACTCGCCAGGCGCAAAACACCGAACAACTGGCGTACAGCCTGGTCAACGATGGCCAGGCCCTGTTTGGTTTTCGCCATGCCGCACTGGTGATCGCCGGCAAGGTCCGGGCCGTGACGGGCGTCAGTACCGTCGAGCCGAATGCGCCGTTTGTGGCATTCGTTGAGCAGGCGGTGGAGCAGTTGTTCAAGCTCGATCTGTTGCAGCAGGCGTGGACAGTCCCGGCGACCTCATTGAGTGGCTCGGTTCAGGCCGACTGGCAGAGCCTTTCTGCCGCGCAGGTGTTCTGGCTGCCACTGGTCGAGCGTCAGGGGCGGGTGTTCGGTGGCTTGTGGCTGGCCCGCGATAGCACATGGAGCCCGTCCGAACAGGTGCTGTTGTCGCAACTGAGCGACACCTATAGCCATGCCTGGCTGGCGCTGCAGCCGCGTACGCCGTGGCGCCTGCGCTGGACCCGCAAGCGCCAGGCTGCCTTGGTGGCGTTGCTGCTATTGGGGTTGCTGATACCGGTGCGCCAGTCGGTGCTGGCTCCCGCCGAGGTCGTGCCACTGGGCGGTCGTGTCGTGACGGCGCCGCTGGACGGGGTGATTGCCGAGTTTCTGGTCAAACCCAACCAGCCGGTGAAGGCCGGCGACCTGTTGCTGCGTTTCGAAGGCACCACCCTCAAGGCTCAGGCCGATGTGGCCGAACGTGCCCTGGGCGTGGCCGAAGCTGAACTCAAGGCCAACGCCCAGCGGGTTTTTGCCGATGCCGAGTCGAGCTCGAAAATTGATTTGCTCGCCGCACGGGTCGAACAGAAACGTGCCGAACGCAACTACGCTCGCGAGCTGCTCAAGCGCAGTGAAGTGCGTGCCGAGCGCGATGGCATTGCCGTGTTCGCCGACGCCGAGCGTGGCCTGGCGCTTTCCCGTGAAGAGCTGCAGGCCGCGATGCGTCATGGTCGTCGTCTATGGAGCGAACAATGGAGCGCCTGAACCTCGATGGCTGGTTGCCGATTCGCATCTGGCAACCGGCAGGGGAGTGGCAGGTGGACTGGTGCTGGTTCGGTGATCAGGCGCTGCATCAAGCGTTTTTTTGCGATGCGGTGGAAGAGGCGCTGCGTCTGCCGTTCAATCAGGCCTTCCGGCGGCAAACACCCCTCAGGGTCCTGAGCGATTGGCAGGTGATGAGTCCAGGCTTGGCGCCGAGTGCGTTGATTTTTCACGCCTCACGCTGCGGCTCGACACTGATCAGCCAGATGCTTGCGCAACTGGACAATCACCTCGTCGTTTCTGAACCACCACCACTGGATACCCTGCTGCGCAGCACACTGCCGCCAGCAGAGCGCAGCGCGGCCATTCGCGGGTTGCTTTCAGCCTACGGCCAGCCACGCCGGGGTGTGGAACAACGGTTGGTGATCAAACTGGATGCCTGGAACATCGCAGAACTGGCGTTGGTACGCGAATGTTTTCCCGACACGCCCTGGTTGTTTGTGTACCGCGACCCGCTGGAAATCGCCGTCTCCCACCTGCGTCGCCCGGGCATGCATATGGTGCCGGGGCTGATCGGTGCCAGTGCATTGGACGATGGCGTGCCGTTCGCCGGGCCAGAAGACTTCATCGCTCGGCGCTTGGGTCGGTTATTGCAATGGGCGGTTGAGCACTGCCGCGAGTTTGCCGGGTTGGCCGTGAATTACAGTGAGTTACCGGGGGCTATGGACGGACGTTTGGCTGAGTTCTTTGCGCTGAACGCCGAGCAGCGGGTCCAGGTATTCAGCAACGTGAACCAGCACGCAAAACAACCGACCGAGAGGTTCGTGGCCGACGGTGCAGGCAAGCAACATGAAGCCTCGCAGCTGCTCAGAGAGCGCGTGGAATGTTGGGCGCGGGCGCCTTACGAGGCATTGGAACAATGGCGCGGTCGATGAGTGAAGCCCCTCAGCCCTTCGGCGATAAATCGGCCATGCCCTTGAGCAGTTCGATGGGGAGCGGAAAGACAATGGTCGAGCTCTTGTCCCCGGCAATCGAACTCAGGGTCTGCATGTAGCGCAATTGCATGGCGCCCGGCTGGCGACCGAGCATTTCGGCAGCCTGCATGAGTTTTTCCGAGGCCTGCAATTCGCCTTCGGCGTGGATCACCTTGGCCCGCCGTTCCCGTTCGGCTTCGGCCTGGCGGGCGATGGCGCGGATCATCGATTCATTGAGGTCGACATGCTTGATCTCGACGTTCGCCACCTTGATACCCCAGGCGTCGGTTTGTGCATCCAGTACCTGCTGAATGTCGATGTTCAGCCGTTCGCGCTCGGCCAGCAGTTCGTCCAGCTCATGTTTACCCAGCACGGCGCGCAGTGTGGTTTGCGCCAGTTGGCTGGTGGCCATGAGAAAGCTCTCGACCTGGATGATCGCCTTTTGCGGGTCGAGCACGCGGAAGTACAGCACCGCGTTGACCTTCACCGAGACGTTGTCACGGGTGATCACGTCTTGCGGCGGCACATCCAGCACCACGGTGCGCAGATCGACCCGCACCATTTGCTGCACCACCGGAATCAACAGGATCAGCCCCGGGCCCTTGACCTGCCAGAAGCGCCCGAGCTGGAACACCACCGCGCGTTCGTATTCGCGCAGGATGCGAAAGGTCGATGATGCCAGTGCAATCACCAACAGCAACAGCGCGGCAAAACCCAACTGCAGGCCCATGATCATTCTCCTTGCGGCGCCGCGTCAGCCGCGGCCACTTCCAGCATCAGACCTCTGCGCGCCACCACCCGCACCGGTTGGCCGGATTGCAACGGTGTCGTGCTGAGCACCTGCCACTGTTCGCCCTGCAAGTGCACCCAGCCGCGACAGGCGTTGTCGGCCTGGATCGAGGTGATGGGCGTTACGCTGCCCAGCAACCCGGCATCACCGCTGACGGCGTGTTTCGGTCGGGTTCTCAATGCGTGGATCAGTAGTGCGATCAACAGCACGGTGCTGACCAGCGCCAGGCCGATCAGCAGCGGGGCGGGCGGACTGAAGCCCGGGCGGTCGGCGTTCATCAGGATCACTGAGCCGACCACGAACGTGAGGATGCCCCCCAGTCCGATCACGCCATAGCTGGGCAGCATCGCCTCGGCCAGCAAAAAGGCGATCCCCAGCATGATCAGCCATGCCCCGATGGCATTGGGATTGAAAATAATCACCGCGTCGGCCGCCGACACCGGCCCGCTCAAACCCAGCAGCAGCGCGAAGACACACCAGCGACTGTTCACTTGACCCTCCGGGAGAGCCGTCCGTCAACGAGCCTTTCTGTAGCCCTGCTTATAGTCTAGTTGAGGCTGGATCGACTGATTTTTGATCACATTCTGGCGGCATCCAGTGGGCAGATTTATTCCCGGGTTCTGGCATGGGGCCTAGACTTTGTAGTGAGAACAACGCGCTTTAACCATCGTCCGCCAACGCTTGCGACGGACACCGAGGTGCATCATGCGTATGGCAAGAACCGTGCAGCGCAGCCTGGAAGAGGCGCACTGCGAATTTGACGTGGTCACTCACCCCCATTCGGCCAGCAGCCTGGAAACCGCCAGGGTGGCAGGCATTCCCGCGGAGCGCGTGGCCAAGTCGGTGATCCTGGATGACCACCATGGTCACTACCTGATGGCGGTGCTGCCGGCCAGCCGGCATCTGGACCTGAGCAAAGTACGTGGCAGCGGTGAATGGCAGGTGACTCGCGAAAGCACCCTGGCCCACCTGTTCAACGACTGCGAACGCGGCGCTGTTCCGGCGCTGGGCGAATCCTATGGCCTGGACATGGTCATCGACCCATTGCTGACCCGCCAGAAAGAGATCTACGTGGAAGCCGGCAACCACAACAACCTGGTGCACATGAGCATGGACCAGTACCTGAAAATGGTGCCCCATGCCGAGGTGTGCGAGTTGAGTCATTAGCTACCATTGAGGGTGTTTGCCGCACCGCCTTCTTTCACTGGCAATCCGGCGCCTGCAGACAGTGATCTCTGCCGGTGCCGGCTTGCCAGCAAACCCTTTCATCAGGAGTCCATCCATGGAGTCGCCGACGCATACCCTGCCTAACCTGTTCAAACAGCTCGGCTTGCCCGACGATGCGCAAAGCATCGACCAATTCATCGCCACCCATTCCCCGTTGAAACCCGAACTGCACCTGGCGGATGCCTTCTTCTGGAGCACGAGCCAGGCAGATTTTTTGCGCGACGAAATCCTCGACGACGCCGATTGGGCGGAGGTGGTGGATCAACTGGATGTGCTGCTCCGGAAGGGGCGAGGGGGTGCATGAATCTGGATAAAGTCGGTGTGTGGTTTCTTATCCGGGCTTGTTCGGGAGGGAGATATAGACCAGAATAAAGACCTGAATTGAGGTCTTTATCATGCAAAGTGTTCTGGCCGACATGGCCGTCAGCGTCTCTGAATTGAAGAAAAATCCATCTGCGGTACTGAACGGTGCCCACGGTGGACCTGTTGCAGTGCTCAATCACAACCGGGTGATGGGGTATATGGTGCCGGCGCAGGTGTTCGAGGCCATGATGGAGCGTCTGGACGACCTTGAGCTGGCCGAGCTGGTTCGCGCTCGAAGCCATGAAACCCCTGTCCCGGTCAGTCTGGATGACTTATAAGCTCGAGTTTCTGCCTTCTGCACTCAAGGAGTGGGACAAACTGGGGCATACCCTGCGGGATCAGTTCAAAAAGAAGCTGGTTGAACGGCTCCAATTACCTCGGATTCAGTCAGATGCGCTGCACGGGATGCCTGATTGCTACAAGATCAAGCTGAATGCCTCGGGATACCGATTGGTTTATCAGGTGATTGACGAGCGCATTGTTGTCTGCGTGGTGGCTGTCGGCAAGCGTGAACGCAGTGCCGTGTACGAGCGCGCTAAAAAACGCTAGGAAATGTCAGTCGCGGTTTTACTCGGTTACGAACCCCGAAACACCTCCTGATAATTCGCCAAGTCGCCGCACATCAGCGACAGGATTGGACGATCCTGGCGATTCTGTTTATCCATGTCGCGTTACCAGCGCCTGGAGTCCATGCAATCAGCTTTGGTGCAGAGCAGCCTGCCCGCCGAGCGCCGAATTCAGCTTCGACTTCATCATTTCTCCGACCTGTTCCATTTCGCACCGAGCAACGGGCTGCGTCGATTTTTCTTTGCAGAAAGTCGCGGTACGGCGTGGTGTTTTCTGGGGTGTGGCTATGCTCGTCTTTTGAGTCGGTGCGTTCGGCCATCGTTGATTCCTCCGTTGCATGGGCGAAACCCTGCAGGCAGAGATTCGCAAATGCGCAGTATTTTTTGGGGCGCTACGAGATCAGTGCGCCTGCCAATTTGTTTCAAAACTTGACTGAAATTCCCCTCCAGTGCGATATTGATAGTTAGCGAACTAACTGTATGCGAATTCCCTTGTGCCCCAGACCCTCGACGCCCTTCAGATGAACCTCAGCAGTGCCATGGTGGTGGCCGCGCGGCATTGGCGCAAAATCTGCCAGACCACGCTGGTCAACTACGGCATTACCGAAGCCTGCGCCGTCCCGTTGTTGATGATCGGGCGACTGGGCGAGGGGGTGCGCCAGGTGACGGTGGCACACGCGGCGGGGATGGAGAGTCCGTCGCTGGTGCGTTTGCTCGATCAGTTGTGCCACGCCGGGTATGTCCGTCGCACCGAAGATGCCCTTGATCGTCGCGCCAAATGCCTGAGCCTGACCGACACCGGCCGTGAGCTGGTGCAGGCGGTGGAGACCGAGTTGGTCCGTCTGCGCCGTGAAGTGCTGCACGGTATCGACCCGGCCGACCTTGAGGCCGCGTTGCGGGTGATTCGTGCGTTCGAGACAGCTGAGCATGTCTCGGTGACACCGTCTTGAACGGTTTTTTTTCCGGTATTCCGCCAGCCCGCGACTGGTTCTACGGCGTGCGTACCTTCGCCGCGTCGATGATCGCGCTGTACATCGCCATGCTTATGCAAATGCCGCGTCCGTACTGGGCGATGGCCACGGTTTATATCGTCTCCAGCCCGTTCGTCGGCCCCACCAGCTCCAAGGCGCTGTACCGCGCCATCGGCACCTTCGCCGGTGCGGCGGCGGCCTTGCTGTTTGTGCCGATGTTCGTCCAGAGCCCCTATGTGCTGGTGGTGGTCATTGCGCTGTGGACCGGCATCCTGCTGTTTTTGTCGATGCACCTGCGTACCGCCAATAGCTATGCATTGATGCTGGCCGGCTACACCTTGCCGCTGATCGCCTTGCCGGTGGTGGATAACCCGCTGGCCGTGTGGGATGTGGCCGAAGCGCGGACAGAAGAGATCTTTCTCGGCATAGTCTGTGCGGCGGTGGTGGGCAGTGTGTTCTGGCCGCGTCGGCTGGCGCCGGTACTGGATGGTGCGGTCAGCAAGTGGTTCGGTGAAGCGGTGACCTACAGCCAGCGCTTCCTGAGCCGCGATGTGCGCCCCGATGAGGTCAGCGCCCTGCGCACATCGATGGTGGCGACCTTCAACACCCTCGAATTGATGATCGGCCAGTTGCCCCACGAAGGCGCGCGACCGCAAACCGTGCGCAATACCAAGGAACTGCGCGGGCGGATGATTCACCTGCTGCCGGTGGTGGATGCCCTGGACGATGCGTTGTACGCCTTGCAACGGCGCACCCCCGAGCTTGTGGACAGGTTCGCGCCGCTGCTGGGTGCGGCGCTGGAGTGGCTCGACCACAGCGACGCCAGCGTCGAGCGTTGGCAAGCCCTGCGCAACCAGCTTGAAGCCCTGCAACCGAGCGCCGAAGCGCTGGATGACCGCAAGCAATTGCTGTTTTCCAATGCGCTGTATCGCCTGGGGGAGTGGATCGATTTGTGGCAGGACCTGCGTAGCCTCCAGCAAGCGATTCACAATGACAGCCAGGACAACTGGCGCGCGGTTTACCGCCATTGGCGACTGGGCCGGCTCACCCCGTTTATCGACCGTGGGCTGATGCTGTATTCAGCGACTTCCACGGTGCTGGCGATCATCGTTGCCTCGGTGTTGTGGATCCTGCTGGGCTGGCCAGACGGCGGCAGCGCGGTGATTCTGGCAGCGGTGGCGTGCAGCTTCTTCGCCTCGATGGACGACCCGGCGCCACAGATTTACCGGTTCTTTTTCTGGACCGCGTTGTCGGTGGTGTTCGCCAGCCTTTACCTGTTTCTGATCCTGCCCAACCTGCATGACTTCCCGATGCTGGTGCTGGCGTTCGCTGTGCCCTACATCTGTGTTGGCACCCTCACGGTACAGCCTGCCTTTTACCTGGGGATGCTGCTGACCATCGTTAACACCTCATCGTTTATCAGCCTCCAGGGCGTTTACGACGCGGACTTTCTGAGCTTCGCCAATGCCAACCTCGCCGGCCCCATCGGTTTGCTGTTTGCCTTCGTCTGGACCCTGGTGGCCCGCCCGTTCGGCTCGGAACTGGCGGCCAAGCGCCTGACCCGCTTCAGTTGGCACGACATTGTCGGCATGACCGAACCGGCCAACCTGGCCGAGCACCGACGCCTGGGTGTGCAACTGCTCGATCGACTGATGCAGCATCTGCCGCGCCTGGCCATGACCGGCCAGGACACGGGTATTGCCCTGCGTGAGGTCCGCGTGGGGCTGAACCTGCTGGACTTGCTGGCGTACGCGCCACGGGTGCATGGCGTGGCGAATGCGTTACTGCGTCAGGTGGTGGCCGAGGTCGGCGAATATTTCAAGGCGTGCTTGAAGGCGGGTGAACGCTTGCCGGCGCCGGCCGCGCTGCTGATGACCCTGGACCGCACCCGTCGCGCACTCAATGGCCAGGGCCAGCAGGATCACGACGAAACCCGGCTGAATTTGCTGCATGCCCTCAGCGGCCTGCGTCTGGCGCTGTTGCCGGGCGTGGAGTTCGTGGGGGCCAGCGATGCCGAAGAGCCCCTTCCCCATGGCATCGATGGAGCGCCTTTATGATCGGTGATCTGGATATCAGCGGGGTGTTCCTGCCCACGCTGCTGGTGCTGATGGGCATTACCTACCTGGTGTACCTGCTGGTGCACGGGGTGCTGACACGCTTGCACTTTTATCGCCTGGTCTGGCACCGGGCGTTGTTCAACGTGGGTCTTTACGCCGTGCTGCTTGGCGCCGTGGACTCACTCAGTCGATACCTGATGACATGAAAAAACCGTTCTTGACCCTTGGCCGTGTGGTGCTGACCCTGCTGGTGGTGACCCTTGCGGTCGTCGTGGTGTGGCGCATGGTGATGTATTACATGTTCGCTCCCTGGACCCGTGACGGGCACATTCGTGCCGACATCGTGCAGATTGCCCCGGACGTGTCCGGGCTGATCCAGCAAGTGGAGGTGCGCGACAACCAGCTGGTGAAGCGCGGCCAGGTGCTGTTCAGCATCGATCAGGACCGTTTCCGGCTGGCGCTGCGCCAGGCCAAGGCAGCGGTTGCCGACCGTCAGGAAACCTTGGCCCAGGCGCAACGTGAAGCCAAGCGTAACCGTGGCCTGGGCAACCTGGTGCCGGGTGAACAACTGGAAGAAAGCCAGTCGCGGGTGGCCCGTGCCGAGGTGGCGTTGATGGAAGCCCAGGTGATGGTGGACAGTGCCCAGCTCAACCTCGACCGCTCGGTGATCCGCAGCCCCGTGGACGGCTACCTCAACGATCGCGCGCCACGGACCCAGGAATTCGTCACGGCGGGTCGCCCGGTGCTGTCGGTGGTGGACAGTAACTCCTTCCACATCGACGGCTATTTCGAAGAGACCAAGCTGGACGGCATTCATGTCGGCCAGAGTGTGGATATTCGTGTGGTCGGTGACCGTGCGCGGTTGCGTGGGCATGTCGAGAGCATTGTGGCCGGTATCGAAGACCGCGACCGCACCAGCGGTGCGAACCTGCTGCCCAATGTGAATCCGGCATTCAGCTGGGTGCGTCTGGCACAACGGATTCCGGTGCGCATTGCCTTTGACGATGTGCCGCCGGACTTTCGCATGATCGCCGGGCGTACCGCGACCGTGTCGATCATCGCTGACTTGCCCGAGCAGGAGCCGGCGCAATGAAAGCGCTCGCCGGTATCGCGACAGTCGGGCTCGGCTTACTGCTGTCCGCCTGTCAGACGGTGGGCCCGGATTACCAGTTGCCGCAAGAGGCAGCGGTGCATCGCGAGGACTTCCAGGGCGACCTGACGGCCCACAACCGGAACGTGGTGTCGGCTCCGGTACCAGGCGACTGGTGGCGGTTGTACCGGGACCCTCGCCTGGATGAACTGGTGCACCAGGCCATGGCCGCCAACACCGATTTGCGGGTGGCGGCGGCCAACCTGGCCCGCGCCCGTGCGCAAGTGGAAGAGGCCGAGTCGGCAGGCGGTTGGAGCGGTGGGGTGAAACTCGGTGCCCAGCGTTTGCAGGAGTCGGGCGAAGCGTTTTTGCTGCCGGAAAAAGTCCCGGTGGCCAACATCGGGGACGTTGGCATCACCACCTCCTATCAGTTCGACCTGTTCGGCACCTTGCAGCGTGGGATCGAAGCGGCCAAGGCCAATGCCGATGCGACCCAGGCGGCCGCGGACACCGCGCGGATCACCCTGGTCGCCGATGTCGTGCGGGCCTACACCCAGGTGTGTGCGGCCAATGAGGAGCTGGAGATCGCCGGGCATTCCCTGGACCTGCAAGGCCAAAGCACCACGCTGGTCCAGCGCCTGCGGGATGCCGGGCGTGGCGACGAAACCCAGGTCACACGCTCGCAGACCCAATTCAAATCCTTGCGCGCCGAACTGCCGCGCTATGAAGCCGCACGTCAGGCCGGGCTGTTCCGTTTGTCGATGTTGCTGGCCAAGCCGGTGGATCAATTGCCTGCCGGCACCCCGCATTGCCATGAACTGCCAGAGATTGCGCAATTGTTGCCGGTCGGTGACGGCGCCACCTTGCTCAAGCGCCGGCCGGATGTGCGTCAGGCCGAGCGTCGGTTAGCGGCGGCGACCGCCGGTATCGGCGTCGCTACCGGGCAGTTGTACCCGGACATCAGTATCGGGGCGACCGTCGGCACCGTGGGTATTCTTGAAAACCTGGGCGAGCCTTCGACCAATCGCTGGGGTTTTGGCCCGTTATTGACCTGGAGCGTGCCGACCAACGGTTCCCGCGCCCGTGTGCGTGAGGCCGAGGCCGCAACCCAAGGGGCGCTGGCGCATTTTGACGGGGTGGTGCTCAACGCCATTCGTGAAACCCAGACCGGACTCGCCCAGTATTCCGCGCTGCTCCAGCGCCGCGACGCGTTGGCCGATGCCGAGCAGTCGGCGCAATTGGCGGCCGACCAGACGCACCGCTTCTATCAGGCGGGCCGGGCATCATTCCTGGCCGACTTGCAGGCCACTCGCACCTACACCGACGTGCGCGCGCAAGTGGCGGCGGCCAACACTCAGGTTGCCATGAGCCAGATTGATTTGTTCCTGGCATTGGGTGGCGGTTGGGAAAGCGGACGAACGCAAGGTTCACAGCCGACGAAACCCTGAGGCCGTTGCTATGCTTTGTAGTGTCGGATCCGCGCGCGTGGATCCGGTGGTCAGGGCTTGCGCAGGTCATGGGGATTCCAATAATGAAAAACCCTTATGCTCTCGGTTTCTGGTGCGCCATTGTTGCGTTGGTGCTGCTGTCGGCAACGTATTTCTATGGCGTGATGCTGGCTTACCCGCTCGACAAGGCGTTGATGTTTCTCGACAGTGCCAGCGCGCTGATCGGGGTCATGTCGATCGCAGTCGTCGCCTGGGCTGCGCTGCAAGGCCATCGGATCAAGAAAAAACAACTCGAACAAGGCAAGACCCTGGTGCTGATCTGGGACACCAAGGTGGCGTTGCGTCGGGTTGAAACCGTTTTCGACCGCTATTTCTGGGGCAGTTACTGGCAACCGGGCCGTACCTTCCAGGAAGTCATGGGCGAACTCACCGGCACCCCGCTGGAAAAAAGCCTCGAAGCCCTCAAGGTTCAATGTCGGGCGCTCGACCAGCAGGCCAGCGGCGAAGGCTGGCACTGGCAGAAAAATGCCCGCGAACTCTCTGACGTGGCCACGGCGATGGCGCGCGAACGCTACCAGCTGGACTTCTGCGACCCGCGTTCCGAGTCGCCCAATGGCGCGGTGATCAACCGGGATTTCGAGGTGCTGGTGTACACCTGGACCGCCCGCCTGAAAACCTTTGATCACCAACTGGATGAGATGGAAACGCAGTATTCCTGAGCTGGCGCCGATCCTTCCCACGCCCGCGCGTGGGAGCGATCTCAAATCAGTGTCGGTGCACGCATTAACCCTTATTTTTTGCGTCGTGCTGCGCACCCGGTGCTAATCTGCACTTCACTTTTGTACGAAGTCGAGCCACGGCCTGTCATGGGTTCAAGGAAGACGACTACACCTTCAACAATGGACAATTGATCAGGTCATTCATGAATAAATCAGCAGGCGTACTTCTTGGAATCGTCGTGGCCCTTGGTGCAATCAGCGCAGGTGGCGCCTGGTACACCGGCACCAAGCTCGAAGGGGTGCTGCAAACCTCTCTCTCTGATGCCAACAAGGAGCTGCAAGCGGCGATGATCGGCTCCAACGGCACCGCGACCCTGGAGCTGGTGTCGCTGGAGCGCCATCTGTTCAGCAGCACCGCCCGCTACCGCCTCAAGGGCCAGGGCGAGATGTTTGGCGAGCATGCTGACGGCGTCGAGCTGCTGTTTGCCGACCGTATCGAGCATGGCCCACTGCCATTCTCGCGCTTGGTCTCGCTGAAATGGCTGCCAGTGATGGCCACCAGTCATTACTCCCTGGAAAAGACCCCGCTCACCGAAAAATGGTTTGCCGCCACCAAGGACGTGTCTCCGCTCAAGGGGGTGGTCAACCTCGGCTACGACCGAGCGATCAGCGGCACGCTTGAATTGCTGCCCGTCGACGCGGCGCTGGATGACCAGTCCACGCTGAAGTTTTCTGGCTTGAACATGGAAGTCTCGGCCAGCGCCGAGGCACAGAAGGTCAAAGCCACTGGCTACATGGACAACCTGACGCTGACCAGCGTTGCCGAAGATCAGAGCCCGGTGAAAATCGAAATCAATGGCCTGACCATGGCCAGCAACCTCAGCAAAAGCAGCTACGGCTACTACCTGGGCGATAACACGGTCGAGATCAGCAATACCCGCACCACCTTCGGTGAGCAGTCATCGGTGCTGAACTTCAAGAAAACCGAGATGAAGACCATCACCAGTGAATCGGGTACCAACGCCGCCGGACGTGCCGACTACCGCATTGGCGAGGTGACGCTCAACGACAAGGCCATTGGTTCGGCGAAAATGGCCTGGAGCATGAAGAACCTCGACATCCCGTCGACCTTGTCGCTGGTGCAGGTCTACCAGGCCAAGCTGCAACCGTACGAAGCAGCGGCCGCTGCTGCAGAAGCCGCGGGTGAACCGCTACCCGAGTTGAACCTGACGGAAGCCGAACAGGTCCAGGTCAAGGCCGATCTGGAAAAGCTGCTGGCTGCCCAGCCGCAAATCGCCCTGGAGAACTTCTCGTTCACCACCCCCAATGGCGAAAGCCGCGCCAGCCTGGTGATCGACCTGACCAAGCCGCAATCGATGGAGCTGCCGGAAGACCAACTGGTCCGCCAGCTGATAGCGCTGCTGGACTTCAACCTGCACATTTCCAAGCCGATGATCACCGATCTGGTGAGCGTGCAGGCGCAACTGGAAGGCCAGACCGACGCCAAGGCGATTGCCGAGCAAGCCACCGCGACCAGCGACATGGTCAGTGGCATGGCTGTCGGTACGCAACTGGCGACCCTGGACGGCAACAACATCGTTTCCAAACTGCACTATGCCAATGATCAGGTGGACTTCAACGGCCAGAAAATGACCGTCGATCAGTTTGTCGGCTTTGTGATGAGCAAGCTGGGTAACACCGGCGAGATCCAGTAAACAACACGCTACACGGCCTCAACGAAACGCCCGGCCATCCGTTCTCGCGGATGGACCGGGCGTTTTGCTGTGTAGGACGATTCTGAAGAAATATGCGGATTCGTCTTTTGGCTTTCTCCGACATGGAAGACTTCACCGCAGGATAGCTTGGCGGTGTCATAGGGCACCGGCCGCCTGATATGTAGTGATCAGGGGAACCCATCGCTCCAGCTTTCCTCGTACAGGAAGCTTGCGAATGTTGCGTACCCCTCACTCTTACCTGCGCCCGATCATCGGCATGGCGCTGTGCAGCCAATTGCTCTGGTCGTCGCTGGCGTTTGCCGATACGGCCTACGACGACCTGGTCCGCCAGGCCCGGGCGGGCCATTACACCCCCGCGCTGGGCGTGCTGCGTCAGGTACCTGCCAGCCAGTTGACCACCGGCCAGGTCAGCGATCACCTGCAGATTGCCAGTTGGGCCGGGCTCGACAGTGAAGTGGTCGACGTATATGAAACCCAGGCTCGCCATCGGGTGTTGCCGGTTCAGGCCCTGACGGCCACGGCGCGTGCCTACCGCAACCTCAAGCGCTGGGACTCGGCCACGGCGCTGTACCAGAAAGCGTTGGCGCGTGACCCCAAAAATGCCGACTTGCAGTTGGGGCTGGCACTGACCGAGGCCGATGCCGGCCAACCTATAGAGGCTGTCAACCGCACCAAAGCCCTGGTGGCGGCCAAACCTGAAGACCCGACTCGCCGCCTGGCCCTGGCGTATGCCTTGACCCGTGCCGGAGCGACCTACGACGCATTGTTCGAGTATGACCAGGCGTTCATGCGCGCCGGTAACAACCCTGACGTGGCCCGCGAATACGTGATCGCCCTGCAACGGGCGCGCTTGCCAGAGCCGGCCTTGCGCCTGGCCCGTCAACGCCCGGGGTTGATCGATCCGACCCTGTTGCGTCGTATCGAAGGCGACGTGGCCGCCGAGCGAGTACGGCTGGCGGAGCTGGCCACGCGCAGCGAGAAGGAACGCTACCTCATCGCTGACCGTGCCATGGCCGACTACGACCAGTTACTCAAGACCTGGACCCCGGACGCCCAGGCCCACGACGACGTGACGCGCTGGCGCATCGACCGCATGGGGGCGCTGAAGGCCCGCGCGCGTACCGCTGAGGTGATTGGTGACTACCAGCAACTGACTCGTGAAGGCGTGGCGATGCCGACCTATGCGCTGCGCTGGGTCGCGGCGTCTTACCTCGATCAACGCCAACCTGAGGTGGCCGTCGACCTGTATCGCCAGGTGCTTGCAGCGCCGGATGCCGATGCTGGCGATCGCCTCGAAGACAGCACGGCGTTGTATTACGCGCTGCTCGAAAGCGATCAGCCGATGGAGGCGCGCAAGCTGGCCGAGAGCCTGGCCCAGAGCCAGAAGCCGCGGGTCGAGCTCAAGGGCCTGCCGGTGGGCAACCCCAACGATAAGTGGATGGACGCCCAGCAACTGGCCGCCCAGGCCGGTACCTATGGCGCCGATTTGCCCACGGGCGAGCAGCGCCTGGCGACGTTGGTCGAGCAGGCGCCAGGCAACACCGGTCTGCGTCTGGCCCAGGCGGATCTGTACCGCGCCCGCGACTGGCCGCGCCGTTCGGAAAGCCTGCTCAAGGAAACCGAAAGCATGGTGCCACGGGATGTCGGGCTGGAAGTCGGGCAGGGGCACACTGCGCTGGACTTGCAGGAGTGGCGCCAACTCGATGCCCTGACCGATGACGTGGGGGCACGCTTCCCGGACAACCGCCAGGTACAGCGTCTGCAGCGTTTGCGTGAAGTCCATGACATGGCCGAGTTGCGGGTGTCGACCTATGGCGGCAAGAGCTACGGCGGCGGTGATAACGGCGCGGGGGCCGTCAGCGGCACCCGGGACTTCGGGATCGAGACCCTGCTTTACAGCCCTCCGATCGACGAGGATTGGCGTCTGTTCGGCGGTGCCGGCTACGCCACTGGTGACTTCCAGGAGGGCACCGGTCACCACCGTTGGCAGCGTCTGGGTGTTGAGCGGCGAACCCGCGACATGACCCTGGAGGCGGAAGTCTCCAATCACGCCTACGGCTACGGCAACAAAACCGGTGCGCGCGTGGCACTGGCCCGGGACATCAGCGATCACTGGCAGTACGGCGCCAGCCTCGACTACCTGTCGGCTGACACTCCGCTACGGGCCTTGAACAGTGACATCAGCGCCAATGGCGGCAGCGGTTTCGTGCGCTGGCGCGCCAACGAAAGTCGTGAGTGGAAGCTGGCGCTGAGCCCGTCGCATTTCAGCGATGGCAACAACCGCTTCGAAGCGTTGCTGACTGGCCGCGAAGGTGTGTACAGCGCGCCAGGCCTGCAGGTCGACCTGGGCCTGGAGGTCGGCAGCAGCCACAACTCGAAGAATGCCGACGTACCGTATTTCAACCCCAAGTCCGACTTCAGCGTGTTGCCGACGGTGAGCGCCAACCACGTGCTTTATCACCGCTACGAAACCTCGTGGAGCCAGCAGTTCCAGGCAGGCGCCGGGACGTACAGCCAGCGCGACTACAGCACGGGGGCCATCGGCCTGCTCAGTTACGGCCAACGCGTCAGCTGGAACGACGTGTTCGAGGCCGGTGCCGCCGTGAGCTGGCTCAACCGACCCTATGACGGTGATCGCGAAAGCGATCTGCGCCTGGTCATCGACCTCACTTATCGCTTCTAGAAGAGTTAGATCATGCCTGCAATGACACGCTGCATCCTGCTGCTGGGGGTATTGCTGCTCACCGCTTGCGCCCAGCAGGCCCCGGCCTTCGCGCCGCCGTCGGAACGACCGCTGGCCGCCAATGAAAAGCCGTGGCCGAAGAACCACGTGCTGGGCATTGCCTATCACGATGTCGAAGACCGCGACCCGGACCAGGCTGTCGTGGCCGTGCGCACCGAGCGCTTGATCGAGCAGTTGGCCTGGCTGCGGGAGAACCACTACCAGGCGGTTACCGTCGACCAGATCATGGCGGCGCGCAACGGCGGTCCCGAGCTGCCACCCAAGGCGATCCTGCTGAGTTTCGACGACGGATATTCGAGCTTCTACACCCGTGTCATGCCGGTGTTGCGGGCCTACCACTGGCCGGCGTTGCTGGCACCGGTCGGCAGTTGGGTCGACACACCGCTCAAGCAACCGGTGGACTTTGCTGGCACCCCGCGCCAGCGTTCGGACTTTCTGACCTGGGCGCAGGTTCGCGAGATTTCCCGTTCCGGGCTGGTGGAAATTGCCGCTCACACCGACGCCAACCACAAGGGCGTGCTGGCCAACCCACAGGGCAACCTGCAACCGGCGGCGGCCACCCGTCGCTACGATGCCATCGCCAAGCGTTATGAAACCGAGGCTGAGTTTGAGCGCCGCTTGCGCAGTGACGTGGCCGCCATCTCGGCGAAGATTCGCGCCGCCACCGGTTACGCCCCCCGGGTCTGGGTCTGGCCTTACGGCGCCGCCGACGGTACGGCGTTGCGCGTCGTGGGCGAGCAGGGCTACCAGATGGCGCTGACCCTGGATGATGGCCTGGACAGCCTCGATAACCTGATGAGCAGCCCGCGCTTCCTGGTGGCCTCGGACCCGGACGGCGAACACTTCGCCAACAGCATCGTGGCAGTGCAATCCGACTCGCCGATGCGCGTGGTGCATGTCGATCTGGACAATGTCTATGACCCGGATCCGGCGCAGCAGGACATCAACCTCGGCAAGCTGATCCAGCGCATGGCCGACATGGGCGCCAACACGGTGTTCCTGCAAGCCTTCGCTGACCCCAAGGGTGACGGGCTGGTGCATTCGCTGTACTTCCCCAACCGTCATTTGCCGGTGCGCGCCGACATTTTCGACCGCGTCGCCTGGCAACTGCGCACGCGCGCCAACGTCAAAGTCTTCGCCTGGATGCCCGTGCTCAGCTTTGACCTTGATCCGGCCTTGCCCCGGGTGACCCGCTGGGACCCGGCCACTGGTAAGGCCTCGGTAGATCCCGACCAGTACCGGCGCTTGTCGCCATTCGACCCGAACGTGCGGCGGATCATTGGCGAGATCTACGAAGACGTCGCGCGCCTGACCTCGGTCGACGGCATTCTCTACCACGACGACGCCTTGCTCTCGGACTTCGAAGACGCCAGCCCCCAGGCACTGCAGGTCTACGCCGCCAATGGCTTGCCTGGCTCGATGGCGGCACTGCGTGGCGACCCGGCGACGATGCAACGCTGGAGCCGCTTCAAGAGCCGTTACCTGATCGACTTCACCCATGAACTCACCGCCAGGGTCCGCGCCATTCGCGGGCCCCAGGTGCAGACCGCGCGCAACCTGTTTGCCGAGCCGATGCTCAATCCATCAAGCGAAGCCTGGTTTGCGCAAAACCTCGATGACTTCCTGGGTGCCTACGACTGGACCGCGCCCATGGCCATGCCTCTGATGGAAGGCAAGACCCGTGAGCAGTCCGGAGCCTGGCTGGAAACGCTGGTGGCCACCGTCAAGTCCCGTCCCGGCGCGCTGGACCGCACGGTGTTCGAGTTGCAGGCCCGTGACTGGACCCGCCAGGACGCAGCGGCAGCGCTGGACGGCAAGCAACTGGCGGACTGGATGGGGCGGCTCAAGCGCCAGGGTGCCAGCAGTTTTGGCTACTACCCGGACAACTTCCTCGAGAACCAGCCGGACCTGAAAACCGTGCGTCCCGCGCTCTCCAACAAATGGAATCCCTGACATGCTGGACAGACTGCTAGCCCTGTTGGTACTGGCGATCGTGCTGGGGATTCCCCTGGGCGTGATCTTCCTGGTCACCGGGCAATTCCTGATGGACTTCGTGTTTTTCTATCCCCTGTTCATGTCCGGGCTGTGGATCGCCGGCGGCTTGTATTTCTGGCTGCACTGGGAGCGTCACTGGCCGTGGAAGGCGGACACACTGCCGCCACCACTGGCCGGTGAGCCGCTGATCTCGATCCTGATCCCTTGCTACAACGAAGGTGACAACGCCGCCGACACCATTCACGCGGCGCTCGGCCAGCACTACCCGAACATCGAAGTGATTGCGATCAACGACGGCTCCAAGGACAACACGGCCCAGGTTCTGGATGCCTTGGCGGCCGAGGATCCGCGCCTGCGGGTGCTGCACCTGGCGGAAAACCAGGGCAAGGCCGTGGCCTTGCGCATGGGCGCAGTTGCCGCGCGCAGCGAGTACCTGGTGTGCATCGACGGTGATGCCTTGCTCGCACCGAACACCGCGGCCTACCTGGTGGCACCGATGCTGGACAACGCCCGTCTGGGCGCGGTGACCGGCAACCCACGCATTCGCACCCGTTCCACACTGGTTGGACGGGTTCAGGTCGGTGAATTCTCCTCGATCATCGGTTTGATCAAGCGCACGCAGCGGGTGTTCGGCCGGATCTTTACCGTGTCCGGGGTGATCGTTGCGTTCCGTCGTTCGGCACTGCACCGGGTGGGCTACTGGAGCCCGGACATGATCACCGAAGACATCGACATCAGCTGGAAGCTGCAACTGGACCACTGGAGCATCTTCTACGAGCCGCGCGCACTGTGCTGGATCCTCATGCCGGAAACCCTCGGTGGCTTGTGGAAGCAGCGCTTGCGCTGGGCCCAAGGGGGCGCCGAAGTGCTGTTCAAGAACATTCGCGGCATCTGGCAGTACCGCCATCGTTACCTCTGGCCGTTGCTGTTCGAATACTGCCTGTCCACTGGCTGGGCCTTCACCTTTTTGCTGTCGGTGGTGTTCTGGGGCGTGGGCAAGTTCGTTGACATGCCAGAGGCCATTGCCGTGCATCACCTGCTGCCACCGGCCTTCACCGGGCTGCTGCTGGCGATGGTCTGCCTGCTGCAGTTCGCGGTCAGCATTCTGATCGACCGCCGCTACGAGCGCGGCCTGTGGAAAGTCATGTTCTGGGTGGTCTGGTACCCGCTGGTGTTCTGGTTTATCAGCCTGCTCACCACCTTGGTCAGCTTTCCCAAGGTGCTGTTCGGCCGACATCAGAAACGAGCGCGTTGGGTTAGCCCCGACCGTGGCATCAAGCCGCTGAACGATGACGATGAAGAGGTGCTGGAGAAATGAAAATCATCAGAACCCGCCAACGACCTTTCCTGGTAGTGGTCGACGTGTTTTTCACGGTGCTGGCCTGGATTGGCTTGCTCTACTTGCTGGTACGTGGCCTTTGGCCGCTGCTCGACACCCGGGGTGGACCGCGTATCGATGTCTCGGTGTTCGATGCCCTCGGCACCCTGCAGATTTACCTGTGGGTGGCGCTGCTCAATGCGGTGATCCTGATTTCCTGGGCTCGCTACCAGCAACGCAAAAGCAAAAGCTTCTCCCGGCGCCGCTTGCCGGCACCGGTGGTCGACGACAAAGGGCTCAAAGCCAGTTTCAAGTTGTCCGCCGAGCACCTGACGCAACTGCGTTACCCGGGAACCATGGTGATCCACAACGATGAAGCGGGGGATGTCAGCCATGTGGTGACCGGCTGCTTGCCCATCGATCCGCAGACCCGAAAGCACCTGCCCCCACCGGTATCGCTGGAGAAACCGAAGGCGACGCTTACGCAGACCCGTCACGAGGCTTAGCGGCCCTGTTTTACCGGGCAATGGCGGCCTGAGCGTTCAGGGCATTGGCATCGATCGTGGAAAGCGAGCACTATCGAACCAATTCCTGGCGAGTTGGAGGCCAGCTGTGACACAACGTATCGACCGTATTGCCCAATTGCTCAACTGCCCGATCAAGGGCGAGGAGATGCGCCGGGCGATTACCGAGGCCCGCAAGGACTTTCTCCTCGACGACGAGCAAGAGGATGACGACGAGGACGAAGAAGGTGAACCGGGCGGTGAAGAGAGCGGTACGCCGCACGCCTGACCCTACCACCAGCTGCGGTTGCTCTCCAGTTCAGCCCGGCATTGCTTGAGCTGCCAGTTGTAATCCTTTGCCTGTTGCTCGACCTTGCGCGCGACCTGCATCAGCCAGGGCTTCTGCCGATAACTCTGGCGACTGAACCCGCCGCGCCCTTCGTGGTAGGCCAGGTATTGGTTGTAGGTGTCCCACTTGGAAATCCCCAGCTGGCGCTGGGTGCCGGTGGCGTACCAGCCGACAAACATGATCGCATCGTCGAAGTTGTCCCGCGAACCACCGTTGCCGGTGCCGTCTTTGTACTCGCCCCACACCGGGTCCTGCGCCTGGGCATAGCCATACGCCGAGCTGACCCGGCCCCAGGGAATCACCCACAGCAAATAGTCGCGAGGGGGCAGGGCGTCTTCGACGAAACTGCTTTCTTGCTTGATGATCGCCATCGCCACGTGGGGCGGGAGGCCCCAGGCCTTTTCCATTTCCAGCGAATCTTCGTACCAGTCCGGGTATTGGCGGTAGATGCTGCAAATATTGCTTTGCTCACGTGGCGGCGTCGTCGAGCACCCGGCCAGCAGGGCCAGTGTGGTGAGTAGGGCTAAAAACCGTCGGTGCAAAAATCACTCAATTGGCGACAGGCCAATCCTTGTAGGTTAAAAAGGGGGCTGGATACACCTGCGTGTCGCCCTTTACGCACGAAGTCCGAATGGTTCCCGGGTGTGGCGCGCAATCACTCGCTGACCACCCGGTCAGTATTACGCCATTCAATGCCGTGATCGAGCCGACAGGTCCGGAGTCGTTGGTAGCTCTCAATCATAACCGCCCAGCCGCTTATCTTTTACCCCCTGCGGCATATCAGCAGCCATGTGGTGCGCGTTTTCACCACTGGGAAGGATTGCCGCCCGGCTTGCGTTGGCGCTCCTTGCTCGCACAATCTGCACTCTGCGTGCTTGCGGTTGGCATCGATCCATGAAAACGAGCACTATCGGGGCTCTTTGCACTGCGCTCCAGGCGAGCGATGACGTAGCGAGCGGTAGCGCGCTTGCGCGTAAGCTTGGTCTATGATCGGTGCACATGTCTGTCACCTTGTTCGGTCATCTTGAAACCGCTGGAAATTGCCGGCAGGACTGCTGAAGATGGGTTCCCTGCTTGACGGCAAGGTCACCTCCGGGTGGCACAAGTGGGGGGGCGCCGACCTTGCCTGGCACCCGTGCTGCAATCGAAGCGCTTCGCCACTGATGTGTGCTTTTTACCGACTGGCCGCAGTACAAGCCTGAGTGTCGGCATGGATGGCCGAGTGCAAGCATTGACCCCGCGAGCATGACCTCGCATGGGCAAGCGCAGTACCTAACGCACCAGGATTTAAAGCGATTGAGCATGAACCCAAGTAAAGATTCGACCTTTGCCTATCAGGCTGTCTACCGCTACCTCGTCGAGTTGATCGAAGCCAACAACCCCGAGGGCGAGCAGAAGTTGCCGTCGCTGCGCCAATTGGCGCAGCGCTTGAATGTGTCGGTTTCCACGACCAAATACGCCTATTCCCTGCTGGAAGATGAGGGACGCATTTACGCCAGGCCCAAGCTTGGCTACTACACCCGGGCAATGCCCACCGCGCTGATCAACGAGGGGTCGCCGAACCTGCTCGACAACGTGTTCGCCAATGCCCGACAACCGGGGATGCTGGCGCTCAGCAGTGATGCACCGGCCATGTTGTTATCGTTGGAGAACCCGCTATTGATGATGGAGCGTGAGCTGACGCGTCAGTACCCGCGCTCCCATGCACCGCTTTACCAGCCTTTCGGCGAGACAGAGCTGCGTAGCGTTCTGGCCGATCGCTACACCCATTCGACCACGTGCTACTGGCGCGCCGAACATGTGTACATCGGTTCGGACTTGCGCAGCGTGCTGGAGTTGTCCCTGGAGGCGCTGAATCTGCATGGGACGGTGGCACTGGTAGAGTCTCCCTGTTCCTGGGCAATTTTGCGGCAGTTGCAGGTTGCCAGAATCCGCGTGATCGAAATGCCCTTGGGTGATGACGGCCGTTTTGATCTGCAAAAGGTCCAGCAGTTGATACAGCGCGAACCGATACGCCTGGCGGTATTGTCGTCGACCGTGAACATTCCCCATGGCAGCTTGATGCCCACCGAAGACAAACAACAGGTGTGCCGCTGGCTGGCGGAGCGTCGGATCTGGCTTTTCGAGAACGACAGCTATGGTGAATTCAGCTTTGTACCCGGCGCCTCGCGCTACCGTGACTTCGCCGATCCGGAACGGTTGTTGGTGTTTTCCACGTTCGACAAGATCATCGGTTCGGAGGCCCCTTATGGCTACATCCTGTGTCGTCTGCAGGGCGCGGAGTTTCACCGCTTGTTTCTAGAGCGTGCCTTTCGCCTTTCACCTATCCGGCAAAAGGCAATTGCCAAGTTGTTTGCCACGCGTCGCATCGACCAGCACACACAGGTGCTGCGCAGCATGTTGCTCGATCGTATGCAGCGCATGAAGGGCTTGCTGCACGAACATACCGAAGGCCAGTTGCAAATGATCGTCCCCCAAGGTGGTGCTGCGATCTGGATGAAGGCCATGCGCCCGGTGGATATGCGCCGGGTGTTCGAGCGCCTGTTGGCCAAGCGCATCGTGATTGCTCCCGGTGAAATTTTCAGCCAGCAAGGTGCCTGGCAGCATCACTTGCGCCTGAGCTACACCATCGATTGGAGCAAGGACATCGACCATGCCCTGAAGTTGCTCGCCCAGGCTATAAGTGATGAATGTTGAGAGTCGCGTCTTCAGTTGACGCCATAGCAGTGTCTGGCCTCAGGGAAAGTGCCGTCGCGCACTTGCGCGGCGAACTGTTCGCACGCCTCGCTGATCAGTGCACCGACATCGGCATATTGCTTGACGAAGCGCGGCACGTGTTCGCCGCCAAGGCCCAGCATGTCTTCCGTCACCAGCACTTGACCGTCGCAGGCGGGTGAGGCGCCGATGCCGATGGTGGGCATCGGCGAAAGCTCGGTAATGCGCCGCGCCACACCTTCGGCGACCCCCTCGAGAAGCAGGCTGAAGGCGCCGGCCTGAAGGTGTGCGCGGGCATCGGCTTCGATGGCCAGCGCAGTGGTTTCGTTCATGCCCTGGGCCTTGAATCCGCCCATGGCGTGGACGTACTGCGGCATCAGGCCAATATGTGCCATCACCGGGATACCTCGTTGCACGAGGAATTCGACGGTGTCGGCCAGGACTTTCGTACCCTCCAGCTTGATCGCGTCGCAGCCGGTACGCGCCAGGACCTGTGCGCAATTGCGGTAGGCCTGTTGTGGCGTTTCCTGATAACTGCCGAACGGCATATCGGCGATCACGCAGGCCAGCCGGGTGCTGTTGACCACGGCCCGGGTATGGGCGATGGTTTCTTCCAGGCTCATGTCCAGGGTGGATGAGCGGCCGTAGCCCACCATGGCGGTCGAATCACCCACCAGGATGAAGTCGACAAAGGGATCCATCAGCCTGGCAATCGAGCTGGTGTACGCCGTCAGGGAAACGATCTTCTGTTGTCCCTTCATCGCGACCAGTTGTGGAACGGTCAATCGTTTAGTGCGGGTGTGCAGACTCATCGTTCTCTTCCTTTTCAAGCCCCTTTGCCGGGGGTGTCGGTGGTTACAACCAATCTGTTTCCCAGGCGCGCCAGATACGGTAATCGGCATCTATACGCTCCTTCAGAGGGTGCAGCAGGAACACCGCGCCCGGTGAGCTGTTCAAGTCGACAGTGGGGACCACGCGCGCACCTTCGCCGAGGCGAAACCGGGCGTTATGAAAACTTGGCAGCGCCTCCAGGCGATGGCGGACATGGTGCTGGGCGAACAGACCGTGCTGGTGTGCAATGAGGTTCAGGCCGCGGGCGTGTTGCAGCAGGCGATACCGCCTGGGCCATTGGGCCAGGCGTGAAGGCTCCAGATAGCTCAGGCAGGTCAAGGCGACCTGATCATTGCCGGTGGCCGCCTGCAGTGCCGGCGGGCACGCGAGCCCGGACAGGCGGGCACCGGTCTCCAGCAGACGAGGGCCGTTGGCTGTCAGGATCAACTCGGTGTGCCCCGGACCATGGACGATGCCCAGCGCATCGAGCACCCCTTCAACGTACTCGATCAGCTGCGGCAGTTCTCGGGCGTCGGCTGGCAGCAGATCTTCGCGATCGTAAATTTTTCTACCATCGGTTGTGAGGGTCTTGGAGCACTTCCAGATGTCGGTAATCCAGTGCTCGCCCGCGTGGCTGACGCTATTGATGACGTACTCGGGGCCTGTCAGGTATTCCTGCAGCAGTACGGCTTCGTTGTTGAGCATCATCAGGTTTGTCGCACCCAGGATTGTCTCAATGGCGCTCTGCAACTGGAGTGCATCGTGGCAGATGAACACATTATCGGAACCGGCACTGTCCAGCGGTTTGGCGACGACACTCCTGCTGCCACGGGCTGTGAACCAGCACAGGGCCTTGGCCATCGAACGGGTGCGTAGCTGTGCCGCCACCGGCAAACCGGCCGCTGCTACACGTTCGGCCATCAGAGACTTGTCGCGGCGAGCCGCCGAAGTGCCTGGGTCGTTACCCGGCAAACCCAATCGGGCGGCCAGCAAATCGGCGAGTTCCACACCGAATTCGCTACCGGTCAAGACCGCTGCCGGCTGCTGCGCGGCCAGTTTGAGCAGCAGCGGTTCAAGACCTTCGTCCGCCAGGCTGTAGTCCTCGGCAAACAGCTGCCTGGGGCAACTGGCGGCGAAGGCGGGAGGCATGTCTGCGCGCGAGTGCACATGCAGCAAGCGACGTTTGCCGGCGAGCGACTGGGCCAGCAGGGCACCGGTGGAATAGGCGTCGACCAGAATCAACGGTGCGGCGCAGGAGTCAATGCAAGGGTTGGTCATAACGGCTCACCGTGTAATGCAACATTTGAAACAGTTCGGATGAGCTGATACCGGGTCCATCCAGCGACCAACCACTTGAACGAGGCAGGGGCAAGCCGCCGACATTGCCCCAGCGCAGCGCGCCCTGATCGTCGATGCGTGTGGTGGCGCGGCCGGCGTTATCGGGGTGCAGGCAGTAGGGAATGTCCAGCAAGCCTCGGGCAAAGGCCTGGATCAGTGCCACGCCGATATCGGCATGCAGGTCCAGAACGGTCGTCACCAACTGTTGGGCTTCGAAGAAAATCTCCTGGTAGTACGCAGTGCTGGCAGGGCAGGGGGCTGGCAGGCCGGCAGCACCTACTTCGGCCGCCATGCGCAAGGCCTCGAGGTTGTCCTGGACTGAAGGTATCTGCCGCGATTCGGCGATGGTCTTGACGATCAGTCGCTCGCAACCAGCGGCGTGTGCCAGGCGTGCGCTGTCGCAGATCAGGCGACGGGCGCCGTGGCTCGTGGTCGGGAACACGCCCATGTAGGCATACACCACGACGTGCCAGTGATCGCCATCCAGATAATGTGCCGCCAGTTCCCGTAGGGCCTTCAGTGCGCCCAGGTCCTGCGCCATCGAGGTGCCCTGGGCATAACTCAGAGACACTCCGCGCACCCCATGCTGGCGGAAAAAAAGCGCCTCGAGCAGGGTCATGGCAATCAGCATCGACGGCGGGCACAACTGCCCCAGCAGGCAGCCGCCAAAGCTTTCGATATGCGGATGCAAGGTGGCGTCGGCCAACAGCTGGCAGCTCTGCACCCAGGCGCTGACGGCGGTGGCCAGGGGCAAGCGGCTGTAGGGCATGCAATATGAAACCGGGCCGCCTTCCGTTGCGTCCAGCCCCAGCGCGGCAAGACGCTGGAATACATTTTGTGGCTCGGCCGTACCGTGGCGGATCTGAATCGGAAACTCGACCCCGTAAACGCCGTCGAGCATCTCGCGTACAGCTTCGATCGGGTGGCTGATGATCGGGAATCCGTTCATTGGGCTTGCGCTGTTGAGGCAGCGCAGGGCGCTCTGGTAGTCCCCGACCCGGGTGTAGCTGTCCAGCGTGATGGTGCCGATGGTCGCGCAGGGCAGGGCGGCTACGCTCTGCAGCCCGGCGCGCATCTGTGCCAGAGCGCCAAAGCCCATGCGGGGTTGCACCACCAGTTCGCCGCGAACCCGGGCGCACTCGATAAAACGTTGAAAATATCCGCCGCTCGGAAAGGTCATGGTTCAGCGTCCCGAGACCAGTTCGACCACGGTTTGACCGGTGGTCGGGTCATAGCGGCTGATGCGGCCCTTGTGTGGGTCGCCTGCGCGTACCCGGGCAATTAACGTGGCATCGCTGTCGAAGTCGATCCGCCCATGGCTGTACAGGCTGCGCAGGGCCGGGAGCGGCAGGCCGCTGACCTGGCTCAGCCATTGGGCAGTCGATGGATCGTTATGCTGGCCGGCGAGCACCTGGTGCAGTCCGTCGAGATCGGCCAGGCGCGCCGGACTGCAGAGGCTGATGAAGCTTGAGAGCTCACGCCCACGGTCAACGAAGGGGGCGAATTGCATGCAGACCAACTGCATTTCATTGAGCCCGAAAGACTCTTCGGCGAAGCGCGTAGCCAGTGTGCGTCGAGCCAGCATACCCTGCTCATCGGCATAGGCCGACATGGCCAGGTCGATCAGGCGCTGAGGCATTTCTTTCTTGCGCATCAGGCCCTGCGCTAGCTCCAGGTATTCGGCGATGCCCTGGTTGTAGGTTCGGCCTTGCACGTACTCGGCTTTGAGGCCGCGAAAATGCGCCATCAGCATCGGGTTGGCACAGTCCGATTCAGTGAAGCTGAACGCCAATTCTTCGAAACGGAAGTCCAGGAACTCAGTGATCAGCGCCCAGTGATCCTCGACCTTGTAGCTGACCAGGTCGTAGATGCTGATGAACGCCGGATCAGCGTTGTCATCACCGCAACTGACGTTGCGTTCGCTGCGTTGCTGGTCGAAGCCTTCGCCAAACAGCTCGACGAAATAGACCTGGGCGACGCCGTCCAGCGCTTGCAGCAGGCCGCGAAAGCCTTGACGTCGGCACTCGTCGACATTCAGGCCAAGACGCTGGGCCAGGCGCATGATCCAGGTGAAATAGTGTTTCTGCTCCTTGCGCGAGTCGCCGGTGACGATCGCGTTGACCCCACCTTGCCACCAGGCGGCACGCCCGTAGAAGTCCGCCACCGCCAGGTTGCAGCTGTTGCAAAAGGTCGGTCGGCCATCACCGGCCGTGCGATGACCATTCATCAACACGTCAAAGCGGTTCATCGCCAGTACATCGTTCGGAAACGGCAAATGACGCTCGAAAGGCCGGATCAGTTGGTGGTCGACCACCAGCATTTCTACCCGGGGATCGTTGAACAGATGCAGGGCCCGGTAGACCCGATCGATGTTTGCCATGACCGCATCGGGGACACCGGCGTGACGCATGTTGGCGATGCGCAGCTCAAACGTGCGGCCATGCAGGACTGACAGGTGCAACTGCGCGGCGCGTAGCATGGCCACGGTATAGGAGCTGTCCTTGCCACCGCCGTAGGCGACCATCAATTTGTATTGGCTCAACCCGTCGAGGCCGCCTGCGGCATCAGTCAGCCGCTCGCCGAGGGTGGCTACGGCGCGGCGTTCGCCGGCGTTGAAATAGTGGTTGAGTTGTCCCAGCAACATTGCGTCGCCCGGGGCTTTGCGCGTGGCAAGAGTCATAGCGGTTCGGCCTGGAATTGGAACGTCTGAATGGCGCGGCGGATATCCGCTTCAATGGCTGATTCGTCAGCGCCGATGAAAATGAAGCGTCCGCTGTGTAGCGCGTCGTAGCTGCCTCCGGCTTCGAGGTGCTGGCCCGGCAAGGGCAGCAGTTCGCGCCACAGGCTCGCAATCTCGCCGTGCAGTGATCGGGCATGCACGACCCGGCAGGGCAGGCGTGCCGGTTTCGAAATCACCAGCCAGCCGCCGCTCGGGTCGTGACTCACATCCGGCAAGGACGGCTGTTCTCCGGTCAGGCGGCGCAACCAGTGCTCGTACAGATTGACGCCGAACACCTTGTTGATCAGGTGTGGGACTTCGCTGCCACCGACGCGGGCGCCGACTTCCAGGAAGACCAGGGAGCCATCGTTTTCGACGAAAATCTCCAGATGGAACGCGGTGCAGCGCAGCGCCAACGCGCTCAGGCATTGTCGGCTGAACGCTTCGATCCGGCTGCGTAACGTAGACGCCTGGACAATCACCGAGCCCAGTGGCTGGGCCTTGGCGAAATCCAGGCAATTGTTGATGTAGCGCGAGACCACCTGAAACGGCACGCTGCCATCGACGTCGATGAAACCGTCGATGTGATAAGTCTGGCCGTGAATGAACCCTTCGATTTCATAACGTGACAGGTCGATGTCACCCAGGAATCGGCTTAGCGCTTGTTCGTCTTCGATCTTTTCCACGCCGATGCTGGCTGCCCCATCCACCGGTTTGACGATCACCGGGAAGCCGATTTCGCGGGCAAAGTGCAGGGCATGCTCGATCGATTGGCAGCGAGCAAACGGCGGGACCGGCAGGCCCTTGGCCTGGAGGATCTCTTTCATGCGCGCCTTGTCCCGGTACACGGCTACTTCGTCAGGACCATCACCGGGGATGTCCAGGGCCTGGCGTACCCGGGCGGCGATTTCCAGGGTGAACTCCGACAGTGCGATCAGTTGGTCCACCGGGCCGACGTGCTCGATGACTTCCTTCACCGCGCCGAGCAGTTGCTCGTATTGATTGACGTCGGTCACCTGCACTTGATGTGCGATGTGGGCCTGGGGAGCGAGTACCCCTTCAGCGCCCGGGCCGTCCACCACGTAGCTGATACGGTGTTGCTGATGGTCGAAGAAGTCCTCGTAGCGGGTCAGTTCGTTGTCCCAGCGGCGCCCGTCGCGAAAGCGCGGCCAGCGGTTGACAATAACGATATGCATCGTGGCAATCCTTTGAATGAGCGAAGACGTGCGTGGTCGGGTCAGCCCCAGGACGTCGCGTTGTTGATGAGTGCGGTGTCAGTCTCGGGTCGAGTGTCGAACGTGCCCAGGTAGCGACTGAAGGCATCGATGGCATCAGGGCCGACGAACACTTGGGTGTAACCGGCATCGATCAAGGGTTGGCGCGTGGCGAGGGTTTCATCCTCGCAGGTGGTCAGCTTGCCGCCGATCACACAGGGCAAGTGAGGGTGCAGTCGGCGTACCTGGCGGATCAGCTCCAGGCCCTGGGAATAACCATGGCCATTGACGCTGCTCACCACCAGCAGCTGTGTGCGGTGCTGCTCCAGTGCGTTGAGCACCACTGCAACGGGGGTGCAACTGCCCAGGTTCTTGACGCTCATGCCGTGTTCGGCCAGCCACAGCTGCAGGTACACCAGGTTCCACATGTGCGAATCGGATTCGACGGTGGCAATCAGGCAATGCGGCAAGCTCTTCATTAAGACGCCTCCATGGCGAACGGCTGACGATCCAGAGCAAGGCGGAAGCGCTGCGTGGTGAGGACAAAAAGCAGGGTGCCGGGTACCGTCAGCAACACGGCCAGGGTCAGGATCAGCGGCTGTATGCCGTAGGTGTGACCTATACTGGCGGTCAGCAAACCACCCAGCGGGTAGGAGAGCAGGTTGACCAGGTAAAACGGTCCCATCACTTTGCCCAGGTGTTCGGCGGCAATCGCCTTGATGCGCTGGGTGCGGTTGAAGACGTTGAACAGCGTGCAACCGGCCATCGCCAGCAGAAAGCTCAAGGCGTAAAGCAGCACTCCACTGACCATGCCCATGCAGAGCAGGCCCAGGCACAGCAGTGCGAAGCCCAGTGCACCGAGACGATAGATCGACATGCGCGCCAACAGTCGCGGTACCAGAATGAAGTTGAGCAGGCCAAGCGCACCGGCACCGGCGTTCATCAGGCCAAACACCCCGTCGGCCGCATTGAATACACCGCTGATGACAAACGCGTTGGCGCTCAGCACAACGGCGAAAGCCAGGTTGATGGTGAAGTTGAGAAGGGCAAGCGACACCACGGGCGGGTTGTTGAGCAGTAGGCTCCAGCCCTGTGCCAGGTCCTTCAGAATGCGGGTCGGACGAGCAGCAGAGGGCGCCGTCGGCAATGTCTTCCAGAACAGCGATGCACCAAACAGAGCGGCAGCCGCGAGGCCCAACAGCCAGCGTTTGTCGGCGTACATCGCCAGCACGGCAGCCAGCGCCGGACCCATGGCCATGGCCAGCAACTCCATGTTCTGTACCAGCGACTGGCAGTGTGCCAATCGTTCGGGAGCGGCAATCAGCGGCACGCTTTTTTCAACCGCCATGCGCACCGGTGCCATCAATACCGACAACAGGATGCCGTTGCCGATCAGTGCCCAGATCATCCATTGAGGCTGGTACCAGCAGATCCACATCGTCACGGCCAAGCTTAGGGCTCGGGCCGTGTTGGCGCTGCGAAACAGCAGGCGCCCGCCAAAGCGGTCGGCCAGCAGCCCGGCGAACGGGTAGGCGATGAGCGCCGGAAGCCACTCAAGGGCAAACGCGACGCCGGAGTAACGCACATTACCGGTGAGCTGGAAGATCATCAGGGGGACGGCAAACAGTACGGTCTGTTCCGCCAGCAAGGCGCACAGCAAGCCTGCGCCGAATCGACGGATCGAACGCTGTTGCGTGTCGATGGCCGTATCACGCATGTTCGCGATCCCAGACGGTTTCGAGCTCGCGCAGATAAGGCAGTACGTAGGTGCAGAAGCGGCGCATTTCATCGCGGGTTGGCCAGCCGGAGAAAATGAATTCGCTGACACCGACTTTTTTGTATTCGAACAGGTATTCGGCGACTTCCTGATAACTGCCCACCACACACAATGCCGGGCCGCCGCGATACGCCACGGCACCGGACCAGAGCATCGGCGACAGCCAGTCGTGTTCGGCCTTGTCAGCCAGGCGGAAGGAGGTCTTCACGGCTTCGGAGTCACAGCGACCGACGAATTGCCGTACCCACTCACGATGTTGTTCGTCGGGGTTCTCCATCATCTCTTCGACTGCAGCCAGTGCCTCGGCGCGCGTTTCGCGAGCCAGTACGTGCATGCGGATACCCACTGAGCACCCGGACTCGAGCACAGTACGGCTGGCCTCGGCGATACCTTGTGGCGTGTCGCCGTAACGCAGCCAGCAATCGCTGTGTTTCATCGCGATCTCCTGAGCGATCTGCGAGGCACCGCTGAGGTAGATGCGTGGACGTTCGGCGTCCTTGAAAGGCAGCCCGAGTTGGGCTTTTTCAATACGGTAATGCTCGCCGTGGTAGCTCAGCGGTGACTCTGCGCGCCAGAAGCGATGGAGGATGTCGAGGAATTCGCTGGTGCGCTCGTAGCGCCCGTCGTGTGCGACAAAGTCGCCGTAAAAGGCTTGTTCGTCCGGGGAAATACCGGCGACCAGGTTCAGCGAGATACGTTTGTCGGACATCCACGACACGGTGTTGACGATCTGGGTAAACAGGGTGGGGGGGACTAGGCCGGGACGGTAGGCCAGAATGAACTTGACCCGTTTGGTCTCGCGCACCAGAGCGCCAATCATCGGCAGTGGATCAGGCATGTGGTAGCTGATCCCCATCAACAGCGAGTCGATGCCCAGTTCGTCCGCCTCTTGGGCGAAGTCGACGATACCGGCGAAGTCGAGCGCGCCGGTGTCGTATTTTTCAGACGCCTTTTGCTGACCGCTGTCGAGCGGTGAACACCAGTGAATACGCAGTGCAGGCATTGTGTTTCTCCATGGCGACGCCTGCCGCCGCGGGCAGCGGTGCAGACGTTGCAAGACAGATCAGGAATTCAGAACAGGAAGCTGGTAGCGACCGTGCGGTCGAATAGGGAAACGTCGCGGATGCGCCGTTTGCCGCAAATGAACTTGAGCAGGCGCTCAATCCCCAGGCCTCCCCCGGCGCTCGGGTGCAGCAAGCCACGACGGGCCACTTCCAGGTAGTTGGCGAACGGCAGCAAGTCCATCGACAGCTCATTCATGCGATAGACGATCTGCTCGTATTCGAACTCGCGCTCGGCCCCTGACAGGGCTTCACCGTAGCCGTCCGGATAGATCAGGTCGTAGTTGTTGTAGGTACCGCGCTTGCCCGGCGTTTCGCGGTCGTAAAACTCACGGCGGTAGTTGGTGACGAAGAACGGTGTATGGGCACGGGCCGACATGATCTTCTCGAAGTCATCACCGTGTTCGGCGCGAAGTTCGTCGGAGCTGTAGATCGGGAACGCCGTGGCGAAGTGCGGCAGTTGCCGGTTCAGTTGCGCCAACTCGGCGGCGCAGTGCTGGTTCACTTCGCTGAACACGTGCTTGATCAGGCCTTCGATGAGGACCATGACCTGATGCATGTCGCCGTCGCGGATCTCGAAGTCGAACTGCGAAAACTCCAGCAGGTGGTTCTCCGAGTCCTTGATTTCGGCTTTTTCCAGACGGATGTTCGGCGCCACGATAAAGATCTTTTCGTGGCCTTTGGCTGTCAATGCCAACTGCTTGTGAAAGATCATGCTGGCGGTAAGTTTCAGGCGCCGCTCTTCATAGTGTATTTCGGCCGGATATACCGCGTGGTTGAGTGGGTCGGTAATCGGCGACATCAGAATTGGCATCAGCTGCTTGAAGTTACGCTCAAGCAGATAGTGCTGCAATGCTTGTAGGACTCGGCCGCGAATAATAGCAATGGCCTCTGTATCCGGGTGAGCAAAATAGGCGAAGTTACGTGCTATTTCTTCCATTTTTGGCCAAATGTCCAGGGAGTTGAAAAGCCCCTGATTATTGTTTAAACGAAAGAAAACTCAATGTACAGATTTTGGCTAAAAAGCAACACAGAGCCATTGTCATATTGTTCCGTCGGTTAATTGCGTAGACCATTGCGCGCTGCCGAAATTGAGTTGGCGTCATACTAACTGACAGGTTTGTACCGTTTCGTTAGTTCACGCGCAGCGTTCTTTTAATTACCTGATCCGAGTCTGCCAATGACGGTCCCTACTAATCCGCGAGCGCATCGGTTTTCCACCTCCGATTACAAGACCCTTGGCCTCGCTGCCTTGGGTGGGGCGCTGGAAATCTACGATTTCATCATCTTCGTGTTTTTTGCGCTGACCCTCAGCCAGCTGTTCTTTCCTCCCGAAATGCCGGAGTGGCTGCGGTTGCTGCAAAGCTTCGGCATCTTCGTCACCGGTTACCTGGCGAGGCCACTGGGCGGCATTCTCATGGCTCACTTTGCCGACCAGGGTGGTCGCAAGCGGGTCTTCAGCCTGAGCATCTTGATGATGGCATTGCCGTGTCTGGTGATCGGCGTCATGCCCACCTACGAACAGATCGGGTACTTCGCGCCGTTGCTGCTGTTGGTGTTGCGGGTGCTGCAAGGGGCGGCGGTAGGGGGGGAAGTACCGAGCGCCTGGGTGTTCGTTGCCGAGCATGCGCCCGCCGGTCATCGTGGTTATGCATTAGGGTTTCTGCAGGCCGGACTGACGTTCGGTTACCTGTTGGGTGCGCTGACGGCGACGCTGCTGGCGCAAGTGTTCACCCCGGCGGAAATGCTTGATTACGCCTGGCGTCTGCCTTTCCTGCTCGGTGGTGTGTTTGGTGTGATCGGCGTCTGGCTACGCCGCTTGCTGAGCGAGACACCGGTATTCCTGGCCTTGCAGGCACGACGCGAAGCTGACACAGAACTGCCGTTGCGCACGGTCTTGCGTGAGCATCGGCACCGTTTGCTTCCGGCGATGATCCTGACGTGTGTGCTGACCTCGGCGGTGGTGGTGTTGGTGGTCATCACGCCGACGGTCATGCAGAAAAGCTTTGGCATGAGCCCCAGCCATACGTTTGCCTTGAGCAGTCTGGGCATTGTCTTCCTGAACATTGGTTGTGTGTTGGCCGGACTGGTCGTCGACCGTATTGGTGCCTGGCGAGCGGTCATGCTGTATAGCGCTCTGCTGCCAGCGGGCATCGCGCTGTTGTATGCCTGCCTGATCAGTGGTGGAGCCTGGATCGGGCTGGCCTATGCCTTGGCCGGTTTGAGTTGCGGGGTGGTGGGTGCAGTGCCGTCGGTGATGGTCAGTCTGTTTCCGGCGCAGATCCGCGTTTCCGGCATTTCCTTCACGTACAACATTGCCTATGCCCTTTGGGCGAGCACCACGCCATTGCTGTTGATCGGGTTGATGCCGTGGAGTCCCTGGGTGTGTGTCGGGTACAGCCTGATCATGGGGCTGGTGGGCGTCGGCTGTGCTGCCTTTTTTGGCGGGCGCGAGTCAAGCGGCACTCGCCAGGCGCTGATCACTGAGCACTAAGAACCTCGCCAGTACGCGAAGTGGACTCACCACGGACGGTTTTCGATGACGGATTTACATGATTTGCCAGTGACGCAGCTGTTGGCATTGTTTGCCAGTCGCGAGCTTTCGCCCCTGGAGTATTACGATCACATGCTGGCTCATATCGAGCGCTGGGAGCCGAGCATCGGTGCGCTTTACGCATTCGACCCGCAACGGGTTCGCGATCAGGCACGAGCATCCAGCGAGCGCTGGAGCAAAGGGATGCCCCAAGGGATGCTCGATGGCATACCGGTAACGCTCAAGGAACTGATCGCCACACGAGGCGATTGCATCCCTCAAGGTTGTGCCGCCACAACATTGGTACCGGCCACCCAGGACGCGCCACCGGCGGCACGATTGCGTGAAGCGGGGGCGATTATCCTGGGCAAGACCACGGTCCCGGATTTCGGCATGCTGTCTTCAGGACTGTCGAGTTTTCATGGGATCACTCGCAACCCGTGGAACACCGACTGCAACCCTGGTGGTTCAAGTGCCGGCGCGGCAGCCGCGGCGGCGGCGGGTTACGGTCCGTTGCATGTGGGCACCGACATTGGCGGTTCTGTCCGGCTGCCGGCGGCGTGGTGCGGGTTGGTGGGGTTCAAGCCGACGCTCGGACTCATCCCTATCGACCCTTATTACACCGGTCGTTGTGCCGGGCCGATGACCCGTACCGTCGATGACTGCGCGCTAATGATGCGCTACCTGGCGCAACCGGACGCCCGGGATGCCACGAGCCTGCCGGCGCAGCGCAGATGCTGGAGTCTCGAATCACCGTCAATGCAGGGACTGAGAATTGGTTTGATGCTCGACCCCGGCTGCGGTTTTCAGCCATCTGCCGAGGTTTGCGAGGCCGTGCGCGATGCTGCCCGGCTGTTCGAGGTTCGGGGCGCACAGGTGCGGTTGATCGCACCGGTGATCAATCGTGAGATTCTGGATGGGCTCGATGATTTCTGGCGCGCCCGTCAGTGGTCGCAGCTACTGACATTGAGCAAGGCTCAGGTGGGCGATGTGCTGCCTTACCTTTACGACTGGGCGGCACCTGCTGCGCAGATGAGCGCGGTGCAGGCGGTGGAGGGATTCAACCAGACCTTCGAAATCCGCCGTCGGTGCGCCCGTCTGTTTCGCGATGTCGACCTGGTGTTGTCACCGACCAATCAAGTCAGCAGCTTCCCGGCCGACTGGCCTTCACCGAGCAATGACCCGCGCCAGCCATTCGAGCACATTGTTTTCACGTTGCCGTGGAACATGGGCGAGCAGCCGGCGCTCTCGATCAACTGCGGTTTTACCACCGAGGGCATGCCCATCGGCCTGCAGATGATCGCCCCGCGTTTCGCCGATCAATGGTTGCTGCAGTGCGCCAAAGCCTACGAAAACTGGCGCGGTCCCATCGAACACTGGCCGTCCGCGCCTGCCCATTGATACCGATACCGGTTGTGTGCTGCTCAAGCGCCGGGCGTTCGAGTGGTGAGTCACCTTTTTATAGGCACTGTTTTATGCACGTTTATTTTTTTCGAGCATCGGTCGTGATGCTGATCGTCGTTGAGCACTGTTCGGCTGCCGATCCCGTAACCCCCCAGGATCAGGCGACGGGTTGGCTCGATGGCAGCCATCTGCAGTTGAATGCGCGCCACTACTATTCCAATCAGCACACCCGGCGCAGTACGTACCTGACGATTAAAAAACAGGGCGTGGCGCAACCGACCCGTGAGCGCATCACTTGGGTGCAGGCCGCCATGCTCAACTACAGCTCCGGTTATACACAGGGATGGATGGGGGTCGGGTTGGATGCCGCGCTGTTCAGTGCGGTTGATCTTGAACGTGGGCACGGGGCGGTGGCCAATGGTGGTGATCGAGTGCTGGTGGACAGCGATGGCGACGCCATACCGACCTGGAGCCGATTGGGCGTGGGTGACGTGCGATTGCGGGTTTCCAGCACGGAGCTCAAGGCGGGCCGGATGCTCACGGAAAATCCGATCCTGCGGTACAAGGACAACCGTGCCTTGCCTTCGTCATTCCAGGGCATGGCCCTGAACAGCAACGAGCTCGATTGGCTGGCACTGCAAGCGGGTAGTTTCGAGCGTGCCATTCCGCGCACCGGAACGGGCAGTGAACTGTTGACCACCACCTTCGGCAATCGTGCCTACACGGGCTCGCGCATCAGCTATCTGGGGGGGACTGCCAAGGCACCTCACGGGGTGGGCTTGAGCGTCTACGGCTCGCGTTTCGAAGACATGTGGCAACAATATTATCTGGGGGTCACCCAGGTAGTGGGCGATCGGGCGAACCTGGCCCTCAAGACCAGCCTCAACTATTACCGAACCCG
The DNA here is from genome assembly GCF_900187415.1 of Pseudomonas sp. Irchel s3b6. NCBI lineage: Bacteria > Pseudomonadati > Pseudomonadota > Gammaproteobacteria > Pseudomonadales > Pseudomonadaceae > Pseudomonas > Pseudomonas sp. Irchel s3b6. The sequence goes on along the minus strand of NZ_FYDM01000023.1, from coordinate 7,699 downwards.
CGATCAGGGCGAGCAGCGCCTGGGGTTTATCGATAATGATGCCGGCAGTCTGGCGGTTACCGCTTCCCATGGTGCCCATGGCCTGACGCTGGCTTGGCAGCAAGTGTTCGGCAATGAATATTTCGATTACGTTTGGGAGTCCACCGGCAACTACATGGCCAACTCGCTGTACTCGGACTATAACGGTCCCAACGAAAAATCCTGGCAACTGCGCTACGACCTGGATCTTGCCCCGTACGACGTACCGGGTCTGACCGCCAGTCTTTGGCACGCCAAGGGCTGGGGTATCGACGGCACGCATTACCGCGGCGATCGCGATGGCCGAAACACCGGTTACAACGTGCGCGGACTGGAGGGCGCCAAGCACTACGAAAACGGTTTGACGCTTGCCTATGTCGTGCAATCCGGAGCCCTGAAAAGCACCGTGCTGCGCGGTATCGTCTACAACCACCGCGCCAGCGGAGGGCAGATCGACGGCAGCTATGACGAGTTTCGCTTCGTGGCCAACGTCCCGTTCAGTGTGTTCTAGCGGTCGTATAAACCACCAGAAACGAAACAAAAAAGCCCCAGGCCATGAGACCTGAGGCTTTTTCGTTTTGTATATGGTGCCCAGGCGGGATTCGAACCCACGACCCCTGCCTTCGGAGTCCTAAAAGTCGACGTTTAGAATCAATACGTTAGCTCGGATTAGCTGGGAATTCAAAGGGTTGTGGCTGCTGGGGTTAGCGGGTTTTCGCCCCGGTTTGCGGGGCGAGTGTGGCAAATTTGTGGCGTTCCGATCGACTGGACTCACCCAGAGTAGCCAGTAGTGAAGGGCAGTAAGCGGCCGATTCTGTTGAAAAAGTTGGATTTTCAGCTCGCCTGAGCTCAGGCACGACCACCACCGGAGAACCTAATCACCACACTGAGTGGTTTCTCGGCCCTTCGTTGACCTTTGCTGCTCTGTTAATGGGTTAGTTTGAGGTTTTTTGCTTCGTGCAGGCGCACCTATCCCGTAGAAGGTGGCCCTTGAGATGCAAGTTTGGCCAGACGTCGCAGGTTATGTTCCGCGGCCGCCAGCGTGAACTCATCGGACGCGCCACTCATGCCACGTAGTCGCAAGCGATCCAGTTTCAGGATGCGCTTGAGGTGGGCAAACAACATTTCGACCTTCTTACGTTCGTGGCGAGAGCGCACGTACTCCGGCGTCGCCGCGATGCGTCGAGCCACATCACGAGCGGCTTCATGGACGCTGCGGACGATCTTACGAATCGAAGTGTTCGGGCAGCACTTGGCTTTCATCGGACATGTCGCGCAGTCGGTCTGTCTGGATCAGAAGATGATGGTGTTGGCTTTGGTGACGTGCGAACGCTCGTTCTTGAAGGCTCGCCATTCGCTGCGTAATACGTTGCCGGCTGGGCAGCGGTATTCATCAGCCTCTTCATTCCAGTGGAAATCGGTACTTGAGAAACTGTCGTTCTTGCGCTCGGTTTTGTCCCACACCGGCACATGCGGCTCGATGTCTTTTTCCTCCACCATCCAGGCCAGCATCGGCGCTGTACCGTAAGCGGTATCGCCAATGAGGCGCTCCGGCTTGATGTCGAACTGCGCTTCGACACGCTCGATCATGGTCTTGGTGCTCTCAACCTCGGCCGTTCGATGAGCCGGTGTGGGTTCCACATCCACGATGACGCCGTGTTCGGTATCGATCAGATAGTTCGTGGAATAGGCGAAGAACGCTGGGCCTCCTGGAGCAGCGGTCCAGCGGGCCTGAGGATCAGTCAGCGACAGGCGCTTCGGTAGAGTTTCGGCCAGAGCCTCTTCATCGAGGGCTTCAAGGTACTCACGCACGGCGCGGGTACTCAGGGACGGATCGCTCCAGTTGACCGGTTCATCTCCCGGTACGCCGCGCTGCCGACTCGCATCCGCTTTGATAATGCTGGCGTCCACGGCAAAGCCTTCGCCCTTGACCAGACCTGCGTCCATGCAGCGACGCAGCACTTCATTGAACAACCAGCGAAACAGATCACTGTCCCGAAAACGGCCGTGTCGATTTTTGGAAAACGTCGAGTGATTGGGTACTTCATCTTCAAGGCTCAACCGGCAGAACCAGCGATACGCCAGGTTCAAATGGGCCTCTTCGCACAACCGCCGTTCGGAGCGGATGCCATAGCAATAGCCCACGATCAGCATGCGAATCATCAGTTCGGGATCAATCGACGGACGCCCAATCGGGCTATAGAAATCGGCGAGGTAATGGCGCAGGTCGCTCAGATCGAGACACCGATCAATGCTGCGCAGAAGGTGATTGGCTGGAATGTGATCTTCAAGGTTGAACGAGTAAAACAGCCGCTCCTGCCCACTCGATAACTGTCCCATCATGCTGCGTGCTTCCCTGCTGGCCAATGCAGAGATTTTGCCGCAGGCCAGACAGGGGAGCTACTTTTTCAACAGAATCGGCCAAAAGCCGACGGTGGACACCATGCCCATGATTCCGTAATGTGCCCGAAAGTCATGTCGCTTTCCTTCTCGGCAGTGTCGCGTTATCTCGCTCGACTCTCAGGCCAATCAAGGAGTTACACATGAACATAGAACGTTATCCAATATCCTGCAGGATGTTATCCGACATAAATGTCGTCTAGTAATAGTTGTGCGTGTAATACCCTCAGAGGCAATAGAATTTTGATAATTGGAAATACAAAATATGTCTAAGAAACATCAATCAAATAGATTAACAAATCAGCATAAGCAGTCTCAAGGTGTAGTTGGCATTTTTGGAGATAATGCAAAATCACACGACCTTACGGTTGGTGAAATTTCAAAAATAGTTATCAGCTGGATTGAAGAAGAATATCCTAAATTAACTTTCCGATACAGAGCGAGTATAAAGAAAGAAGAAATAAATGAAGCACTAAAAAAAGTAGACCCTGAATTAGGGCGGACTCTTTTTGTTTCAAACTCCAGTATCAAACCTGATGGCGGAATAATAGAAGTTAGAGACGATAACGACGACTGGAGAGTTGTGTTGGTAGCGGAGGCCAAGCATCAGGGGAAAGACATAGAAAATATAAAAAACGGCATACTAGTTGGCACAAAGAACGATCAGGACTTGATGGCTGCTGGAAATGCAATAGAAAGGTCCCATAAAAACATATCTGAGATTGCTAATTTTATGTTGTCTGAGTCTCATTTTCCTTATGTTTTATTTCTTGAAGGTTCAAACTTTCTAACAAAAACCACCTCAATTAAGAGACCTGATGGAAGGGTTGTAGATCTCGAATACAATTCAGGAATATTAAACAGACTAGATAGATTGACTGCCGCAAATTATGGAATGCCAATAGATACAAATTTATGTATAAATAAATTCATAAAGCATAAAAACAAAACTATTATGCTTCAGGCAGCTTCTATATACTCGCAGGGGCATGGCGAAAGGTGGGACACCAAAAAAATGTATGAAATAATGCTGGAGGTTTCTAGAACATCCCTTAAGGCGCTGGGGAGTGATTTATTTGCCCAGCTTACATCCAATAAGTAGCCAAATGCCAGCAATGGAATAAATTAAGATAGGTCGCCAATGGCAAGAAAAGCAACGAATAAATTACTGCAAAAAGCAAAAAAATCAAAAAGCGATGAATTTTATACTCAGCTTTGCGATATTCAAAGCGAATTGCAGTTTTACAAAACACACTTCAAAGACAAAGTTGTGTTTTGTAATTGTGACGACCCTAGAATAAGCAATTTCTTTAAATATTTTGCTAGCAACTTCGAAGAGCTAGGAATTAAAAAAATATTAACATCTTGCTACAGAGAACAGACTGGAGATCTATTTGGTGAAAAAAATCAAGAAAGTGGTTTTTTCTTTGAATACACCAATACAGATGAAAAGAATAACAAACTAAATTCACCTGAAACTCTGCCATTTGAAGGGGATGGGGATTTTCGCAGCCCAGAGAGCATAGAGTTACTAAAACAATCGGATGTTGTTGTTACCAATCCGCCTTTCTCATTGTTCAGGGAGCATGTTGAACAATTAGTCAAATACGATAAAAAGTTTTTAATAATTGGAAATGTTAATGCAATTACCTACAAAGAGATTTTCAAGCTAATTAAGGAAAACAGGGCATGGCTTGGAATAAACCTTGGCAGAGGTGTTTCTGGTTTTATCGTCCCTCAACATTATGAGCTTTATGGGACAGAGGCTCGGATTGATGAATTTGGCAATAGAATAGTTTCCCCGAACAACTGCTTATGGCTAACGAACCTTGATACATTTAAACGACACGAAGACATATTGCTTACAAAGAAATATTTTGGAAGCGAACATGAATATCCAAAATATGATAATTATGATGGAATTAATGTTAACAAGACAGGAGACATCCCTTTAGACTATAAGGGGGTTATGGGTGTACCAATAACATTTCTGCACAAATTTAACCCAGATCAGTTTGAACTAATTAAATTCAGAAAAGGAAATGATGGAAAGGACTTGTCGATCAATGGCAAGTGTCCATATTTTAGAATACTTATCAAAAACAAGCGCGTACAGATTTAATCTGAGTCAGGGAACACGTATAACAAGTCGTTCAAGCGGACGCGGTAAACCGCGCCGCTTAACTCCAGCGTTATGTATCAAGGATAAAACGTGGATTACTTTGAAAGTATTATCAAGACCCTACTGGAAAGCGAAAGCTACTGGGTCAGACAGTCCTTTAAAGTTAATCTAACAAAAGAAGAAAAACGGAACGTTGGCAAACACACTATTCCACGGCCGGAAATCGATCTCCTTGCATATAAGCCAAATCAAAATAAAATCCTCGCTATAGAAGTAAAATCATTTCTCGATTCATCTGGGGTAAAAATTTAAGAACTAACTGGATCGCATGAAAAACCTGAAGGCCGGTATAAGATTTTCACCTGCGAAAATTATAGAAAAGCCGTATTCGCAAGATTAAAACAAGACCTTATAGAAAACGGCATGGGTAATGCTGCTACTGAAATCGTGCTGGGGCTAGCCGCCGGAAAAGTGTATCAAGCAAAAAGCCAAGAGATACATGAGAATTTCCTAGAGAAAAACTGGCTATGTGTGTCACGAAGGAGGCGTCATGACGGCAACATGAAAACGGCGGCATGACACTCCATGTTCCAAGATGGATGGAGGTAGGACCTCCGGTCAGGGCGTGCAGGCGCACTGATCAAACGACCCGATGCTGCGAACATGTTCAGCATGTTGGTGGTGAGCGACTCGGGAAAAGGCAGAGAAACTACTGTCACGTAAGGCTCAGGTAGTTGAACGCAAGTGAACTGACTGATGAAGCGACGAAATCTCCACTGATGTACTGATTTCGAATTGCGACTGGTGGTAAGAGGTAAGAGGGGGGCAGTGCCAGAGTGCTGTGCTTCTACCCGATACTTGCCACAGCCGGCTCTGCCGGAATGCAGCCAAGGGTTGCGGTTTGTGGGGGGGGGAGGGGCATGCGTTTTTCCTATTCCTTCGCAAGAAGACGGCCCGGGCCGACAGCCGAAGATTACTAGGTAGAGATTGGATCTCGGGTGGTTGAACACTGATGGGCCAGCGAATTCGGGAAGCTTCTTACCGAGTCCGATGAGGCGGCTAGCATATATGACTTGCATGTGCCAGTGATGGGATGCTACGTAAATTAGTGGCTCATCGAAATTCACGGCCAACAGGCGGCATTGTTTCCCAGCCGTGGTCGATGATGTGCTCAGGCGTTTCGGCTAGGAGAGACGAAAGGTTGAGCTTTGTTCTACGCGAATTTAGTCGGGAATTTTTGGGCGCAGAGATTTCAGGGCTGGAGGGGAGGGATATCCCTTTGATCTTCGAGTGTTGCTGATTTCGGGGCACCATTGCAGACCTCCATAACATTACAGGTGCAGTTTAGCCCTAGGAAGACTTCCGTATACCGGCTTCGCCGAAAGGCGACCATCGGAGCGGCCAGTGAGGATTGGACCTTCACCGCAGGCCGTTACAGGAGGCTGGCCAGCATCAAGCCCGCAACACGTATCCACTCGTCCCGGCTTTAGCCTGCACAGCCATCCTTGGTAGCTATTGAGCGACGTCTGTGATGATTTCAGTCTCTTGAGAACAGATTAAATCTTGAGTGAAGAGAATCGTGGGTGTGCGCAACTTCTTGCGCACTTTGACGCTGTTTCCTATCGAAAAAAGCACGGGAAAGTCAGCCCAAATCCTTGATAAATAATGGTCATATGATTTCTGGCGCGACTTTTGATATCTCCGTCGGCACCTGAAAGGCGATTTTGCCTGCTGGTCCCTATTTTTTAGCAAGGAGAGCATCCATGGCTACCCCAGCGTATATGTCCATCACCGGCACCAAGCAAGGCCTGATCACTGCCGGTGCTTTCACCGCTGATTCGGTTGGCAACACCTACCAGGAAGGTCACGAAGACCAGGTCATGGTTTAGGGATTCAGCCACGAAGTGATCATCCCGCGTGACCCGCAGTCCGGCCAACCAACCGGCCAGCGCGTTCACAAGCCAGTGAAAATCACCAAGGTGTTCGACAAGTCCTCGCCACTGCTGCTGGCGGCCCTGACTTCCGGCGAGCGCCTGACCGAAATCACCATCCAGTGGTACTGCACCTCGGCTGCCGGCACCCAGGAACACTACTTCACCACCAAGCTTGAAGACGCGATCATCGTCGACATCAAAGACTACATGCACAACTGCCAAGACCCGGCGAACTCGCACTTCACTCACCTGGAAGACGTCGAGTTCACCTACCGCAAAATTACCTGGACCCACGAAGTATCCGGTACATCGGGTTCCGATGACTGGCGTTCCCCGGTCGCTGGCTAAGTCTGGCTGACCGTTTCAAAACATCGGCCAGCTCTGCTCGTCGATGTTGTTTGCGTCACTCAAGAATTCTTGCGTTCGTTGATAGCCCGCTCGGGCATCGATGGATGTCGTTGCACTGCACGAGGAACAAGGGATGTTCTCACCGGCCAACCAGCCCCATTTCACGTTGACCCTCGAAGGCGCGGACTTTCAGGTCCTGGCCTTCAAGGGCCGCGAAGCCCTGAGCACGCCGTTCGAATTTGAGCTGGAGCTGGTCAGCGAAAGCTCCTTCCTCGACCTCGAAAGCCTGCTGCACAAACTGGCTTTTCTACAGCTCGCGCAAAATTCACGGGCTGGTCTACAGCATCGCCCAGGGCGAGGCCGGTAGCGGTGGGCGCTCAGCGTGCTGTCGTAAGCCCGGAACGTGGCCGAGTCCTGCCTGTCGAGTCTGGCAGAGAGCAGCCAAAAGTGGTCAGTCACCATCCTTGACATAAGCGCATTCAGGGATGATGTGGCCAGGGTTCTTTGCTGCCCAGATGCTTTGTACTAACGTTGGTAGTTTTCATAGTGGCAACCTTGGTTCTTTGATAAGGAAAAAAATTTCTAGGTGGGGGTTGACCACGTATTATAATACTGTATTATTCGCCTCCCGCTGACGAGCAACTTGATGTTGGTCTTGGCTTAAGTGATTGATTTTATTGATGAAATCATGAGCTTTTAAGGGTGCTAATTGAGGCTGCCGTAGAATCTGTGCCTCCGTTGAGACGAAGCTCTTAACCAACCGCTCTTTAACAACTGAATCAAGCAATTCGTGTGGGTGCTTGTGCAGTCAGACTGATAGTCAACAAGATTATCAGCATCACAAGTTACTCCGCGAGAAATCAAAGATGTAACCAAC
>NZ_FYDM01000024.1:0-41898 GCF_900187415.1 Pseudomonas sp. Irchel s3b6 | reverse complement strand
GCGGCTACTCATCGAGGGCCGAGCGCTGTTGCCACAGCGCTCACCATGAGCCCGGATACATTAGCGCAAGCCAGCTTTACCGAAAACAGCCAAAGAGGTTGCAGGAGATGGGCTGACCATACATTTTGTATTGGGCGTGGCGATTACAGGGTCGGGTAGTCGATGTAGCCGACCGGGCCCTTGGCATAGAACAGTTCCGGGCGCGCTTCGTTGAGCGGTGCGTCGGTTTTGAGGCGGGCCGGCAGGTCCGGGTTGGCAATGAATGGAACGCCGAAGGCGACTGCATCGGCCTTGCCGCTGGCGAGCCAGGCGTTGGCGCTGTCCTTGGTGAAGCGTTCGTTGGCGATGTACGGGCCGCCGAAGGCTTCTTTCAGGCGCGGACCGAGGCTGTCGCCGGCTTCCTTCTCGCGGGAGCAGATGAAGGCGATGCCACGCTTGCCCAGTTCACGGGCCACGTAGATGAACGTCTCGGCCAGGTTGTCGTCCCCCATGTCATGGCTGTCGGCACGCGGCGATAGGTGCACACCCACACGACCTGCCCCCCAGACCTCAATGGCCGCGTCAGTCACTTCCAGCAACAGGCGTGCGCGGTTTTCCAGGGAGCCGCCGTAGTGGTCGGTGCGCTGGTTGGTGCTGCTTTGCAGGAACTGATCCAGCAGGTAACCGTTGGCGCCGTGGATTTCCACGCCGTCGAAACCGGCGGCTTTAGCGTTTTCCGCCCCCACACGGTAAGCGTCGACGATGTCTTCGATCTCGGCGGTTTCCAGGGCGCGCGGCGTCGGGTAGTCGGCCAGCGGGCGAACCAGGCTGACGTGGCCTTTTGGCTGGATGGCGCTCGGGGCCACCGGCGTTTCACCGTCCAGGTAGGTCGGGTGGGAGATCCGGCCAACGTGCCACAGCTGCAGGAAAATCTTGCCGCCCGCGCCGTGAATGGCGCGGGTCACGTTGCTCCAGCCCCGCACCTGGTCGTTGGACCAGATGCCTGGCGTGTCCGGGTAGCCAACCCCCATCGGCGTCACGGACGTGGCTTCGCTGAGGATCAGGCCGGCGGAGGCGCGTTGTACGTAGTACTCGGCCATCAAGGCGTTGGGCACGCGGCCTTCGTCGGCGCGACAGCGGGTCAGTGGCGCCATGATGATGCGGTTTTCGAGGGTAAGGTCGCCGAGCGTGATGGGATCGAAAATAGTCGTCATGAAATACAACCCTTCTTTAAATGATCAGTTTGTCGCGGGTGCCAGTTCGGCATCGCCGCTCTGACGGAAAGTAATCAGGGTCACCAGCAGGGCCAGGACGGCCAGCGCCGCGGCGGCCAGGGGCACGCTGGTCAAGCCGAAGCCGTGGGCGATGACGCTGCCGCCAACCCAGGCACCCAGGGCGTTGCCGAGGTTGAACGCGCCAATGTTCAGGGTCGACACCAGGTTGGGCGCGGCCTTGCCAAAGGCCACCACGTTGACTTGCAGTGCAGGTACCGCGGCAAAGGCAGCGGTAGCCCAGAGGAACAGGGTGATTTCGGTCGGGATCACGGCAACGCTGGTCCAGCTCAGTACGGTGGAGATCACCGCCATGGACACGAATACGCCGATCAGGGTCGCCGCCAGGCGCTTGTCCGCCAGCTTGCCGCCGACGATGTTGCCCAGGGTCAGGCCAAGGCCGATCAACAGCAGGGTCCAGGTCACGCCTTTGGGCGAGACCCCGGTGACATCGCCCAGCAACGGCGCGACGTAGGTGAAGAGGGTGAACATGGAGGCGGAGAACAGCACGGTCATGCTCAACGACAGCCAGATCCCGGCCCCCTTGAGGGCCACCAGTTCGGCGCGCATGTCGAGTTTTTCTTCATCACGCTTGGCCGGCAGGAAGCGGATCAGGCCGATCAGCGCGATCACGCCAATCACCGTCACGGCCCAGAACGTCGAGCGCCAGCCGGCTTCCTGACCCAGCGCGGTACCCAATGGCACACCCAGTACGTTGGCCAGCGTCAGGCCGGTGAACATCAGGGCCACGGCCGACGCGCGCTTGTTGGCGGGCACCAGGCTGGCGGCAACCACCGAACCGATACCGAAGAACGCGCCATGGCACAGGGCCGTGACCACACGGGCAAACATCAGCACGTTGTAGTCACTGGCCATGGCGCACAACAGGTTGCCGACGATGAATATGCCCATCAACGCGACCAGTGCCGCCTTGCGTGGCAGTCTGGCGGTAGCCATTGCCATGAAGGGGGCGCCGATGGCCACGCCCAGGGCGTAGCCGGTCACCAGCCAGCCTGCGCCGGGGATCGAGACGCCCAGGTCGGCCGCCACATCGGGCAACAAGCCCATGATGACGAACTCGGTCGTACCGATAGCGAAGGCGCTCAAGGCCAGGATGAGAAGCGAGAGGGGCATGGTTGGATCCTTTATGAGCTCCTCAGAGCTCTTTGCCTAAGGTGTCGAGGAAGGTCTGGATGGTGTCCTCGTTACGTTTGTAGAAGTGCCATTGGCCGACCTTCTGGCTGCGGATCAGGCCCGCGCGGTGCAAGGTCGCCAGGTGCGCGGAGACGGTCGACTGCGACAGGCCGCAGCGTTTATCGATTTGTCCGCAGCAGACGCCGAAGTCGGTGCTGTGCTCTTGATCGGGAAAGGCGGTCGCGGGGTCTTTCAGCCAGTTGAGGATGTCTCGCCGTACTGGGTGTGCCAGGGCTTTTATTATTTCGTCGAGGTCAATGGTGGACATGGCAGTGCTCGGGTTGGGTACAGCGTTATATCGCGATGAAGCGAACTTTAAATCGGTATTTCGCGATATACCAATATGATTTTGATCTGATACCAGCATAAATCGGTATATCGGGTTATAACGATATGTGAGGTGCGGTGCTAAGCTATGCACCATGAACTATCTTGCACATCTTCACCTTGGTGGCCAGCGTCCCGGTCAATTGCTCGGCAGTTTGTATGGCGATTTTGTCAAAGGCCGGCTGCACGGGCAGTTCAACCCGGAGATCGAGCACGCCATCACCCTGCATCGACACATCGATGCGTTCACCGACCGCCATGTGCTGGTGGATGTCGCGTTGTCGCGATTTACCCTGACCCGGCGGCGTTATGCCGGGATCGTGCTCGATGTGTTTTTCGACCACTGCCTGGCGCGGGACTGGGCGCTGTACGCCGACTCATCGCTTGCGCATTTCACTGCGGATGTTTACCGGGTGCTTGCCGCCGAACCACAGTTGCCGGGGAGGCTGGCGCAGATCGCGCCGTACATGGCCGCGGATGACTGGCTGGGTTCGTACCGGGATTTTGCGGTGCTGGATCAGGTGTTGCGCGGGATCTCGCGACGCTTGTCGCGCCCGGAAGAACTGGCGGCGGCGATGCAGGAACTGGAGCGGTTGTATGAGCCGTTGAGCGAGGACTTTCGGTTGCTCTATCCGCAACTCCAGGCGTTTGCGCAAAGCCAACTGGCAGTGCAGCGCTGATGTGGGAGAGCACCGCTCGGCGCTCTCCCACAGAGTTTTTTGTACCCGCTGGGAGCCTGTGTCAGGCTGCGATGGCCGGGCGCGAAGGGACTGGCTGTGTGGTTTCCGGAACCTCACCAAACAACACCCTTTGCACTGCTTGCTGTGCGGCGAACGCCAGTGCCGCCCGTTCCTGGCCGTGGCAGGCAATCGGTCTGAGCAGGTGGATGTGCACGTCGCCCTGATCGTTGGCGAACAGGCGCATCAGATGTGAAAGCAGATCGTCGTCACCGATGAAGGGGGCCAGCGTGTCAATCTGGCCATTACGCAGGTAACGAATAGCCACCGGCTGCAGCGACACGTCCGCGTCGATGGCCGCCGACAACAAGCGACCGTGGAAGGTGCGCAACGAGCGACCATCGGTGGTCGTGCCCTCCGGGAATATCACCAGCGGGTGTTGGCGCTCCAGGTGGCGACTCATCTGTTTGCGCACCAGTTGGCTGTCACCCGCGCCCCGGCGAATGAACAGGCTGCCGGCCTTGGCCGCGAGCCAGCCGGCAACCGGCCAGGTGCGCACTTCGGCCTTGGACAGGAACGACAGGGGCGTGAGCATGCCCAGCAAGGGAATGTCGGTCCAGGACACGTGGTTGCTGACCCAGAGCATTGGCCGTTGCGGTACGTCACCGTGCACCGTGACGCGAAACGGCAGGGCATTGCTCAGGCGGGTCATGAAAAAGCGCGACCAGCGTTGGCGCCGCACCATGGAGTTGGCCAGGCCCATGCGTTCGAACAGGCCGAACAGCGCCGCCATGCTCAGGCCCAGCGCTACCACCAGTAGCACCCGCGCTATCCGCGCGTACACTCGCAGGCGGCTCATCATACGGCCGCCTTGAAGTGCTTGGCGTAACGCGGGCATAACTCATCGCGCTTGAGCAGAATGAACACGTCGGCGACCTGGAAGTCCTCGTCCCAGCACGGTTCGCCACAGATCTTCGCGCCCAGACGCATGTAGGCCTTGAGCAGTGGAGGCATTTCGGCGATCACGTTGGACGGGATGTCGAGGCTCGGCAGAGGCTTCTTCGGCTCGGCGCGCAGGTGCTCGGTGCACAGGTAGCGTTCGCGCAGGCGCTGCATGATCGCCTGGGCCTGGATCCCGCCGTCCTGCATCGGAATGCTCGCGCAACCCATCAGGTAACTGTAGCCGCCCTGGTTCAGCACTTCGGCCAGTTCGCCCCACAGGACCGCGATGGTGCCACCGTTGCGGTAGGCCGGGTCGACGCAGGTCCTCCCGATCTCCAGGATCGGGCCTTGCAGATGTACCAGGCCATGCAGGCTGAATTCTTCTTCGCTGTAGAAACGCCCCAGGCTGCTGGCGGCCTGGTGGTCGAGCAGACGGGTGGTGGCCACCAGGCGCCCGGTGTTCAAGTCACGGACTCCGATGTGGGTGCAGTGAACATCATAGTCATCCATGTCCAGACCCCGTTCCGCGCCTTTGAGTTTGGCGTTGAACTCGCCGCTGAATACGCTGAAACGCAGGGCCTGGGCTTGCTGCAGTGCCTGGGGGCCGATCAGGCGTTCGGCTTGCAGGCGGCGTTCAGTGCCGGTGTCGCTGATGCGTGCGATCTGAGTCATTGCGAGTCTCCGTACGGGCTGCGCACCCATCGTGGGTTGCAGTCGATCGACTTTGTTGTGCAAAGTCAGGCTATGTAGCCCCGGTGTCATCGCCATGAAGTTTTGGTGATGCTTGTGTGACAGCCCTTGAGGACCCCTTTTATGCCTTGGCAAGCCCTGTTGAACTGCACTGCGCGACTGCCCGCAAACCCCGACCTGGCCGAGGGTTACGCGAATTTGCTGGAGGTCCTGGGCGGGGTCTCGCCCTTCGAGTTGGCAGTGCGCGGCGGGCGCATGATGGCGACGCCCGGGCAGGCCTTCCTGGTGGGGTACCAGGCCGCGTTGCGCATGTTATGGCCCAGCGCACCGCACAGTCTGGGTGCCTTGTGTGCGACCGAACAGCGCAGCCTGCGGCCGGCCGACATGCAAACCCGCCTGGCCGACTTGCGCTTGAGCGGGCGCAAGGATTTCGTTACCGCGGGCAATGCGGCGGACTGGATGCTGGTGGCAGCGCGCAGCGAGGAGATGGGAGAGGCTCCCCGCCTGAGCCTGGCGGTGGTGTACCGTGGTGAGTCCGGCGTCCGGGTGGAAAAAATGCCGGCGATACCGTTGATGCCGGACATCAGCCACGGTCGGCTGTACCTCGAAAACGCCGCCTGTGAGCTGTTGGCCGGCGATGGCTGGGATGCCTACGTCAAGCCTTTCAGGACCCTCGAAGACCTCTATGTGCTCAGCGCCATGAGCGCCTGGCTGTATGGCGTCGGTCAGGACTGTGGCTGGGCGCAGTCGCTGCAACTGCAGCTGCTGGCGCTGCTGGCCGGGTGCGCGGAAGCCAGTCGCCAGCCACCCGACAGCAGCGCCGGTCATGTGCTGCTGGGTGGTTTGTTCGCGCAGTTTGACGGATTGAAGGTAGCGCTCAATGCCGCCTTTGCCGCTGGCCCCGCCGAGTGGGCGGCGCTATGGGCAAGGGATCAGGCGGTGCTGGATCTGGCGGCGGGGGCCAGGGCCAAGCGGCTGGCCAAGGCGTTGGTGGATGTTTCGTTGAAGTGACGGGCCAGATCGCGGACCACCTGATTTCGAACTGTCATTGATCTCGACTAGGCTCAGCAGATTCAATTCGCCGAGCCCTCGTCATGTTCAAAGGCTTGTCCCTGCTGTTGATGCTGTTGGTCAGCTGTTCGGTGTGCGCCGAAAGCTGGCCCACTGATCAATGGCCACCTGGCCCCAAGGTCAGCGGACCTGCGCTTCAAGCGCTGGAGGATTACGCCTTCACCCCTCGGGACGACGCCACCCGCAAAGGCATTCGCACCGATGCCTTGCTGGTGATTCGCGATGGCCAGTTGATCTATGAACGCTACGCAGGCCTCACGACCGCCGACACCCCGCACCTGACCTGGTCGGTCAGCAAGAGCCTGCTGGCCGCCCTGCTGGGGGTGGCCTATGGCGAAGGGTTGTTGCGGTTGCAGGACCCGGTCGCGAAGTTTTATCCGCCGATGCAGCGTCATCCGGGCGTGACCCTTGCCGATCTGTTGCACTGGGCATCGGGGCTGGATTGGCAGGAAGATTACGAGTACGCACCGCTGAACTCTTCCGTGGTGGCCATGCTGTATACCCGCGGTCACGCCGACATGGCCGCCTTTACGGCCGGCCATGACCCGTTCAGCCCGCCGGGCCAGCACTTTCGTTACTCCAGCGGTGACAGCAATCTGTTGGCCGCCGCGCTCAAGGCCATGGTGGGGGCGCAACGTTATGCCGACTATCCCTGGCGTGCGCTGTTCGAGCCGCTGGGGGTCCGCAGCGCCGTGTGGGAAACCGATACCACTGGCACCTTTGTCGCCTCGTCCTATGTCTACATGACGGCCCGTGACCTGGCGCGTATCGGCCTGCTGATGCAACGCAACGGTCGTTGGGGCGAACACCAGTTGTTGCCCAGGGACTGGGTCGCGTTCAGCCTCCAGCCATTCGCCGGGTACCGGGCCCATCAGGACGCGGCGGTACCGGGGGGGCATTGGTGGCTCAATCGGGCGGTTGATGGCGCGCCAAGACCCTGGCCGGACGCGCCCGAAGCGACCTTCGCCGCCCTCGGGCACTGGGGGCAGGCGCTGTATGTGCTGCCCGGTGAAAACCTGGTGATCGTGCGCTATGGCGATGACCGTGATGGCAGTTATCGGCACAACGAATTGCTCAAGCGCGCGCGGGCGGCCTTTGCGCAGAAGGCGCAGCCATGACGCGCGGTTTCGTTCGTCGTCGACCTTGGCTCACGTTGATGTGGGTAGCGATGGTCGTGCTGCTGGGGTGGGGCTGGCAGCAACGGGTCGCATTATGGGCGTTCCCGGACATCATCAGCGCCTACACCGCCAAGGAGTATTGTTCGTGCCGTTATGTGGCCCATCAGCCGGCGGACTATTGCCAGGGCTATGTGAAGCAGTACGTGCCCATCAACGGATTCATCGATGACACTGAGCATAAGCGGGTCACGGCCAGTGGCATGGGGCGCAGCAACACGGCGGCCTGGCTCGGTGCGCGTCAGGGCTGCCGCCTGATGCCCTAGCTCTTTTGCCCGGCGCTGTTTGCAAGCGCCTCGACTCAGGCTAAGGTTCGGCTCAGGTTTACTTGCCCATGAGTCTCTATGTTCAAGCGGTTCTGCTGCACCTCCCTGGCCTGCTTGCCGTTGCTGTTTGCAACCGTGCCGGCCCACGCCAACTGGTATCTGGACGGTGAGTCTTCACGGCTGTCGTTCGTGTCCACCAAGAATGCCAATATCTCCGAAGTTCAGCGCTTTCTGGTGCTGCACGGTAAGGTCGATCCCAAGGGCCTGGCGCAAGTCGAGGTCGAGCTGGACTCGATCAACAGCGGCATTCCGCTACGCGATGAGCGCATGCGCAAGGAATTGTTCGAGATTCAGACCTTTCCCGAAGCCCTGATCACGGCACAGATCGATCTGCGACCGATCAACGACCTGGCCCCAGGCGCGCAGCTGGAGTTGCGCTTGCCGCTGACCGTCAGCCTTCACGGCCTACAACACCAGTACAACGCCGAGCTGTTGGCGACCCGCCTGGATGACCGGCGCTTTCAGGTGGTCACCCTTGAGCCCGTGGTCATCAGCGCCGAGGATTTCAATCTTGCCCCGGGGCTTGAGCGCTTGCGCCAGGTTGCCGGTCTGTCGGCGATCAGCCTGTCGGTACCGGTGGGCGCGGTACTGATTTTTACGGCGCGCTGACATGCGCGGCGCAGTGTTCCCCTGGCGCGACGGCAACCGTTATGAGCTGCTGATCGACGGTCCGCAGTTCTTTCCGCGAATGCTGGTGGCGATTGCCCGCGCCCAAGAGCAAGTCGAACTGGAACTCTACCTGGTGGAGGCGGGGGCGTGCGCCGAGGCCATGGTCCAGGCGCTGGTGCAGGCCGCCGAGCGTGGCGTGCGGGTGCGCTGCCTGTTCGATGACTATGGCAGCCTGGCGTTTACCCTGAGCCTGCGCCAACGGCTGATGGCCGCCGGTGTCGAGCTGCGGTTTTACAATCGCCTGAACTGGCGGCGCTGGTTGGGCAACTTCTATCGCGATCACCGCAAATTGCTATTGGTCGATCAGACGTTGGCGGTGGTCGGAGGTACCGGCGTCACGGATGAGTTCTGGACGCCGGGTCACGACACCAGCGAGTGGCATGAGGTCATGGTGGAAATCAGCGGTCCCCTGGTGCTCGACTGGCAGTTGCTGTTTGACCGGCAATGGATCGCCAACCGCCACCGTCGAGCCTGGAAACCCGCCTCGCACTTCGGTTTGCCGCGCCTGCCCCGGGTGCCGTCAGCGGGGCAGGGCATGGGGCGGGTGGCGTACGCCGACGCCGGTCAGCACCGGGATATCCTGCAGTCGCTGTTCCGTGCCTTGAACAGCGGTCAACAGCGGATCTGGCTGGCCACGCCGTATTTTCTGCCGACCTGGAAGGTCCGTCGTTCGCTGCGCAAGGCTGCCGCACGGGGCATCGATGTCCGCCTGTTGCTCACCGGGCCGCGCACCGATCATCCATCGGTGCGCTACGCCGGGCATCGCTACTACCCAAGGCTGCTCAAGGCTGGCGTGAAAATTTTCGAGTACCAGCCGTGTTTCCTGCACCTGAAGATGGTCCTGGTGGATGACTGGGTCAGCATCGGCTCATGCAATTTCGATCACTGGAATCTGCGCTTCAACCTGGAAGCCAATCTGGAGGCCATCGACCCGGCGCTGACGCTGGCGGTGGCGACGAGCTTCGAGAATGACTTTGCCTTGAGTCAGCGGGTCAACCTGGAGGAGTGGCAACGGCGACCGTTGTGGAAACGGGTGAAGCAGCGGGTGTGGGGATGGGTGGACCGGGTGGTGGTCAATCTGCTGGATCGGCGGGGCTGATCCAGCTGATCGCTCCCACGCAGAGCGTGGGAGCGATCAGTTTCAGGGGCTTAGAGCAACTCGAAGCTCTGTTGCGTCACGTCCGCGGAGTCGAGGCCGATCTGCACGTTGAACGTGCCAGGCTCAGCCGCGTACTTGAGCTGGTTGTTGTAGAACTTCAGGTCGTTCTCTTCGATGCTGAAGTGAATGACTTTCTGTTCCCCGGCCTTGAGCATCACCTTCTGGAAGTTTTTCAGTTCCTTGATCGGGCGGATCATCGAACCGGTGACATCCTGGAGGTACAACTGCACCACGGTTTCGCCGTCGCGCTTGCCGGTGTTTTTAACGGTGACGCGGGCATCGATCTTGCCGGTCTTGTTCAGTGTGGTCGATGACAGTGCCATGTCCGCCAGGCTGAAGCGGGTGTAGCTCAGGCCGTAGCCAAACGGATACAGGGGGCCGGTGATGTCATCAAAGTACTGCGAGGTGTAGTTGCCAGGCTTACCGGGGGTAAACGGGCGGCCGATGGTCAGGTGGTTGTAGTAGGTCGGAATCTGCCCCACCGAACGCGGGAAGCTGATAGGCAGCTTGCCGGACGGGTTGTAGTCGCCGAACAGCACGTCCGCGATGGCGTTGCCGCCTTCGGTGCCACTGAACCAGGTTTCGAGGATCGCATCGGCCTGTTCGTTTTCTTCGAGAATCGTCAGTGGACGGCCGTTCATCAGCACCAGTACCAGCGGTTTGCCGGTGGCCTTGAGGGCCTTGATCAGGTCGCGCTGGTTGCTCGGGATATTCAGGTCGGTGCGGCTCGACGACTCGTGGGACATGCCACGGGATTCGCCCACGGCCGCGACGATGACGTCAGCCTGCTGCGCGGCTTTCACCGCTTCGTCGATCATGACCTGCGCCGAACGCGGGTCGTCGACCACTTCCGGGGCATCGAAGTTGAGGAAGTTCAGGTAGTCGACGACTTTCTTGTCCGAGGTGATGTTGGTGCCACGGGCGTAGGTCAGAGTGGCCTGATCACCTAGGGCACGGGTCATGCCATCGAACAGGGTGACCGACTGCGCCGGTCGACCGGCCGCCGCCCAACTGCCCATCATGTCGATCGGCGCCTTGGCCAGCGGGCCGACCAGGACAATCTTCGCGGTTTTCTTCAGTGGCAGGGTTTCGTTGTGGTTCTTCAGCAACACCATGCTGCGCCGGGCGACGTCACGGGCTTCGGCGCGGTGCAGGCGGCTCTCGGCATAGGTGTCGGCGGGATCGTCCTCGGCCTTGCCAATGCGCAGGTACGGGTCCTTGAACAGGCCCATGTCGTACTTGGCGCCGAGCACTTCACGCACTGCGCTGTCGATGTCGCTCTGCTGGATTTCACCGGACTTGAGCAGGCTTGGCAGTTCGGTAGCGTAGAGCTTGTCATTCATGCTCATGGCGATGCCGGCCTTGATCGCTAGCTTCGCCGCTTCACGACCGTCGCGGGCCACACCGTGATTGATCAGCTCGAAAATTGCGCCGTGGTCACTGACCGCCAGCCCTTTGAAGCCCCACTCCTTGCGCAGCAGGTCCTTCATCAGCCAGGTGTTGGCGGTGGCCGGTACGCCGTTGATCGAGTTCAGGGCCACCATCACGCCACCTGCGCCAGCATCAATCGCGGCGCGGTAGGGCGGCAGGTAGTCCTGGTACATTTTGGCCGGGCTCATGTCCACGATGTTGTAGTCGCGACCGCCTTCCACCGCGCCATACAAGGCAAAGTGCTTGACGCTGGCCATGATGTTATCGGCGCCGATCAGGCCGGTGCCCTGGTAGGCCTTGACCATCACCTGGGCGATGCGCGACACCAGGTAGGTGTCCTCGCCGAACCCTTCAGAGGTGCGGCCCCAGCGGGGGTCGCGGGAGATGTCGACCATGGGCGCGAAGGTGATGTCGAGGCTGTCGGCGGCGGCTTCTTTTGCCGCAATGCGTCCGCTCAGGCCAATGGCGTCCATGTCCCAGCTCGAGGCCAGGGCCAGGGGGATCGGGAAAATCGTCCGGTGGCCGTGGATCACGTCATAGGCAAAGAACATCGGGATTTTCAGCCGGCTGCGCATGGCCGCGTCCTGCATCGGACGGTTTTCCGGGCGGATGATCGAGTTGAACGTACCGCCGATCTTGCCGGCGGCGATTTCCTGGCGGATCAGCTCGCGGGGCATTTCCGGGCCGATGCTGATCAGGCGCAATTGGCCGATCTTTTCGTCCAGGGTCATCTGCTTCATCAGGTTGCTGACGAAAGCGTCCTTGTTTTCAATCGGGGCAGGCTTTGTGTCGGCCAATACCGAGTGACTGGCCAGGCCGATGGTCAGGCCCAGCAAACACAGCTTCTTCATGAATAGTTTTCTCAAAAGCCCAAGCGACGGTAGTGAGTACGCATCGGTCAGCCAAAATTTAGGGAGCGACTATTGTTGTTCGGGTAAATACCGCAAACTTCGGAACTCGCGCTGGGCACCTTTTAGCCGATTGGCTCGATGCAATCCAGTGGCGGGGGCAGATTATGCCCCAAGAGACAGCAATGAAGGATTGCGGGCTATTTCCATCGCGCAGGGCAAGGGAGCATCACTCAGATGAATGAACAACAGCGCTATCGCTCGGGCTGGCAAGTGGCGGTCCTGATGCTGGTGACAGCGGTTCTGTCCGGCTGCGGCATCAACACCATTCCGACCCTCGACGAACAGGCCAAGGCGGCCTGGTCGCAAGTGCAGAACCAGTACCAGCGACGCGCCGACCTGATTCCCAACCTGGTGGAGACGGTCAAGGGGTATGCCAAACATGAACAGGACACCCTGACCGCGGTCATCGAGGCCCGGGCCAAGGCCACCGCCATCCAGGTGGACGCCAGCACACTCGATAATCCGGAAAAGCTCAAGCAGTTCCAGCAGGCACAGGACCAGCTCAGCGGCGCCTTGAGCCGTTTGATGGTGGTGTCCGAGCGCTACCCGGACCTGAAGGCCAATCAGAACTTCCTGGCGCTGCAATCGCAACTCGAAGGCACGGAAAACCGCATCGGTGTGGCGCGCCGTGATTTCATCCTCGCGGTGCAGAAATACAACACCGAAATCCGCACCTTTCCGGGCCGTCTGTGGCACAGCGTGATGTACAGCGACTTGCCGTTGCGCGAGACCTTCGAGGCCACCAGCCCGGATGCCGATAAAGCCCCGCAAGTGAAGTTCTGACAGGCGCAGGCTCCCGGCGGTGACACGCGTGCTGTCGGGATACACCCCAATTCACGAGGGATGAGGTGCCCATGCGCGTCTTGAAAATGAGCCAGGTGCTGGTGCTCTGGGTGTTTGCCATCACCGCGCAGGCCGAGCTCAAGTTTCCGGCATTGACCGGGCGGGTGGTGGACGAGGCCCAGATGATCGAGCCGTCGGTGCGCGAGCAACTGAGCCAGCAACTCAAGGCACATGAACTGGCCACGGGTGAGCAGTTGGTGGTGGTGACGCTATCCGACCTGCAAGGCACCAGCATCGATGACTACGGTTATCAGTTGGGACGCTATTGGGGGATCGGGCAGAAGGACAAGAACAACGGCGCCTTGCTGATCGTTGCACGGGATGAGCGCAAGCTGCGTATCGAAGTCGGCTATGGTCTGGAAGACCGGCTGACCGATGCGCAGAGTTCGGTGATCATCAACCAGGTGATCACGCCGGCGTTCAAGACCGGCCACTTCAGCAAGGGCATCAGCGACGGTGTGGCGGCGATGCTGGTGGTGCTGGGTGGCAGCCCGCTGGATGAACCGACCACGGCTTACGACTCGGGCGATCAGCACGACGGCGACTTTGTCGCGCAGCATCCGGGTTTGTTTGTATTTCTGGTCCTGCTGTTTATCCTCACCCTGTTTGTTTGCCAGATGCTCGGCATCCTGCCCAGTGGCGGCGGTCGCGGGGGATCCGGCGGGTTTGGCGGTGGCGGCTTTGGCGGTGGCTCGGGAGGGGGCGGCGGCTTCAGTGGCGGTGGGGGCAGTTTCGGTGGCGGTGGTTCGTCGGGCGGCTGGTGAGAACAACAATGAACGAGCATTCAAAACCATGGCACTACTGAGTGAGTACGAACAACGCCAGGTCGCCGAGGCAATTTCCCGGGTCGAGCGCGACACTGACGCTGAACTGGTTACCGTGCTGGCGGCCCGGGCCGACGACTACACTTACATTCCGCTGTTGTGGGCCAGCCTGGTGGCACTGACCGTGCCGGGCATCGTGCATTACCTTTCCGGCTGGCTGAGCATGCACACGTTGTTACTGGTGCAGTGGGCGAGCTTCATCGTGTTGTGCCTGGTGTTCCGGATCCCGTCGATCACCACGCACCTGATCCCGCGTTCAGTGCGCCACTGGCGCGCCTCGAACCTGGCGCGCCGGCAATTCCTGGAGCAGAACCTGCACCACACCGTGGGCAGTACCGGCATGCTGATTTTCGTCTGCGAGGCCGAGCGTTATGTGGAGATCCTGGTGGACGAGGGCATTTCCAGTCGCCTGGACAACACCCACTGGGACGCCATCGTCGCGACCTTCACCCAGCAAGTGAAACAGGGGCAGACATTGCAGGGCTTTGTGAACTGCATCGAGGCTTGTGGCGAATTGCTCAAGGTGCACGTTCCGGTGACCCATGTGCGTAACGAGTTACCCAATCGCCTGGTGGTGCTTGGCTAGGTTCTGTAGGTTTTAACGCTACAACTGGCGCTCGTTGCCCGGGCGCCGGCCGATCTCCACCCTCTCTCTTTATCCGGGAACGCCCTGACCACAGGGGTTCTGACGTAGAGGGAGTTCATGTCATGTCAACGCATCAACCACTCGATTCTGTTGGCTGTGCAGCCTCTGCAGGTGAGGCAAAACCTGCGCCGGTCATGCTGACCGCCAAAGAGACGCAAGCGCTGCTGTGGTGCTCTCGGGGGAAAACCTCCTGGGAGATCGCCAGGATCCAGAATTGCTCGGAAACCACGATCAATTTTCACTTCAATAATATTCGCCGCAAGTTCGCAGTGAAGTCACGCAGTGCTGCCTTGCTCAAGGCCATTGAGGTGGGGGTGATTACTGTCGCCAGTGCGCGCACGGGAGGTGCCCATGAGCCTGACTGATTCGGCCTACAACAGCGTCAGTGATGTATTGCTAGGGTTGGGTATGGCGGCGACATTGCCCGTCATCGATGGCGAGGTACTGTTTGGTGCCACCCTCGGCGCCTGGCTGGTCACGACCACGCGCAACAACTTCAAGGCCTGGCAGCGCATCGCTTCATTGATCTTGTCGGCGGGGGTCGGCTATCTGTTTACCCCCGTGGCGTTGTCGCTGGCCCCCTTCCTGACCGGCGGCGTGACGGCATTCCTGTGCGCGCTGATCGTCATTCCGATCAGTATAAAAATCATGCAGTGGGTCGACGGTGCTGGTCTTGCAGAGATTATCCGGCACTTGAGGGGGCGCAGATGATTGAGGGAGGGATGTTTGTTCTGGTCTGCATCACCGCCGCGGCGCATTTGCTCAGCGCATTCAGGCTGGCCTGTTACCAGCGCGACGAAGAGCGTCACGGCTGGCAAGGCAGGCTATTGACCAGTCTGTGCGGGGGGGGACTGTGCCTGGCCGGTATGGATGTAATGCTGGCACTTCAGCCGGTGAGCCAGTGGCACACGCTAACCAGTGTTTTGTTATGCGCGCTGATTATTCGCAGCGGTGGCAACATCGTAGTCTGGTGGCGCGCCTTTAAATAACAAGGGTGGGGATGATTGTGGCTTTATATGTCGTTGGAGTGTTGAAGTGCTGATAGGTGTGAAGCCATTTCGGCAAGCTTTAGTTCAAGTTCTCGCAGGCGCTTTTTTTCTTCCAGTGCGCACTGTATTGCACAGCGATCATCTTCGTTGAGCAATCGCCAGAGGGCAAGAATCGTATGTTCGCGTGGTGTATCGGGTTGGGCGTGTTCAATGTGATTGGCAGGCGTATGCCGTTGTACAGGGCCCTCACCTAGCAGCAGCCAGTCGAGGGAAATACCACGGGTTTGTGCGATGTATACGCATAATGCGTATGGCATGCTGTCGCGTCCTTTCCAGCTGCTGAGAGTTTGCGGGCTGACCTGCAGTGCTGAAGACAAAGAAGCATCGGTTGTTGTGCCGGTAATTTGCTTCAGGCGAGCGAGGACAGCTTGTGATTTTTTGCTACGCAATTTGAGCCTCTTCCTTTTGACATATGTTTTTCGAGTGCCTAACTTATGCGAAATGAGTACTTTTTATGGGTGATCAACCATCAACTATGAATCAGAAGAATACGATGACGAAGCTTCCTAATGGTATCGGGGGGATTTCCTACGAGCTTGGCTCATATCAATTGTGCGTCTGCTTACTGCACTTTCTTATGTCTGGCAGACGTTTTTCGTATCACCGGGCAGGGCCCGTCAATGCCTCAGACAGTATTGTGTTTGATCGGGTTTATCGCCACCAGATGACAGTCGGGAGTTAAGCATGAGTACCTACAAAATGGTCTGTCCTCATTGTCTGAGCAGGATGCGCATTCGAACCAGCGAGGGCCGTCATATTTTCCTGCGGGTGGCGTATTTGCAATGCACCTCGGAAGCCTGCGGCTGGTCGGTGCGTGCGGAGTTCGAAATGACCCATGAACTGTCACCCAGTGGCATGCCCAACCCGGCCGTGCGCTTGCCTTGCGCCGGGCCCGACCTGCGTCGCGCCGCGCGACCTGTGGTGGTGAGCGAGCCTTCGATGGAAACCCCCGTGGAGTCGTGAGCATGCAGGGAGTCGATGAACTACCGGATTTGAATGAAGAACTGTTGGGCATTGCCCTGGCGTTTCTGGCCCGGCATGAGAGCGGTGGCCTCATTGACGACCAGGTGCTGTTCTGTCGCGCAGTGAGGCACTTGCAGAGCATCGACGTGCCGATGCATCTGGCGGAGCGGCTGGTGAGCCATGCCTACGGAATACTCAAGTCCAGCCACGATCGCCGACGTCTGGATATCGCAGCCAGTTCCGAAACCGTGGCGGTGGTCACGGATCCGGCCAACGGCCTGACCTGGGCGGTACCGGTGGGACTGATTGTCAAATACGTGATTAACGCCCCTGCCAATCGCAAACTCCGACTGGTGGAACCCTGAGTTTTTTAGCCGAGTCATCAGGTCCTGGACCGCGCTTGCCGGACCTGATGAAAAATAACCCCGTGCCCTAAACCGTCATCCCCCCTAAAATACCGGCATCCCCCAGATTCGTACCGCCCGAGGCGCTTCCTACATGTCCGCTACCGCAACTCCCGCCAGCCTCACGCCGGATCATCACGCGCAATTCATCAACCTGTTGACCAGCAGCCTGGCGCAGAGCGCGTTCATCAAGTTGGTGTTGGCCAAGTATGTCGGTGACGAAACGGACTTGCAGCGCATCATCGTCAAGCAACTGACCGTGAAGGATCAGCCGTGCCTGTCCTTCGTCTATCGCTACAAGACCCGCGACATTACCAAGAACTTCCCCGTGGAAGAGGGTGTGGCAACGATTGCCGGGCTGTTGCCGCAGTCGTTCAAGAACGCCCATCTGCTGTCGCTGACCGATGAAGCCCAGCTTGAGTACAGCAAGAAGGGCAAGAGCTCGCTGTTCAAGAGCAAGCCGCAGCAACTGCGTGAAGTGCCTTCGGCGGACCACAATCGCGAGAAAAACCGTTTCCTGGACTTGAACCGGCCGTTTCTCGCCGACCTGGGCGTGACCAACAAGCAGCACGAGTTGATCCCGGCGATGTCGCGCAAGTGGAAGCAGATCAACAAGTTCATTGAAGTGTTCAGCCATGCACTGACCGCTTCACCGCTGGCGCTGGACAAGCCGGTACAGGTGGCGGATTTCGGCTCGGGCAAGGGCTACCTGACCTTCGCCATTCACGATTATCTGCGCAATATCTTGAAGGCTGAAGGCGTGGTCACCGGCGTTGAACTGCGTGAAGACATGGTCAGCCTGTGCAACGCCGCGGCCGCACGCCTGGAGCATCCGGGGCTGGTGTTCAAGTGCGGTGACGTACGCAGCGTGGCGCCCAGCGAGCTGGACGTGATGATTGCCCTGCATGCCTGCGATATCGCCACTGATTACGCGATCCACACCGGCATCCGTTCGGGCGCGTCGATCATCATGTGCTCGCCGTGCTGCCACAAACAGATTCGCCTGCAAATCCAGAGCCCGGCACTGCTCAAGCCGATGCTGCAATACGGCTTGCACCTTGGCCAACAGGCAGAGATGGTCACTGACAGCCTGCGGGCGCTGTTCCTCGAAGCCTGTGGTTATGAAACCAAGGTCTTCGAGTTCATCTCCCTGGACCATACCAACAAGAACAAGATGATCCTGGCGGTCAAGCGTGCCGAACCGGTGGACCCGGCCCAGTTGTTGGTGAAAATCCAGGAGCTCAAGGCGTTCTATCACATCAGTGAACATTGCCTGGAAACCCTGCTGCGGGCTGACGGCTACCTGGCGTGATACCCGCGTGCGGCTACGCCGTGACCGCGCGCGCTGGCCGTATCGCGGTCTTGCGTCCCAACACCACCGTCACGATCACCCCGGCGGCGAACAACCAGGTGATCGGCTGGACCTGTTCTCCAAAGAACAGTGCCGAGAACGCGATGGTGAAGAAGATCTGCAGTAACTGGATCTGACTGACCCGGGCAATGCCACCCATGGCCAGCCCGGCATACCAGGCAAAAAAACCGATGAACTGCGAGAACAGCGATACATAGCCAAAGGCCCACCAGGTCTTGGCGGAAATCTCGCCCTGATGCTGCATGGCCAGGTACAGCACGGGGCCGATCAACAGGGGAGTCGACAGTACCAGTGCCCAGCAGATCACTTGCCAGCCGCCCATCTCCCTGGCCAGGCGACCACCTTCGGCATACCCCAGCCCACCGACGGCAATGGCTGCGAGCATCAGCCAGTCACCGGCCTGAATACTCCCGGCGCCACTGATCAGCGCGTAACCCAGTACCAGCGCGCTACCCAATGCGGCACAGGCCCAGAAGGCTTTCGAGGGGCGCTCATGGGACAGCCAGGCGGCATACAGCGCCACGCACAGCGGCTGCAGGCCATTGACCAGCGCACCGTGGGACGCCGGCAGGGTTTGCATGGCCCAGGCCGAGAGCACGGGAAACCCGAGAATCACCCCGGCGATCACCAGCGACAGACCTTTGACCTGCTGCCAGGTGGGCCATTTTTCCCGATTCCACAGTAACAACACGGCCGCTGGAATCGCCGCGAACAGCGCGCGGCCCAGACCGTTGAGCAGCGGGTGCAGTTCTTGCACGACGATCCGGGTGAAGGGCAGGGTCAGGCTGAAGATGATGACGCCGAGCAGGCCCAGGGCCATGCCGGTATTTTCGCGCGAGGACATGACGGTAACCAGAAGCGAGGGAGAGATGTCTTCATCTAGCCACAAACCGTGCAGGCTGCGCTGTTACAGTCAGGTGCAGAGTTATCCGTACAGTTTTGACATTCACCACAGAAGCCTCTGCGGCTCGTAAACAGTGTGCAGCGCTATGTAGTAGCTGATTATTACCCACCCCTACCTGATCGGGACTACCTTGAAGATTCCGTTGTGCCCACGATTCATTCAGAGGAGTCCTCCCCATGGCTGCGAAAAAGATTCTGATGCTGGTTGGCGATTACGTCGAAGACTATGAAGTGATGGTGCCGTTCCAGGCGCTGCTGATGGTCGGTCACACGGTGCACGCGGTGTGCCCGGACAAAACCGCCGGGCAGACCGTGCGCACCGCGATCCATGACTTCGAAGGCGACCAGACCTACAGCGAAAAACCCGGTCACCTGTTCGCCCTGAACTTCGACTTCGCCAAGGTCGATGCCGCGGACTACGACGCGTTGCTGGTGCCTGGTGGTCGTGCGCCGGAATACCTGCGCTTGAACGACAAGGTCCTGCAACTGGTGCAAGCCTTCGACCAGGCCGCAAAACCGATTGCCGCGGTCTGCCACGGTGCGCAATTGCTGGCGGCGGCGGGGATTCTGGAAGGGCGCGAATGCAGCGCGTATCCGGCCTGCGCACCGGAAGTGCGGTTGGCCGGTGGCACGTACATCGACATCCCGGTGACGCAAGGCCACGTTCAGGGCAATCTGGCGACGGCACCTGCCTGGCCGGCGCACCCGAGCTGGCTGGCCGGGTTCCTCGGTCTGCTGGGCACGACCATCACCTTGTAAGCGGAGGCCTGCGCATGTGCGAGCTCTATGTCAAAGCCGACCCGATTCTGTACGAGTCACGCTCGCGCTCACTGCGCATCTGCGGGGTGGTGACCACGCTGCGCCTGGAGAACCAGTTCTGGGACATTCTCAGCGAGATCGCCGAAATGGATGGCATGACCACCAACCAGTTGATCGCCAAACTCTATGAAGAGGTGATGGACTATCGAGGCGAAGTGGTGAACTTCGCCTCGTTCCTGCGGGTCAGCTGCACCCGTTACCTGAGCCAGCGGCGGGAGCGGGCGCCCGGTTTGTCAGTGGTGCGGGCGGCGGTCAAGTAATCTGCGGGCCTCTATGTCGGGAGGCCCGCCATGGCTATCTGAACTCCCGCGCACCGGCACCCGGAAATTTGAACTGGCCAAACGCCGAGGAAGGGCTTTACTTCAGAGTCGTAATCCCCCCGCCATTTCAATCGACAGGAGCAGACGCATGTCTGGATGGTATGAGTTGAGTAAAAGCAGCAATGGCCAATTCCGCTTCGTGCTGAAAGCGGCCAACGCCGAAACCATTCTCACCAGCGAGCTTTACACCACGCGTACCGCCGCCGATAACGGCATCGCCTCGGTGCAGACCAATAGCCCATTGGATGATCGCTACGAGAAAAAAACCACCAAGGACGGCCATCCTTACTTCAATCTCAAGGCGGCCAATCATCAGGTCATCGGCAACAGCGAGGCGTATTCCTCGGACGCCGCCAGGGACAAAGGCATTGCCAGCGTCAAGACCAATGGCCCGACCACAATCATCAAAGACAAGACCACGCCGGTGCTTTGAATACACCTTCCGATCATTCCTACGCTCGCGCGTGGGAATGCCTCCAGGGATGCTCTGCGTCCAGTGACGCGGAGCGTCACGGGCTGTATTCCCACGCAGAGCGCGGGAACAATCATCAGGGGGATTGTCTCAGCGCAAGGTATCCAGCAATTCCTGCAACTGACTGCAACCCGTTTCATTCAACGGGAACACCGGCAGGCGCGGATCACCCACTTCCAGCCCGGTCATGCGCAGGCCGGCCTTGATGGTCGCCGGCAGTCCTCCCTTGAGGATGAAGTCCAGCAACGGCAACTGGCGATAGAACAGCTCTCGTGCCTTGCCCAGATCATTGGCCAGCACGGCCTGGTACAGCGCACCGTTGAGTTGCGGGATCAGGTTCGGCGCCGCGGTGCACCAGCCTTTGGCTCCGGCTGCGAATGCTTCCAGCGCCAGCGGGTTGCAGCCATTGTAGAACGGCACCTGGCCTTCGCCGAGCAGTTGCAGCTTGTGCATGCGCTGGATATCGCCGGTGCTCTCCTTGACCATGGTCACGTTTTCCACGGCATTGAAGATCCGCAGGATCAGGTCCACCGACATGTCGGTGCCGCTGGTGGCCGGGTTGTTGTAGAGCATGATCGGCACGCCGATGCTCTCGCCGATGGCGTGGTAGTGGGCGAGAATCTCGGCTTCGCTGAGTTTCCAGTAGGACGCTGGCAGCACCATCACCACGTCGGCGCCATGGGTTTCGGCGAAACGGGCGCGCCGCACTGCCTTGGCGGTGGTCAGGTCTGAGACGCTGACGATGGTCGGCACGCGCCTGGCGACGTGCCTGATGCTGAATTCGCTGACCTGATCCCACTCCGCATCGCTCAGGTAGGCGCCTTCGCCCGTGCTGCCCAGTGGGGCGATGGCGTGTACGCCGCTGTCGATCAGGCGATCGATGGAGCGCCCCAGTGCGTCGAGATCAATGTGTTCACCGTTGGCGGTGAAGGGGGTGATGGTGTAGCCGATGATGCCGTGAATAGAAGGGCTGGACATGCTGTCTCTCCATTAAGCGAATGAGCGGTTTCAGTTCAGGCAATCGGCGTGTTGGCGCAGGTTCTGCCGGGCGTAGTAGTTGAACGCGGCGCCGTGGCGCTTGGGCTTGGAGATCCAGTCATGGGCTTCGCGGCCGAGTGCCGGCAGGATCGGTTTGAGCGTACCGGCCGACATCGCCAGCAACTGTAGCTTGGCCGCGCGCTCGATCAACTGTGCAATCACGCAGGCTTCCTCGATGGTCCGTCCGGTCGACAGCTGGCCGTGGTGGGAAAGCACAATCGCGCGCTTGTCGCCCAGAGCCCCAGCGATGATTTCACCTTCTTCGTTGCCCACCGGCACCCCCGGCCAGGCTTCGAGAAAGGCGCAGTCCTCGTAGAGCGGGCAGAGGTCCATGTGGGAGATTTCCAGTGGCACTTCCAGCATCGACAAGGCGGCGACGTGGGTCGGGTGCGTGTGGATGATGCAGTTCACGTCCGGGCGGGCGCGGTAGACCCAGCTGTGGAATCGGTTGGCCGGGTTCGGCATGCCGTGGCCTTCCAGCACTTCCAGGTCTTCGTTGACCAGCAGCAGGTTGCTCGCGGTGATTTCGTCGAAACCCAGGCCCAGTTGCTGGGTGTAGTAGGTGCCCGGTTGTGGGCCGCGGGCGGTAATTTGCCCGGCCAGCCCCGAGTCGTGACCGTTCTCGAACAGAATGCGGCAGGTCAGCGCCAGCTTTTGCCGGTCAGTCCACGTATTATCCGCCAGGGTGCTTTGCATCTGCGAAAGCGCCTGCTTGATGAGTTGCTCTTTAGGTAGTGCTAATGTCTTGGCCATATCAGGTGTCCTTTGTAGCAATCAATGGACGTCGGATGTGGTTCTCCCGCTGCTCGCAAGGTCGTTGGGTGATCGCACATGATACTTAAGAGGCTATATGACACTTTGTGTCATTGGCAAGGACTAATCGTTGCCTCCTTGATGGATTAATCGCTCCACATGTCTATCCGTTTGAAATTATTGAGAAAAAAACTCGGTGTTACGCTGGAGGCCCTGGCCGAAAAATCCGGCATGACCAAGAGCTATCTGTCGAAAGTCGAGCGCGGGCTCAACACTCCGTCCATTGCGGCGGCGCTGAAACTGGCCAAGGCGCTGAACGTCAAGGTCGAGGAGTTGTTCTCCGAGGACGCGATCAGCCTCGACAGCTACAGCCTGGTGCGCGCCCATGAGCGACAGTCTCTGGCGGCCAATGACCAGGCGCCGGGTTACGCGGTACTGGCTCATCAGGTCAGTGAGCGCAGCCTGTTGCCCTTCATCGTCTATCCGCCCAAGGAGTTCAGCGACAAGACCTTCAAGGAGCACCTGGGGGAGGAGTTCCTGTTTGTCCATGAGGGCCAGGTCGAAGTCGACTTCATGAACGAGCGAGTGATCCTGGATCGGGGGGATGCGCTGCACTTCAACGCACAAAAGCCTCACCGCCTGCGCTCGGTGGGTGAGGTGCAGGCGCAGTTGCTGGTGGTGGTGCATAGCAGCGAGGAGTGATCGGGTTATGCCGCGCCTGACTTGAGCGCGCGCCCTCGCCACAGTGACAGTGTCAGACCTCGACCGGCACCGTCAGCGCCGAGTTACCCAGTGCGTGCGACTTCGAGTCGAAAAACCGCAGCTCAACCCCCGTCCCCTCAAACACCTTTGCGTAATGCCGTTTCTGGCTCTGGATAAACGCTGCGCTGCGTGGATAGATCGAGATCGCCACGGTGTTCGGCCTGGCTTGGCGCAGGGCGTGAATGAGGTGCTCGTCCTGCTTGCCGAGGCTGTGACCGAAGATGCACAACCCATCGTGTTGATGCAGCAACTGGTCGTAGCAGAACGACAGGTAATCCGAACTGCGGATGGTCTTGAGCTTGTCTTCGCTGCTGCCTTCGCTGACGAACAGCGGCACATCGTCCAGGGTCTTGATCGTGTTATTGATCGCAAAGCTGCCCAGCAGCGTCCCTTCGGTGGAGGTCAGTTTGCGCGCGGTGCCGTCCTGGTTGCGCACCAGGTGCAGGCCGCCGTGCAGGTACAGCAGGCGGGTCTTGTCGGTGGTGCTGGCGCTCAGGTCGAAGCTCGGCCCTGCG
This sequence comes from Pseudomonas sp. Irchel s3b6, assembly GCF_900187415.1. Classification (NCBI taxonomy): domain Bacteria; kingdom Pseudomonadati; phylum Pseudomonadota; class Gammaproteobacteria; order Pseudomonadales; family Pseudomonadaceae; genus Pseudomonas; species Pseudomonas sp. Irchel s3b6. The sequence goes on along the minus strand of NZ_FYDM01000024.1, from coordinate 18,393 downwards.
CCATGAAACAGGTCGCTGATGCCGTCGGGCTGGTGCTGGATCGCCCAGTAATTGAGCAAGTCATAGTTGGTGGTGAACACCGTCGGATAGCTGCTCAGCTCCTGACTGATCATCGCCAGGCTTGAGGCCTGCACCAGGCGCCAGGGAATGTGCACCGCATGCACGGTGTTGATCAGCGCTTCCTTGATCGCGTAGTAACGATTGCGCGGTGCTGCGGAGCTGACGGCCAGGGCCTTGTTGACCCGGCTGGTGGTTTTCAGTGCGCCCAGCACTTGCTCGAAACTGCGCGTCTGCATCGCCTCGAACACACTCAGCTCGGACGGGCTCAACGGCTTTTCCTCCACCGTGCGCGCGTTTTCGAACAGCGAGTCGTAACCGAAGTCATCCCACACCGCGCGACTGGCACCGTTGCCCACCAACAGGGCACTGAACGGGGTGGTTGCACGCAACGCCTTCCAGTCTTCTAGGTGGGCATCAACATCCTGGAACTCGGTCATCGCGTCGGTCTTCTCAAGCAGGTGGGGGCAGGGCGCAGACTTTATCACGACCGGGTGTTGAGCCAGATCAAGATGCGCGGTGAGCGATGGGTCGATCCTTGGGGTATCCGCCGAATCAGGAGTGACGGTTCGGTCTATCGAGGAGGAATCGCCGTGACCAGCACATTTTTCATTCCCGCCGTGAACATCATGGGCACCGGTTGCCTCGATGAAGCCATGACTGCCATCAGCAACTATGGGTTTCGCAAGGCCTTGATCGTGACCGACACAGGGTTGGCCGAAGCGGGCGTGGCCAGCCTGATCGCCGAAAAACTGGCGATGCAGGACATCGATTCGGTGGTGTTCGATGGCGCCAAGGCCAACCCGAGCATCGCCAATGTGGAGAGCGGCCTGGAACTGCTGCAGCGCAGCGAATGCGATTTCGTGGTGTCTCTGGGCGGCGGCTCGCCCCACGACTGCGCCAAGGGCATCGCCCTGTGCGCCACCAATGGCGGCAAGATCGCCGACTACGAAGGCGTCGACCGGTCCGCCATGCCACAGCTGCCGTTGGTTGCGATTAACACCACCGCCGGCACCGCCAGTGAAATGACCCGCTTCTGCATCATCACCGATGAATCACGCCACGTGAAAATGGCCATCGTCGACCGCAATGTCACACCACTGTTGTCGGTCAACGATCCGGCCCTGATGGCCGCCATGCCCAAGGGCCTGACCGCCGCCACCGGCATGGACGCCTTGACCCACGCCATCGAAGCCTATGTCTCCACCGCCGCCAATCCGATCACCGATGCCTGTGCGCTGAAAGCCATCGAGCTGATCAGTCGCAATTTACGCCTGGCGGTGCGCGACGGCAGCGACATGATCGCCCGGGAGAACATGGCTTACGCGCAGTTCCTCGCGGGCATGGCGTTCAACAACGCGTCCCTGGGGTTTGTCCATGCAATGGCCCACCAGTTGGGCGGCCTTTACGACTTGCCCCATGGCGTGTGCAACGCGGTGCTGTTGCCTCACGTGCAAAGCTTCAACGCCGCGATCTGTGCTGAACGCCTGGCGGTGGTGGCCCATGCGCTGGGTGTCGAGACCCGTGGTCTCAACCCGCAGGAGGGTGCTGAGGCGGCTATCGCAGCGATCCGTGAATTGTCCCGGGACGTGGAGATTCCAGCCGGCTTGCGCGACCTTGGGGCCAAGCTGCAAGACGTCCCGCTCCTCGCGGCCAACGCGCTGAAAGATGCTTGTGGCCTGACCAATCCACGGGCGGCGGATCAGCGGCAGATCGAAGAGATTTTCCGCAACGCGTTCTGACGGTTCAGCCCATGGCTGTCACCGCCAGGGCCACGCTCATCAGCGCCAGTGGCCAGGCTGGCGCCCGTAGCGGTTTACGCCGGGACCGTGGAGCAGGGGGCTGAATCACGGGTCCGGCAGCAGGGCTCTGGCGGGGCTGGTGCTGAATTGAATCAACACCACCCCGGCAATCAGCATGGCCGCGCCGAGCAGCTTCGGCAGGGTCAGATGCCGCTCCACCAGCCCGAACAACCCGAAGTGATCCAGCACCAGCGACGCCACCACCTGCCCGCTCAGCGCCAGGGCAATGAACCCGGATGCCCCCAGTTTGGGAAGCAGCATCAAGGCCAGGGCAATGAAGCACACACCGAAGGCACCGCCGGCCCACATCCCCAGGGGCGCCTTGCTGATGAACCCCAGGGACGGTAGCGGCAAACGCAGGGCGATGATCACCGGCAACAACACCGCCATACTCACCAGCAACGATGCAAGGGTCGCCCACAAGGGATGGCCGAGGCCGCGACTGAGGTTGGCGTTGATCGCGCTTTGAAAGGGCACCACGGCGCCGGCGATCACCGCCAGTAGCAACAGTCCGGCCCAATGCAAGGTACTCATGAGGTTTCTCCAACAGGTTTTGCTGGACTCTAAGGTATTCGTCGCGCAGATTTAAATTCCAAATAGCTATCCAGAACATGCATCGGATGAATGATCTGCGCCGTATCGATTTGAACCTGCTGGTGATCCTCGACGCTTTGCTCAGCGAGCAGCACGTGACGCGCGCGGCCGAGCGCCTTCATCTCAGCCAGCCGGCGGTCAGCCACGCGCTGGCGCGGCTGCGTGACATGCTGGGTGATCCCTTGCTGGTGCGTGCCGGTGCCGGGTTGGTCGCCACTCCGCGTGCGCTGGAACTGGCAGCGCCACTGCGCGAAGCGCTGTCGCAGGTCCAGGCGTTGCTGGCACCCAACGCCTTTGACCCCGCGTCAGCCAAACGCAGGTTCCGCCTGGCGATGTCCGACTACGGCGCGGCCCTTGTCCTGCCGGGGCTGATCCGTACCTTGCGCCGTGAGGCGCCGGGCATCGACCTGCAAATCAGCCACGCCAGTCGCGAAGGCATGCTCGAAGGTGTGCTCAACGGCGATATCGACCTGGCCGCCGGGGTGTTTCCCGAACTGCCCAACGAGCTGCGCTCCACGACGCTGTTCGAGGAGCGGTTTGCCTGCCTGGTGGATCGCGACAGCTTGCCGGCCAGCGGCATGCTCGACCTGCCGACCTATCTCGCCCGGCCCCATGTCCTGCTGGAAATGCGTGGCAGCGGCACCCCGGAAATCGAGCGCGCGCTGACCACCCTTGGCGAGCGCCGTCACGTCACCGTCAGCCTGCCGCACTGGAGTGTGGCCCCGCAATTGATTCGCGCAACCGACCTGATCCTCACCGTCGCCGCCCGTGGCCTGCAGGGTATCGATCAGTCGCAATTGGTGATCCTGCCGCCCCCGTTTCACATCCCCCCATTCACCTTCGTGCTCGCCTGGCATGGCCACCGGGGAGGTGACCCTGCGTTGAACTGGTTGAATCGACAGGTCGGGCAGGCGATAGTGCATGGCTGACTGTTTGATCAAGACGTACACAAGGAACACGGAATGACCTTGAAATACCGCTGGCTGGGCTGCGTGGCCATGAGTGGCGCGCTGAGTGCAACTCAGGCCTATGCCGAATGTGAAAAACCGCTGTTGCCCGAGGGCGTGCCGGGCTACTCGGTGTGCAAGGACTGGCCGGCCTACGATGGCCAGACCATCACCGCGTTGTCGCAGATCGAGCCGGACCCCACCCTCAGCGATGCGCCGGATGGCATGGGCATGTACGACCTGAAACTGGCCGTGGTGTCCAACGTCGACGGCAAGCCGCTGGCCCGCTATGCCCAGGCGTCGGTGTACAGCTCCGATGCCGTGCGCTTCGATGGGCTGAGCATCGACACCGCGCGCTATAAACTCACCTCCGATCTGCGAGCATTCGGCGTGCGTGCCGGCTTCACCGGTTCATCGCGTGCCAACCCGTTCGAGCAAGCCGTCCTGTCGCTGTACGTGCGCGAAGGCAACGTGTTGCGTCCGGTCCTTGAACAGTTGGTGATCGAATCCGGCAACGGCGAGTGGGATACCAACTGCGCCGGCGAATTCAGTCACACCAAACGCACCCTGGACATGGCCAAAACCAGTAGCCATGGCTTTGCCGACCTGATCGTCAGGTCGGTGACCACCGACACGCAGAACCTGGTGGGGCGCGATGACTGTGAATACAAGGAAACGGTGGGCAAGACGGTGCTGACGACGCTGCGCTATGACGGTCGGCAGTATGTGGTTCCCAAGGAGATGCAGGGTCTATGACACGGACCGTGACCTACCATGCTCCGGGCGGTAAGCGACGGGTGTGGAACACGCGCAGTATTTGAAGCCTGCCTTGGCGAACACGATAAGGGATAAGGTAGGGGGGGTCGGGTAGCACCCACTCTCGAGTGCCGGGCAGGCGGCCCTCACGGCCCATGGCCGGAAATCGGGAGAGCTGCTCGACACTGGCGAAGATGGCTTTGACGAAGTCGGTTGCTGTCTTCGGATTTTCCAAGGCAAGGTAAGTGGCTTCGTCATCAATATTTTTGAGTGCGGTTCTCAGCCACTCAACGCGCATTACCGGTCCACTTGCCGGTGAGGGCACTGACTTCTTCATCACTGGCAAAGTCTCCGGCATCAGCTTCTTTCAACGCGTGCTGGATTTCTTCGATTTGCCAGGTTTCTCGAGCCAGGTACTCACGTAGCGCATCGACGGCCAGGAAAGATTTACTCCGACCTGTCGCTTTGGCCAGGCTGGCGAGGGTGTCGGCAATTTCGTCTGGCAGGCGCAAAGACATGACGGACATGGCTGTCTCGATGTAGTGGTTTGTAATACAACATACTACATTGCAGTCAGGGGGGCGGAGCTAGTCCCGCTCGTCTGTTGCCCCCAGTGCTTTGATTCAGAATATCACTCGCGAGGTACCCGGCATGCTCCACGGCCTCAACCACCTGACCCTGGCGGTCACTGACCTGGAACGCAGTCTGGCGTTCTATCATGGCCTGCTGCAGCTGCGCCTCGATGCCACCTGGGACAACGGTGCCTATCTGTCGTTGCCAGGGTTGTGGTTGTGCCTGTCGCTCGACCCCAGGCGTGAGCCAGGCGCCGTTGTCGATTACACCCATTACGCCTTCAGCCTGGGTGCCGACGATTTCCCGGTGTTCGTCGCGCGCTTGCGAACAGCCGCTGTGCCAGAGTGGCGAGGCAACCGCAGTGAAGGCGCGTCGTTCTATTTCCTGGACCCCGACGGGCATCAGCTCGAAGCCCACGTCGGTGATCTGGCATCACGGCTTGAGGCCTGTCGCCAGCGGCCCTATGCCGGGATGAAATTCTTCACGCCGTAGCACCCGGCATCGGCCCGCTGGGTGAGGTATGACTTCAAGTCATGATCTTCTGAGTTTTTATGGTTACAGGCACCGCCTGGGCTTGTGTTAAAAAGCGCACTCCAGCACGCCGTTCAGGCCTGGATGGCCTTACAGGGAGTGTTAACCGATGACGTCTTCATTGTTGTTCGCCGTACTCGCCTCGGGTTTTATCTACGGCATCACGCCGGGGCCGGGTGTGCTCGCGGTTTTCGGGATTGGCGCTGCCCGAGGCCGGCGCGCGGGCGCGGGGTTTCTCTGTGGTCACTTGTTGGGCGATGTGGTCTGGTGCAGCACGGCGTTGATCGCCATTGTCGGTGCGCGGGAAATTGGCAGCAGCGCGTTTGACGTGCTCGGAGTGCTCAGCGGCCTGTACCTGTTCTGGCTGGGCGTGCGGGCGATCCGCAGCCGCCCCGGCAGCGGCGACACGGAGCAAGGACCGGCGCGCCAGCCGTTCTGGCATGGGATCATGTTCGGCCTGACCAATCCCAAGGCATACCCGGTGGCCGTGGCGACTTTTACCGCATTGCTGTCCAGCCGCGCCGAGTTGCTGCACTGGTCGATGCTGCCGTGGCTGATCGCGCTGAGTTTCCTTGGCGGTATCGCGGCATACGCTATTCTGATCGGGGTCGTGGGCGCTCGTCGGGTGCGCTCGCTGTATCAGCGTCATGAGCTGGCAATCACCCGGATTTGCGGGGTAATGTTCATCGGTTTCGCCATCAACGCCCTGCTGCATGCGGTGCCGGGCCTGCTAGCAAACAAGACTTGAGGCTGCACGCAAGGCTGCGTCAGTTGTAACAAGGCACCCGCGCTCAGGGATTGCCAGGTCCATGGACTGATACTCATAGCTGCATTTTTGGACAGTATCCATCCAACATGACCACCAGAAACTCCGCACCGCTGGCCAGTTACATCGATCTGCTGCTCGACGTCGTATGTGCCGTCGACAGCCAGGGACGCTTTGTCTTTGTCAGTGCTTCCTGCGAGCAAGTGTTCGGTTACACCCAGGACGAGCTGATCGGCCAACAGATGATCGAGATGGTGCACCCGGCCGACCGTCAGCGGACCCTGGACGCTGCCCGGGAAATCATGCGTGGCCAACCGAACCCCAGCTTCGAAAACCGCTACCTGCGCAAGGACGGTCAGGTGGTCCATATCATGTGGTCGGCGCGCTGGTCCGAAGTCGATCAATTGCGCATCGCCGTGGCCCGCGACATCACCGAGCGCAAACTGGCCGAGTCCCGGCAGGCAGCCTTGTATGCGATCTCCGAAGCGGCCCACGCCGCCGAGGATCTGCTGGCGCTGTTCAAGCGAATTCACCAGCTGATCGGTGAGTGGTTGCCGGCGCTGAACTTCTCGGTGGCGCTCTATGACGAGCACTGCGAACAACTGAACTTTCCCTACCATGTCGACCATCACGAGTGTGATCCCGAGTTCAGTGTGACCGGGAGGCTGTGCGCCGAGGTGATCCACTCCGGGCAACCGGTGCTGGTGACACCCGAGCAGCCATTTGCAGTGTCCGGTTGTTCCGGCGTCGTCAGTGATCAGGACTCTCCGTGCTGGCTGGGTGTGCCCCTGAACTCGCAGAAAGGCACCATTGGTGCCTTGATCGTCAAAAGCATGCCGGGTGACGTGCACTACACCGAGCGCGACAAGGAACTGCTGCAGTACGTCTGCGCCCAAGTCGCGGCGGCCATTGAGCGCAAGCAGTTGCACAGCCGTCTGCAATACATGGCCCAGCACGACCACCTGACCCGTTTGCCCAACCGCGAGTTGCTGCGAGAGCGCCTGGCCTCGGCCTTGGGCAAAGCCAAGCGGGACCTGGGACGCATGGCGCTGCTGTACGTCGACCTGGATGATTTCAAGCAGGTCAACGACACCTACGGCCACGGCGTTGGCGACATGTTGCTGCAAGCGGTGGCCAATCGGCTGCAAGGCTGTGTACGAGAGTCTGACACCGTGGCGCGCATTGGCGGCGATGAATTCGTCGTGTTGCTCGACAGTGTCCAGGCCGCTGAAGATGCCGCGCGAGTGGCGATCAAGATCCGTCAAGTGCTTGCTCAACCCATGCGCCTGGACAGCCATAGCCTGAACATCCTGCCGAGCATTGGCGTGGCGCTGTACCCCGAGCACGGCACCGAAGAGAAGCAACTGTTCAAGCATGCCGATGAAGCCATGTACGCCGCCAAACGCTTGAGTGAGCGTCTGGATCGCGCCTGATCGGGTTCAGGGAGCCGTTCGTCGCTGTCAGTGCCGATTGGCTAAACCTTTGCCTTGTTTTGCCTTCTGAAGACAAGTGGGGACACCCACTGCACTCATCTGTCTGTTCAAGGAGGGCGTGACCATGATCTCGGTGGCCAGCCGACTATCGATCATCTGTCTTGCCGTGCTACTGGGGCTTGGTGCCCGCAGCGCATTGGCCGAATCACCGGTCGATTTCATCAACGAGGCCTCGGCCCAGGGCATGGCGGATATTGAAGTCAGCCGTATGGCGCACCAGAAAACCGAGTCCAAGGCGATCAAGGATTACACCATTGTGGTGATCAACGACCGCACCACGGCCAACCAGCACCTGGCGAAAATCGCCAGGAAACTCGACCTGCCAGTGGCGCCACGAGAAGAAGTCATGAGCAAGGCCAAAACCCTGATACCGCACATCCAGGAAGGCGAGTCGTTCGATTCGGCCTACACCGCCAGCCAGGTGAAAACCACCGAGCACACCATCGAACACCTGCAGCAAGAAGCGAGCACCACCGACGTGCCGGAGATCAAGGCCTTCGTCGAAGAAACCTTGCCCAGGCTTGAGCATCATCTGCAAATGGCCAGGGCCTTGCGGGCGAGTCGTTAATCTGCTTGAGCGATGATTCAAGTCCTGCTGGTGTCTGTAGCTATAGGTAATCCTCATCGGTGATCTCATGCCTATGGCCAGGGCGTCTCTCACTTCGAATTTGTAGCAATTCTCTGCATCTGACCTCGACCTTTGTTCGGTTTCTTTCTTTGTGCCGGTTTGAGACTAGTATCAATGGCGATCACTTTGCCAGCATGTACAAACATGGATCTGAAACAGGTAAGAGGCCGCTCATGGAATTTATTGAAAAGCTTTCAAGTCTAGCCGCAAAAGTTCGCCTGCAAGGCGTATCCATTCAGACGGAGGAAGCCACCAAAAACGCCTTCGTCATGCCCTTCATCAGCACCGTCCTTGGTTATGACGTGTTTGATCCGTCCGAGGTGATCCCTGAGTTTATTTGCGATGTAGGAACGAAGAAGGGAGAAAAAATCGATTACGCGATCATGAAAGATGGAGATGTTCAGATCCTGATCGAGTGCAAAAAAATTGGTGAGCCTTTGCACATAAATCATGCATCGCAGCTGTTTCGTTATTTCCACGTCACCAGTGCCCGCATCTCGATCCTCACAAATGGTCAGGTCTACAAGTTTTTCACCGACCTGGATGCTCCCAACAAAATGGACGAAAAACCTTTTCTTGAGCTCGATCTGCTCGACATTGACGAGTATTCGGTACCAGAGCTGACGAAACTGACCAAGTCAGCATTCGATGTCGACTCGATCATCAATGCTGCGGGGGAGTTGAAATACGTCAGCCAGATTAAAAAGGTTATCGCCGCGCAGGTCAGCAAGCCTGATGACGATTTCGTCAAAGTCTTCGCATCCCGAGTGTACGACGGCGTGATCACACAAAAAGTCCGAGAGCAGTTTCAAGAGCTGACTCGAAAAGCTGTTGTGCAATTTCTCAATGAACAGATCAATGATCGCCTTAAGTCGGCGATGAGTGGCGCTATCCAACCCAGTCTGTCTTCGTTGTCGTCGACAGGTTCAAGCGCCGTTGAGCTGGAGGGGCGTGACGAGTCGGATGACAAAGTACTGACGACTCTGGAAGAACTGGAGGGGTATCACATCGTCCGTGCGGTGGTGAGGTCTGTCGTCGATGCCAAACGCATTGTGCAGCGTGATACACAGAGTTATTTCGGCATCCTGCTAGACGACAATAATCGTAAACCGATCTGCCGACTGCACTTCAATCGCTCACAGAAGTACATCGGTATCTTTGACGAAGAAAAAAATGAAACCCGTCACCCGATCAATTCGATCGATGATATTTACGAGTACTCGGATCGCTTGAAAAAGACAGTTGGGTATTACGATTAATCACGGGGCCGAAACTGGTAAATCCGACGTTTACTGAATGGGGGGGGCGGCCATCAGGCAGCTATTGACCGTAAAAAGGTGCTCACACCAAGCAGGAAAGCAGGGGAGGATGTGGACATAGACGTGCCGGTGAAAGTGTGGCCCTTGGGTTAGTATCAGTTGGTCAAGACGATCTCCAGTCGGACGGCATTATTGTGGCGAGGGAGCTTGCTCCCGCTCGAGTGCGCAGCGCTCGTAACGATGGGGCCGCTACGCAGACCAGCGCGAGCAAGCTCGCTCGCCACAGCGCAGCGTTCGACTTACCCAAACAAAATGTTCAATGCGTGCTCGTCGGTTGCATGGCGCAGATGTTTCAACCGGTTACTGCAGCTTGACGAAGTTGCGGGGCCGTCGCTTACTGACGTCCCGCGAGCGAAAGGCTGAACCTGGCACGTCGCTCCCGTCCTGATCGATTACAGGAGTATGCGATGAGTTGGTCCGCCAAACAGTACGTGGCTTTCGAGGATGAGCGCACGCGCCCGGCGCGTGATCTGCTGGCTGCGATCCCCAACCTGGATGCGCGTTCGGTGATCGACATCGGTTGCGGCCCCGGTAACTCCACCGAGTTGCTGGTACAGCGTTTTGCCGATGCCTCGGTCCGTGGTATCGACAGTTCTGCCGACATGATCGAGTCCGCCCGCAAGCGCTTGCCGAGTGTGCGCTTCGACACCACGAATATCGCGACCTGGAACGAGCCTGGCCCATTTGATGTGATCTTCGCCAACGCGGTGCTCCAGTGGTTGCCTGACCACGCCACGTTGCTGCCATCGCTGGTGGCCAAGCTCGCGCCCGGTGGCAGCTTGGCGATCCAGATGCCTGACAACCTCGAGCAACCCGCACACCGTATGATGCGCGAAGTCGCCGCCAACGGCCCATGGGCCGACAAGCTGGTTGATATCGCCGGACAGCGCACGACCCTGGACGATGCCACGACCTACTACCAGATGCTGTGTTCCTGCAGCTCGCGGGTCGATGTGTGGCGCACCACCTACCATCACCCGCTGGCGGGTGGTCCGGCGGCGGTGGTCGAGTGGTTCAAGGGCAGTGGCCTGCGACCGTTCCTGGAGCCACTGAACGAGGTGGAAAAAGCCCAGTACCTGGCGCAGTACCTGGAGGCAATCGAGCCCTTCTTTCCAGTACTGGCCGATGGCTCGGTGCTGTTGCCATTCCCGCGTGTCTTCATCGTCGCGACCCGCTAAGGGCGATCAGCCCTCTTGCAACACCTTCAACGCCGCCGAGGCCAGAAAGCCGGAGCGGCTTTTTTCTTCCGGGTGATGCAGCACGTATTCGTCGATACGGGTCAGCAGATAACCGGGCAGGGTGATGTTGAGTTTCTGCGCCTTGCCCAGGTACTTGGTGACATCAATGTCCACCAGCGCCCAAGTGACACCAGCGTATTGTGGATTGGCCGCGTGCACGGTGACTTTGTTGGCTGGCGGAATCGCCGAGCCGTCTTCGGCCAGAATCTCGAAGTGACCTTCGATGGCCTCCCGTGCCATGGCGATGGCATCGTCCAGGTCATCACCGGCCGAGAAGCACCCCGGAATATCCGGCACTTCAACGCCCCAGGCGTGTGCGTCATCGCCCATTGAAATTGCAATCGGGTAAAGCATGTTCGTTGTCCTCTGGTTGCTGTGCGCCGATTCAGTACAGCAAGGCCTGTTGCAGGATGCTCACGGCCGTCTTGGTCAATAAGTCCTTTTTCGGATGCGGAACAGTCCCCCGTCCAGGCTTGGTTGGATGCTTGAAGTGGTGGTGACTGCCCCTGATCCGTACCAGGTACCAGCCGTCTGCGACGATTTGGGCGATCAAGTATCGGCTATTCACATCACGTCCCTGTGCTGTGTAGGTGGTTACTATACCTACTGATATTTTGTTATCAACACTATAACCACCAGGCTTGGCGGTCCAAGTGATGAATGGTAGGGATCAGTGTAGGAATCGCAGCGAGGCATAGCGGTCGGGGAAGGGGACGCAAGTATTGCCGGATGGTTCGATTCGCTCGGAAGGACTGATGAAATGAGAAATCGCAGGTATAAAAAACCGGTCACTGAGAGGCTGTGTAAAAACATTTCAGAGTAGGTTTGACTGTCAGGATCGGGACGGGGCCCGCGTTTTTACATAGCCTGGACGCAAAGAGTCATTGGCTGGCTCTTTTTAAAACGTGAGTTTTCAGCACCGCATTTCCCTATAGAGAGAAACCGATGTCGAGAATCGCGTAGTCGTTACTCAAGCAACTGATCAATCAACACCGCGTTGGTGTAGATCAAGCTGCCATCGCTCGCACGGTGCCCGACCAGATGAAACTGACCGCGTTCGTCGTGTAAATAGACGCGCATTTGACAGTCGGACAAGGGGCCGTATCCCTCGGGCATGATCAACTCCATCGTGTCCATATCGACATCGACCATGGCTTCAGGCTCTTGGCTCTTCTGCAGGCGCTCTTCGGCCTCCTCCAGACGCAGATGGAGAGGTCCATCGACGTAGAAATGGACTTCCCCCATCGGGGTGGACTTTTGGGCTCCGCTGGTTTTGCACCAGCCTTCGATCGTCAGCGCACTCATGACGAAACCTCCCATGTGGATTGCTGGACTCTGTAGCTATCGTCCCTGCTCAATGCCATCACTTATGTTTGATGACCGCACAAGGGCAGGGTTCGACTTTTCGGGCCGCTTCTGGCCGGTCCCTGCCGTCCGTCATCAGAGATTCAGTATAGCGGGTAGCCGGGCCTTGCTTGCCAACCTCACGGTACAACCCGATGGCTCTATACTCCTTACTGACTTTGCCGCCCGGATGGGTGGTCTTTGTCTGCCCTGCTTGGACGTCAGTGGCGATGCTTTTGCATAACCAATGAACAACAGGAATAGGATGAAGAGGAAATGGCAATAGCAATTATCTTGATACTAATCGTTATTGCATCAGTGCTATTCCACATACTAGCGCCTTGGCAGGCGACACCGGCAGCTTCCAACTGGGGGTCAATAGACACCACCCTGTTCATCACCCTGATCATTAGCGGAATATTTTTCATTGCCATCACGGTATTCATGGCGGTCGCCGTGATGCGTTATCGTCACAAGGAGGGTGCCAGGGCGCACTACCAGCCAGAAAGTAAAAAACTGGAGTTATGGTTGATTATCGTTACCTCGGTAGGTATTGCCGCGATGTTGGCGCCAGGTCTGGTTGTTTACAACGATTTCATCCGGGTGCCGAAAAATGCTTATGAACTTGAAGTGGTCGCCCAGCAGTGGCAGTGGGCCTTTCGTTTTCCCGGCCAGGACGGGAAGCTGGGCAGATCGGATATCAAGTTTGTTGATTCGGCCAACCCCCTCGGCCTTGATCCCAAGGATCCTGTTGGGCAGGACGATGTCCTTATACGAAACAATGAAGTTCACCTTCCACTCGATCAACCGGTGAAAGTCTTACTGCGCTCTAAAGATGTGCTGCACAATTTCTATGTGCCGCAAATTCGCAGCAAGATGGATATGGTGCCTGGGATGGTGTCGCACTTTTGGTTTACGCCGACTAAAACCGGGAAATATGAAGTCCTTTGCGCTGAATACTGTGGCGTCGGTCATTACAACATGCGTGGCCATATGATTGTGGAAGAACGGGACGCCTTCGCTCAATGGCTGAACAGCCAACCGACGTTTGCCCAGACATTAACGACAGCTGCCAAGCCCAGTCGGGACAGCGTGCTGGAAAAAGGCCGCCAGTTGGTCGAAACATACGGCTGCGGTGCCTGCCACAGCCAGGATGGCAGCGCCAGTCTCGGCCCGGGATGGAAGGGGCTGTATGGCCGCACGGAACAGCTTGCCGATGGCACCAATGTGCTGGTCGATGAGGCCTACCTGAAAGAGTCGATCCTCGATCCGAAGGCCCGACTGGTACAAGGCTACCCGCCGATCATGGTGGCCTATACTCTCAATGACGATGAACTGGGTGCTCTCGTCGCCTTGATCAAATCACTGGGTGCTGCGCGGCAAGACGATGAGCTTTCTACTGGTGAAGCGTCGGGCCCAGGTGAAGACTTGGCGGTGCAGGGACAGCGGCTGGCCGAGTCGCTTGGCTGCGTGGTCTGCCACAGTGTCGATGGCAGTAAGGGCGTCGGTCCCAGCTGGCAGGGCCTGTATGGCAAGGCAGTAACCCTTGCCGACGGCACGACGATAAAGGCCGATGAGAGCTACATAAAGGATTCGGTTCTTAATCCCGGCGCCAAAATCGTCAAGGGCTATGCAGCCGTCATGCCGGCCTTTGCTCCGAGTGATAAGGAGTTGAACGCACTGATCGCTTTTATCAAATCCAAAGCGAATACCGACGCTGATGCGAGCAAGGCGGAGCCAGGCAAGGAGCCGTAAAGGAGCCAGAAATACACCGAAACTTCGGCAGGAGGATGACGTGATGGCCTATACGGATCAAGCCGAAACAGCAGGACTGCACGAACCTAAAAGTTTCCTGACCAAATATATCTGGAGTCAGGACCACAAGATCATAGCCATTCAATATTCCTTGACGGCTCTGTTCGTGGGTCTTATCGCCGTGGTGTTGTCCGGCTTGATGCGCATGCAGATAGGCTTCCCCGGTAGTTTGGCGTTCATGGACGCCAGTGCTTACTATCAGGCGATGACCATGCACGGCATGATCATGGTCATTTATTTGCTGACGGCCTTGTTTCTGGGTGGCTTCGGCAACTATCTGATCCCACTGATGGTGGGCGCCCGCGACATGGTCTTCCCCTATGTCAACATGCTGAGTTACTGGTTCTATCTAGTAGCGGTACTGGTGTTGCTCGCCAGTTTTTTTGTCCCTGGCGGCCCCACCGGTTCGGGCTGGACGCTCTATCCGCCACAGTCCATTACTCAGGGGACACCAGGGGTCGAGTGGGGCATCGTGCTGATGCTCGTCTCACTGGCGATTTTTATTGTCGCCGCCACCATGGGCGGGTTGAACTACGTCACCACGGTGTTGCAGGCGCGCACGCACGGCATGACATTGTTTCGCATGCCGCTTTCCGTATGGGGCATCTTCATGGCCTCGATTATGGCCTTGCTGGCTTTCCCGGCGTTGTTTGTCAGTGCGGTCATGATGCTGTTTGACAAGCTGTTGGGCACCAGCTTCTTCATGCCGGCGATCATCTCGTTGGGGCAGCAGCTCGATCACCAGGGTGGCAGCCCGATATTATTCCAGCACCTGTTCTGGTTCTTCGGCCACCCGGAAGTCTACATCGTTGCTCTTCCCGCATTTGGTCTGGTCTCCGACTTGATCAGCACGCATGCGCGTAAAAATATCTTCGGCTACCGAATGATGGTGTGGGCCATTATTGCGATTGGCGTACTCAGTTTTGTGGTCTGGGCACACCATATGTATGTCAGCGGAATGAACCCCTACTTTGGCTTTTTCTTCGCCATCACCACCTTGATCATCGCGGTACCAACTGCGCTGAAAGTCTACAACTGGGTGCTGACCCTGTGGCGGGGCGATATCCATCTGACCGTGCCGATGCTGTTTGCCCTGGCCTTTATCGTCACCTTCCTGGTCGGCGGTCTGACCGGGTTGTTTCTCGGCAATGTGATCGTGGATATTCCGCTCTCGGACACCTATTTCGTCGTCGCCCATTTTCATATGGTCATGGGTGTCGCACCGGTACTGGTGGTGTTCGGCGGCATCTATCATTGGTTCCCGAAAGTCACCGGGCGCATGTTGAACGACACCCTGGGCAAGCTGCATTTCTGGATTACCTTTCTGGGCACCTACGCCATCTTCTTCCCCATGCACTACCTGGGTTTCCAGGGCATGCCACGCCGCTACTACGCCTATGAAAACTACGCGTTCATCCCGCAGTCGGCGCAAGATTTGAATGCCTTCATTACGGTGGTCGCATTGACCGTCGGCATTTCCCAATTGCTGTTCGTGTTCAACCTGGCCTGGAGTGTATTTAAAGGCAAGCCCGCAGGCAGTAATCCCTGGGGCGCGGCCAGTCTGGAATGGCAAACGCCGGACACCCCGCCGATACACGGTAACTGGGGCGCGAAGCTGCCGGTCGTGCATCGCTGGGCCTATGACTACAGTGTGCCGGGGATAGAACAGGATTTCGTTCCGCAAACGGTTTCCGCCGAGGAGCTGGAGCATATGCGGCAACTCAGCGCCGGAACCAGGATAGCGGACGTTAAAACATGAACAGACTGCTATTGAGAAGCGCCGACGGCGCAGACCCCGGCGGCAATTGGAATCGCGATCCCGAGGGCATTCAGGCCACCGAGGGTGCCGATAGAACCGCAAGAACAGGCCTGCGCTTGTTTCTGGTGGTGGTGAGCTCGTTATTCTTTCTCTTCCTGATTGCCTTTATCGCCCGCTCACAAATGGCCGACTGGCTACCCCTGACAGAGCCCTTGGCGCCGTTAGCCAATCCATGGCAGCTATGGCTGAATTCGGCTTTTCTGGTGTTCAGTTGCATCGCACTGCAGTGGTCGCGTATGGCAGTCCGAAAGGCTCGGCTTGGCGCAACGGTCATTGGCTTTGCATTGGGGGGCGTATTTGCAATTGCCTTTCTGGTGGGGCAACTCTGGGTCTGGCAGCAGTTTGTCGCCTGGGGCTACTTTGTCGCCAGTAATCCGGCCAACAGTTTCTTCTACCTGTTGACCGGCCTGCATGGGCTCCACTTGCTGGGCGGGCTGATAGCCTGGAGCAGAACCGTCGCTAAATTCCTGCATCGCGTGCCGTTGCCGCAACTTCGCGCGAGCATAGAACTCTGTGCCATCTATTGGCATTACTTGTTGGGTCTTTGGTTCGTGCTATTCGCTCTGCTGACCAGCACGCCGCAAACCTATGAAGCCATCGCCAGATTCTGCGGCCTGAGGTGAAAAGCCATGGCATCGCACCCACCCGCCCCAGACGAGTCCAGTTCATCCGATCCACCCAGCGTGCTGCCTGCACCGGGATGGCAGGGCATCGCCAGCGACTGGTCCTCGGATAGGGAGGCTTTCCAGCAGGTGCCTTGGGGCAAGGCGATGATGTGGATATTCCTGCTCAGCGATACTTTTATATTCACCTGTTTTTTGATCGGCTACATGTCGGTACGCATGACCATTACCGTCCCTTGGCCGAACCCCAGTGAAGTGTTCGCATTAACGATCGCCGGTAGAGAAATCCCGCTTATTCTGATCGCCATCATGACCTTTGTGCTGATCAGTAGCAGCGGCACCATGGCCATGGCAGTCAATTTCGCCTATCGCCGTGATCGCGCGAAAACCACTGCCCTGATGCTGGCGACCGCAGCCTTGGGTGCGACCTTCGTCGGCATGCAGGCATTTGAATGGAGCAAGCTCATTTCAGAAGGGGTGCGTCCCTGGGGGAACCCTATGGGGGCGGCGCAATTTGGTGCCAGCTTTTTCATGATTACCGGTTTCCACGGACTGCATGTGTCAATCGGTGTCATCTACCTCAGCATTGTGGCGCTGAAAGTATTGCGGGGAGATTATGAGCGCTCCGGAAACTATCAGATCGTCGAGATAGCTGGGCTTTATTGGCACTTCGTGGATTTGGTGTGGGTGTTTATCTTTGCTTTCTTTTATTTATGGTAGGTCCAAGAGACTGTTCATGGTTCTGAAGAGGAGCACGGATGATGGCGCATGCTCAGGGTCAGCAACATCCAATCAGTTTGTACCTTAAAATCTGGGGGCTGTTATTCGTCCTCAGCACACTGTCGTATCTGGTCGACTATTTTCACTTCCAGGGCTACCTCAGGTGGTCCCTGATTATCACTTTCATGTTGTTGAAGGCAGGTTTGATTGTCTCCATCTTCATGCATATGGCCTGGGAACGGTTGGCCATGGTCTATGCCATATTGGTGCCACCGTTGTGTTTACTGGTGCTCGTCGGGCTGATGGCCTCCGAGGCGGAGTATGTTTTCCTCAGCCGGGTAGTTTTCTTCGGCCAATAAGCACTTCCGGATGGCCTTGAGCCTCCTGGGGCTAACCCGATATCACTCGCTTGAACTGATGCCATTTGTGCTGCCAGGCGACTGTCCAGTGGGGGGCTGCCGTACCCGTGCCGGCGATCTTCAGCGTTGGATGATGTTCGATTACCCGGTCCAATACCGATTCCTGATTCGGCTCGACATCCACGAAGAAGATATATTTGCCCTCATCGACCACCTGTTTAAAATTGCGGAAGTGAGTGTTCGGCACCTGGAACCCAAAAAAACCGCCTTCCCAGATGCAGAAGCCAAAGATAACAAAGGCAAGGAAGATAAAAGGCACCCAGCCTGCGGCGGATTCGGTCCAGCCCATCCAATAGGCGCCACCCAGGACCAGCGCCGCGAGTGGCACACCGATCACCGCACCAATCTCGCCAGAGTGAACAGCATCTTGTTTCATTAACGAGTTAACTTCGTGGAGGTGATGTTGTTCAACATCGGCAACTTCTTCGCTGAGCACATGAATTTGTTCGGTATTGATGCCGCCGGCTTCCAATTCATTTTCAACGGTTTCAAGATCGTCGAGATTGTCACTGATGTAATAGTGTCGATTCATGGCACACCTCCCATCTCGTGTTTGCTGCAGACCTCCTCTGTCCTGCAGTCGTTAACTGAGATTTGCAGTCGGTATCTGTACCCATGGGGAACGTTGCACACTTCATGCAATCCGAGAGAAGTATAGCACTCGCTATCATGCCCGGCTGTCGTGGTCAATATCTAGGGGCGAGAAAGGGGGGCGTGTTTATTTTTCTGGATCGTCCGGCTCCGGAGAAGGCTTGCATCTATTTCAGGGGGCGGCAGGTTTCTGTCAAATCGCTCGGCAGTAGCAGCGCTCCAAATCCCGCCCACAAAAATCTATGGTCACCCCCATTTTTGCAATACTGATAAACGGGTGAAGTGGTTGGCTTGCATAAATCTATCCGGCGTCTGTTTGGGGCATGCCCCAGCGCCACGATGAGAGTCGCGCCTGACG
>NZ_FYDM01000025.1:0-36977 GCF_900187415.1 Pseudomonas sp. Irchel s3b6 | reverse complement strand
GAGCATTGGAACCACCTGATCCCATCCCGAACTCAGCAGTGAAACGATGCATCGCCGATGGTAGTGTGGGGTTTCCCCATGTGAGAGTAGGTCATCGTCAAGATTAAATTCCGAAACCCCTATCTGCTGATGCAGGTAGGGGTTTTGTTTTTGTGCGCGAAAAGTTGGCGCTTACGGTTTCTATGCAACGGCTCGGGGCATGGCTATCATGCGGGCCTCATTGTGAGGCGATACGTGCATGCTGACGTTGTTAAAACTCTTGAAGGATGGTCGTTTCCACTCGGGGCAGGCGCTTGGCGCTGCTCTGGGTATCAGCCGCAGTGCTGTCTGGAAGCAGCTCCAGCACCTGGAAGCAGAGTTGGGTCTGTCCATTCATAAGGTCCGGGGTCGTGGTTATCAGCTGAGCGCACCGTTGACACTCCTCGATGGCCTGGAAATTACCAGCTCTTCTGCGCAGGGCAATTGGCCGGCGCTGGTATTTGATTCGATTGACTCGACCAATGCAGAGGCGCTGCGCTCCATAGAGCGCGGGGTGCCGGCGCCCTTTCTCGTGCTGGCAGAGCGTCAAACGGCGGGGCGGGGGCGACGAGGTCGCAAGTGGGTGAGCCCTTACGCGGAAAATATCTACTACAGCCTCGTCTTGCGCATAGAAGGCGGAATGCGACAGCTGGAGGGGTTGAGTCTGGTCGTCGGCCTCGCGGTGATGCAGACGCTGCGCGATCTGGGTATCACTGCAGCCGGGTTGAAGTGGCCTAACGATGTCCTGGTCGGCGAGAAAAAGATTGCCGGTATATTGTTGGAGTTGGTCGGGGATCCGGCTGATGTGTGTCACGTCGTCCTGGGCGTCGGTATCAATGTAAATATGCAGGAGGCTGATGAGGTTGATCAGCAATGGACCTCCATGCGTCTCGAGGCGGGCAGGGCATTTGATCGCAATCTGCTGGTGGCGCGTTTGAACGATGTGCTGCAGGGGTATCTGGCGCGTCATCAATTGTCAGGTTTCTCGGCGCTTCAAGAAGACTGGGAGCGCGGCCACTTATGGCAGGGGCGCGCTGTTTCATTGATTGCGGGTGTGAACCGGATTGACGGTGTTGTCATGGGGATCGATGGGCAGGGTGCTTTGCGCTTGAAAGTGGGTGATGCCGAAAAGGTTTTCAGTGGTGGCGAGCTAAGTCTGAGGCTGCGCGATGATTCTTGAGCTCGACTGTGGTAACAGCTTTATCAAGTGGCGAGTGTTGCATGCGGATGCCGCGAAATTGTTTGCCGAGGGTGTTGTGGACTCGGATCTCGCGTTGCTGGAGAGTCTGCGCGGTTGTGTCGGGCTGAGTCTCAAGCACTGCCGTCTGGTCAGTGTAAGAACCAATGAAGAGACGACTGCGCTGGTGTCCATGCTGGTGGATGCGTTTGCTGTCTCGGTGTTGTGCGCGGCACCTGCTCGTGAAATGTCTGGCGTGCACAATGGCTATGACGATTTTCAGCGGTTGGGGCTTGATCGCTGGCTGGCAATGCTCGGGGCTTACCACCTGGCCTCGGGAGCATGCCTGGTTCTCGATTTCGGTACGGCACTCACTGCGGACTTTGTTGCAGCGGATGGCAAGCACCTGGGCGGTTTTATCTGTCCTGGAATGCCCTTGATGCGCCACCAGTTGCGTACGCACACGCGGCGCATTCGCTATGACGATGTTGCGGCATCCCGGGCCCTGGAAAGCTTTGAGCCGGGACGAAATACGGTAGAGGCTGTAGAGCGTGGATGTTCATTGATGCTAAGAGGGTTTGTCCTGACTCAGCTTGAGCTGGCGCGCGAGTATTGGGGGGCGGATTTCTCGGTGTTTCTCACCGGAGGCGATGCGAACCTGGTGTCGGGCGTTGTGCCGCAGGCGCGGGTAGTTCCGGATCTCGTATTTGTGGGCTTGGCCATGGCGTGTCCATTGTCCTGAGGTTTTTATGCGTTGGTTGTTTCTGCTCCTGCTCGTACTCAATGTGTTCTATTACGTCTGGCAACAACAGGAAGCCCCTATGCGTGCCAAGGATGTCACTCCATTGAGCTTGTATCGGGGGGCGCAGCAGGATATCCGGCTGTTGAGCGAGAAGCCTGAAGCCGTTGCGGCGCGTGACAAGGGGCGATCGGCTTCGGTTGATGACAACTGTCTTTATCTCGGGGGCTTTGCTCGTCAGGAAGCGGCAAGCGCACTCGAGGTGCGTTTGGCATCGATCGGCGTGAAGGTTCAGCAGCTATCGACTTCGCTTGCCGATTCCGCGGGTTACTGGATGCGGGTGACACCGGAAAGCCGGCGTTTGCTCGACGATTCCGTGCTGCAGAACCTTGTTAATGAATTCAATGAGTTAAAACATAAAATAATGCGGTGTGAGGGGGTTGCAACTGCTCAATAGGTTGCATAGAATGGCGCCCGCTCCACAGTGAACGCCTTCAATGGCAACCACCGCGGAGCGATGTCAACGCAGCTAACCTCAAGTTTTTAATGAGAAAATGCTTGACAGAAGGCTGGCATGATGTAGAATGCCGGCTCGCTTAGGAGGGGTTCCCGAGCGGCCAAAGGGATCAGACTGTAAATCTGACGTCTACGACTTCGAAGGTTCGAATCCTTCCCCCTCCACCAGATTTTAGCGTGAGCTGCAAGCTTACGCGGGTATAGTTTAGTGGTAGAACCTCAGCCTTCCAAGCTGATGATGCGGGTTCGATTCCCGCTACCCGCTCCAAGTTTGCAGGTTGTGCAAAGTGTTTCGCTCTTGTAGCTCAGTTGGTAGAGCACACCCTTGGTAAGGGTGAGGTCAGCGGTTCAAATCCGCTCAAGAGCTCCATATAACAAGGCAGATATGAAAATATCTGCCTTTGTTTTAATGGTTAGTGTGACTTGCTTAATTCTTCTCCTAGGGGTGATTTCGATGGCTAAGGAAAAGTTCGAACGTAATAAGCCGCACGTCAACGTAGGTACCATTGGTCACGTCGACCACGGTAAGACTACTCTGACTGCTGCTCTGACTCGCGTCTGCTCCGAGGTTTTCGGTTCGGCCAAGGTTGACTTCGACAAGATCGACAGCGCCCCAGAAGAAAAAGCACGTGGCATCACCATCAACACCGCTCACGTTGAATACGATTCGGCCGTGCGTCACTACGCACACGTTGACTGCCCAGGTCACGCCGACTACGTAAAGAACATGATTACCGGTGCTGCCCAGATGGACGGCGCTATCCTGGTTTGCTCGGCCGCTGATGGTCCGATGCCACAAACCCGTGAGCACATCCTGCTGTCCCGTCAGGTAGGCGTTCCGTACATCGTTGTCTTCCTGAACAAGGCTGACATGGTAGACGACGCTGAGCTGCTGGAGCTGGTTGAGATGGAAGTGCGCGATCTGCTGAGCACTTACGACTTCCCAGGTGACGACACTCCGATCATCATCGGTTCGGCGCTGATGGCTCTGAACGGTCAAGACGACAACGAGATGGGTACCACTGCCGTCAAGAAGTTGGTTGAGACTCTGGACAGCTACATTCCAGAGCCAGAGCGTGCAATCGACAAGCCGTTCCTGATGCCAATCGAAGACGTATTCTCGATCTCGGGTCGCGGTACTGTTGTGACTGGTCGTGTTGAGCGTGGCATCGTCCGCATTCAGGAGGAGGTTGAGATCGTTGGTCTGCGCGATACTCAGAAAACTACCTGTACCGGCGTTGAAATGTTCCGCAAGCTGCTCGACGAAGGTCGTGCTGGCGAGAACTGTGGCGTTCTGCTGCGCGGCACCAAGCGTGACGACGTTGAGCGTGGCCAGGTTCTGGTCAAGCCAGGCACCGTCAAGCCGCACACCAAGTTCACCGCAGAAGTTTACGTTCTGAGCAAGGAAGAAGGCGGTCGTCATACTCCGTTCTTCAAAGGCTACCGTCCACAGTTCTACTTCCGTACAACTGACGTGACTGGTAACTGCGAGCTGCCAGAAGGCGTTGAAATGGTAATGCCAGGTGACAACATCCAGATGACTGTCACTCTGATCAAAACCATCGCGATGGAAGATGGCCTGCGTTTCGCTATCCGTGAGGGCGGTCGTACCGTCGGCGCTGGTGTCGTAGCCAAAGTCATCGAGTAAGTTGTTGTAATGTCTTTTTCGGGCCGGCATAATGGTCGGCCTGATTTTGTTTTAGGTCAGTAGCTCAATTGGCAGAGCGACGGTCTCCAAAACCGTAGGTTGGGGGTTCGATTCCCTCCTGACCTGCCAGATTCACTCAGTGTGTCTGGCTTTCTTTTCACAGGATCTTCATAGATGACTCCTAAAGCTGAAGCTCAAGGCTCTCGCTTCGATCTGCTTAAGTGGCTAGTGGTAGCTGCTTTGGTGGTTGTTGGCGTTGTTGGCAATCAGTATTACTCTGCTTCGCCGATCCTGTACCGTGTACTCGCTTTGCTTGCTATTGCTGCTGTAGCTGCCTTTGTAGGTCTGCAGACGGCGAAGGGCAAGTCTTTCTTTGTACTGGTTAAGGAAGCTCGCACCGAGATTCGTAAAGTCGTTTGGCCAACTCGCCAAGAAACCACGCAGACCACCCTGATTGTGGTGGCTGTTGTTCTGGTTATGGCGTTGCTGTTGTGGGGTCTTGATTCCCTGCTCGGCTGGCTTGTTTCCTTGATTGTCGGCTAAGGGTGTCCCGTGGCTAAGCGTTGGTATGTTGTGCATGCTTACTCGGGTTACGAGAAGCATGTAATGCGCTCGCTGGTAGAGCGCGTAAAGCTGGCTGGCATGGAAGATGGCTTCGGCGAAATTCTGGTTCCCACTGAAGAAGTGGTTGAAATGCGTAATGGCCAGAAGCGCAAAAGCGAGCGTAAGTTCTTCCCTGGCTATGTGCTGGTCCAGATGGATATGAACGAGGGTACTTGGCACTTGGTCAAGGACACTCCTCGTGTGATGGGCTTTATCGGCGGTACCGCTGATAAGCCGGCACCAATTACTGATAAAGAAGCAGAAGCGATTCTGCGTCGCGTTGCTGATGGTAGCGACAAGCCGAAGCCGAAGACGTTGTTCGAGCCAGGCGAAGTGGTTCGTGTTACCGACGGTCCGTTTGCCGATTTCAATGGCACGGTCGAAGAAGTTAACTACGAAAAGAGCCGGATCCAAGTGGCGGTGCTCATTTTCGGTCGCTCTACTCCGGTAGAGCTAGAGTTCAGCCAGGTCGAAAAGGTCTAGCCGAACAAGCATCCCAACCCCGCAGCCCTAGGCTGTGGGGTTTTGTCGTCACTGGGATAAACGCGCAAGTAACCGGGGAGCCTCTCGAGGCGTTTGAACCCGTAATTGGAGTGCCTCATGGCCAAGAAGATTACCGCTTACATCAAGCTGCAAGTGAAGGCCGCTCAGGCTAACCCAAGCCCACCTGTTGGTCCGGCCCTGGGTCAGCACGGCGTGAACATCATGGAATTCTGCAAGGCTTTCAACGCCCGTACTCAGGGTCTTGAAGCTGGTCTGCCGACTCCAGTGATCATCACTGTCTACAGCGACCGTAGCTTCACGTTCGAAACCAAGTCGACCCCTGCTTCGGTTCTGCTGAAGAAGGCTGCTGGTCTGACTAGCGGTTCCGCTCGTCCAAACACCGTTAAGGTTGGCACTGTAACTCGTGCTCAGCTGGAAGAAATCGCGAAAACCAAAAACGCGGATCTGACTGCAGCTGATATGGAAGCAGCCGTGCGTACTATCGCCGGTTCTGCTCGTAGCATGGGCCTTAACGTGGAGGGTGTGTAATGGCTAAGCTGACCAAGCGCCAAAAGGCTATCGCCGGCAAAATCGAAGCGGGTAAAGCCTACAGCTTCGTTGACGCTGCTGCTCTCCTGACCGAGCTGTCGACTGTCAAGTTCAGCGAGTCGGTAGACGTCGCTGTAAACCTGGGTGTTGACCCGCGTAAATCTGACCAGGTTGTTCGTAGCGCTACTGTGCTGCCACACGGCACTGGCAAGACTGTTCGCGTTGCTGTGTTCACCCAGGGCCCGGCAGCTGAAGCTGCTCTGGCTGCTGGCGCTGATCGCGTAGGCATGGACGACCTGGCTGCCGAAATGAAAGGCGGCGACCTGAACTATGACGTGGTTATCGCATCCCCGGATGCAATGCGCGTTGTGGGTCAGTTGGGTCAGATCCTCGGTCCACGTGGTCTGATGCCTAACCCTAAAGTCGGCACCGTGACTCCAGACGTAGCTACCGCGGTTAAAAACGCCAAGGCTGGTCAGGTTCGTTATCGCACCGACAAAAACGGCATCATCCACACTTCCGTTGGCAAGGTTGGCTTCGACGCCACCAAGCTGAAGGAAAACGTTGAAGCCCTGATCGCTGATCTGAAGCGTATCAAGCCAGCTTCCTCGAAAGGTATCTACGTCAAGCGCGTAACCCTGAGCACCACTATGGGCCCAGGTCTGGTCATCGACCAAGGCTCGCTGGACGTATAAGTAACATGTTGGCGTGAGTGATCGCGCCAATTGAAAGATTGGGGTCCCTGCCTGGCGGGGGCTATCCAAGACCGTAGGCGACGCAAGTCTTAAACCTCAAGCCTACGCAGATGGTGCTCCCGGTTCCTTACCGAATCAGACACCAAAACGACATCAGGCTCAGGCCAGATGAAACGGTAACAAGCAGGAGTTAAACCCGTGGCAATTAAACTCGAAGACAAGAAGGCCATCGTCGCTGAAGTCAACGAGGCTGCCAAAGTCGCTCTGTCCGCTGTCGTGGCTGATGCCCGTGGCGTAACAGTAGGCGCGATGACCGGACTCCGTAAAGAGGCTCGTGAAGCTGGCGTTTACGTACGTGTTGTACGTAACACCCTGCTCAAGCGCGCTGTTGCTGACACTGAATACAGTGTTCTCAACGACGTGTTCACTGGCCCGACCTTGATCGCGTTCTCCAACCAACATCCAGGCGCTGCTGCCCGTTTGTTCAAAGAGTTCGCTAAAGGTCAGGACAAGTTCGAGATCAAGGCAGCTGCGTTCGAGGGCAAGTTCCTCGCAGCTAACCAAATCGACGTGCTGGCAACTCTGCCGACCCGCGACGAAGCAATTTCTCAGCTGATGAGCGTGATCCAAGGCGCTACCAGCAAATTGGCTCGTACTCTGGCGGCTATTCGCGACCAAAAAGAAGCTGTTGCAGCCTAAGGCTGAGCACTTCCTTTCGCGCTTTTTTGTTTATTTCGATGGTCGCGTAGGCCGTCCCCAAATCAGGAATTAGAGTCATGTCTATCTCTCAAGACGATATCCTCAACGCCGTAGCTGAAATGTCGGTTATCCAGGTTGTTGAGCTGATCAAAGCTTTCGAAGAAAAATTCGGTGTTACCGCTGCTGCTGCATCGGCAGGTCCAGCTGCTGCTGCCGCTGTTGTTGAAGAGCAAACCGAATTCAACGTCATGCTGACCGAAGCTGGCGAGAAGAAAGTTAACGTGATTAAGGCTGTACGTGAACTGACCGGTCTGGGCCTGAAAGAAGCCAAGGCTGTAGTTGACGGCGCTCCTGCCATGGTTCTGGAAGCTGTTGCCAAAGACGCAGCTGACAAAGCCAAAGCAGCTCTGGAAGAAGCAGGCGCTAAAGTCGAGCTGAAGTAAGCATCGACTTTGCGTCTCCAGCCCGAGCGTTAAGCGAAAGG
The DNA here is from genome assembly GCF_900187415.1 of Pseudomonas sp. Irchel s3b6. NCBI lineage: Bacteria > Pseudomonadati > Pseudomonadota > Gammaproteobacteria > Pseudomonadales > Pseudomonadaceae > Pseudomonas > Pseudomonas sp. Irchel s3b6. The sequence goes on along the minus strand of NZ_FYDM01000025.1, from coordinate 29,366 downwards.
CTGATGGCTGGTGGCTCTTGCCACCGGCCTTTTTCCGTTATTGGCGGCCGACTGGGTCGGCGCCGATAACGTGCTGTAACCATCCGATGTGGTGGCGCAAACCATGGGGTTTGCACGATTTTCTGGCTGCTCCCGTCGGGAGGGGCCAAACAAGCAGGTGACCAAGCTGGGGAACGCTGATGGCTTACTCATATACTGAGAAAAAACGTATCCGCAAGGACTTTAGCAAGTTGCCGGACGTCATGGATGTGCCGTACCTCCTGGCCATCCAGCTGGATTCGTATCGTGAATTCTTGCAAGCGGGAGCGACTAAAGATCAGTTCCGCGACGTGGGCCTGCATGCGGCCTTCAAATCCGTTTTCCCGATCATCAGCTACTCCGGCAATGCTGCGCTGGAGTACGTCGGTTATCGCCTGGGCGAACCGGCATTTGATGTCAAAGAATGCGTATTGCGCGGTGTAACTTACGCCGTACCTTTGCGGGTAAAAGTGCGCCTGATCATTTTCGACAAAGAATCGTCGAACAAAGCGATCAAGGACATCAAAGAGCAAGAAGTCTACATGGGTGAAATCCCCCTGATGACTGAGAACGGTACCTTCGTAATCAACGGTACCGAGCGTGTAATCGTTTCCCAGCTGCACCGTTCCCCGGGCGTGTTCTTCGACCACGACCGTGGCAAGACGCACAGCTCCGGTAAACTGCTGTACTCCGCGCGGATCATTCCTTACCGCGGTTCGTGGCTGGACTTCGAGTTCGACCCGAAGGACTGCGTATTCGTGCGTATCGACCGTCGTCGCAAGCTGCCTGCATCGGTACTGCTGCGCGCGCTCGGTTACACCACTGAAGAAGTGCTGGACGCGTTCTACACCACCAACGTATTCCACGTGAAAGGTGAAAACCTGAGCCTGGAGCTGGTGCCTCAGCGCCTGCGCGGTGAAATCGCTGTCCTCGATATTCAGGATGACAAAGGCAAGGTTATTGTCGAGCAGGGTCGTCGTATCACCGCTCGCCACATCAACCAGCTGGAAAAAGCCGGGATCAAAGAGCTGGAAGTGCCTCTGGACTACGTCCTGGGTCGCACCACCGCCAAGGTCATCGTGCATCCGGCAACCGGCGAAATCCTGGCAGAGTGCAACACCGAGCTGAACACCGAGATCCTGGCGAAAATCGCCAAATCCCAGGTTGTTCGCATCGAAACTCTGTACACCAACGATATCGATTGCGGTCCGTTCGTCTCCGACACCCTGAAGATCGATTCCACCAGCAACCAACTGGAAGCGCTGGTCGAAATCTATCGCATGATGCGTCCAGGCGAGCCGCCAACCAAAGACGCTGCCGAGACCCTGTTCAACAACCTGTTCTTCAGCCCTGAGCGCTACGACCTGTCTGCGGTCGGCCGGATGAAGTTCAACCGTCGTATCGGTCGTACCGAGATCGAAGGTTCGGGCGTGTTGTGCAAGGAAGACATCGTCGCGGTATTGAAGACCCTGGTCGACATCCGTAACGGTAAAGGCATCGTCGATGACATCGACCACCTGGGTAACCGTCGTGTTCGCTGCGTAGGCGAAATGGCCGAGAACCAGTTCCGCGTTGGCCTGGTACGTGTTGAACGTGCGGTCAAAGAGCGTCTGTCGATGGCTGAAAGCGAAGGCCTGATGCCGCAAGACCTGATCAACGCCAAGCCAGTGGCTGCGGCGGTGAAAGAGTTCTTCGGTTCCAGCCAACTGTCCCAGTTCATGGACCAGAACAACCCGCTGTCCGAGATCACCCACAAGCGCCGTGTTTCTGCACTCGGCCCTGGCGGTCTGACTCGTGAGCGTGCCGGCTTTGAGGTTCGTGACGTACACCCGACTCACTACGGTCGTGTCTGCCCGATTGAAACGCCGGAAGGTCCGAACATCGGTCTGATCAACTCCCTGGCGGCCTATGCGCGCACCAACCAGTACGGCTTCCTCGAGAGCCCGTACCGCGTGGTGAAAGACGCCCTGGTTACCGACGAGATCGTGTTCCTGTCCGCCATCGAAGAAGCTGATCACGTGATCGCTCAGGCTTCGGCCACGATGAACGACAAGAAAGTCCTGATCGACGAGCTGGTAGCTGTTCGTCACTTGAACGAGTTCACCGTCAAGGCGCCGGAAGACGTCACCTTGATGGACGTATCGCCGAAGCAGGTAGTTTCGGTCGCAGCGTCGCTGATCCCGTTCCTCGAGCACGACGACGCCAACCGTGCGTTGATGGGTTCGAACATGCAGCGTCAAGCTGTACCAACCCTGCGCGCTGACAAGCCGCTGGTCGGTACCGGCATGGAGCGTAACGTAGCCCGTGACTCCGGCGTTTGCGTCGTGGCTCGTCGTGGCGGCGTGATCGACTCCGTCGATGCCAGCCGTATCGTGGTTCGTGTTGCTGATGACGAAGTTGAAACCGGCGAAGCTGGTGTCGACATCTACAACCTGACCAAATACACCCGCTCCAACCAGAACACCTGCATCAACCAGCGTCCGCTGGTGCGTAAGGGTGATCGGGTTCAGCGTAGCGACATCATGGCCGACGGTCCGTCCACCGATATGGGTGAGCTGGCTCTGGGTCAGAACATGCGCATCGCCTTCATGGCATGGAACGGCTTCAACTTCGAAGACTCCATCTGCCTGTCGGAACGCGTTGTTCAAGAAGACCGTTTCACCACGATCCACATCCAGGAACTGACCTGTGTGGCACGTGACACCAAGCTTGGGCCAGAGGAAATCACTGCAGACATCCCTAACGTGGGTGAAGCTGCACTGAACAAGCTGGACGAAGCCGGTATCGTTTACGTAGGTGCTGAAGTTGGCGCTGGCGACATCCTGGTTGGTAAGGTCACTCCGAAAGGCGAGACTCAACTGACTCCGGAAGAGAAGCTGTTGCGCGCGATCTTCGGTGAAAAAGCCAGCGACGTTAAAGACACCTCCCTGCGCGTACCTACCGGTACCAAGGGTACTGTCATCGACGTACAGGTCTTCACCCGTGACGGCGTCGAGCGTGATGCTCGTGCACTGTCGATCGAGAAGACCCAGCTCGACGAGATCCGCAAGGACCTGAACGAAGAGTTCCGTATCGTTGAAGGGGCCACTTTCGAACGTCTGCGTTCCGCTCTGGTCGGCCACAAAGCCGAAGGCGGCGCCGGTCTGAAGAAAGGTCAGGACATCACCGACGAAGTGCTGGACGGTCTTGAGCACGGCCAGTGGTTCAAACTGCGCATGGCTGAAGATGCTCTGAACGAGCAACTCGAGAAGGCTCAGGCCTACATCGTTGATCGTCGCCGTCTGCTGGACGACAAGTTCGAAGACAAGAAGCGCAAACTGCAGCAGGGCGATGACCTGGCTCCAGGCGTGCTGAAAATCGTCAAGGTTTACCTGGCAATCCGTCGCCGCATCCAGCCGGGCGACAAGATGGCCGGTCGCCACGGTAACAAAGGTGTGGTCTCCGTGATCATGCCGGTTGAAGACATGCCGCACGATGCCAATGGCACCCCGGTCGACGTCGTCCTCAACCCGTTGGGCGTACCTTCGCGTATGAACGTTGGTCAGATCCTTGAAACCCATCTGGGCCTCGCGGCCAAAGGTCTGGGTGAGAAGATCAACCGTATGATCGAAGAGCAGCGCAAGGTTGCCGAGCTACGCAAGTTCCTGCACGAGATCTATAACGAGATCGGCGGGCGTCAAGAGAGCCTTGACGACTTCTCCGACCAGGAAATCCTGGATCTGGCGAAGAATCTGCGCGGTGGCGTACCGATGGCCACTCCAGTGTTCGACGGTGCCAAGGAAAGCGAAATCAAGGCCATGCTGAAACTGGCGGACCTGCCAGAAAGCGGCCAGATGCAGCTGACCGACGGCCGTACCGGCAACAAGTTCGAGCGCCCGGTAACCGTTGGCTACATGTACATGCTGAAGCTGAACCACTTGGTAGACGACAAGATGCACGCTCGTTCTACCGGTTCGTACAGCCTGGTTACCCAGCAACCGCTGGGTGGTAAGGCGCAGTTCGGTGGTCAGCGTTTCGGGGAGATGGAGGTCTGGGCACTGGAAGCATACGGTGCCGCTTACACTCTGCAAGAAATGCTCACAGTGAAGTCGGACGATGTGAACGGCCGTACCAAGATGTACAAAAACATCGTGGATGGCGATCACCGTATGGAGCCGGGCATGCCCGAGTCCTTCAACGTGTTGATCAAGGAAATTCGTTCCCTCGGCATCGATATCGATCTGGAAACCGAATAACACGTGACGCGAATCGAGAGCGGGGCAGGATTGCCCGCTCTCTGCTCCGCCAGGAGGAAAGGCCTTGAAAGACCTACTGAATTTGCTGAAAAACCAGGGTCAAGTCGAAGAGTTCGACGCCATCCGTATCGGATTGGCATCGCCTGAGATGATCCGTTCGTGGTCGTTCGGTGAAGTTAAAAAGCCGGAAACCATCAACTACCGTACGTTCAAACCTGAGCGTGACGGCCTGTTCTGCGCCAAGATCTTTGGCCCGGTAAAGGATTACGAGTGCCTGTGCGGTAAGTACAAGCGCTTGAAGCATCGTGGTGTGATCTGCGAGAAGTGCGGCGTTGAAGTCGCGCTGGCAAAAGTTCGTCGTGAGCGCATGGCGCACATCGAACTGGCCTCGCCAGTTGCCCACATCTGGTTCCTGAAGTCGCTGCCGTCCCGTATCGGCTTGCTGATGGACATGACCCTGCGTGATATCGAACGCGTTCTCTACTTCGAGAGCTATGTCGTTATCGATCCAGGCATGACCACCCTTGAAAAAGGTCAGCTGCTCAATGACGAGCAGTATTTCGAAGCGCTGGAAGAGTTCGGCGACGATTTCGATGCCCGCATGGGTGCCGAAGCTGTCCGCGAACTGCTGCACGCTATCGACCTGGAGCACGAGATTGGCCGCCTGCGTGAAGAAATTCCGCAAACCAACTCCGAAACCAAGATCAAGAAGCTGTCCAAGCGTCTGAAGTTGATGGAAGCCTTCCAGGGTTCCGGCAACCTGCCAGAGTGGATGGTGCTGACCGTTCTGCCGGTTCTGCCGCCAGATCTGCGTCCACTGGTCCCGCTTGATGGCGGTCGCTTCGCGACTTCCGACCTCAACGATTTGTATCGTCGAGTGATCAACCGTAACAACCGCTTGAAGCGCCTGCTTGATCTGTCCGCTCCGGACATCATCGTGCGCAACGAAAAGCGTATGTTGCAGGAAGCTGTCGACGCCTTGCTCGACAACGGTCGTCGTGGCCGCGCTATCACCGGTTCCAACAAGCGTCCTCTGAAATCCCTGGCTGACATGATCAAGGGTAAGCAAGGTCGTTTCCGTCAGAACTTGCTCGGTAAGCGTGTTGACTACTCCGGTCGTTCGGTAATTACCGTAGGTCCGACCCTGCGTCTGCACCAGTGCGGTCTGCCGAAGAAAATGGCTCTCGAGCTGTTCAAGCCGTTCATTTTCGGCAAGCTGGAAATGCGTGGTCTCGCGACCACCATCAAAGCTGCCAAGAAGATGGTCGAGCGCGAGCTGCCAGAGGTTTGGGACGTTCTCGCTGAAGTGATTCGCGAACACCCAGTGCTCCTCAACCGTGCACCGACCCTTCACCGTCTGGGTATCCAGGCGTTTGAGCCGGTACTGATCGAAGGTAAGGCTATCCAGCTGCACCCGCTGGTCTGCGCCGCGTACAACGCCGACTTCGACGGCGACCAAATGGCCGTGCACGTACCGCTGACACTGGAAGCCCAGCTCGAAGCGCGTGCGTTGATGATGTCGACCAACAACATTCTGTCGCCAGCCAACGGTGAGCCAATCATCGTTCCGTCGCAGGACGTTGTATTGGGTCTGTACTACATGACTCGTGAAGCGATCAACGCCAAGGGCGAAGGTCGTGTGTTCGCGGATCTGCAAGAAGTTGACCGTGTGTTCCGTGCTGGCGAAGCCGCACTGCACGCCAAGGTCAAAGTGCGGATCAACGAAACCGTCAACGATCGTGATGGTGGCAGCGTCAAGAACACTCGTATCGTCGACACCACTGTCGGCCGTGCGCTGTTGTTCCAGGTTGTTCCACCTGGCCTGTCGTACGACGTCGTCAACCAGCCGATGAAGAAAAAGGCGATCTCCAAGCTGATCAACCAGTGCTATCGCGTGGTTGGTTTGAAAGAGACCGTGATCTTCGCTGACCAGTTGATGTACACCGGTTTTGCCTATTCGACCATTTCCGGCGTTTCCATCGGTGTTAACGACTTCGTTATCCCGGATGAAAAAGCCCGCATCATCGGTGCTGCTACCGACGAAGTGAAAGAGATCGAAAGTCAGTACGCCTCCGGCCTGGTAACTCAGGGCGAGAAGTACAACAAAGTGATCGACCTTTGGTCCAAGGCGAACGACGAAGTCTCCAAGGCGATGATGGCCAACCTCTCGAAAGAGAAAGTCATCGACCGTCATGGCGACGAAGTTGACCAGGAATCCTTCAACTCGATGTACATGATGGCCGACTCGGGCGCACGGGGTTCTGCTGCGCAGATCCGTCAGCTCGCCGGTATGCGTGGCCTGATGGCCAAGCCGGACGGTTCCATCATTGAAACGCCGATTACTGCGAACTTCCGTGAAGGTTTGAGCGTACTTCAGTACTTCATCTCCACTCACGGTGCTCGTAAAGGTCTGGCGGATACCGCGTTGAAAACGGCGAACTCCGGTTACCTGACTCGTCGTCTGGTAGACGTGGCGCAGGATCTGGTCGTAACCGAGATCGATTGCGGCACCGAACACGGTCTGCTGATGACGCCGCACATTGAAGGCGGTGACGTTGTAGAGCCGTTGGGTGAGCGCGTATTGGGTCGTGTGATTGCCCGTGACGTATTCAAGCCAGGTACCGAGGACGTTATCGTTCCTGCCGGCACCCTGGTAGACGAGAAGTGGGTTGAGTTCATCGAGCTGAACAGCATCGACGAAGTGATCGTGCGTTCGCCGATCAGCTGCGAAACCCGCTATGGCATTTGCGCCAAGTGCTACGGCCGTGATCTGGCTCGTGGTCACCAGGTGAACATCGGTGAAGCGGTCGGCGTTATCGCTGCCCAGTCCATCGGTGAGCCGGGTACCCAGCTGACGATGCGTACGTTCCACATCGGTGGTGCGGCAAGCCGGACCTCCGCAGCCGACAGCGTTCAGGTGAAGAATGGCGGTACCGTCCGTCTGCACAACCTGAAGCACGTTGAGCGAGTGGATGGTCACCTGGTTGCTGTGTCCCGTTCTGGTGAGCTGGCCATCGCTGATGACTTCGGTCGTGAGCGCGAGCGCTACAAGCTGCCGTACGGTGCTGTGATTTCGGTTAAAGAAGGTGACAAGGTCGACGCTGGCGCCATCGTGGCCAAGTGGGATCCGCACACTCACCCGATCGTTACCGAAATGAAAGGTACCGTGACCTACGTGGGCATGGAAGAAGGCATCACGATCAAGCGTCAGACTGACGAATTGACCGGTATGACCAACATTGAAGTACTCGACGCCAAAGACCGTCCGGCTGCCGGCAAGGACATCCGTCCTGCGGTGAAGATGGTCGATGACAACGGCAAGGATCTGTTGCTGCCAGGCACTGACGTAATCGCTCAGTACTTCCTGCCAGCCAACGCCCTGGTCGGTGTCGCGGATGGTGCGAAGATCGCGATCGGTGATGTTATCGCTCGTATCCCGCAAGAAACTTCGAAGACCCGTGACATCACCGGTGGTTTGCCGCGTGTTGCCGACTTGTTCGAAGCTCGTCGTCCGAAAGAAGCGTCGATTCTGGCTGAAGTCAGCGGCACCATCGCGTTCGGTAAAGAGACCAAAGGCAAGCGCCGTCTGGTTATTACCCCGAACGACGGTACCGATCCGTATGAAGAGCTGATTCCGAAGTGGCGTCACCTGAACGTCTTCGAAGGCGAACAAGTGAACCGCGGCGAAGTTATCTCCGACGGCCCAAGCGATCCACACGACATCCTGCGTCTGCTGGGTGTGAGTGCGCTGGCCAAGTACATCGTTAACGAGATCCAGGACGTTTACCGTCTGCAAGGCGTGAAGATCAACGATAAGCACATCGAGACCATCCTGCGTCAGATGCTGCGTAAAGTTGAAATCGCTGAATCCGGCGATTCCAGTTTCATCAAGGGCGACCAGATGGAACTGACTCACGTACTGGTAGAGAACGAGCGCTTGAGCGGCGAAGACAAATTTGTCTCCAAGTTCACTCGCGTTCTGCTGGGTATCACCAAGGCGTCGTTGTCGACCGAATCGTTCATCTCGGCGGCTTCCTTCCAGGAAACCACCCGTGTACTGACCGAAGCGGCAGTCACCGGCAAGCGCGATTACCTGCGCGGCCTGAAAGAAAACGTGGTCGTGGGTCGTCTGATCCCGGCGGGTACCGGTCTGGCTTATCACAGCGAGCGCAAGCGCCGCCGTGATGCAGACAAACCGTTGCGCGTAAGCGCCAGTGAAGTGGAAGCTGCACTGACCGAAGCGCTGAACTCGAGCGGTAACTGAGTTCTGCGATAAACAAGGGTGGGGCCCTGGCGGCCCCGCTCGTCGAATCGAGACAAAATGTCGAGGTTGGATGGGCGGGGAGGTCGGGGCCTTGTCTTGACTGGGGACAAGATCCTCTTTAGACTCTTGTACCCCTAAATTTGGCGGGAACTCGTTCCTGCCATTTTGCTTTTCTTGCAAGACAATAGCGTCGCAAGACAACAGTGGAGCTAGTAGATGGCAACTATCAACCAGCTGGTACGTCAGCCGCGTAAGCGTATCGTCGAGAAATCCGACGTGCCTGCGCTGCAGAACTGCCCGCAACGTCGTGGCGTATGCACCCGTGTGTATACCACCACGCCGAAAAAACCTAACTCGGCACTGCGTAAAGTATGCCGTGTGCGTCTGACCAACGGTTTCGAGGTTTCCTCGTACATCGGCGGTGAAGGCCACAACCTGCAAGAGCACAGCGTGGTACTGATCCGTGGCGGTCGTGTAAAAGACTTGCCAGGTGTTCGTTACCACACCGTTCGCGGCTCTCTGGATACTTCGGGCGTTAAAGGCCGTAACCAGGGTCGTTCGAAGTACGGTACCAAGCGTCCGAAGTAATCGGTCGTTTGTTGCAAAAAACTGATTTCTATTTTCTGAGTCGATAAGAGTAAGGTCGGAGGCGTCCCGCAAGGGCACCGATTCCGAGCGAACCTGAAGACCGTTTGAGGGCTTATCCATGCCAAGAAGACGCGTAGCAGCCAAGCGCGAAGTGCTTGACGATCCAAAATACGGAAGCCAAATCCTGGCCAAGTTCATGAACCACGTGATGGAAAGCGGCAAGAAAGCCGTTGCCGAGCGTATCGTTTATGGCGCGCTGGAGAAGGTTAAAGAACGCAAGAACAGCGATCCCCTGGAAATCTTCGAGAAAGCTCTCGACGCCATCGCTCCGCTGGTCGAAGTGAAGTCGCGCCGTGTAGGCGGTGCTACTTACCAGGTTCCGGTCGAAGTTCGTCCGTCCCGTCGTAACGCCCTGGCAATGCGCTGGTTGGTAGACTTCGCCCGTAAGCGCGGCGAGAAGTCTATGGCCCTGCGTTTGGCTGGCGAACTGTTGGACGCTGCTGAAGGTAAAGGTGCTGCAGTTAAGAAGCGTGAAGACGTGCACCGTATGGCTGAAGCTAACAAAGCTTTCTCGCACTACCGCTTCTAATTTTAGCGTCACTAATTTTGCGAGGGCTTTATGGCTCGTACTACTCCGATTAATCGCTACCGTAACATCGGTATCGTTGCCCACGTGGATGCTGGTAAAACCACCACCACCGAGCGCGTCCTTTTTTACACTGGCAAAAGTCACAAGATGGGCGAGGTGCATGACGGCGCCGCGACCACAGACTGGATGGTGCAGGAGCAGGAGCGTGGTATTACCATTACTTCTGCTGCCATTACCGCCTTCTGGCAGGGTTCCGAGAAGCAGCACAAAGATCAATACCGCTTCAACGTCATTGACACCCCGGGCCACGTAGACTTCACCATTGAAGTTGAGCGTTCCCTGCGTGTACTCGACGGCGCGGTCGTTGTGTTCTGCGGTACTTCGGGTGTTGAGCCTCAGTCGGAAACCGTATGGCGTCAAGCCAACAAATACGGCGTTCCACGTCTTGTTTACGTCAACAAGATGGACCGTGCTGGTGCCAACTTCCTGCGCGTGATCGGTCAGATCAAGCAGCGTCTGGGTCATACCCCGGTGCCAATCCAGTTGGCCATCGGTTCTGAAGACAACTTCCAGGGTCAGATCGATCTGATCAACATGCAAGCTGTCTACTGGAACGATGCCGACAAAGGCATGACGCCTCGTCGTGAAGCTATCCCTGCCGAGTTGCAGGAGCTGGCTGAAGAGTGGCGCAGCAACATGGTTGAGGCTGCGGCCGAAGCCAGCGAAGAGCTGATGAACAAGTACCTCGAAGGTGAAGAACTCACCATCGCGGAAATCAAGGGCGCTCTGCGTCAGCGTACTATCGCTGGTGAAATCGTTCTGGCTGTTTGCGGTTCTTCCTTCAAGAACAAGGGTGTTCCCCTGGTTCTCGACGCCGTTATCGACTTCCTGCCTGCACCAACCGACATTCCTGCCATCAAGGGTACCGACCCGGATGACGAGGAAAAGGAAATGGAGCGTCACGCAGACGACAACGAGCCTTTCGCGGCTCTGGCGTTCAAGATCGCTACCGACCCATTCGTGGGTACCTTGACCTTCGTTCGAGTTTACTCGGGCGTGTTGAACTCCGGCGACGGCGTTATCAACTCGGTTAAAGGCAAGAAAGAGCGCGTGGGTCGTATGGTGCAAATGCACGCAAACGCCCGTGAAGAAATCAAGGAAGTGCGCGCTGGCGACATCGCGGCCTTGATCGGCATGAAGGACGTCACCACCGGTGAAACCTTGTGCAACGCTGACAAGCCAATCATCCTGGTTCGCATGGACTTCCCGGAGCCGGTTATTTCGGTTGCCGTAGAGCCTAAGACCAAGGATGACCAGGAAAAAATGGGTATCGCTCTGGGCAAACTTGCTCAGGAAGACCCTTCTTTCCGCGTTAAAACCGATGAAGAGACTGGTCAGACGATCATCTCCGGCATGGGCGAGCTGCACCTGGACATCCTGGTTGACCGGATGCGCCGTGAGTTCAACGTCGAAGCCAACATCGGCAAGCCTCAGGTTTCCTATCGTGAGCGCATCACGAAGAACTGCGAAATCGAAGGCAAGTTCGTTCGTCAGTCCGGCGGTCGTGGCCAGTTCGGTCACTGCTGGATCCGTTTTGCGCCTGCTGACGAAGGTCAGGAAGGTCTGCAATTCGTGAACGAAGTTGTAGGTGGTGTGGTTCCTAAGGAATACATCCCGGCTATCCAGAAGGGTATCGAAGAGCAGATGAAGAACGGCGTTGTCGCCGGCTATCCGCTGATCGGCCTGAAGGCTACCGTGTTCGATGGTTCTTACCACGACGTCGACTCCAACGAGATGGCGTTTAAGGTGGCTGCTTCCATGGCGACCAAGCAACTGGCTACCAAAGGTGGTGGTGAGCTGCTCGAGCCGATCATGGCGGTAGAGGTTGTTACGCCTGAAGACTATATGGGTGATGTGATGGGCGACCTTAACCGTCGTCGTGGCATGATCCAGGGTATGGAAGACACGGTATCCGGCAAGGTAATTCGCGCCGAGGTTCCGCTGGGTGAGATGTTCGGTTATGCGACCGACGTTCGTTCCATGTCCCAGGGTCGCGCAAGCTACTCTATGGAATTCAAAAAATACGATACAGCTCCGACGCACATCGTCGAATCTGTTACCAAAAAACAAGGCTGATTCAGCCCTTTAGGCAAGGAGTTAATTGTCGTGGCTAAAGAAAAATTTGAACGTAACAAACCGCACGTCAACGTTGGCACCATCGGTCACGTTGACCACGGTAAAACCACTCTGACCGCTGCTCTGACCCGCGTTTGCTCCGAAGTTTTCGGTTCGGCCAAGGTTGACTTCGACAAGATCGACAGCGCTCCAGAAGAAAAAGCTCGCGGTATCACCATCAACACCGCTCACGTTGAATACGATTCGGCCGTGCGTCACTACGCACACGTTGACTGCCCAGGTCACGCCGACTACGTAAAAAACATGATCACCGGTGCTGCCCAGATGGACGGTGCTATCCTGGTTTGCTCGGCCGCTGATGGTCCGATGCCACAAACCCGTGAGCACATCCTGCTGTCCCGTCAGGTAGGCGTTCCGTACATCGTTGTCTTCCTGAACAAGGCTGACATGGTAGACGACGCTGAGCTGCTGGAACTGGTTGAGATGGAAGTGCGCGATCTGCTGAGCACTTACGACTTCCCAGGTGACGACACTCCGATCATCATCGGTTCGGCGCTGATGGCTCTGAACGGTCAAGACGACAACGAGATGGGCACCACTGCCGTCAAGAAGTTGGTTGAGACTCTGGACAGCTACATCCCAGAACCAGAGCGTGCAATCGACAAGCCGTTCCTGATGCCAATCGAAGACGTATTCTCGATCTCGGGTCGTGGTACTGTTGTGACTGGTCGTGTTGAGCGTGGCATCGTCCGCATCCAGGAAGAAGTTGAGATCGTTGGTCTGCGCGATACTCAGAAAACTACCTGCACTGGCGTTGAAATGTTCCGCAAGCTGCTCGACGAAGGTCGTGCTGGCGAGAACTGCGGCGTTCTGCTGCGTGGCACCAAGCGTGACGACGTTGAGCGTGGCCAGGTTCTGGTCAAGCCAGGCACCGTCAAGCCGCACACCAAGTTCACCGCAGAAGTTTACGTTCTGAGCAAGGAAGAAGGCGGTCGTCATACTCCGTTCTTCAAAGGCTACCGTCCACAGTTCTACTTCCGTACTACTGACGTGACCGGTAACTGCGAGCTGCCAGAAGGCGTTGAAATGGTAATGCCAGGTGACAACATCCAGATGACTGTCACTCTGATCAAAACCATCGCGATGGAAGATGGTCTGCGTTTCGCTATCCGTGAAGGCGGTCGTACCGTCGGCGCTGGCGTCGTAGCCAAAGTCATCGAGTAAGTTTCGATGAGTTGAAAAAGCCCCCGCTCAGCGGGGGCTTTTTTATTGGGTTGACACCTATCTGGGGCGTCTATAGAATTGCGCCTCCTTTTAACGGGCGCAGTGCGCCCGGTGGGAATAGCAGCCGGAGTCTGAAATCCAATGCAAAATCAGCAAATCCGTATCAGGTTGAAGGCTTTTGACCATCGTCTGATCGACCAATCCACCCAGGAAATCGTGGAAACCGCGAAACGTACTGGTGCTCAAGTGCGTGGTCCAATTCCACTGCCTACCCGTAAAGAGCGGTTCACCGTTCTGGTCTCCCCGCACGTCAACAAAGACGCGCGTGACCAGTACGAGATCCGTACTCATAAGCGCGTTCTGGACATCGTCCAGCCAACGGATAAAACCGTTGATGCACTTATGAAGCTTGATCTTGCGGCCGGTGTGGAAGTGCAGATCAGCCTCGGCTAAGACTCGGTCTTAGTCGTGTAACGCTCTGAAATGGGCGGCCATAGCGGGTGAAAGCCCCGTACACTCATGAGGTTTACAACATGACTATTGGTGTAGTCGGTCGTAAATGCGGTATGACCCGTATTTTCACCGAAGAAGGTGTCTCCATTCCGGTCACGGTCATTGAGATCGAGCCGAATCGCGTCACCCAGTTCAAAACTGAAGAGACCGATGGCTATCGTGCAGTGCAAGTCACTGTCGGCGAGCGTCGTGCTTCGCGTGTAACAGCAGCTCAGGCTGGCCACTTCGCTAAAGCGAACGTTGCCGCTGGTCGTACCGTAATGGAATTCCGCCTTGAAGAAGGCGAGTACCAGGCCGGCGATCTGATCAACGCTGAAATCTTCGCCGCTGGTCAACTGGTTGATGTAACCGGTCAGTCCAAGGGTAAAGGCTTCCAGGGTACGATCAAGCGTTGGAATTTCCGCGGGCAAGATAACACCCACGGTAACTCCGTATCCCACCGCGTCCCAGGCTCTATCGGCCAGTGCCAGACTCCTGGTCGTGTATTCAAGGGCAAGAAAATGTCCGGTCATATGGGCGCTGAGCGCGTGACCGTGCAGTCCCTGGAAGTAGTGCGCGTGGACGCTGAACGCAATCTGTTGTTGGTCAAGGGTGCTGTTCCTGGCGCTACTGGCGGCAACCTGGTTGTACGTCCAGCAGCCAAGGCTCGCGGTTAAGGGGAAGCTGACATGCAATTAAATGTAAATGACGCTCAAGCGATCGAAGTTTCCGAACTGACATTTGGCGGCGAATTCAACGAGACGCTGGTTCACCAAGCAGTCGTGGCCTACATGGCCGGCGGTCGTCAAGGTAGCAAGCAGCAAAAGACCCGTTCCGACGTTTCTGGTGGCGGTAAGCGCCCTTGGCGTCAGAAAGGTACTGGCCGTGCTCGTGCCGGTACTATCCGTAGCCCAATCTGGCGTGGCGGCGGTACCACTTTCGCAGCTCGTCCTCAGGATCACTCCCAGAAGCTGAACAAGAAGATGTATCGCGCAGCAATGCGTTCCATCCTTGCTGAGCTGGTGCGTACTGATCGTCTGGTCGTGGTTCAGGATTTCGCCGTTGAAACGCCGAAAACCAAAGACCTGCTGGGCAAACTGAACAACATGAGCCTGACCGACGTTCTGATCGTGTCTGACGCTGTTGATCAGAACCTGTACCTGGCTGCTCGTAACCTGCCACACGTTGATGTGCGTGACGTGCAAGGTTCCGATCCAGTTAGTCTGATCGCATACGACAAGGTGTTGATCACCGTGTCGGCCGTGAAGAAATTCGAGGAGCTGCTGGGATGAACCAGGAACGCGTATTTAAAGTTCTGCTTGGCCCGCACGTTTCCGAGAAGGCTACGGTTCTGGCAGACAAGAAAGGCCAGTTCGTTTTCAAGGTTGCTACTGATGCAACCAAGCTGGAAATCAAGAAGGCCGTCGAAAGCCTGTTCAGCGTGAAAGTAGAGCGTGTTACTACCCTGAATGTTCTGGGTAAGAGCAAGCGCACTGCTCGCGGTCTGGGCAAGCGTAATGACTGGAAGAAGGCAGTTATCTCCCTTCAGCCAGGCCAAGATCTCGATTTCAGCAGCAGTGCTGAGTAAGGAAGGGGTGCATCATGGCAATCGTTAAATGCAAACCGACTTCCCCTGGCCGCCGTTTTGTGGTCAAGGTGGTCAACCAGGAGCTGCATAAAGGCGCTCCTCACGCACCGCTGCTCGAGAAAAAATCGAAGACTGGTGGTCGTAACAACAATGGCCGTATTACCACTCGTCACATCGGTGGTGGTCATAAGCAGCATTACCGTATGGTCGATTTCCGTCGCAACGACAAAGATGGCATCGTCGCCACTGTCGAGCGTATCGAATACGATCCAAACCGTACTGCCCACATCGCACTGCTGTGCTACGCAGACGGCGAGCGCCGCTACATCATCGCCCCTAAAGGCGTGAGTGCTGGCGACCAGCTGATCGCAGGTGCTCTGGCTCCAATCAAGCCAGGCAACTCCCTGCAACTGCGCAACATCCCAGTGGGTAGCACCATTCACGGCATCGAACTGAAGCCGGGCAAAGGTGCACAGATCGCTCGTTCCGCTGGTGCTTCGGCTCAGCTGATCGCTCGTGAAGGTGTCTATGTGACCCTGCGTCTGCGCTCTGGTGAAATGCGTAAAGTCCTGGCTGAATGCCGTGCGACCCTGGGCGAAGTCTCGAACTCCGAGCACAGCCTGCGTTCGCTGGGTAAAGCTGGTGCCAAACGCTGGCGTGGCGTTCGCCCAACCGTTCGTGGTGTTGCCATGAACCCGGTTGACCACCCACATGGTGGTGGTGAAGGTCGTACCTCTGGTGGTCGTCATCCGGTATCGCCATGGGGCTTCCCGACTAAGGGCGCGAAGACTCGTGGTAATAAGCGTACCGACAAAATGATCGTCCGTCGTCGCAAGTAAATAGAGGGATACGACAGTGCCACGTTCTCTGAAAAAAGGTCCTTTTATCGATCTTCACCTACTGAAGAAGATCGAAGTGGCGGCGGAAAAGAACGATCGCAAACCGGTGAAAACCTGGTCGCGTCGTTCGATGATCCTGCCACAAATGGTCGGTCTGACCATCGCAGTACACAACGGTCGTCAGCACGTCCCAGTTCTCGTGAACGAAGACATGGTCGGCCACAAACTGGGCGAGTTCGCCGGTACCCGCACATATCGCGGGCACGTGGCAGACAAGAAAGCCAAGCGTTAAGGGGTTAGGAAATGGAAGTAGCCGCTAAGTTGTCGGGCGCTCGAATCTCCGCCCAGAAAGCCCGCTTGGTCGCCGACCAGATCCGCGGGAAGAAGGTGGGCGAAGCGCTCAACCTGTTGGCTTTCAGCAGTAAGAAAGCCGCCGAGATCATGAAGAAAGTGCTGGAGTCGGCCGTAGCCAACGCCGAGCATAACGAAGGCGCAGACGTTGATGACCTGAAGGTCAGCACCGTTTTCGTCAACGAAGGGCGTTCGCTGAAGCGCATCATGCCACGTGCCAAAGGCCGTGCTGATCGCATCGTCAAGCGGTCTTGCCATATCACTGTCAAGGTTGCTGACAAGTAACGGAGTCGAAGAGATGGGTCAGAAAGTACATCCCATTGGCATTCGCCTGGGAATCGTCAAGGAGCACACCTCCGTCTGGTACGCAGACGGTCGGACTTATGCGGACTACTTGTTCGCTGATCTGAAGGTGCGTGAGTATCTCCAAGACAAACTAAAAAGCGCGTCCGTAAGCCGTATCGACATCCATCGTCCGGCCCAAACTGCACGTATCACCATCCACACCGCTCGTCCAGGTATCGTTATCGGGAAGAAAGGTGAAGATGTTGAGAAACTGCGTCAGGACCTGACCAAGCAAATGGGTGTGCCTGTGCACATCAATATCGAAGAGATCCGCAAGCCGGAGCTCGACGGTATGCTGGTTGCGCAGAGCGTAGCTCAGCAGCTGGAGCGTCGCGTAATGTTCCGTCGCGCTATGAAGCGCGCTGTTCAGAACGCCATGCGCATTGGTGCCAAAGGCATCAAAATCCAAGTGAGCGGTCGTCTCGGCGGTGCTGAAATCGCACGTACTGAATGGTATCGCGAAGGTCGTGTGCCATTGCACACCCTGCGTGCCGACATCGACTATGCCAACTACGAAGCTCACACCACTTACGGTGTGATCGGTGTAAAGGTTTGGATCTTCAAAGGCGAAGTAATTGGTGGTCGCCAAGAAGAGCTGAAACCACAAGCACCAGCGCCTCGTAAAAAAGCTGCTAAGTAAGGGGTACGCCAAATGTTGCAACCAAAGCGTACGAAGTTCCGCAAGCAAATGACTGGCCACAACCGTGGTCTGGCATTGCGCGGTAGCAAAGTCAGCTTCGGCGAGTTCGCGCTGAAGTCTGTAGCTCGTGGTCGTCTCACCGCTCGTCAGATCGAGTCAGCGCGTCGTGCTCTGACCCGTCACGTAAAACGTGGCGGCAAGATCTGGATCCGTGTGTTCCCGGACAAGCCTGTCACCAAGAAGCCACTCGAAGTTCGGATGGGTAAAGGTAAGGGTAACGTGGAATACTGGGTTGCCCAGATTCAGCCAGGCAAAGTCCTGTATGAAATCGAGGGTGTTTCTGAAGAGTTGGCGCGTGAGGCGTTCGCCCTGGCTGCTGCAAAGCTGCCACTCGCCACCTCCTTTGTTAAGCGGACGGTGATGTGATGAAAGCGAATGAACTTCGTGAAAAATCAGCACAGCAGCTGAACGAGCAACTGCTCGGCCTGCTGCGCGACCAGTTCAATCTGCGTATGCAGAAAGCAACTGGCCAGTTGGGGCAGTCTCATCTGCTCTCGCAAGTTAAACGTGACATCGCTCGCGTGAAGACTGTGCTCAACCAGCAGGCAGGTAAGTAATCATGGCTGAAGCCGAAAAAACTGTCCGTACGCTGACTGGCCGTGTTGTCAGCGACAAGATGGACAAGACCATCACCGTTCTGATCGAGCGTCGCGTTAAGCACCCGATCTACGGTAAATACGTTAAGCGTTCGACTAAGCTGCACGCGCACGACGAAACCAATCAGTGCCACATCGGCGACAAAGTCACTATTCGTGAAACTCGTCCGCTGGCCAAGACCAAGTCTTGGGCACTGGTTGATGTTCTCGAACGCGCTGTGGAAGTCTAAGGACTAGGGGTCGGAGAAATTATATGATTCAGACTCAATCCATGCTCGATGTGGCCGATAACAGCGGCGCACGCCGCGTTATGTGCATCAAGGTGCTGGGTGGCTCCCATCGTCGTTACGCTGGTATCGGTGACATCATCAAAGTTACCGTGAAGGAAGCAATTCCTCGCGGTAAAGTGAAAAAAGGCCAAGTGATGACTGCTGTTGTAGTCCGCACTCGCCACGGCGTTCGCCGTGCTGATGGCTCCATTATCCGCTTTGATGGCAACGCTGCTGTTCTGTTGAACAACAAGCAAGAGCCGATCGGCACCCGTATCTTTGGGCCAGTGACCCGTGAACTTCGTACTGAGAAGTTCATGAAGATCGTCTCGCTCGCCCCAGAAGTGCTGTAAGGAGATCCGACATGCAAAAGATTCGTCGTGACGACGAGATCATCGTGATCGCCGGCAAAGACAAAGGTAAGCGCGGTAAGGTGCTGAAGGTTCTTGCTGACAACCGTCTGGTTGTTGGTGGTCTGAACCTGGTCAAGCGTCATACCAAGCCTAACCCGATGTCGGGCGTACAGGGCGGTATCGTCGAGAAAGAAGCGCCACTGCACGCTTCCAACGTCGCCATCTTCAACGGCGAAACCAACAAGGCTGACCGCGTTGGTTTCAAAGTAGAAGAAGGTAAGAAAATTCGTGTCTTCAAGTCGACCCAAAAAGCGGTTGATGCTTGAACACTGCTAGGTAGAAGACCATGGCACGACTAAAAGAGATTTACCGGAAGGAAATCGCACCGAAACTTAAGGAAGAACTTAAGCTTTCGAACGTGATGGAAGTTCCGCGCGTTACCAAAATCACCCTGAACATGGGTCTGGGCGAAGCGATCGGCGACAAAAAAGTCATCGAGCACGCTGTTGCTGACCTGGAAAAGATCACCGGCCAGAAAGTCGTTGTGACCTACGCTCGCAAATCTATCGCTGGCTTTAAAGTCCGTGAAGGTTGGCCGATCGGCGTCAAAGTGACCCTGCGCCGTGAGCGTATGTACGAATTCCTGGATCGTCTGCTGTCGATCTCCCTGCCTCGGGTTCGCGACTTCCGCGGCCTGAATGCCAAGTCCTTCGATGGTCGTGGTAACTACAGCATGGGCGTGAAAGAGCAGATCATTTTCCCGGAAATCGATTACGACAAGATCGATGCTCTCCGCGGTCTGGACATTACCCTGACCACCACTGCCAAGAACGATGATGAAGGTCGCGCTCTGCTGCGCGCTTTCAAATTCCCGTTCCGCAACTGATTGGAGTAGGAAAATGGCCAAGAAGAGCATGAAAAACCGTGAGCTGAAGCGTCAGCTCACCGTTGCCAAGTACGCCACCAAGCGTGCAGCGCTGAAAGCTATCATCGTCGATCTGAACGCAAGTCCAGAAGCGCGTTGGGAAGCTTCCGTAGCACTGCAGAAGCAGCCACGTGACGCAAGCGCTTCGCGCATGCGTAACCGCTGCCGCCTGACTGGTCGTCCGCACGGCGTTTACCGCAAGTTCGGCCTGGGCCGTAACAAACTGCGTGAAGCGGCAATGCGTGGTGACGTACCAGGTCTGGTTAAAGCCAGCTGGTAAGTGCTATCAAAGTCTCGGTGTTCGGGATCGCAAGATCCTGACCATCGGTGGCCTTGAAACTGAATCAAGCCCCTTTTGGGGCTTGATTCATTTCTGGGGTGTGTCTAGAATGACCGGCTCGCCTGAGCCCGTGTTTTCTATGCCCGGAGTTTCTCGGCGACAAGTAGTAGCCGCAAGGCTAATTTTTCTGTATTAGGAGCGTCTAGCCCATGAGTATGCAGGACCCGTTAGCGGACATGCTAACTCGAATCCGTAATGCCCAGATGGCTGAAAAGTCCGTCGTAAGCATGCCGTCTTCCACGTTGAAGGTGGCTGTAGCCAAAGTCCTGAAGGACGAAGGTTACATCGCGGGTTATCAGATCAGCAGCGAAATCAAACCACTGCTGTCCATCGAGCTGAAGTACTTCGAAGGCCGTCCGGTCATCGAGGAAGTGAAGCGCGTTAGCCGTCCAGGCCTGCGTCAGTACAAGTCCGTCGAGGATCTGCCAAAAGTTCGTGGCGGTCTCGGTGTGTCTATCGTCTCCACCAACAAGGGTGTGATGACTGATCGTGCTGCGCGCGCTGCCGGTGTCGGCGGCGAAGTTCTTTGCACTGTGTTCTAAGGGGGGATAAGCATGTCTCGCGTCGCTAAGAACCCCGTTAAGCTGCCAGCCGGCGTCGAAGTAAAATTCGCAGGCCAACAGCTTTCGGTAAAGGGTGCCAAGGGCACTCTCGAACTGAACATCCATTCGTCCGTTGAGATCGTTGAAGAAGCCGGTGAGCTGCGTTTTGCTGCTCGCAATGGCGATCAACAGACTCGCGCAATGGCTGGTACCACTCGTGCGTTGGTTAACAACATGGTCCAAGGCGTAAGCCAAGGCTTCGAGCGCAAGCTCCAGCTGGTCGGTGTTGGTTACAAAGCGCAAGCAAAAGGCACAGTGCTGAACCTGGCTCTCGGCTTCTCGCACCCAGTGGATTACGAACTGCCGGAAGGCATCACCGCTGAGACTCCTAGCCAGACCGATATCCTGATCCGGGGTATCGACAAGCAGCTGGTAGGTCAAGTGGCCGCCGAGATCCGCGACTTCCGTCCACCAGAGCCGTACAAAGGCAAAGGTGTGCGCTACGCGGACGAAGTCGTCCGTCGTAAAGAAGCCAAGAAGAAGTAGGGCATAGCAAATGACCGACAAAAAAGTTACTCGACTGCGTCGCGCTCGCAAAGCACGCCTGAAAATGCACGAACTCGAAGTCGTGCGTCTCTGCGTGTTCCGCTCTTCGCAGCACATCTACGCCCAGGTCATTTCGGCCGACGGCAACAAAGTCCTGGCAAGTGCCTCGACTTTGGACAAAGAACTGCGTGATGGTGCCACCGGCAACATCGACGCGGCCACTAAGGTTGGCCAGCTGGTCGCTACGCGTGCTAAAGCCGCTGGCGTCTCGCAGGTGGCTTTCGACCGCTCTGGCTTCAAGTACCACGGCCGCGTCAAGGCGCTGGCTGATGCTGCTCGTGAAGCTGGGCTGGAGTTCTAAGTTATGTCAAATAACGACCAAAAGCGCGACGAAGGCTACATCGAGAAGCTGGTTCAAGTTAACCGCGTAGCCAAAACCGTTAAAGGCGGCCGTATCTTCACTTTCACCGCGTTGACCGTGGTTGGTGATGGTAAGGGTCGCGTTGGCTTCGGCCGTGGCAAGTCGCGTGAAGTGCCTGCTGCGATCCAGAAGGCAATGGAAGCTGCTCGCCGCAACATGATCCAGGTTGATCTGAACGGCACCACTCTGCAGTACGCAATGAAGTCCGCTCACGGCGCTTCGAAGGTGTACATGCAGCCTGCTTCTGAAGGTACCGGTATCATCGCTGGCGGCGCTATGCGTGCTGTCCTCGAAGTTGCTGGCGTTCAGAACGTTCTGGCCAAGTGCTACGGCTCGACTAACCCTGTAAACGTGGTTCACGCCACTTTCAAGGGTTTGAAAGCAATGCAGTCTCCTGAATCCATTGCCGCCAAGCGTGGCAAAAGCGTCAAGGAGATCTTCTGATCATGGCTACCGTAAAAGTAACGCTGATCAAAAGCATGACCGGCCGCATCCCTAACCACAAACTGTGCGTTAAGGGTCTGGGTCTGCGTCGCATCGGTCACACTGTAGAAGTGCTGGATACTCCCGAGAATCGCGGGATGATCAACAAGGCTTACTACATGCTGCGTGTCGAGGGTTAATCGATGAAACTCAATGATCTGAGTCCAGCGCCGGGTTCCCGTCGCGAAAAGCATCGTCCGGGCCGTGGTATCGGTAGTGGTTTGGGTAAGACTGGTGGCCGTGGCCACAAAGGTCAGACCTCCCGCTCCGGTGGCACCATTGCTCCAGGCTTTGAAGGCGGTCAACAGCCGCTGCATCGTCGCCTGCCGAAGTTCGGTTTCGTTTCCCTGAAAGCCATGGACCGCGCAGAAGTGCGTCTGTCCGAGCTGGCCAAAGTGGAAGGCGACATCGTCACCGTGCAGTCCCTGAAAGATGCCAACGTGATCAACGTCAACGTACAGCGTGTGAAAATCATGCTGTCCGGTGAAGTGACTCGCGCTGTCACTATCGGCAAGGGAATCGGCGCCACCAAAGGTGCGCGTGCGGCTATCGAAGCAGCTGGCGGCAAGTTCGAGGAATAAATGGCTAAGCAAGGTGCTCTCTCTGCGCTCGGCAAAGGCGGTATGTCTGAACTCTGGGCTCGTCTGCGTTTTCTGTTCCTGGCGATTATCGTCTACCGAATAGGCGCACACATCCCGGTTCCAGGTATCAACCCGGACCGACTCGCGGACCTGTTTCGACAGAATGAGGGGACCATTCTTAGCTTGTTCAACATGTTTTCCGGCGGCGCGCTGGAACGGATGAGCATCTTTGCACTGGGGATCATGCCGTACATTTCGGCATCGATCATCATGCAACTGATGACCGCCGTCAGCCCGCAGCTGGAGCAGTTGAAGAAGGAAGGTGAAGCTGGCCGTCGCAAGATCAGCCAGTACACCCGCTACGGCACTGTCGTCCTCGCTCTTGTTCAGGCTATCGGCATGTCCGTAGGTCTGGCAGGGCAGGGCGTTGCGTTCACTGGTGACTTTGGCTTCCATTTCGTTGCGGTAACCACGTTTGTGGCTGGCGCAATGTTCATGATGTGGCTGGGTGAGCAGATTACTGAGCGTGGTGTTGGCAACGGTATCTCGATGTTGATTTTCGCGGGTATCGTGGCCGGTCTTCCGAGAGCAATCGGGCAGTCTTTCGAGTCTGCGCGTCAGGGTGATATCAACATCTTCGCCCTGGTTGCCATCGGTCTGCTGGCAGTAGCGATTATCGGTTTCGTGGTGTTCATTGAGCGTGGTCAGCGTCGTATTGCTGTTCACTACGCCAAGCGTCAGCAGGGCCGCAAGGTCTTCGCTGCGCAGACTAGCCACCTGCCGTTGAAGGTGAACATGGCCGGCGTTATTCCGGCTATTTTCGCAAGCAGCATTTTGCTGTTTCCGGCTTCGTTGGGTGCCTGGTTCGGTCAGTCTGAAGGTATGGGCTGGTTGCAGGACATCTCGCAGTCGATCGCTCCTGGTCAGCCGTTGAATATTCTGCTGTTTAGTGCAGGGATTATTTTCTTCTGCTTCTTCTATACGGCGTTGATGTTCAATCCGAAAGACGTAGCGGAAAACCTGAAGAAGTCCGGTGCCTTTATTCCGGGCATCCGTCCAGGCGAGCAGTCTGCGCGCTATATTGATGGCGTTCTGACCCGCTTGACCATGTTCGGTGCTCTCTATATGACGGCCGTGTGCTTGCTGCCCCAGTTCCTGGTGGTTGCAGCAAACGTTCCGTTCTACCTTGGCGGGACCTCGTTGCTGATCGTCGTCGTGGTTGTGATGGACTTCATGTCCCAAGTACAATCGCACCTCGTTTCGCACCAGTACGAATCCCTGATGAAGAAAGCCAACCTGAAGGGTTACGGCAGCGGCATGCTGCGCTGACCCATAAGGTTCGAGGAGTTGGTGATGAAAGTTCGTGCATCGGTGAAAAAGCTGTGCCGTAACTGCAAGATTATTCGCCGCGAAGGTGTTGTTCGAGTAATTTGCAGCGCGGAACCGCGTCACAAACAGCGCCAAGGCTGAGTGTGATTGTGCTTCAAGCCCAGCAGCTAGTGCGCTGCTGGGTTGATTATTTGTTATTACAGCGATATTATCTCGCGCCCTATTTCTTGGCTTCCGGGGCGTAGGTAGCTGTCAATTGGAGTCCCACTGAATGGCCCGTATTGCAGGCGTTAACATTCCAGATAACAAGCATACTGTTATCTCGCTGACCTACATCTATGGTGTTGGTCGCACTACTGCACAGAAGATCTGTGCAGATGCTGGGGTAAACCCGGCCGCAAAGATCAAGGATCTGAGCGACGAGCAAATTGAACAGCTGCGTGGCGAAGTGGCGAAGTTCACCACTGAAGGTGACCTGCGTCGCGAAATCAACATGAAAATCAAGCGCTTGATGGACCTCGGTTGCTATCGCGGTCTGCGTCATCGTCGTGGTCTGCCAGTACGCGGTCAGCGTACCAAGACCAACGCGCGTACCCGTAAAGGTCCGCGTAAGCCGATCCGCAAGTAATCGCCCCAGCGAATCGACAGGAATTTAATCATGGCAAAACCTGCTGCTCGTCCTCGTAAAAAAGTTAAAAAGACAGTGGTTGATGGCATCGCCCACATCCATGCATCTTTTAACAACACAATCGTGACCATCACCGACCGTCAAGGTAACGCTCTTTCCTGGGCTACCTCCGGTGGTTCGGGTTTCCGCGGTTCCCGCAAGTCCACCCCGTTTGCTGCTCAAGTAGCTGCTGAACGTGCTGGTCAAGCTGCGCTGGAATACGGCCTGAAAAACCTCGACGTTAACGTCAAGGGTCCAGGTCCAGGTCGTGAGTCCGCTGTCCGTGCTTTGAACGGCTGTGGCTATAAGATCGCCAGCATCACCGACGTGACGCCAATCCCGCACAACGGGTGCCGTCCGCCGAAGAAGCGCCGCGTGTAATCCAGGAGATTGTAAAGAATGGCTCGTTACATTGGTCCAAAATGCAAACTCGCTCGTCGCGAAGGCACCGATCTCTTCCTGAAGAGCGGCGTGCGCGCGATCGAATCGAAGTGCAACATTGAAGCAGCACCTGGTATCCACGGCCAACGCCGCGGTCGCCAGTCCGACTACGGCACCCAACTGCGTGAAAAGCAGAAGGTCCGTCGTATCTACGGCGTTCTCGAGCGTCAGTTCAGCGGCTACTACAAAGAAGCCGCCGGCAAGAAAGGTGCAACCGGTGAAAACCTGCTGCAACTGCTCGAATGCCGTCTGGACAACGTTGTATACCGTATGGGCTTTGGTTCGACTCGTGCCGAATCCCGTCAGCTGGTATCGCACAAATCCGTCAGCGTTAACGGTCAGACCGTAAACGTTCCGTCCTACCAGGTTCGTGCTGGTGACGTGGTCGCGATTCGCGAGAAAGCAAAGAATCAACTTCGCATTGTCCAAGCTCTCGATCTGTGTGCCCAACGTGGCCGCGTAGAATGGGTAGAAGTAGACACTGAGAAGAAGTCGGGCGTTTTCAAGAACGTTCCAGCTCGCAGTGATCTGTCCGCCGACATCAACGAAAGCCTGATTGTCGAGCTCTACTCCAAGTAAGGGCTAGAAAATAGGTGCATCCATGCAGATTTCGGTAAATGAGTTCCTGACACCCCGCCATATTGATGTGCAGGTTGTCAGTCCAACCCGCGCCAAGATCACTCTCGAGCCTCTCGAGCGTGGTTTTGGCCACACCCTGGGCAACGCGCTGCGCCGCATCCTGTTGTCCTCAATGCCCGGCTGTGCAGTAGTCGAGGCCGAGATTGACGGTGTGCTCCACGAGTACAGCGCCATCGAAGGTGTACAGGAAGACGTAATTGAAATCCTGTTGAACCTTAAAGGTCTGGCTATCAAGCTGCACGGCCGTGACGAAGTTACGCTGACCTTGTCGAAGAAGGGTTCGGGGGTGGTTACCGCTGCCGATATTCAGCTGGATCATGATGTCGAGATCGTTAATCCCGATCACGTAATCGCTAACCTGGCGTCTAACGGCGCCCTGAACATGAAGCTCGTAGTAGCTCGTGGTCGTGGTTATGAACCGGCCGACTCGCGTCAGAGCGATGAAGACGAAAGCCGCAGCATTGGTCGCTTGCAGCTTGACTCTTCGTTCAGCCCGGTTCGCCGTATCGCATACGTGGTGGAAAACGCCCGTGTCGAGCAGCGTACTAACCTGGACAAGCTGGTTATTGATCTGGAAACCAACGGTACTCTGGATCCTGAAGAGGCTATCCGCCGCGCTGCAACCATCCTGCAACAGCAGTTGGCTGCGTTCGTCGACCTCAAGGGTGACAGTGAGCCAGTGGTAATCGAGCAGGAAGACGAGATCGATCCGATCCTGCTTCGCCCGGTTGACGATCTGGAACTGACTGTACGTTCGGCTAACTGCCTTAAGGCGGAAAACATTTACTACATCGGCGACCTGATTCAGCGTACCGAAGTAGAACTGTTGAAGACTCCGAACCTGGGCAAGAAATCCTTGACTGAAATCAAGGACGTTCTGGCCTCCCGCGGTCTGTCCCTCGGCATGCGCCTCGACAACTGGCCGCCTGCAAGTCTTAAGAAGGACGACAAGGCGACTGCCTGATCGTCGTAATCACCGAACGTAGTGTTTGGTAAGGAATGAACCATGCGTCATCGTAAAAGTGGGCGTCACCTGAGCCGCACCAGCTCGCACCGCAAGGCCATGTTCCAAAACATGGCGGTGTCGCTGTTCGAGCACGAGCTGATCAAAACTACACTGCCGAAAGCCAAAGAACTGCGCCGCGTTGCTGAGCCGCTGATCACTTTGGCCAAGACAGACAGCCTGGCTAACCGCCGTCTGGCTTTCGACCGTACTCGTTCGAAAGCTATCGTTGGTAAGCTCTTCAACGACCTGGGCAAGCGTTACGCTACCCGTGAGGGTGGCTACCTGCGCATCCTCAAGTGCGGTTTCCGCGCTGGCGACAACGCGCCTATGGCGTACGTCGAGTTGGTTGATCGTGCTACCGGCGGTGAAGCTGTATCCGCTGAGTAAGACGTCAGTCTGAAACAAAAAACCGGGCCTCGTGCCCGGTTTTTTGTGCGCGCAAGAAAAGTCAGTGCTGGCAACAGGTCGATCCGGGTGCTGTCCAGTGGTGCTGGCTATTAGTTTATTTCTATTGATGTCGATCAATTAATAAATTTGATGGTGTCATGTTCATGGTCAATACTCCCTCTCAGCCGATTAGCCGGCAGTTTCCAGGACTGAAGAGGAAGATTGAGCATGAGCCAAAACAAAACGCTGACTACCGCTAGCGGCGCACCTGTCGCCGATAACCAGAATTCCCGTTCCGCCGGCCCTCGTGGCCCGCTGCTGCTCGACGATTTCCACCTGATCGAGAAGCTTGCCCACTTCAACCGTGAAAACATCCCGGAGCGCCGTGTACACGCCAAGGGCTCGGGTGCTTACGGTACGTTCACTGTTACGCGCGACATTACCCAGTACACCAGCGCCAAGCTGTTCGAATCGGTGGGTAAACAAACCCCTACGTTTCTGCGGTTCTCCACTGTCGGTGGCGAGCGCGGCTCAGCTGACACCGAACGCGATCCACGTGGTTTTGCGCTCAAGTTCTATACCGAGGAAGGCAACTGGGACATCGTGGGCAATAACACGCCAGTGTTCTTCATTCGCGACCCGTTGAAGTTCCCGGATTTCATCCACACCCAGAAACGCCTGCCGCAGAGCAACCTGAAAAGTGCACAGATGATGTGGGACTTCTGGTCGCACTCACCTGAGGCGCTGCACCAGGTCACCATCCTGTTCTCTGATCGGGGTATCCCTGACGGCTACCGTCACATGCACGGCTTCGGCAGCCACACCTACAGCCTGATCGGCGCCCAAGGCGAGCGTCACTGGGTCAAGTGGCACTACAAGACCAAGCAGGGCATCAAGAACCTGGCGCCGGCCGAGGCGGCACGTCTGGCCGGTACGGATCCGGATTACGCTCAGCGTGATCTGTTTGGTGCGATCGAGCGCGGTGACTTCCCGAAATGGCGGGTATGCATCCAGATCATGAGCGAGGCCCAAGCCGCGGCGCATTACGAAAACCCGTTCGACGTGACCAAGACCTGGTCGCAGAAGGAGTTCCCGCTGATTGAAGTGGGTGAACTGGAGCTCAACCGTAATCCGCAGAACTACTTCGCTGAAGTCGAGCAGGCAGCCTTTGGTCCAAGCAACATGGTGCCAGGGGTGGGTCTGTCGCCGGACCGCATGCTGCAAGGTCGGGTTTTTGCCTACGCGGATGCCCACCGCTACCGCGTCGGTACCAATCACCAGCAGTTGCCGGTGAATGCGCCTCGCAGTCCGGTCAACAGCTACCAGCGCGACGGCTCGATGGCGTTTGGCAGTAACGGTGGTGCGACACCTAACTATGAGCCCAACAGCTACGTGGAAGCGCCCA
Organism: Pseudomonas sp. Irchel s3b6; assembly: GCF_900187415.1. Classification (NCBI taxonomy): domain Bacteria; kingdom Pseudomonadati; phylum Pseudomonadota; class Gammaproteobacteria; order Pseudomonadales; family Pseudomonadaceae; genus Pseudomonas; species Pseudomonas sp. Irchel s3b6. Next base: position 1,067 of record NZ_FYDM01000025.1, on the reverse strand, counting down.
AGCAGGCCCCTCGTTTTGCCGAGCCGGCATTGGCATTGAGTGGCGCGGCTGATCGCTACGATCACCGTGAAGACACCGACTACTACAGCCATGCCGGTGCGTTGTTCCGGTTGATGAGCGATGAGCAGAAAGCCCTGCTGATCAGCAACATTGCCGGTGCCATGGCGGGTGTTTCCGGTGACGTGGTCGATCGCCAGCTGCAGCATTTCTTCAAGGCTGACCAGGCCTATGGCGAAGGCATCGCGAAGGCGTTGGGCGTACAGCTTAACTAAGTCTAAACGATAAGCAGAACCGCCCTCATTTGGGCGGTTTTTGCGTTATTTAAACTGATTTTCTCAGAATATCTTCGCTTTTATCGCGCGATTCGAGTGACCAAACGGTCGCCTTGGTTCAAACTACAGACTTTCAAGCAGGGAGATGTAGGGCAATGCAAGGTCACCCGGACGTAATCGATTACCTCAACACATTGCTCACGGGCGAACTGGCAGCGCGTGATCAGTATTTCATCCATTCGCGGATGTATGAGGACTGGGGCTTTACCGAGCTCTACGAGCGCATCAATCACGAAATGGAAGAAGAGACTCAGCACGCCGATGCACTGATGCGCCGGATCCTGATGCTCGAAGGCACGCCACGCATGCGTGCGGACGATCTGGACGTCGGGACTACGGTGCCTGACATGTTCGCCGCCGACCTGCGCCTGGAGTACAAGGTGCGTGCAGCGCTCTGCAAAGGCATCGAGCTCTGCGAGCGGCACAAGGATTACATCAGCCGCGACATGCTGCGCATTCAGTTGGCCGATACCGAAGAAGATCACACCTACTGGCTGGAGAAACAGCTGGGACTGATCAAACTGATCGGTCTGGAGAACTACCTGCAATCGCAGTTCTAACGCGCCTGCAGATCGCACAAAAAAGCCCCTGGCACTGAATAAGTGCCAGGGGCTAATGAGATGGTCAGCCTGACCGAGAAGCCCTGCAGGTTTACGCTTGCAGGGCTTTTCTCGTTTTCGGACGGAGGATCTCTCATGAATACGATGACGCTTCTCGGTATCGACATCGGCAAAC
>NZ_FYDM01000028.1:0-27410 GCF_900187415.1 Pseudomonas sp. Irchel s3b6 | reverse complement strand
AGTACATCCAGTATTACAATCACTCGCGTATCAGACTGAAGCTAAACGGCCTGAGTCCTGTTGAATACAGAACTCAGGCCGCTCAGGCATAGATAGAAAATCGTCCAACTTTGTGGGGTCAGTTCACATCCGGGTGGACACCGAGGGCTGCCTGCGGATCGACTGGCAGGACGGCCACGTCAGTCACTTCGATCCCGGCTGGTTGCGAGCCCACGCCTATGACGACGATTCCCGTGCCGAGCGCCGTGCCAACCAACCCAAGCGCCAATTGTGGAACAACCAGTTGCAGCTGCCGGTGTTCGAGTACCAGGCCGTGATGGATGATCCGCAAGCCCTGTTGCAATGGTTGTTGGCGTTGCGCGATACCGGCCTGACCCAGGTGCGTGGCATGCCCACCGAACCCGGCTCCCTGACGTCGATCGCCAAGCGGATTTCGTTTATCCGCGAGAGCAATTTCGGCGTACTGTTCAACGTGCAATCTAGGGCCGATGCCGACAGTAATGCCTACACCGCCTTCAACCTGCCGTTGCACAGCGACCTGCCGACGCGGGAGTTGCAGCCGGGGCTGCAGTTCCTGCATTGCCTGGTCAACGACGCCGACGGCGGCGAGAGCATTTTTGTCGACGGCTTTGCCATCGCCGCTGCCTTGCGCCAGGAAGACCCCGAAGCCTTCCAGGCGCTGTGCGAGATCCCCGTGGAGTTTCGCAACAAGGACCGCCACAGCGACTACCGCTGCCTGGCACCGATCATCGCCCTGGACGCAATGGGCCAGGTGTCGGAAATCCGTATGGCGAACTTTCTGCGCGGCCCGTTCGATGCCCCGGCCGAGCAGATGCCCAGCCTCTATCGCGCTTATCGCCGCTTTATCGCCATGACCCGCGAAGCCAGGTTCCGCCTTGTCCAGCGCCTGGATCCCGGCCAGATGTGGTGCTTCGACAACCGTCGCACCCTGCATGCCCGCCACGCCTTCGACCCCACCAGCGGCGCTCGGCATTTCCAGGGTTGCTACGTCGATCGCGATGAATTGTTGTCGCGGATTCTGGTGTTGCAACGCTAAACCACGATGGCGCCGGTTCAGGCACCTCCCCACCACCTGGTTTCCAGGTAAAAAAAGCCCCGATCAAGCCGTGACAGGATCGGGGCAGAGGGTACTGTTGAGGAGCCGATGCGCGAGGGTGACCAAACCTTCGTGTAGCGAGCTGAGTCCAGTGTGCCCAGTCGCCGAGCGCTGGAGTTAGCCGAAAACGACCTGTTCATAGGTATTGCGGCCATCGCGACAAATCGCCCTTGCCCGCGCCCGATACCCCCACCAGAATCGAGGCAAGACACCGTTCCCTTAAAGAAGGATTGCGTCATGATGCACGCCGATTTGATAGACCAGGAAGACCTGCTGGGCCAACTCAAGTCGCTGGGTTTTGAAGTGCCCAGTGGCGCTACGGCCGATCAGGCCTGCGAGTGCGCGGTACGCGGCCTGGACGATGTGCGGGCCAACACCCTGCGGACCATGGTCAAGCAGATGTACACCAGCAGCGCGATGATCCTGCCCGTGGTACGCCAGGCCATCGACAAGCAACTGCTGCCGGCATTGGCGCAATACCAGCAAAGCCAAAGCCGCCGGGCCTGATGTCCAGAGCGGACGGCTTTCCTGTGGCGAGGGAGCTTGCTCCCGCCGGGTTGCGTAGCAGCCCCAAAAAGACAAACGCGTCAGGTCTGTAGAAACGCGTTTGCCCAATGTGCGACCGCTTCGCGGTCGAGCGGGAGCAAGCTCCCTCGCCACAAAAGCCCGCTCGAAGGTGACTACAGCCTTACGCTGGCAAAGGTCGATTCGTTGCGCGCCTGGCTCAAGGCCGACATTGGTCCGGACAACGGTGCCAGCACCATCGCCTGCGGGATCGGCATCATCGCCACCTGTTGGGTGGTGTTGGAGCCCACGCGCTCGTCACGCGGAGGAATGCCGAAGTATTCGCGGTAGCACTTGGAGAAGTGCGGCGTGGAAACAAAGCCACACACCGAGGCCACTTCGATGATGGACATCGGCGTTTGCTTGAGCAATTGCCGGGCGCGGATCAGGCGCAGCTTGAGGTAGTAACGCGATGGCGAGCAATGCAGGTATTTCTGGAACAGCCGCTCCAGCTGACGACGCGACACGGCGACGTACACCGCCAACTCATCGAGATCGATCGGCTCTTCAAGGTTGGCCTCCATCAGCGCGACGATTTCCTGCAACTTCGGCTGATTGGTCCCCAGCATGTGCTTGAGCGGTACACGCTGGTGATCCTGCTCGTTACGAATGCGCTCGTAGACAAACATTTCCGAGATCGCCGCCGACAGCTCACGGCCGTGATCGCGGCTGATCAGGTGCAGCATCATGTCCAGTGGTGCGGTGCCGCCGGAGCTGGTGAACCGGTTACGGTCGAGGGTGAACAGGCGAGTGCTCATGGCCACACGCGGGAAGGCTTCCTGCATCGCGGCCAGGCATTCCCAGTGCACACTGCAATCGAAGCCGTCCAGCAGCCCCGCGCAGGCCAGCGCCCAACTGCCGGTGCAGACCGCCCCGAGGCGGCGCGACTGGCGGGCCTGGCTTTGCAGCCACGACACGTGTTCACGGGTCACGGTACGTTGAATGCCGATGCCACCGCACACAATGATGGTGTCCAGGGCCGGGGCTTTGTGCATGGAGGCGTCGGGGGTGATCTGCAGCCCGTCACTGGCCCAGACCTGGCCGCCATCAACGGTGAGGGTCGTCCAGCGATACAGCTCGCGTCCGGACAATTGGTTGGCCATGCGCAGGGGTTCTACGGCGGAGGCCAGGGAAATCAGCGTGAAATTGTCCAGCAGCAAAAAGCCGATGGATTGAGGCGCACGGTTCTGGGGTTGAGCCCCGGAGTTGAACGACGTCATCGCGGTATCTCCTCACACAAAGCAGGTGATGGCCTCAGGCGGAGGCTCTTTTTATGGCCATCGTTCTCGTGCCGTGAGACGGGGCTTTGTCATGACAGAGCAATTGCCATGCCTAAAGTTGAATGAGCATTCAATAACTCCTGAAAACGACGTCGCAGTGTGTCTACATGTGTCAATCGAGACACAAATCGAGTCAGGGTTATCGAGCTGGCAAGTGCCCAGCCCGGCAGGCTGTGAGCAGATCGGTAGCACTTGTGGGAACAGGGCTGTGGCCCGTCGAGAAAGAGTGTCACCGCAGGCACGAGCGACGGACGGTCAGGCTCGGTTTGGATCCCTGACCTTGCGGGAATGGCTTGTCTGTTTGCGACGCGCCAAAAGGTGGCGCGTCGCTGTATGAGTGCGCACTTAGCGCGCAGTTCTGATCTCTCCGTGGCAGGGGTTCATCCGCCACTCAACACTCCACCGCACTGACCGCCAACCCGCCGCGCGAGGTCTCTTTATACTTGTCGTGCATGTCGGCCCCCGTATCACGCATGGTGCGGATCACCCGGTCCAGCGAAATGAAATGTTGGCCGTCACCGCGCAAGGCCATTTGCGCCGCATTGATCGCCTTCACCGCCGCAATCGCATTGCGCTCGATGCACGGCACCTGTACCAGCCCGCCGACCGGATCGCAGGTCAGGCCCAGGTTGTGCTCCAGGCCGATTTCCGCGGCGTTGCACAACTGCTCGGGCGTGGCGCCGAGAATCTCCGCCAACCCGGCCGCCGCCATCGCGCAGGCCGAACCGACCTCGCCCTGGCAGCCGACTTCGGCACCGGAAATCGACGCGTTCTTTTTACACAGAATGCCCACCGCCGCCGCCCCGAGGAAGTAGTCGACGACATTGGCGTCGGTCACCGCCTCGCTGAACTTCATGAAGTAATGCAGCACCGCCGGGATAATCCCCGCCGCGCCGTTGGTGGGTGCCGTGACCATGCGCCCGCCCGCCGCGTTTTCTTCGTTGACGGCCAACGCGAACAGGTTGACCCACTCCATCGCGCTCAAGGTCGAGCCGATCACGTTGGGCTTGTTCAATTCTTGCAGGCTGCGGTGCAGTTTTGCCGCGCGCCGACGCACATTCAGCCCGCCCGGCAGGATGCCTTCGTGCTTGAGACCTTGCTCGACGCAGTCCTGCATCGCACGCCAGAGCTTCATCAGACCACTGCGGATTTCCTCTTCAGAACGCCAGACCCGCTCGTTCGCCATCATCAGCTCGGCAACCCGCAGGTTGTGCGTGCGGCACAGCGCCAGCAACTCCGCCGCACTGGAGAAATCGTACGGCAGCACCGTGCTGTCCAGGTCCACCACGCCGCTTGAGGCCTGGGCCTCATCGACGACGAAACCGCCGCCAACGGAATAGTAGGTGTCACGGTGCAACTCGCCGCTGTCCCCTTCGGCCACCAGGGTCATGGCATTGGGGTGAAAGGGCAGGTTTTCATCGATCAGGCGCATGTCCCGCGCCCAAATGAATGGCACCGGCAAACGACCGTCCAGCAACAAGGTGTCGGTTTCGCGCAGGGTGTCGATGCGAATGCCGATTTGCGACGGGTCGATTGCGTCCGGCCACTCGCCCATCAACCCCATGATCACCGCGTTGTCGCTGCCGTGGCCGATACCGGTGGCCGACAAGGAGCCGAACAGCTGCACTTCGACGCGCCGAACCTGTTCCAGGCGCTGTTGTTCACGCAGTGATTCGACGAACAACGCCGCTGCGCGCATGGGCCCCACGGTGTGCGAACTGGAAGGACCGATGCCGATTTTGAACAGGTCGAAAACGCTGATAGCCATGACGTACGAGACTCCTCGGTGAGCAGATTCCAGGTGCCGAGGCACCCGGTGACGGAGCTGCTACGCTCAAGCAGCAATCCGTTGACAGGCCCGCATCATCAAGCTTTTGTCAGGTCACGCGACGTCTCACACCGACGCACTCATGTCCACTAACGCCGCAGGCCGCAGACGACACATTTCGGCCGTTTTTTTGCGGCTCAGAGGACTAAAAAGGTCCGATTAAAGCTGTAAACGACCTCACTGACACTGGATGCGACCCTCCCTGTACTGGATACGACGCACCCTGTAGGCGTCAGATTTTCACTGGTCCATGATCAGTTACGACTCGATTGCGAAGCGCCGTGGCAGAGCTGTCTTCAGCGCCCACCAACCGCAACACTTATAAGTGCGGCTGTCCTGTCGGAACACCGCCAAAAAAAACACCAAGGAGTCCACCCATGAAAGGTTCCCCGTCGTTGTTGTTGGCCGCCATGCTGAGTCTGCCGCTTCTGGCTCAAGCCACAGAACCGGCGCAATGCAGTACCGTAAACTTCTCAGATGTTGGCTGGACCGACATCACCGTGACGACAGCCACCACCAGCGTCATCCTCGACGCCTTGGGCTACAAGACTAAAACCACCATGATCTCCGTGCCGGTGACCTACAAGTCGCTGGCCGACGGCAAGAACATGGACGTGTTCCTCGGCAACTGGATGCCGACCATGGAAAACGACATCAAGCCATACCGTGATGCCGGCACCGTGGAAACCGTGCGCGCCAACCTGGAAAACGCCAAGTACACCCTGGCGGTCCCTGAAGCGCTGTACGAAAAAGGTCTGAAGGACTTCTCCGACATCGCCAAGTTCAAGAAAGAGCTCGACGGCAAGATCTACGGTATCGAGCCAGGCAACGACGGCAACCGCATGATCCAGAGCATGATCGACAAGAACGCCTTCGGCCTCAAGGACGCCGGTTTCAAGGTCGTCGAGTCCAGCGAGGCCGGCATGCTGTCCCAGGTTGAACGTGCCTCGCGCCGTAGCACCGATGTGGTATTCCTGGGCTGGGAACCGCACCCGATGAACACCCGTTTCAAGATGAAGTACCTGACCGGGGGCGATGAGTTCTTCGGCCCCAACTATGGCCAGGCCACCATCTACACCAACACTCGCAAAGGCTACAGCCAGGAGTGCAGCAACGTCGGGCAGTTGCTGAAAAACCTGTCGTTCACCCTGGACATGGAAAGCACCCTCATGGGCAACGTTCTGGACGACAAGATGAAAGCAGACGCGGCTGCCAAAGCGTGGCTGAAGAAGAACCCTCAGGTGCTCGATACCTGGCTCGCTGGCGTGACCACCATTGACGGTAAACCAGGCCTGGAGGCCGTGAAAGCCAAGCTCGCACAGTAATCGTTGATGCCGGGCGAGCGTGCTCGCCCGGGCTGTTTATTTCCTTGCATGCGGACGTTCACTACCATGCTGATTGATCAGAAAATCCCTTTAGGCCAGTACATCGCGGGCTTCGTTGAATGGTTGACGCAACACGGCGCCAACACCTTCGACGCAATCGCCGTGACACTGGAAACGATGATTCACGGCGTGACGTTTGCGCTGACCTGGTTCAACCCGCTGGCATTGATCGGGCTCATCGCACTGCTGGCACACTTCATTCAACGCAAATGGGGCCTGACCGGCTTCGTCGTCCTGTCCTTCCTGCTGATCCTCAACCTGGGTTACTGGCAGGAAACCATGGAAACCCTCGCCCAGGTGCTGTTCGCCACCCTGGTCTGCGTGCTCATTGGCGTGCCGTTGGGCATCGTCGCTGCGCACAAACCGATGTTCTACACGATGATGCGTCCCGTACTCGATCTGATGCAGACCGTACCGACGTTCGTGTACCTCATTCCTACCCTGACCCTGTTTGGTCTGGGTGTCGTCCCGGGCCTGATCTCCACGGTGGTGTTCGCGATTGCAGCGCCCATCCGCCTGACCTACCTGGGCATTCGCGATGTACCGCAGGAACTGATGGATGCCGGCAAGGCCTTTGGCTGCTCGCGCCGTCAGCTGCTCTCGCGCATTGAACTGCCCCACGCCATGCCTAGCATCGCGGCCGGTATCACCCAGTGCATCATGCTGTCATTGTCGATGGTGGTGATCGCGGCACTGGTGGGTGCTGATGGCCTGGGCAAACCCGTGGTCAACGCACTGAATACCGCTGATATCGCCCTGGGCTTCGAAGCAGGCCTGGCGATCGTACTGCTGGCGATCATGCTCGACCGTATCTGCAAACAACCCGACGCCAAAGTAGGGGGTGACGCATGAGCATAATCCGCTTCGAAAACGTAGACGTTATCTTCTCCAAGGATCCACGCGAGGCACTCAAGCTGCTGGATCAGGGCATGACACGCAACGAGATCCTGAAAAAGACCGGGCTGATCGTCGGCGTTGAAAAGGCCAGCCTGGATATCGAAAAAGGTGAAATCTGCGTGCTGATGGGCCTGTCCGGCTCCGGCAAATCCAGCCTGCTGCGCTGCATCAACGGCCTCAACACCGTCAGCCGTGGCAAGCTGTTCGTCGAGCATGAAGGCCGGCAGATCGATATCGCTTCCTGCACCCCGGCAGAGCTGAAAATGATGCGCACCAAGCGCATCGCCATGGTGTTCCAGAAATTCGCCCTGATGCCCTGGCTGACCGTGCGCGAGAACATCAGCTTTGGCCTCGAGATGCAGGGCCGCCCCGAGAAGGAACGGCGCAAGCTGGTGGATGAGAAGCTGGAACTGGTGGGCCTGACCCAATGGCGCAACAAGAAACCCGACGAACTCTCCGGCGGTATGCAGCAACGCGTGGGCCTGGCCCGGGCGCTGGCGATGGACGCCGATATCCTGCTGATGGACGAACCCTTCTCGGCCCTCGACCCGCTTATCCGCCAGGGTCTGCAGGACGAATTGCTGGAGCTGCAACGCAAGCTGAGCAAGACCATTGTGTTCGTGAGTCACGACCTGGATGAAGCCCTGAAACTCGGCAGCCGCATCGCGATCATGAAAGACGGCCGGATCATCCAGTACAGCAAGCCGGAAGAGATTGTCCTCAACCCGGCCGATGACTACGTACGGACCTTCGTCGCCCACACCAACCCGCTGAACGTCTTGTGCGGACGCAGCCTGATGCGCACCCTGGACAACTGCAAGCGCATCAACGGCTCCGTGTGCCTGGACCCGGGCGGTGACTCATGGCTGGACCTGGCCGAAGGCAACACCATCAAGGGCGCGCGCCAGAACGGCTCGGCCCTGGACCTGCAGAACTGGGCACCGGGGCAAGCCGTTGAAGGCCTGGGCCGTCGCCCAACCCTGGTGGACTCCAATATCGGCATGCGCGACGCGCTGCAGATTCGTTATCAGACCGGCAACAAGCTGGTGCTGCATGACAACAATCACGTGGTAGGGATTCTGGGCGACAGCGAGCTGTACCACGCACTGCTTGGCAAGAACCTGGGGTAAGGGCAGCAGACACAAAAACGCCGCGAGAAGATCGCGGCGTTTTTGTTCGTATACATATATGACTTGGAACACGGACAACCGTGGCGAGGGCGCTTGCTCCCGCTCGGTTGCGTAGCAACCGCAAATCCATACAGCGCGGTTTATCTGCAAGAACCGGGTCGCGGGTTTTGGGGCCGCTTCGCAGCCCAGCGGGAGCAAGCTCCCTCGCCACAATGGTGATGCGGTGCAGTTGATGCACCGCATCACCTCAAGTCTTAGCTGTAAACCCGGCCAAGGAGCTGCCGATGGCTTTCAAACTGATCGAGCACGTCACGGGTGATCTGATCCTGAGTGAAGCCCATCAAGTCGTATTCCTGGCTGCCGTTGTGCAGGTACACCTCAGCGCGGTAGTAACGCGTACGCGTTTCATCCGGGCTCGGCGATTCGCTTGGCGCGGCCAGGTAGCCGTCCAGGCTCACTTCGTAGACAAACGGGTTGCCCTCTTCCATCTCGATCCGCACGCCCATGCAACGCTTGGCTTTGCCCAGCAGCGTCTGCACATCCAGACCCTGAGTACGCAGTTGCACCGCCGCATCTTCCAGCGCCGGGCTCACGTGCTTGTCCATGAAGCGTTGCACGATCGCTTGGGTCGGTTGCAGTTCCAGCGCCGTCAGACGCTCACTGAAGCCGCGACGACCACGCGCCGCCAGTTCGGCTTGTTCCTGTTCGATCTGCACGTCCTGGCGCATCGCCTTGTGCAAACCGAACATAAAGAACACCAGCACCACCGAGAACGGCAGGCCGGCCAGCACCACCATGGTCTGCATGGCTTCGAAGTTACCGGCAAACAGCAGGCCGATGGTCACCAGCGTGATCACCACGGACCAGAAGATCCGCAACCAGTGCGGGGCGTCTTCGTCGACGTTGCCGCCCTTGCAGGACAGGTTCGCCATCATCACCGCGCCCGAGTCGGCCGGGGTCAGGAACAGTACGAAACCGACAAAGATCGACACACCGATCACGATCTTCGACGCCGGGTAATGCTCGAGCAACTGGTAGATCGCCATGGACGGCTGCTCGAGCGCCGTCTTGCCAAGCTCCACCGCCCCCTGGTTCATCACCAGGTCCAGGGCCGAGTTACCGAAGATCGACAGCCACGCCAGGGTGAAGCCCAACGGAATCAGCAGCACGCCGGCGACCAGTTCACGCACGGTACGACCACGGGAAATACGCGCGATGAACATGCCCACGAAGGGTGCCCAGGAAATCCACCAGGCCCAGTAGAACAGGGTCCACAGGCCCAACCAGCGCTCAGACTTGGCGTTATCGGCTTCATACACATACAGGTCGAAGGTTTTCAGCACCACGCCGTTGAGGTAGTCACCGATGTTCTGCACGAAGCCGTTGAGCAGGTGCAGGGTCGGGCCGAACAGCAGCACGAAAATCAGCAAGCCGCTGAACAGCACAATGTTCAGGTTGGACAGGCGGCGGATACCGTTTTCCACACCCGACACGGCCGCGATGGTCGCCACGGTGCTCATGACGATAATCACGATCAGCAGGTTGGTATTGCTGTGCTCCATGCCGAACAGGTTCTCAAGCCCCGACGACACTTGCAGCGAGCCAATCCCCAGGTTGGTCACCAGGCCCAGCAGGGTCACGAACATGCCGAAGCCGTCCACCGCATGACCGGCCGCGCCCTTGACCCAGCGCTCGCCCACCAACGGATACAGCGCCGAACGCAACGCCAGCGGTTGGTTATGACGATAGGCAAAGTACGCCACCGCCAGGCCGACCAAGGCATAGATCGCCCAGCCATGCAGGCCCCAATGCAGGAAGGTCAGCTGTACCGCCTGACGCGCCGCCAGATTGCTGCCGGCCACGCCTTCTGGCGGGTTGAAGTAGTGGTCCAGAGGCTCGGAAGCACCGAAGTACAGCAGCGAGATGCCGATACCGGACGAGAACAGCATCCCGGCCCAGGCGCCATAGCTGAAGTCCGGGGTGTCGTCCTTGCTGCCCAGCTTGAGCTTGCCGTAGGACGAAAACGCCAGGCCCACGACGAATACCAGGTAGGCGGCGATCACCACCATGTAGTACCAGCCGAAGCTTCGCGACAACCAGGCCTGGGCAACCCCCAGCACTCTCCCGGCTTCTTGCGGCGCGGCAATGAGAATGGCGGTCAGCAGCAGAATCAATGCGGTGGAGGTGTAGAACACCCAACCGTTGACCGTCACCTTCTCGGGTGGGGTCTTTATAAGAGAGGCAGAACTCATTGCACAGATGCTCCAGGCAGTGCGAGAGAAGGACACAAGGCAAAGCAGTACCCGACCAATCGGTTAGTTGGCAGCCGACCGACGGGTGATATAAAGACACCCCGAAAAAAGCCCGAAACCGCGGCACAAGCATGGAAAACCGACCTCGAAGGTCTTGCGCGCGTACAAGACGTCGCACATGACCCTAAGCGTCATGCCCATTCAGTTCGTCCGTCGCTATCGGTTCGCAGCATGCCCCGCGTGGGTTTCGAGCTTTTTTGGATGTCGTTTTTCCGCCGACTACACCGAGGAAAAACCTGTAGGCAGCGACGATTTGTCGCAGATCTTATTCTTTGTTGATTGAACGTTCAATCAAAACAAAATAGACTGGCCCTCAATCCAGCAGCCGCTTGTCGACCGCTGGAAGGCCTAAGGAGATGTGCAAGATGCCCAAGGTCGGTATGCAACCCATCCGCCGCCAGCAATTGATCGAAGCCACGTTGCAGGCCGTCGATCAGGTCGGCATGGGGGACGCCAGCATTGCGCTGATCGCCCGTTTGGCCGGTGTCTCGAATGGCATCATCAGTCACTATTTTCAGGACAAGAATGGCCTGATCGCCGCCACGATGCGGTATCTGATGAGCGTCCTCAGCGAGAACGTCACCGCGCGCCGCCAGGCGCTGGGAGATGACAGCCCACGGGCTCATCTGCAGGTGATTATCGAAGGCAACTTCGACGCCAGCCAGGTCAATGGCCCGGCAATGAAAACCTGGCTGGCCTTCTGGGCCACCAGCATGCACCAGCCGTCTTTGCACAGGTTGCAGCGGATCAACGATCACCGCCTGTATTCCAACCTGTGCTGCCAGTTCCGCCGCGTGTTGCCGCTTGATCAAGCGCGCAGCGCCGCCCGCGGCCTGGCAGCGCTCATCGATGGCTTGTGGTTGCGCGGCGCGCTGTCGGGAGACGCTTTCGACACCGAGCAGGCGCAACGAATCGCTTACGAATACATGGATATCCAACTGGCCAAGCAGGAGTGCAAAAGCACGAGTGCATAGACCAGAAAACTAAATAAATACGCGGTTTAAAACGTAGCGAGCGAAGGCAAGACAAGGCGAAAACCGACGAGTGGGCGGAGTTGACGTTAGTCAATGAGCATTACGAAGAGGTTTTCAACCCAGGATTGTCGAGCGCAGTCGTTTTTAGCCCAACCACTTATGCACTTGCGAGGACTCTCATGGCCCGTTTCGAACTGCAAAAACTCTACATCGATGGCGGCTACACCGACGCTGGCAGCGATGCCACCTTCGAAGCCATCAACCCGGCTAACGGTGAAGTTCTCGCCAAAGTGCAACGTGCGACCTTCGACGACGTTGAACGCGCTGTCGTCAGCGCCGAAAAAGGCCAGAAAGTCTGGGCCGCGATGACCGCCATGGAGCGTTCGCGCATCCTGCGCCGTGCCGTTGACATCCTGCGCGAGCGCAACGATGAACTGGCCGCCCTGGAAACCCTGGACACCGGCAAGTCGTACTCCGAAACCCGCTACGTCGACATCGTCACCGGCGCAGACGTGCTGGAATACTACGCAGGCCTGGTGCCCGCCATCGAAGGCGAGCAAATCCCGCTGCGCACCACCTCGTTCGTCTACACCCGTCGCGAGCCGCTGGGTGTCGTGGCCGGTATCGGCGCGTGGAACTACCCGATCCAGATCGCCCTGTGGAAATCCGCGCCAGCCCTGGCGGCCGGTAACGCGATGATCTTCAAGCCAAGCGAAGTCACTTCCCTGACCACCTTGAAACTGGCCGAGATCTACACCGAGGCAGGCCTGCCAGACGGCGTGTTCAACGTCCTGACCGGCAGCGGTCGTGAAGTCGGCACCTGGCTGACCGAGCACCCGCGCATCGAAAAAATCTCCTTCACCGGCGGCACCGACACCGGCAAGAAAGTCATGGCCAGCGCCTCCGCTTCCTCGCTCAAAGACGTGACCATGGAACTGGGTGGCAAGTCCCCGCTGATCATTTTCGACGACGCCGACCTGGATCGCGCAGCCGACACCGCCATGATGGCCAACTTCTACAGCTCCGGTCAGGTCTGCACCAACGGCACTCGCGTGTTCGTACCGAGCCACCTGAAAGCCGCTTTCGAAGCCAAGATCGTTGAGCGCGTTGCCCGCATCCGCGTTGGCAACCCGCAAGACGAGAACACCAACTTCGGCCCACTGGTCAGCTTCGCCCACATGGAAAGCGTGCTGGGCTACATCGCCAAGGGCAAGGAAGAAGGCGCTCGCGTCCTGTGCGGCGGCGGTCGCCTGACCGACGGCGAATTCGCCAAGGGCGCGTTCGTGGCGCCGACCGTGTTCACCGACTGCACCGACGACATGACCATCGTTCGTGAAGAGATCTTCGGCCCGGTGATGAGCATCCTCACCTATGAAACCGAAGAAGAAGTGATCCGCCGCGCCAACGACACCGACTTCGGCCTGGCCGCGGGTGTCGTGACCACGGACCTGAACCGCGCTCACCGCGTGATTCATCAGCTCGAAGCCGGTATCTGCTGGATCAACGCCTGGGGCGAGTCCGACGCCAAGATGCCGGTCGGTGGCTACAAGCAGTCGGGTGTGGGCCGTGAGAACGGCATCAGCTCGCTGAACAACTTCACTCGCATCAAATCGGTACAGGTTGAGCTGGGCGATTACGCCTCGGTTTTCTGAGTAGGCCGAAGCGGCAAGCTTCAAGCTGCAAGTTAGAAGCAAGATCAACAGCAGCCTGCGCTTGCCGCACCATTCTCAAGAACACCGCTCGCCCGCTCTTGCTTGCGGCTTGAAGCTTGGAGCTTGCAGCTCCCGGAGATCTCATGACCACTGAATACGACTACATCATTGTGGGTGCCGGCTCGGCCGGTAATACCCTGGCGACCCGTCTGACCGAAGACGAAGGCGTCACCGTCCTGCTGCTCGAAGCCGGCGGCCCGGACTACCGTTTCGACTTTCGCACCCAAATGCCTGCGGCCCTGGCGTTCCCGCTGCAAGGCCGTCGCTACAACTGGGCCTACGAAACCGATCCAGAGCCACACATGGACGGTCGCCGGATGGAATGCGGTCGCGGCAAGGGCCTGGGTGGCTCGTCCCTGATCAACGGCATGTGCTACATCCGCGGCAACGCCATGGACTACGACGGCTGGGCGAAAAACCCTGGCCTTGAGGACTGGACGTACCTGGATTGCCTGCCGTATTTCCGCAAAGCCGAAACCCGTGACATCGGCCCGAACGACTACCACGGTGGCGAAGGCCCGGTCAGCGTGACCACCCCTAAAGCCGGTAACAACCCGCTGTTCCACGCGATGGTTGAAGCAGGCGTACAGGCCGGTTATCCGCGTACCGAAGACCTGAACGGCTACCAGCAGGAAGGTTTCGGTCCGATGGACCGTACCGTGACGCCCAAAGGCCGTCGTTCCAGCACCGCGCGCGGCTACCTGGATACCGCCAAGAAACGCTCGACCCTGAACATCGTCACCCACGCCCTGACCGACAAGATTCTGTTCGAAGGCAAGCGTGCCGTTGGCGTGCGCTATCTGGTTGGCAGCGCCGAAGAACGCGTTGAAGCCCGTGCCCGCAAGGAAGTGCTGGTGTGCAGCGGCGCAATCGCTTCGCCACAGCTCCTGCAACGTTCCGGCGTTGGCCCGGCCAAGCTTCTGGAAAGCCTGGACATCCCGGTGGTTCACGACCTGCCAGGCGTGGGCGAGAACCTGCAGGACCACCTGGAACTGTACCTGCAATACGCGTGCACCCAGCCGGTTTCGCTGTACCCGTCGCTGCTCTGGTACAACCAGCCAGCCATTGGTGCCGAGTGGCTGTTCAACGGCACCGGTATCGGCGCCAGCAACCAGTTCGAAGCCGGCGGTTTCATCCGTACTCGTCCGGATTTCGAATGGCCGAACATTCAGTACCACTTCCTGCCAGTCGCGATTAACTACAACGGCAGCAACGGGGTGAAAGAGCACGGCTTCCAGGCACACATGGGCTCCATGCGCTCGCCAAGCCGCGGCCGTATCCAGGTCAAATCCAAGGATCCGCGCCAGCACCCGAGCATCCTGTTCAACTACATGGCCACCGAGCAGGACTGGCAGGAATTCCGCGACGGCATCCGCCTGACCCGTGAAATCATGCAGCAGCCGGCCCTGGACGCCTTCCGTGGTCGCGAGCTGAGCCCGGGCATCGAGGTACAGACCGACGAGCAACTGGATAAATTCATCCGTGAGCACGCCGAAACCGCGTTCCACCCATCCTGCTCGTGCAAGATGGGCACCGACGAGATGGCCGTGGTCGATGGTCAGGGCCGCGTGCACGGGATGCAGGGCCTGCGTGTGGTCGATGCCTCGATCATGCCGCTGATTACCACCGGCAACCTGAACGCTCCAACGATCATGATGGCCGAGAAAATCGCCGACAAGATCCGTGGTCGTCAGCCATTGCCACGCAGCCAGGCCAAGTACTACGTCGCAGGCGCCGCCCCGGTACGTGGCAAGCCATTGCGTGAAGTGGGCCCAACCGCGCAGTAACCCGTCACTTCTGTGATCGTTCCCACGCTCCGTGTGGGAATGCATCCTGTGACGCTCTGCGTCACGCCTGCATTGGGACGCGGAGCGTCCCGGGCGGCATTCCCACGCAGAGCGTGGGAACGATCCGCCTACACCGCGCGCCCCCCTTCCTATACCGCCCCACCCTTGCTCCCTCCCCCCGCGCCGGCCTACTCTAGGTATCGCGCAAACGTTTCACCCCCCGCCCCCACCGACAAGCCATCACCTGGCTGACCACGAGGCTTTCTCATGTTTGATGTCGTGTCTTCGAGCAAATGGCCCACCGGCTACCTGATCAATCCCAACGTAGAACCCCTCGATCCAAAATGGCTGACCGAGTTCAGCAAGATCCCCGCGGCGGCCGTTAGCGACTGCCTGGGCCGCAACGTCGGCGGCCTGGGCTTGAAAGCGTTCCACGGCAACGCGCCGATGCTCGGCAGTGCACTGACGGTGCGCGTACGCCCGGGCGACAACCTGATGATCCTCAAGGCCATGCAGATGGCTCGCCCGGGTGACGTGCTGGTGATCGACGGCAGCGCCGACCTGACCCGCGCCGTGTTCGGCGGCATCATGCGAGCCATGGCGCTCAAGGCCGGGATCGTCGGCGTGGTGATCAACGGCGCCCTGCGGGACCTCGACGAGTGGCAAACCGGCGAGCTGCCGGCCTACGCCATCGGCGGCGTACACCGTGGCCCGAGCACCGACGGTGGTGGAGAGATCAACGTACCGATCTCCTGCGCCGGCATGCTGGTCGCCCCGGGTGACCTGATGATCGGCGATGGCGATGGCGTGGTCGCCGCCGCCCGGGCCGAACTGCCGGAATTGCTGGTGCGTTGCCACGACCTGCTCGCGCGGGAACAGGCTACGCTTGCGGCTATCGAAGCCGGCACCCTGGACCCGGATCGCTTCGACGCCATCCTGCGCGCCAAGGGTTGCCCGGTTTAAGCGGCAAAAGCTTCGCGGGCAAGTCGGATCGCCGCCCGGCCCGCTCCCACAATGTCAGGGTGTGAATCACCAATGTGCGACTGATCCAGATCCTGTGGGAGCGGGCTTGCCCGCGAAGAGGCCCTCAAGGCCACCGCGTATTCACAAGGAGGTTCTCCGAATGTTCGATTTCCACCCCCAACTCAAGCAGCGCTTTGCGGCACTGCGCACGGGTGCCGAGTTTTTTTCGCTGCGCTATGTACGCGAGTCTGGCCAGTACCTGTCGGTGCGCAAGAACGTTGCCGAGCCGCCACGCCTGAGCCGCGATGAAGGCGCGATGCTGACCGCACGGGTCAATGGCGTCGAAGCCTATGCCGCGACCAACGACCTGTCGTGTGCCGGCCTGCAAGCCGCCCTCGAGCGCGCCGAACAACAGGCCCGCTCGATCGCCGCCCATGCCCTGCTCGACTTGCGCCAACAGCCGGTGTCCAGCGAGCGCGCCGACTACCTGTCACCGAATGTGCAACAGGCTTTTCCGTCCCTCAGCGAGTGCTACCAACTGCTCGGCGCCGAGTCCGCCGCCGTGCCCAAGGACGAGCGCCTGGTGAATTGGGAAGTCAGCATCGGCATCACCCATGTCGAGCAGATCTACCTCAACAGCGCTGGCGCCGAACTGCGCCAGGCGCAACGTTTCGTGTATCCGGGGCTGGACGTCACCGCCTACGACGGCAATGACAGCCAGACCCGCAGCCTGGGCCGCGAGAACTTCGGTCAGCAAGGCGGTGCCGATGTGATCAGTCGCTGCGGGTTGATCGGCGCCGGACCGACCGTGGCCGATCAGGCCCTGCAATTGCTGCTGGCACCCAACACCCCGCAAGACACGTGCGATCTGTTGCTGATGCCCGACCAGATGATGCTGCAGATCCACGAGTCCATCGGCCATCCGCTGGAGCTGGACCGGATCCTCGGCGATGAACGCAACTACGCCGGTACCAGCTTCGTCAAGACCAGCGATTTCGGCAGCCTGCAGTACGGCTCCCGACTGCTCAACGTGACCTTCGACCCGGATATTCCCGAGGAGCTGGCCAGCTACGGCCATGACGACGACGGCACTGCGGCAAGCAAACAATTCCTGATCCGCGAAGGCCTGCTGGAGCGCCCGCTCGGTGGTGCGCTGTCGCAGTTCCGGGCCAGCATGAACGGCGTCGCCAACAGCCGCGCCTGCGGCTGGAACCGTCCGCCCATCGACCGCATGGCCAACCTCAACATCGAGCCCGGCGACCAGTCGCTTGAGCAACTGATTGGCGGCATCGAGCGCGGCGTACTGATGTCGACCAACCGTTCATGGTCCATCGACGATGCGCGCAACAAATTCCAGTTCGGCTGCGAGTGGGGCCAACTGATCGAAAACGGTGAACTCAAGGGCGTGGTGAAGAACCCCAACTACCGGGGCATCTCCGCGCAGTTCTGGCGCAACCTCAGCGCGGTGGGCGATGCCAGCACGCGCCAGGTGCTGGGCACGCCGAACTGCGGCAAAGGCGAACCGAACCAGGTGATCCGCGTCGGCCATGCGTCGCCGGCCTGCGTGTTCAGCAACATTGATGTGTTTGGGGGAGACGCCTGATGGCGACAGTCATGAGCCAGGTCGAACAATTCAAAGCACTGGTGGCCTGCCTGCGCACCGCCCTGCGCGAGCCAGAACAGTTCACCCTGGGCTACGCCGCCGAATCGTCCGCCTTCGTGCGTTTCAACCACGCCAAGGTGCGCCAGGCCGGCCAGGTCCAGCAGGCCAGCCTGGACTTGAAACTGATCAACAACGGGCGTCATGCCGACTTGCGCATCACCCTGGCAGGCGATCCCGAGGTCGACGCCCAGCGCCTGACCGAAAGCCTGCAGCAACTGCGCGACACCCTGCCGTGGCTGCCCCAGGACCCGTACCTGCTGCTCAACCACAACGGCTGGCAGAGTAAAAGCGTACAGGCCCATCCCCTGCCGGAGACCGAGCATGTGGTCACCGCGATCGCCCGCGCCGCCGAAGGCCTGGATCTGGTCGGCTTCTACGCCGCAGGGCCCATCAGCCGGGGCTTTGCCAGTTCCGCCGGAGCCTTCGGTTGGCATCAGGCCAACAGCTTCAACTTTGACTTCAGCCTGTTCCACACCAACGGCCAGGCCGTGAAAGCCAGCTATGCCGGCCATGAATGGAGTGACGAGGGATTCGCCCAGCGCTTCCAGCAGGCGCGTGAGCAACTGGCGTTCCTGGGGCGACCGCTACGCACCCTCGCACCGGGCCAATACCGCGCCTACCTGGCGCCCGCGGCGCTGGACGAAATCCTCGGCATGCTCTGCTGGGGCGGGTTCTCGGCGCAGTCGATTGCCAGTAAGAACAGCCCGCTGCAACGGCTCTACGCCGGCGACAGCCGTTTCAGTCCGCTGCTGTCGCTGGATGAAAAGGTCAGCGGTTCCCTGAGCCCGGCGTTCTCCGATGAAGGCTACCCGCGCAGCGACCTGGCCCTGATCGTTGCCGGCAACGCCGGCGAGCGCCTGGTGAGTTCGCGCAGTGCCGCCGAGTACGGCCTGAGCGCCAATGGGGCCGGTAACGGCGAGTCGCCCAGCGCCCTGAACATGGCCGCCGGCACATTGCCCGATGCCGAAATTCTCAAGCAGCTCGGCACCGGCCTGTACATCAGCAACCTGTGGTACCTCAACTACTCGGACCAACCGGCCGCCCGCCTGACCGGCATGACCCGTTTCGCGACCTTCTGGGTCGAGAACGGCGAGATCCAGGCCCCGGTGAGCACCATGCGGTTCGATGACAGCGCCTACAGTTTGCTGGGATCGCAACTGGAAGCGCTGACCCGCGAGCGGGAGCTGATCCTGTCAGCCAGTACCTACGACCAACGCGCTACCGCCTCGGCATTGTTGCCAGGGGCGCTGGTCAGCCGCCTGACCTTGACCCTTTGACACAGATCGTTCCCGCGCTCTGCGTGGGAATGCAGCCGGGACGCTCCGCGCCCCTACCGAAGCGGACGCGGAGCGTCCATTGAGGCATTCCCACGCGGGAGCGTGGGAACGATCATCTCAAAACGAAGAGGTCCCATGCCCAACCGCCCAGCCCTAGACGCCACCACCGCCCGCTGGATCCCATGGGTGGTGGCGATTGCGTTTTTCATGCAGTCCCTGGACGGGACCATCCTCAACACCGCCCTGCCCGCCATGGCCCGCGACCTGGCCGAAGACCCGCTGCGCATGCAGGGCGTGATCATTGCCTACATGCTCACGGTGGCCTTGCTGATTCCGGCATCGGGCTGGATCGCCGACCGCTTTGGCACTCGGAAAATCTTCTTCGGCGCGATTGTGCTATTCAGCCTCGGCTCGGTGCTGTGTGCGCTGTCGGAGTCGTTGAGCATGCTGATCGGCGCCCGGGTGATCCAGGGGCTGGGTGGCGCACTGATGCTGCCGGTCGGACGCCTGGTGGTGCTGCGCGCGTACCCGCGTTCGGAGCTGGTGCGGATCATGGGATTTATCACCATTCCCGGCCTGCTCGGTCCGTTGATCGGCCCGACCATGGGGGGCTGGATGGTGCAGTACCTGACCTGGCACTGGATCTTCCTGATCAACCTGCCGGTGGGGCTGGTCGGCTGCTATGCCGTGTGGAAGTTCATCCCTGACCTGCGCGGCGCTGAGCGCACCCGCTTCGACAGCCTCGGGTTCGTGCTGTTTGGTGCGGCCATGGTGCTGATCACCATTGCCATGGAAGGCCTGGGAGAACTGCACCTGCCGCACCTGCGGGTGATGTTGCTGCTGTTCGCCGGCATGGCCTGCCTGGCCGCGTATTGGCTGCGTGCCGGGCATATCGACAACCCCATGTTCGCCCCCTCGCTGTTCAAAACCCGGACCTTTGCCGTGGGCATTCTCGGCAACCTGTTCGCCCGCCTGGGCAGCGGCGCCCTGCCCTTTCTCGTCCCCTTGCTGCTGCAAGTGGCGATGGGGTATTCGCCGTCCCAGGCGGGGATGAGCATGTTGCCGCTGGCCGCGGCGGCCATGATTGCCAAGTGGGTGGCACGCCCGTTGATCGAGCGCCTGGGCTACCGCATCGTCCTGACCGGCAACACCCTGGCACTGGGGATCATGCTGGCGAGCATGGGCCTGGTCAGCGAACAGACGCCGTATTGGCTGCTGCTGGTGCTACTGGCGATTCTGGGGGCGATCAACTCCTTGCAGTTCACTGCGATGAACACCGTGACCCTGATCGACCTCGACGACGCCAGCGCCAGCAGCGGCAACAGCTTGCTGTCGGTGGTCGCGCAACTGGCCCTGAGCCTGGGCGTGGCCTGTGCCGGCGCGTTGCTGGGCGGCTTTACCGCAGAAACCGGAAACGGCGCTGCCAGCAATGTGCTTGAGGCCTTCCAGCTGACCTTTGTGACGGTCGGAATCATGGCCATGCTGGCGGCGGCGATCTTTTTGCAGCTGTCACCAAATGACGGACGGCGGGACAAAGGCCCGGAAAAGCACATAGAGCCTTAGTTTCCAGACGATAAGTGCCTGCGCTCGGCGACTTCTCGTCTGGAAACTACGGGCGTTTGGCCACCGGGCTGGTACACTGCGCGACATTTTGTTTTGCAGGCCCGTCCCGTGACCACCATCGCCACCGCTTTTAATACTTTGCCGCTGTCCGCCGCCATGCTGGCTAACCTCGACTCCCTCGGTTATGCCCAGATGACGCCGATCCAGGCGCAAAGCTTGCCGGTGATCCTCAAGGGGATGGACCTGATCGCCCAGGCCAAGACCGGCAGCGGCAAGACTGCGGCCTTCGGTATCGGCCTGCTGAACCCGATCAACCCGCGCTACTTCGGTTGCCAGGCGCTGGTGATCTGCCCAACGCGTGAGCTGGCCGACCAGGTGGCCAAGGAAATCCGTCGCCTGGCCCGCGCCGAAGACAACATCAAGGTGCTGACCCTGTGTGGCGGCGTGTCCTTCGGCCCACAGATCGGCTCGCTGGAACATGGCGCGCACATCATCGTTGGCACCCCGGGGCGTATCCAGCAACACCTGCGCAAGGGTTCGCTGGTGCTGCACGGCCTGAACACCCTGATCCTCGACGAAGCCGACCGCATGCTCGACATGGGTTTCTACGACTCCATCGAAGAAATCATCATGCAGGCCCCGGAGCGTCGCCAGACCCTGCTGTTTTCCGCCACCTACCCGGTGGGCATCAAGCAACTGGCCTCGAAGTTCATGCGCAACCCGCAGCAAGTGAAGGCCGAGGCGTTCCACGACGACACGCAGATCGAACAGCGCTTCTACGAGATCTCCCCGGAAGAGCGCATGAGCGCGGTGACCAAGGTCCTCGGCCACTTCCGCCCGGCCTCTTGCGTGGCTTTCTGCTTCACCAAGCAGCAGGTGCAGGAAACCGTCGACCACCTGACCGCCAAAGGCATCTCGGCCGTTGGCCTGCACGGTGACCTGGAACAGCGCGACCGCGACCAGGTCCTGGCGATGTTCGCCAACCGCAGCACCTCGGTGCTGGTGGCCACCGACGTCGCCGCTCGCGGCCTGGACATCGACGCACTGGACTTGGTGATCAACGTCGAACTGGCCCGCGACTCGGAAATCCACATTCACCGCGTAGGCCGTACCGGTCGTGCCGGTGAGAAAGGCATCGCCGTCAGCCTCGTCGCACCGTCCGAAGCCCATCGCGCCCAAGCCATCGAGCAACTGCAGAAGACGCCATTGACCTGGGATCAGGTGGACAACCTGACGTCTCAGGGCGGCGGCCCGCTGCTGCCGGCCATGAGCACCCTGTGCATCGGCGCCGGCCGTAAAGACAAGGTCCGCCCGGGCGACATCCTTGGCGCACTGACCGGCGACGCCGGCGTTCCGGGCGCCCAGGTCGGCAAGATCGCGATCTTCGACTTCCAGGCCTACGTCGCGGTCGACCGCAGCATCGCCAAGCAAGCCCTGCAGCGCCTGAACGACGGCAAGATCAAAGGCCGCTCGTTGCGCGTGCGGATTTTGTAAGGAATCTTTGAACACCGACCTTTGTAGGAGCGAGCTTGCTCGCGATGAACTCAAGAGCAACGCGTTTAATCAGAAAACACGCGTTATCGTTGACGTCCATCGCGAGCACGCTCGCTCCTACAAATGCGACTTCACTTCCTTAACTGACTGGCATCAGGGTAAGCCCGCTCCCACACTGATTTTGTGGTTACACATTTTGAGGACACCGTTTTGCGCTCTACCGAAGTCGTGATCATTGGCGCTGGCGCCGCAGGGTTGATGTGTGCACTGACCGCCGCCGGGCGCGGGCGCAAGGTGATGTTGCTGGACCACGCCAACAAGGCGGGCAAGAAAATCCTCATGTCCGGCGGTGGACGCTGTAATTTCACCAACATGTACACAGAACCAAGCAATTTCCTCTCGCAGAACGCACATTTCTGCAAATCCGCACTGGCGCGCTACACCCAGTGGGATTTCATCGGGATGGTCGCCAAGCACGGCGTGCCCTACCACGAGAAAAAACTCGGCCAGCTGTTCTGCGATAACAAGTCCAGCGACATCCTTGGCATGCTGCTCGACGAATGCGATCAGGTGGGCGTCAACCTGCACCTGGACACGTCGATCCAGCAGATCGAGAAAACCGAGAGCGGCTACCTGCTGGAGACCACTCTGGGCCAGGTCACCTGCGAGTCGTTGGTGATCGCCACCGGCGGCCTGTCGATCCCGACCCTGGGCGCCACCGGTTTTGGTTATCAGGTGGCCAAACAGTTCGGCCACACGCTGCTGCCGACCCGTGCCGGCCTGGTGCCGTTTACCATCACCGACCAGCTCAAGGAGCTGTGCGGCGAGTTGTCCGGCACGTCGGTGGATTGCCTGGTGAGCTGCAACGACCAGAGTTTCCGCGAAAACATCCTGTTCACCCACCGCGGCCTCAGCGGCCCGGCGATCCTGCAGATTTCCTCGTTCTGGCAATCCGGCGACACGGTTGAAATCAACCTGATGCCGGACCATGACGTGCCGACCTGGCTGCAACAGCAACAGGCCGAGCGACCGAACAGCGAGTTGAAAACCCTGCTGGGCGAGATCTTCACCAAGAAGATGGCCAACCTGCTGGCCGACAGCTGGTTCGCCTCCAAACCGATGAAGCAGTACACCCACGCCGAGATTGCCGAGATCGCCGAGAAACTCGCGAGCTGGAAGCTGGTCCCGGCCGGCACCGAAGGCTATCGCACCGCCGAAGTCACCCTGGGTGGCGTCGACACCCACGAAGTCTCCTCGAAAACCATGGAATCGCTGAAAAGCCCTGGCTTGTACTTCATCGGCGAAGTGCTCGATGTGACCGGGCACCTGGGCGGCTTCAACTTCCAGTGGGCCTGGGCCTCGGGTTATGCGGCGGCGCAGTACGCCTGACCCGACCCAAAACCTGCGAGAGGCTACCGAGCGGAACACTTTTTGCTGCCGGATGTGATCGGCGCCATTGCGTCGACGTCATTACTGGCTCAATTTAGCGTCATTGCCTCGGAAGGCCTTCGCACTTCATGTCATCGACTTCGTTTCGTCAGTCTCTGCGTCGCCTTTGGGCACTGGATAAGTTCAGCTACAGCGTTCGGGTGTTCATCGCCCTGACCGGCAGCATGGCGCTGTGTTGGTACCAGGACGAGATGGGCCTGCTGATCCCGCTGTTCCTGGGGATCATCGCCAGCGCCCTGGCCGAGACCGATGACAGCTGGCAGGGCCGCCTGAATGCGCTGGCAGTGACACTGGTGTGCTTCAGCGTTGCCGCGTTCTCGGTCGAGTGGCTGTTCCCCTACCCCTACATCTTCGTGTTTGCCCTGGCACTGGCGAGTTTTGGCCTGACCATGCTCGGGGCACTGGGCGAACGTTATGGTGCGATTGCCTCGGCCACCCTGATTCTGTCGGTCTATACCATGATCGGCGTGGACCAGCGCGGTGGCGCGGTCACCGATTTCTGGCATGAACCGATGCTGCTGGTCGCCGGTGCCGCCTGGTACGGCTTGCTGTCGGTGCTGTGGCAGGCACTGTTCTCCAACCAGCCGGTGCAGCAAAGCCTGGCGCGGCTGTTTCGCGAACTGGGGTTTTACCTCAAGCTCAAATCGTCGCTGTTCGAGCCGATCCGCCAGATGGACGTCGAAGCCCGTCGCCTTGAGTTGGCCCAGCAGAACGGTCGGGTGGTGGCCGCCCTGAACGCCGCCAAGGAGATCATCCTGCACCGGGTCGGCAACGGTCGGCCAGGTTCGAAGGTCAGTCGCTACCTGAAGCTGTATTTCCTTGCCCAGGACATCCACGAGCGCGCCAGTTCTTCGCACTATCCCTACAACGCCCTGACCGACGCGTTCTTTCACAGTGACGTGCTGTTCCGCTGCCAACGCCTGCTGCGCCAGCAAGGCAAAGCCTGCCGGGCGCTGGCCGAGTCGATCCAGATGCGCCAGCCGTTCGTCTACGACGCCAGCTTTGCGCAAGCCTTGAGCGACCTGGACGCTTCTCTGGAACACTTGCGTGTGCAGAGCAACCCGGCCTGGCGTGGCTTGCTGCGCTCATTGCGCGCACTGGCGGCCAACCTCGGCACCCTCGACCGCCTGCTCAGCGATGCCAGCAACCCCGATGCCCTGGCGGATGCCACCGACAGCAGCCTGCTGGATCGTTCGCCGCGCAACCTCAAGGATGTGTGGACACGCCTGCGCACGCAGCTGACCCCCACCTCGCTGCTGTTCCGCCACGCCCTGAGATTGCCTCTAGCCCTGAGCATCGGCTACGGCATGGTGCATTTGATCCACCCCTCCCAGGGCTACTGGATCATCCTCACCACACTGTTTGTCTGCCAACCGAACTATGGCGCGACGCGGCGCAAACTCGGCCAGCGGATCATCGGCACGGCCATTGGCCTGACCGTGGCCTGGGCGCTGTTCGACCTGTTCCCCAATCCGCTGGTGCAATCGTGTTTCGCCATCGCCGCCGGGGTGGTGTTCTTTATCTACCGCACCACGCGCTACACCCTGGCCACGGCGGCCATCACCCTGATGGTGCTGTTCTGCTTCAATCAGGTGGGGGATGGTTACGGGCTGTTCCTGCCACGGCTGTTCGATACCTTGCTCGGCAGCCTGATCGCGGGGCTCGCCGTCTTCCTGTTCCTGCCGGACTGGCAGGGCCGGCGGCTGAACAAGGTGCTGGCCAATACCCTGACCTGCAACAGCATCTACTTGCGGCAAATCATGCAGCAATACGCCGCCGGCAAACGCGATGACCTGGCCTACCGCCTGGCCCGCCGCAATGCCCATAACGCCGACGCCGCGCTGTCGACCACCCTGGCCAACATGCTCATGGAGCCGGGGCACTTTCGCAAAGAGGCGGACGTGGGCTTCCGCTTCCTGGTGCTGTCCCACACCCTGCTCAGCTACCTTTCGGGGCTCGGCGCGCACCGTGAAACCCGGCTCCCGGATGACGTCCGGGAGCAACTGATCAACGGTGCCGGCGCCAGCCTGGCCGCCAGCATCGACGACATCGCCCAGGGCCTGGCAAACAAATTGCCGATTGCGATCCAGAGTGACGACGAAGAAACCCTGGCCGCCGAACTCGAGCAGATGCCCGATGAGATCGATGAGGGACAGCGCCTGGTGCAGACCCAACTGGCGCTGATCTGCCGGCAATTGGGGCCGCTACGCACGCTGGCCGCGCATTTGATCAAGGACACGCCCCAGGCGTGAGGGCCGCGTCGCTGGCAAGCCAACGCCTGCAGAACGGTTCACCGTGCTCACGCTGGCCGCTTGTAGCTTGTAGCTTGTAGCTTGTAGCTTGTAGCTTGTAGCTTGTAGCTTGTAGCTATCGAACTTACATCCCGTGCTGCCTGAGCAATCGGTCATAGCTGCCATCGGCCTTCATCCCGGCAATTTCACGGTCGAAACCCGCGACGATCTGCGCATGATCGGGATTTTTCAGGCTGACCAAAATATGCAGGCTGTTTTCGCTCAAAGCCCGCGGCAAGAACTCCACGGCATTACGCACCTTGGGTGATTCGCGCGCCAGGTAGTAGCGAGCGACATACTCATCCTCCAGCGCCAGCTTCACGCGATCGGCGGCGAGCATGCGCACCGCCATGGGGAAGTTGTGCACCGGCACTTTTTGCAGCGCCGCATCAGCGTCGAATTGGGGTGAGTAGGCATACCCGCGAACCACGGCAATCGGATAAGTGTGCAACTGCTGAAGGGTGTTGTATTCGATGGGTGTGTCTTTGCGCTTGATGAAACGAATCCGATTGAGCAGGTATTCGCCGGAGAACTGCCCCATTTTAGTGCGCTCATCGTTGTACCAGGCATTGACCAGTACATCGTAACGACCGTCCCCCACACCCAGCATCGCCCTGGCCCACGGCACCTGCTCGAACTCACTGGCATAACCGGCCCGCGCCAGGGCGGTACTGACGATGTCGGTTGCCAGCCCACCATTGACCAATGCGATGTCGGTGAACGGCGGCCATGCGTCAGCCACCAGGCGTAATTTTTCCGCTGTGGCGCTCTGGCTCAGGAACAGCAATCCAATCAAGGCAAAGGCTCGATGCAATCGCGGCATGCCAAAAAATCCTTAGCGGGCGTACAGCCCAGCGTGTTTTTAGCCGAACTCGATAACCCGTATGCCGCCTGGCGGCCACAACCCCGGCCTTTAACAGTGGCTCATCATCGCCACTGAAAAGCGCGCCAATCCAGATTACACAAAGATGACGGGGTCGCGAGAAATGAATGATGGCATTTTGGCCTTTGTCACAGATTTTCATGCACGCAAGACATCCCGCCCCCAGACGCTTAGTATCGGAAACAGGCTTTTCACAGGACGGGAAAATGACAGTCGATTGGGTCTGCAAACACCACAGCGATCTGGGCAAAGAGCAGCTCTATGCCATCTTGCAACTGCGCACGCAGGTGTTTGTCGTTGAACAGAAATGCGCCTATCAGGAAGTGGACGGACAGGATCTGGAGAGTGACACCTGCCACTTGATGGCCTGGGACGGTGATCGGCTGGTGGCCTACCTGCGCTTGCTCGACCCGACCTCACAGGGCGGTGACGTGGTCATCGGGCGTGTGGTGATTGCCGCCGATGCACGGGGCCAGGGCCTGGGGCATGAGTTGATGGAGCAAGCGCTCAAACAAGCCGGGAAGCTTTGGCCCGACACGCCGATCTACCTGTCGGCCCAGGCCCATTTGCAGGATTACTACGGCCGCTACGGCTTTGTCGTGACGGGCGTGGAATATCTGGAAGACGACATTCCACATATCGGCATGCGTCGGCCTTAGGTCAGGCAAGGCCCTGTAGTGGGGGCAATACTGGTGCCTGATCGTTCCCACGCTCTGAACTGACCCCACAAAGTTGGACGATTTTCTATCTATGCCTGAGCGGCCTGAGTTCTGTATTCAACAGGACTCAGGCCGTTTAGCTTCAGTCTGATACGCGAGTGATTGTAATACTGGATGTACTC
>NZ_FYDM01000029.1:0-17272 GCF_900187415.1 Pseudomonas sp. Irchel s3b6 | reverse complement strand
ACCACCGAGACCCCGTACGAGCTCAAGGCTCAGGGCGACGACGTCTACAAAGACGGTCAAACCATCGACGTCGGTCTTACTGACGCCGCCGTCGACGGCAAGTCCTTCGAAAACCTGGTACTCGGCGACAAGGCCAGCGTGACCATCGGCGACACCATCAGTGAAGTCACTGCCACCCTGACTGTGGATAAAACCACCGTTACTGAAGGCGGCCAGATCACCTACACCGTGACCCTGACCAACGCCGCTGGCTTGCCAATGGGCGCCCATGGTCCGCTGGAATTCACCCTGTCCGACGGCACCGTGGTCAAGATCCCGGCCAACGGTACTTCCGGCACTGCCAGCATCACCGTCAATGACGACATCTTCACCGGCGGCCAGCCGGCCATCGTCAACAAACTGGAAAGCGTTTCTGGCGCTGAGCAGTTCGAACAACTGACCCTCGGCCAGGACAAATACACCACCACCGTCACCGATGAGCCAAGCGGCCAAGGCGACAAGATCATTGTCACCATCGAAAGCAACGGCGATGTACTGGAAAACGCCGCTCCGAAGTTCACCGTCAAGGTCGACCAAGTCCTGAAACAGGACCTGACCGTGACCCTGAGCAACGGCGACACCGTGGTGATCAAGGCCGGTACCACCGAGACCCCGTACGAGCTCAAGGCTCAGGGCGACGACGTCTACAAAGATGGCCAAACCGTCGAAGTAGGTGTTACTGACGCTGTAATCGACGGCAAGTCCTTCGAAAACCTGGTGCTCGGCGACAAGGCCGCCGTCACCATCGGCGACACCATCAGCGAAGTCACCGCCACCCTGACCGTGGATAAAACCACCGTCACCGAAGGCGGCCAAGTCACCTACACCGTGACCCTGACCAATGCCGCCGGTCTGCCAATGAGCAACCACGGCGAGCTGACCTTCAAGCTCAGCGATGGCACCACCATCACCATGCCGGCCAATGGCACCTCCGGCTCGGCGGTTGTCACGGTCAACGACGATGTGTTCACCGGCGGCCAGGCGTCGCTGGTCAACAAGCTGGAGTCCGTCAGTGGCGGCAACGGTAAGTTTGAACAGCTGACGCTGAAAGACACCACGCTGACCACCACTGTCACCGACGAGCCAAGCGGCCAGGGCGACAAGGTCACCGTGAGCATTCAGAGCAACGGCGACGTGCTGGAAAACGCCGCACCGAGCTTCACCGTCAAGATCGATAAGGCACTGACCGACAACCTTGAGGTGACCCTGAGCAACGGCAACAAAGTCACCATCATTGCCGGTCAGACCCAGGCCATTTACACCGCGCCGATCCAGGGTGAAGACGTCTACAAAGACGCCAGCAGCCTGAGCCTGACCGTTGGCGGTGCCACCGTCGCCGGTAAGACGTTCGAGAACCTGGTGATCAGCGACACCCCCGCAACGGTGGCGATCAACGACACCACCAGCGAAGTCATCGCCACCCTGTCTGTGGATAAAACCACCGTCACCGAAGGCGGCCAGGTCACCTACACCGTGACCCTGACCAACGCGGCCGGCCTGCCAATCAACAACCACCAGGCCCTGACCTTCAAGCTCAGCGACGGCACCACCATTACCGTGCCGGCCAATGGCACCTCCGGCTCGGCGGTTGTCACGGTCAACGACGACGTGTTCACCGGCGGCCAGGCGCCACTGGTCAACAAGTTGGAGTCCGTCAGCGGCGGCAACGGCAAGTTCGAACAACTGACGCTGAAAGACACCACGCTGACCACCACCGTTACCGACGATGGCGACCAGACCACCGTTGGCATCAGTGGCGACACCTCGGTGATCGAAGGCCAGACGGCCCATTACACCCTGAACCTGAGCAACACCGCTCAGACCGAAGTGACCGTCACCCTGAAGTACAGCGGCACGGCGACCAATGGCGTGGACTTCTCCGGTGTCGTCACCGTCAAGATCCCAGCCAACAGCAATGGCGTTGCTTTCGACATCAACACCATCAATGACACGTTGGTCGAAGGGTCCGAAAACTTCAAGATCACTATCGACTCGGTCAGCGGTGGTAACTTCGAAAATCTGGTGATCGACCCGAACAAGTCCAACGTCGACACCACCATTGTCGATAACGACCATGCGCCAGTGTCCGCTGGCGGTGCGGTGACCGGCCTCGAGGACTCGACCATCACCCTGACCTGGGACAACTTCAAGGTCAGCGATGTCGATAACGACAGCCCGCTGAGCATCACCATCACCCAACTGTCGGGCGGTGGCGACCTGATGTTCAACGGCGCGAAGGTCACCGTCGGCCAGACCATCAGCCAGGCGGATATCGCCCTCGGCAAGCTGACATTCGTGCCAGCTGCCAACGAGTCGGGTGCAGACGGTTACGGTGGCTCGGGTGTCGGTAACAAAGCGGCGGACTATGCGCAGATCAAGTTCACGCCTACCGACGGCTCGAACCAGGGCACTGAAGCGACCCTGAAAGTCGACATCACCCCGGTGGCCGATGCGCCAACGCTGAACATCGCGGGCAACAACGTCAACTCGACGGGGCTGATCAAGGAAACCTGGACTGGCTTGACCGCTCTGAACACCGGCTTTAACGGTGTGGGCAGCGGTGCGCCAACCGATACCCTGAAATCAGTGATCGATGCCGCCGGTACTCCGAACAGCAGCAGCTCCGTGACCAACGTGCAATCCAATGGCAGCGTGACAGCCGGTATTGCGTCGAAAACGTCCGGCCTGATCTACCTCGAAGCCGGCAAGACCTACACCTTCAGCGGCACCGGCGATGACAGCCTGTTGGTGACCATTGGCGGCAAAAACGTGGCCAGCGCCCTGTGGGGCAATGGCGGCACGCTCAATGGTTCGTTCACGCCAACCACCAGCGGCTACTACACCCTGGACATCTACCACCACAACCAGAGTGGTGCAGGCAGCTACGACGTCAACCTGCAGGTCAGCGTCGGCTCGGTGGCAGGTCCGGTCATGGACCTGAGCACTGCCGGTGTGCCGATCTACAAGGACGTTGCCGACCTGATCAACGCTGGCGTGACGGTTTCCGATCTGCACGGCACCAATGGCGAAGGCTACTACGAAGGCTACAAACTCAATGAGGGTGCGGAGAACGGCAGCGTCCACCTGTCGAAGATCACCACCGAGCTGACCGACCGCGACGGCTCCGAAAGCCTGAGCGTGACCATCAGCGGCTTCCCTGAAGGCATGGTCATCAGCGATGGCGCAGGCCACAACTACACCGTGGGCACCGATGGATCAGCGCTGGTGACCGGCTGGAACCTGGCCAACCTGACACTGACCCCGCCACCGTACTACAACGGCCAGTTCACCCTGACCGTGACCTCGACCTCCACTGAAAGCCTGGGTGGCTCGGCGACAAGCACGGCGCAGATTCCGGTAACGATTTACCCGGCGACGTACAACCCGATGATCGGCACGACCCAGGA
This sequence comes from Pseudomonas sp. Irchel s3b6, assembly GCF_900187415.1. Classification (NCBI taxonomy): domain Bacteria; kingdom Pseudomonadati; phylum Pseudomonadota; class Gammaproteobacteria; order Pseudomonadales; family Pseudomonadaceae; genus Pseudomonas; species Pseudomonas sp. Irchel s3b6. The sequence goes on along the minus strand of NZ_FYDM01000029.1, from coordinate 13,826 downwards.
TGACACCATCCTCGGCACCGATGCCAACGACATCATCGTTGCCGACATCGGTGGCCTGAACGTGGTTCAGGGCAAGAACTACAACATTGCGTTCATGGTCGACACCTCCGGCAGTATGGACAATTCGATCAGGGCCGCGAAGGACTCGCTGGCCGTGATGTTCAGCACCCTCAAGCAGAGTCTGGGTGCGAACACCTCGGGGACGGTCAACATCTTCCTGGCGACCTTCGATAGCAGCGTGAGCAAGACCGTGTCGGTCAACCTGAATGACACGGGCGCACTGGAGCAACTGCAGGACATCGTCAAATCGATGGCGGCGGGCGGTGGCACCAACTACGAGGACGTGTTCAAAACCACGGCCAACTGGTTCCAGAGTGCTCAGGCCAAGGACAATACAGGCGCTACCAACCTGACTTACTTCATCACGGACGGTCAGCCCAACTCTTTCCAGAACCGCGAGCAGACCAACCCGGTGGTGGCTGACTTCTACTACTCGTCCAGCAAGAACGACGGCACGCTGGATGACTACCTGAACGTCAACAACTACAAACTGGGCGATACCGCCTATATCACCCTGGGTGGCGTGAGCCGTGAGTTAATCAACAGCAACGGCCAGGTCAACAAGTGGACGGAGTACGAGCCGGGCAAGTGGTACAAGTCAAACACCCTCGGCACGATCCGGGCGCAGGGTGACGGTACCTATGAGATCTCCTCCACCGAAAACAATGGTGGCACGATCAGTAACTCCAACAGCAGCTTCCTGTTGCTCAGTGGTTTGTCGCAGGTCGAAGCGATCGGCCTGAATAACACCATCAAGCCGGCCGACCTGATTCCGTTCGACACCGATGGCAAGCCGCAAGCCAACATCGATCCGAAGGACCTGGCTAATGCCATCCTGGGCCATAGCGAAGCGACCCTGCCCGGCGCCGACACGGTCAATGGGGGTGACGGCAATGACATCCTGTTCGGCGACCTGGTGAGCTTCAACGGTATTGCCGGTGAGGGTTATCAGGCCATGCAGGCCTACGTGGGCCAGCAAACCGGTGTGGAGGCCAGCACAGTCACTGCCAGCAACGTGCACCAGTACATCACCGAGCACTACAACGCGTTCGATGTGTCCGGGGCGCGTGACGGTATCGACAACCTGCTGGGCGGTGCCGGTAACGACATCATCTTCGGCCAGGGCGGCGACGACGTGCTCGATGGTGGCAAGGGCAATGACATCCTGCTCGGTGGTACCGGCAAGGACACACTGCTCGGCGGTGAAGGCAATGACATCCTGCTGGGCGGCTCGGGCAATGACACCCTGATGGGCGGTTCGGGTGCCGACACCTTCGTCTGGAAGGCCGGCGACACTGGTAACGATGTGATCAAGGACTTCAAGGCCAACGAAGGCGACCGTATCGACCTGCGTGATCTGTTGCAGGGCGAAAGCGCCAGCACCATCGACAACTTCCTGAAAATCACCACGGTTGAAGGTGTGTCGACGTTGCAGGTCAGCTCCGAAGGTAAGCTCAATACCGCTGGCGGGATTGCCAACGCCGACGTGACGATCAAACTGGAAGGCAATAACTGGTCCGGTCAGAGCATCAACTCGCTGATCGCCGGTAGCGACCCAACCATCAAGATCGACCACAACAACAGCTGATCAAACCCTGGAGGGCCGCTCGCAATGAGCGGCCCTTCACGTTTGTGTCAGTGACCACCGGGTGACGATTTTGTCGTAGCACCGCATACTCACCTGCGTTGGCCTATGCTGCCGACAGCACCACGCGGGTTCATTCATGAGGGATTCACGATGTTCTACGTGCAACGCGATGCACAGGGTCTGCTGGTGCGCGTGGAGGCAGCGCCCTACGCCGAGGCGACGGAAACACTGCCCGCCGACCACCACGAGATCCAGGCCTGGTACGCCAACGAAGTGGTGGAAACCAGCCTAAAACAGCTTAAACAGAGCGACCTGGAAATGATCCGGGTACTCGACGACCTGATTCAGGTGTTGACCAGCAAGGGCGTGATTCGCGTCACCGACCTGCCGCCGGCCGCACAAGCCAAACTGATGGACCGCACCCAGGCACGTGAAGCGCTGGGTGGCTTGAGTCATTTGATTGATGAAGACGAAAGCGGGTTGATTTAAAGGCTACGGCACTGATCGCTCCCGCGTGGGAGCGATCACTTCAGACGCCTGACTGCCAGGGCCTTGGTTCGCCAAACAGCTGCCCTTGCACGCCGTACAAGCCCATCTCGCGAATCACCCGCAGCTCCCCTTCGGTCTCTACCCGCTCGGCAATCAATGGCAGGTCAATGCTATGGGCGGCGCGCTGGATGGCTTCGATGAACAGGCGTTTATCGCTTTCCTGGTCGATGGCGCGGGTGTAGCTGCCGTCGATTTTCAGGTAAGCCAGGCCCAGCCGCGCCAGGTTGCCGATCATGCTGAACCGCCCGCCAAAACGCTGCAGGCTCAAGGAGAAGCCCAGCTCATGCAGACGACGAGTCAGTTGTTCAAGCACGGCTTGATCGGGCAGTTGCTCTTCGCCGATTTCCAGGGTCAACCGTGGCCCCAGCGCCGCATGTTGACGCAGGATGTCGAAGACTGTGTTCAGCGCCTGCGCATCCGCGAGGGTCGCACCCGACAGGTTCAACGCCAGCGAGTCCTGATGGCCGGCCATCTGCTCGAGCACCAGCTCAAGCATCAAGCGGTCCAGCCGGGCGGTCCAGCCAAACCGCTCCAGCCACGGCAGGAAACGCCCGGCGGGAATGGTCTGGCCTTGTTCATCGCGCAAGCGCGAGAGCACTTTGTAATGCAGCACCACCTGCGTGTCCTGACTGGCCACGACAGGCTGGAAAAACAGCTCGAAGCGCTGCTCTGCCAGGGCCTGGTCAAGCAAGGTGTGCCAGGCATGATGGTCGTCGCCGACGATGGCTGTCGCGTTGTGATCCAGGCATGCCCAATTCGACTCGCCCTCGGCTTCGGCCTGTGACAACGCCTGGTCGGCCAGGCCAAGTACCGCGAGCGGTGTGTCGCCGTGGGCGAACGGTGCGAGCCCGATCGCCGCCACCGACGCTACGTCTGTCGCCCCGGTGGCATGCAGGCTGGCCAGCGCACTGTCGAGGTTGTGCGCCAATTGCAGCGCTTCTTCACGCACCAGCCCCGGCGCCAGCACGGCGAACTCACCCCCGCGGATACGCGTCACCAGATTCTGGGTTTCCGGGTATTTGGCACACTCTCGGGACAGCTGCTCGCCGACCGCCTGCAACAACTGATCGGTACGCTGACCGCCCAGGCGCTGGTTGAGGCCGGCCAGGTCCTTGACCCGCAACAGCAGCAGATAACCTGAACTGGCTTGCTCGGCATTGCTCACCCGGGCGTTCAGTTGCATCTCGAAATAACGCCGGTTGGCCAACCCGGTCAGGGTGTCCTGATAGGACTCGACCCGCAGTTTTTCGCTGCGTTCGGCCTGCTCCTGGAACAACGCCTTGAGCTTCTCGACCATCTGGTTCATCGCCTGCACCACACGACGCAGTTCGGGCGTGCGCGGCAGCTCAGGCAGGCTCAGGAACTCGCGCCGGGCAATGGCATGGGATTGCTGGACCATGTAGTCCAGTGGCTTGAGCTGTCGACGCAGCAGCAACGCCCCCAGCACGGCGCTGATCGCACCGCAGATCAACAACCAGCCCAGGCTACCCAATGCGCTCTGCCAGAGCTTGGCCACGGCGAACATGGGATGACTGACCACCTCGACCCTGGCCGCCTGCTCCCAGCCACGGCTGACCAACGCATCGCCACCGGCCGGCTCAAGGCCAATCAGTTGGACGAACCAACCCGGCACCTGACTGACCTCGGGCGCCCCGCGGCGCTCGACGATGGCGGTGTCGGTCTTGAGGTCCACCACGCGGATGCTCGCGTAATAGCCACTGTCGAAGATCGAGCTGACCATCAACTCGACCATCGCCGGATCGTCGATATTCGGTGTCAACGACAACGCCAACGCCGTGGCAGCGTCCTGCGCGTGGGAGCGCAATTGATTGACGTACTGCGTGCGCGAGCTCTCCAGGCTGACCATGAAGCTGCCACTGAAGGCGACCACCAGGAACAGACAGATAGCGATCAACAGCTGTTTGAACAAAGACATCTGAGCGCGTGCTCCTAGTTAATCGTCTCGGCCGGGAAACCTTCGGCCTGCATTTTTTTCAACACATCCTGCCAACGGGACAGGCGCTTGGTATCGCCGACCTTCTTGTTGCCCTTGGCGCCGGGCAGCCACATCCCTTCGGCGTTGAAGGCGTAGACCGGCAGCAGGTCGGTGCGCTGGCTGGCCGGCTGAATCCCGTCGATCAGGCTGTCGAGCACCAATGGCATCGCATCCGGACTGGAATAGTAGGTCAAGACCATATGCGCGCGGTTCTGGCGCAGGGCCTTGACGTAGGTGATGCGTAGTTTGTCACTGGAAACCCCGAGACGGCGCAGGCTGAAATACTTGGCGATCGCATAGTCCTCACAATCCCCGGCGCCTTTCCACAAACCTTCGACAGGCGTTTCCCAATAGTCGACCTCGCGCCACAGGTCGATGTCTTCCACGTAGCGCATCTGCTTGTTGAAGAACAGGTTGACCGCTTTGAGCTGGGCCAGCTCCGGGGTTTGTTGCTGTGTCGCCAACAGGTGCTGCCAGGCATCGATCCGTTGCTTGCCCTCGCCTAAGGGACCGTACAACGCCTCAGCGCGCCGACTGATCAGCGAGAAGTCCCAATCGGCTTGCAATGCGCCCAGCATGACGCTGGCGATCAGCAGTGCCGAGCACAGCCAACGCAAGGTCCGTGGAAGAGCGAAACGTGCCAGCAATGCAGTGAGTCCGGAGGGCATTGGGTAATCGATGGATGGTGAAGCCTTGCCAGGCAAAAGACAATGGCACGATGCAATCACTGCGGGCGCGCTAAACTTGAAGAGCGGATACGGTAACTGACAATGCGACAGATGATGGCAAAAACGGTGGCATAAGGCGGTCGAAAGCGGCATTGTCTGCCCCGATTTGACAACTCACCAAGCCGTTACTAGTGTGCATTGGATCCAATATTTACCTTTACTCAAACAGGGTGCGTTTTCGTGACACAGAAGCCCAACCCATTAAGCAGCATCCCGGTCAGCGGACCGATTCCGGCCCATCTGGCGCGCTCGGTGATCGAAGAAACCCTGCGCTCGGCGATTCTTGACGGCCGCTTGCCCTGCGGTACGGCGCTGCGCCAGCAAGACCTGGCCGACCTGTTCGGCGTCAGCCGCATGCCGGTGCGTGAAGCCCTGCGCCAACTTGAGGCGCAATCGCTGCTGCACGTCGTGGCACACAAGGGTGCCGTCGTGGCGCCACTGATCGAAGGGGATGCGACCGAGACCTACGCCCTGCGCATCCTGCTGGAATGCGAAGCCCTGCGCCTGTCGATCCCCTTGCTCGACGAAGAAGATTTTGCCGAGGCGGCCCGTCACATCCAGGACCTGGAAACAGCCACCGATTACGCTGAAATCGGCAGGCTCAATCGCCTGTTCCACATGGCGCTGTACCGCAAGGCCCCCAACCGCCGGTTGCTGAGCCTGATCGAAAGCGGCCTGTGGGAAGAAGAGCGTTTTCTGCGCTTCAACCTGGGGGCCATGGGGCTCGGCAAACTCACTCAGGAAGACCACCGTGAGCTGCTGCGCGCCGCACAAGCCCAGGACATCGAACTGTGCGTGGCGAAGCTTGCCAGCCATCTGAACCGGGCCGTTGAAGTCATCACCCGCTACCTGAACAGCCTTGAATCCCAACGCAAGACAACGTAGACCTGAACGGCCCACCCAAAGCGCCAGGCGCGGGCGGACCGCGATCAACGAATCAGATCTTGAAGCTGTCCACCAGTTGCTTGAGACGGTTGGCCTGCAGTGACAGCGCATCGCAATCCTTCAGCGTTTCATTGAGGTTGGCCACGCCTTGCTGATTGAGCAGGTTGATCTGGTTGATGTCGACGTTGAGGGTTTCCACCACCGCGGTCTGCTCCTCGGTCGCGGCCGCCACCGACTGGTTCATGCCGTCAATCTCGGTGATCCGCTGCGTCACACTGACCAGGCGCGCACCGGCCTGATTCGCCACCTCGACGCTCTCCTCGCTGGAAACCTGGCTGGCGTTCATGGTCGATACCGCCTCACGCGAGCCGACCTGCAACGACGTGATCATCTTGTGGATCTCTTCCGCCGATTCCTGGGTACGATGCGCCAGGTTGCGCACTTCATCCGCCACCACCGCAAACCCGCGTCCGGCCTCACCGGCACGCGCCGCTTCGATCGCGGCGTTGAGCGCCAGCAGATTGGTCTGTTGGGAGATGCCCTTGATCACATCGAGAATGTGCCCGATGTTGTCGGTGCTGGCGTTCAGGGTTTCGATCTGGGTACACGAGAGGCTGATTTTCTGCGACAGCTCGGTCATCGCCAGAATGGTTTGCTCCACCACCTGACGGCCATCGTCAGCCTGCTCGCTGGCACCGCTGGCGTGCTGCGAAGCGTCCGCCGCGTTGCGGGCGATTTCCTGGGTCGCCGCCCCGAGTTCATTGATGGCCGCCGCGACGCTATTGGTCCGTGCGCTTTGTTCATCGGAACCGATGATCGAGGCGTTTGACGAGGCCATGACCCGTTGCGACAGGTCATGCACCTGACGCGTGGCCGAAGACACTTCGCTGATCGAGGCGTGGATCCGCTCTACAAACTGGTTGAACGCACCACCCAGCTCGCCGAATTCGTCTTTGCTTTCCACGGTCAGACGACGGGTCAGGTCACCCTCGCCCTGGGCGATGTCCTGCATGGCACGGCCCATGGTGGTCAACGGGCGCATCAGCACTTGAATCAACAGGCTCAGCAGCACGGCAATCGCCGTCACGGCGATAAACATCGCAATCAGTGCCGAGGTGCGGAATTTAGCCAGTGGCGCATAGGCCTTGTCGCTGTCGATCGACAGGCCGATGTACCACTGCGCGTTCGGCAAGCCATTGACCGGGGTGAAGGACAGGATGCGCTCCTGCCGGTTGAGCAGCACCGCCTGATTGCCTTTATCGAGGCGGACATTGGCGCCTGGGTAGATGTCCTTGAGGTTTTTCATCACCTGGTCTTTGTCCGGGCTGACGATCACCTGACCGTCAGCGCTGACCAGAAATGCATGCCCGATGCCGCCGAAGTCCACCGCGTTGATGATGTTCACCAAGGTCGCCAGGCTCAGGTCACCGCCAACCACGCCCAGCATTTCACCGTTCTTTTTCACCGGCATGGCGATGGTCACTACCAGCCCGCCGACCGCGGCCATGTAAGGCGGCGTGAGCATGGTTGTGTCGGCGGCGACCGCTTGCTTGTACCAAGGGCGCTGACGCGGATCATAGCCTTCAGGCATCTTGGCGTCAGGGCGCTGGGTAAACACACCGTTTACCTGACCGACATACGTGAACTGGAAATTGGACGTGAAGGCCGGTTGATCGACCAACCCCGCAAAATCGGCGTTGGCACCTTGGTGCGCGACGTTCTGGGCCAGGTTTTCCAGCACCAGGATCCGGCCACCCAGCCAGTTTTGCACACTGCTGGCCGTCAGCGCGCCCGCTTGCTGGACCGAGGCGTCGAGGTTTTGCTGGATGGTGTTTCGCTGCAGATAGTCGTTGTACAAAGTGAACAGGGCAAACGCCAGTACCACTACGCCCGAAGCGGCCAAAAGGATTTTATGGCTGAATTTGAGATTCATGTCAGGGGGACTTCTTATGCAATGAGTGGGGATGCGTTCCGGGTGCAACGTTCCATGTGACGCCATAGGCCGCTCTGAGGCCTGCTCTACATTGGTGCACGCATGTCTCCCCTACTCTTTCGGCACCACCACGGGAAAACTTAGGCTTTTATGCAAAACCGCAGGCAATTGCTGAAAAAAGCCGCCAAACGGCATTCCAGAGCGCTCGGAGTGACCTTTGCCGAGGGCCGTTGATTGAGCGGCAGTTGCAAAAACAACGACCCTTGATGACAATGCGACTAATTATCATTTGTGACGTCCAGGCTGTCGCGCTCATGTCCTCTCCCGAGTTTGCAGTACAGGTGCTCTACAGCCACCATCACGGTTGGCTCACTACATGGCTGCGCAGTCGCCTGGGTAATGCCGCCGATGCCGCGGACCTTGCGCAGGACACCTTCGTCCGCTTGCTGCAACGGACCGAACGACTCGAACTCAAGGCGCCTCGCGCCTTTCTGCGGACCATTGCCCGTGGCCTGGTGATCGACCACTGGCGTCGGGAAGAAATCGAACGCGCCTACCTGGACACCATCGCCCACCTGCCCGAAGCGCAAACACCCAGCGCCGAATCCCGGGCATTGGTGCTTGAGCTGCTGGAGCGCATTGCGCGAATGCTTGAAGGCCTTAAACCGAAAGTGCGCAAGGCGTTTCTCCTGGCGCAGTGTGACGGCCTGACCCACAAGCAGATCGCCGAACAGATGGGTTTGTCATTGCGTTCGGTGGAGCGTTATGTGGCCGATGCGCTCTATCACTGCTACGTGCTGCGCTTTGAGTCAGACGCCCATGGATAACGCCTCGATGAACCTGCGCGCCCACAGCAGCCCTGACCATCGGGTGGTCAAGCAGGCGATCGGCTGGCTGCTGCGCCTGCGGAACAACACCGGCAATCTCAAGTTGCGCCAGCAATGCGAGCATTGGCGCACCGCACACCCTGAGCACGAACTGGCCTGGCAGCGGGTGCAATCGCTGCAACAGGAGTTGACCGCCAGCCTGCGCGCGGTACCCGGTACGCAGGTTGCCTTGCACACACTGGAAACCAGCGCGCAACGCCTCGGTCGTCGCCAGGCCCTGAAGTTACTCTCCGGCGCACTGTTGATGGGCACGGCAGCGTGGCTCGGCAAGGATCAGATTGGCTGGCAGCAGTGGAACGCCGATTTCGCCACCGCCACCGGCGAGCGACGCGGTTATCAACTGCCCGATGGCACTCGCCTGAGACTGAACACCGACAGCGCGGCCAATCTGGACTTCACGGCCCAACAACGGCTGATCACACTCGCCCGCGGCGAAATCATGGTGACCTGTGGCGCCACCCCGCAGGCATTCGAACGGCCGCTGCGGGTGCAAAGTCATCACGGGATGTTCGAAGCCAGCGTTGCACGCTTTGTGATACGCCAGGACAACGACTGCACCCGCCTCAGCGTCACCCGCGGCAGTGTCGCTGTGCTTTCGCCGCGTTCGGCAGACGGTACCCCGACCCTGGTGCATGCCGGGCAAAACTACCTGGTCACGCCTGAGCACGTGACCCTGGCACCGCCGCTGGCCATGGAAGCCGGCGCCTGGGTCGATGGCCTGATCGTCACCCGGGACATGCGCCTGGCGGACTTCCTGAAGGAGGTGAATCGCTATCGCCGCGGCTACCTGGTCTGTGCATCGGACATCGCCGACTTGCGCCTGTCCGGCGTGTTCCGCCTGGAAGACACCGACAAGTTGCTGGCGATTCTGCCCCGCACGCTCCCGGTCCAATTGCGCTACCGAACACGCTGGTGGGTGACACTGGAACGACAGGTCTGATTTTTTTGGCGGGTTTTCAACGTGAGTCCGGCTTAGACAGTAAGCACTTCAATCTGCCTTCAGCGACTCCAACGGAAACCCATGATGACTGTTCGCGCCACCTGCCCGCCGCCCTTTTCCTGCGTCACCGACACCACTTCCGGTGGCCTGCTGCGCCACGCCATTCGTGCCGCCCTGCTCTCCACCGTGCTGGGGGTCAGTGCGCTGCCTGCGCTCAGTCAGGCGGCCGATGACAGCGTTGCCAGCGCCAGTCGCCACTACAAAATCGCTCCGGGGCCATTGAGCGACGTCCTCAATCAGTTCGCGCGCCAGGCCGGGATCACCCTCTCGACCACCCCCGAACTTACCCAGGGACGTCAGTCGCCTGGCGTACAAGGTGATTACTCGGCTGATCAAGCCTTGAGCCATTTGCTCAGCGGATCGGGTTTGCAAGCCGTCAGCCAGGACGGCAGCAGCTATGTGTTGCATCAGCAGGCCGAGACCGAAGCGCTGTCGCTGCCCACCACCGACATCAAGGGCTTCGCCCTCGGTAATGCGCTGGGCAGCATGGAAGGCTACAACGCCACTCACAGCCAGGTCGCGACCAAGACCAGCACCGCATTGCTGGAAACCTCGCAAAGCGTGTCCGTGGTCACTCGCCAGCAAATGGATGACCAGGGCGCGCAAACCGTTTCCCAGACCATGCGCTATACCCCTGGCGTGCTGACCAACCCCTATGGCGCCACCCATCGCTATGACTATGTGGCCATGCGCGGATTCAACGACGGCTCGGTGGATAACATCTACCTCGACGGCTTGAAGTCCATGGGCGATAGCGGCACCTACAGCAGCATGCAAATCGACCCGTACTTCCTGGAGCGCGTCGATATTCTCAAGGGCCCCTCTTCGGTTCTTTACGGGCGCAGCTCACCGGGCGGTCTGGTAGCGCTTACCAGCAAGAAGCCGCTGTACGAGGCCTATCATCAGGTCCAAGCCACGGTCGGCACCCAGGGCCAACAAGGTGTGGGTTTTGACTTCAGTGGCCCTGTGGATGACGACAAGCGTATTGCGTACCGGCTGACCGGCCTTGCCGACAAGTCCGACACTCAGTTCGACCATAACAAGGAAAAACGCTACGCACTGGCCCCCACCGTCAGCATCGACTTTACCGACGACACTTCGCTGACCCTGCAAGCCTATCTGCAGCACGACCCCGACGGTGGCTATCACAGCGGCATGCCGGCGGACGGCGCCCTGCATCAGCGCAACGGCCAGCGCATCTCGGAACACTTCTTTGAAGGTGAACCCAGCGTGGACGGTTACAAGCGCGACCAGCAATCGATCGGCTACCAGTTCGAACACCGCTTCAATGACGTGTTCACGGCCCGCCAGAACTTCCGGTACCTGGATTCCAAGGTCAATCTCGACCAGATCTACGGCTATGGCTGGACCACACCCACCAGCAATGAGCTGAACCGCTACTACACCGGTGGTGACGAAAAACTCCACGCGTTCATCGTCGATAACATGCTTCAGGCCGAATTCCTGACCGGTAACACCAAACACACGGTGTTGATGGGTGCCGATTACCAGCGCCGTAAAACGGTGGTCGACTGGACCAGCGGCTCGGTGGCACCGATCAATGCCTTCGACCCGGTCTATGGCAATGCCGAGATCAGCTACTACGATCCGATGAGCTACCTGCGTCGCCTGGAGCAGACCGGCGTCTACCTGCAAGACCTGATCGAAATGGATCAGTGGCGGTTCTCACTGGGCCTGCGCCAGGACTGGGTGGAAACCTCGGAAGAAAACCGCTTGCCCGAGTTCAACCGCCCGGTGGGTACCGAGGTCAACGACAAGCGCACCAAGCTGACCGGCCGCGCCGGCGCCCTGTACCTGTTTGATAACGGCGTTGCGCCGTACATCAGCTATTCCGAGTCGTTCAACCCGAACTCTTACGCAGACAGCGCTGGCAACCCGCTGCCTCCCACCGACGGCACCCAATGGGAGGTCGGCCTGAAGTACCAGCCACCAGGCACGGACAACCTGTTCACCGCGTCGCTGTTCCGGATTGACCAAGAGAACCTCGCGACCAAATTGCCGCAGGAAAACTTCTACCGCGCAGTGGGGGCTGTTCGCTCTCAGGGCCTGGAGCTGGAAGCCCACACACAGCTGACCGATAACCTGAAAGTACTGGGCAGTTACACCTTCACCGACATCGAGTACTCCAAGTCGATGATCAGCACCCTGAGCACCGACACCGATGTGATCGAGAACAAGGGCAACTCGCCGACCCAGGCGCCACGGCACATGGCTTCGCTCTGGGCTGACTATGCGTTCAACGCCGGGGCGCTCGACGGCCTGCGATTGGGCGGTGGCGTGCGGTATGTCGGTTACAGCTGGGCCGATGCCGAGAACACCATGAAGGTACCGTCCTACACGCTATTCGACGCGTCGATTGGCTACGACCTGGGCAAAGTGGGCCTGAAGGGGGTGGATGTGCGCCTGAACGCCAACAACCTGACCGACGAATCCTATATCGCTTCCTGCGCCAGCCTGAGCTTTTGCTACATGGGTGAGGAACGTAACGTCGCCGCCACGGTGAGCTACCAGTTCTAACCCTTCGTCACTCCCTCAAAGCCAGCGTCTGGATTCAGATGCTGGCTTTGTCGTCTCTGCGGGAAAATGTCATGCGTGCAGTATGGGTTCTGCTTCATCGTTACATCGGTTTGGCCACGGCCTTGTTTCTGTTGATGGCTGGCCTGACCGGCAGTCTTCTGGCGTTCAATCATGAGCTGGATGAATGGCTGAATCCAACGTTCTACGAGGCTTCCTCTGAAGGCGTGCAGCTCCCTCCGGGCATGCTGGTCGACCGGTTGCAGGGGCAACATCCCAAGCTTCAGGTCTGGTACATGGAGTACCCGAATGAAGGGGGGCACACCGCGCTGCTCGCAGCAGTGCCACGCAACAACCCCATCACGGGCAAGCCTTTCGAAGAGCCAAATCAGGTGTTTTACCTGGACCCCGTGAGTGGTGAACAAACCGGGCATCGCAACTGGGGGGAATGCTGCTTTCAGCCTGAGAACCTCATCCCTTTCATTCTGGAATTTCATTACAACCTGACCCTGCCCGACAACTGGGGTTTGCTGCTGATGGGCCTGGTGGCGATTGCCTGGGTGATCGATTGTTTCATCGCGCTGTGGCTGACCTTTCCACGGGGCAAACCCTTGTGGAAAAAGTGGTCGAGCGCCTGGAAGATCAAGGGCGGGCATGCTTATCGGCTGAATTTCGACCTGCATCGCGCAGGTGGATTATGGCTGTGGCTATTGTTGCTGCCCATTGCAATCAGTAGCGTCGCCATGAACCTGCCGAGCCAGGTGTTCAAGCCTGTCGTCTCGCTGTTTTCCCCCATTGAACCGAGCGTCTATGAAGCCCGTGGGCGCTTGCCTGCCGAACAGTTGGGGGTAACTCGTCTGAGCTACCAGCAAGCGTATGAATTGGCATTGAAGGAAGGCGAACGGCTAGGTTTGAAGGTGCCGATCGGTGAGTTGTACTACAGCTTCGAGTACAACTTTTATGGCGCAGGGTTTGGCCAGCATGACACTGACGCCCAGGGTAAATCCTGGTTGTTCTTCCACGGCACCGACGGGCGATTACTGGGCCAGGAAATCGCTGGCCAGGGCACCTTGGGAGAGCGTTTCTATCGCCTGCAGTTACCGATACACGGCGGGCGGATTATCGGCCTTACCGGACAGGTGATCATCGCGTTGTTGGGCCTGATGATTGCGGTGCTGTCGGCCACGGGGATCTACATCTGGTGGCGCAAGCTGCTGGCCCGGCGCAGTAGCAAGGCACGCAAGCCATAGGACGTGCGGTCGATACCGGCAATGCTTTTAACCGCTCCTGAAACGACAAAACCCCTACCTGCATAAGCAGATAGGGGTTTCGGAATTCAATCTTGACGATGACCTACTCTCACATGGGGAAACCCCACACTACCATCGGCGATGCATCGTTTCACTGCTGAGTTCGGGATGGGATCAGGTGGTTCCAATGCTCTATGGTCGTCAAGAAATTCTGTGACCAGCCCGTTGGAACAACGTGCCAGCAAAATGGATGACTTCTACTAAAAGACAAAACCCCTATCTGCAGATGCAGATAGGGGTTTCGGAATTTAATCTTGACGATGACCTACTCTCACATGGGGAAACCCCACACTACCATCGGCGATGCATCGTTTCACTGCTGAGTTCGGGATGGGATCAGGTGGTTCCAATGCTC
>NZ_FYDM01000030.1:0-15038 GCF_900187415.1 Pseudomonas sp. Irchel s3b6 | reverse complement strand
CACAATCGCCAGCGACAGCACTTTGGTCGCACCTTCCTGGTCCTGGCCAAAGCTGCTGAGCAACGTGGTGGCCAAAGGTGTGGTGCTGATCGCGAACTCTGTCGGGTTCAAGTCCGTGCCCTTGTTCGCCACTTCCGTGTCGAACAGCGCCAGAACCGCCGCCGCGTCGCTGTCGTCATCCTGGTTGCCGGCCGTCTCGTCGATCGTCACCGAGCCGCCGCCATCGATCACGTCCGCGCTCGGCCCGTCGTCTTCGAAGATGATCTTGGAGCCGATTTCGGCGGTCGCAACAAAGGCTTGGAGCAGCTTGAAGCCACCGATATCAAAATCGGCGTGGTTATTACCCTTGGCGTCGACGGCCGCCCCGTTCTCGATGAGCACGCGGTTGTGATCCGCCGTTGTGGTGTATTCAATCTTGTAGCCGGCCAAAACGCCGGTGATGGTTGCAACCCCGCCAGAAAAGCTGATGACAATGCTCGAGCTATTCACCGTCCCGTCTGAATTCTCGATCACCAGCCCGGTGCTGATGTTGATGACACGAACATTGGTGATTGCAACCGACGTATCGCCCGCATAGCCGTCGATGAAATTCACACCAGATTCAACAGCGGTGCTGAATGCGCTGATTCTTACGACAGCACTCTTGCCGCTTTGCAACTGCACGACGTCGAAATGGGCCGACTTCACATTGAAGACGCCGGTAAAGTCGACGTTGGACTCAAGATCTGCTTCGGTCTGACTAAGGTTGGGAATAGTCACATCCTGCCTGGCACCCGTGACGAACGAAAAGCGGATGCCTTCCTGTTCCACAATCATCTGATTGTTGGTGCCGAAGGTGGTCGGGCCACCTGCCTGGCTGGTATTGATCGTGTCACCCGTCGATATATTGATGTCGTCGGCCGTGCTGTTGGGGTCAAGCCCAGACTGATTCGCCGGATTCTTGCCGGTGGCGATGATGGTGGGATCCGTGATCCGCGTGACACCATCGACAACTTCAGTTGCCGGGGTCGCCTTCGTGAACATCAGGAACAGGTTCTGACCGGAGGGCGCACCGGCCAGACTGAATTCCAGGTCCTGAGTGGCTCCGATGAAAACTTTGTTCAGCAGATTGACCGCATCGTCGGGGTTGCTAGTGTCCGGATGCTTGAGCGGTTCGTACTGCACGGTCCAGATCTTGCCGCCCGTGACCGGCGATCCGGTCTCTTCAATATAGGCAGCGAACACGATCGCGCCGGTGGAGCCCCCGGCTCGGCCCAGAACGATGTTGTTGTTCGTATCCGTATAGAGCAGGATATCGGTGCCATCGAGGGTATCCAGTCCGCTGTCCAAGCCATTGAGCGGTGCGCCAGTGCTGCCGACGAAGCTGATATCGGTAATGCCTCCTCCGGGCGCAGCGGTAATGCTGAACGCATTACTGCCCGTGTTGCCCGCGGCCCCCGTATAGCCACTCAAGGCAGCTTCCGCTACGGCACCTGCCCCAAGTGCGGTCAGACGGGCAGAGAAGGCCGTGGGCAGGGATGCCACCAGAATGTCGTTGTCATCGTCAGCGACTGCGCCGTTCTGCAACCCGGTTGTTTCGTCCAGCGTAACGTTCACGCCGGTCGCCAGGACGTTCAGAACGCTGTCCGTAAATGAAGTTGTCGCCACAGCGTCGTCAGCGGTGCCGGACACACCATCGGCGCCCGCAGAGGTCGCGGTGAGCAGAAACGTCGCGCCTGCCGAGTCGTCGGGATTCACGTACCACGAGGTCGTGACGCTGCCGTTGACTTTGCCGTCGAGATCGCCGGCGCCACCGTCGGTCACGTACCAGGGCTCGTGTCCCTCGCCGGTGTTGGTATCGAGTACATCATCGGACGTGCCCCACACGTTATCCGCGCCGGCGCCGATGGCGTGCTCCACTTCGAGCGCCACTGTGCTGCCGGCGGCGAAGCCACTCGCCGTGATGGTGGCGGTGCTACCGGGTGCGTAGTCGCTTAAGTCGGTGGTAACGGTCGGAGTGTCTAGGGGGGTCGAATCGCTCGTGAGCGATGAGTTTTTCTTGCGCATAGTCATGACTTTCTCCCGAGCAATATCAGTCATAGAGGCCTGACCGTTGACCTATTTCAGCTACGTGCCACAACTATGGATAAGCCCCGGGGATTGCACATCGACCGATACTCCCAGCCGGGCTGGGAGTTTCAGACTACTTGGGAGGGGGGAGGAACGGGATGACGCTAAGAGGCGGCGCCGCATATTCCGTTTGTGAATGAGGACATGGCACCGCCACTCAAGACCACCCGGGCTTTGACCGTCGGCGCTTCGAATTGAATTTGAGCCAGCTCAGGCAGCCGGGTGAGCAGGCAGCTTCAGGCGGAGAGGCGTCATAGAGGTCAACGAAGTACCGGCTGTAGGTGCCGACAATCGGATTGTCATAAGCACATGAGGGCGCACGACGAACGTGGCGCTGGCCTGGGAAACCGTAAATCTGGTCCGCGATAGCGGCAACAGCACGTCGTAGAGCATCCTGGCCTCGAAGTCGCCGGTATCTTGCGTGCTCTTTACCGCTGGGTCATGTCATTGCAGGAGTCGTTGCCTGAGGCGATCCGGCCAATTGCTACACGCAGTCGTTCGGCATGATCTAAGCTCCACAGAGGTTGGCTTTTCGAGCTGGAGTTTCCATGCGAAACACACCTGAAAACAGTCTGAAAAGTGCTTTGAAAGCCTGTAGAGACAGCTTTATTTCTGTGGGCTTTTTCAGCTTCTTCATCAACGCGCTAATGCTCGTTCCTACCTTCTATATGCTTCAGGTGTACGGGCGAGTGATGGCCAGCGGAAGTCTGACGACCCTGGCCATGCTGACGCTGATCATGACCGGGCTGGTGATCACGCTCGGCTCCCTGGAATGGGTTCGTTCACGCATCATGGTTCGGGTCAGTACCCGGCTGGATGTGTTGCTGAGTCGCCAGGTCTACAAGGCCAGTTTCAAACGGGCCCTGGACAGTGGCGGCATGGATGCTTCGGCCCAGTCGCTCAACGACTTGACGGGCTTGCGACAGTTTCTCTCCGGTAACGGTTTGTTCGCCTTTTTCGACGCCCCCTGGTTGCCGATCTATATTGCGGTGATGTTCCTGTTTCATCCCTGGTTTGGCTGGGTAGCGACGGGCAGTGCCCTATTGTTGTTAGTGCTTGCCGTTATCAATGAGAAGCTGACGGGGCCACCACTGGCCCAGGCCAACAAGGAGCATATCGGCGCCACGCTCTACACCACGAAGAACCTGCGCAACGCCGAAGTCATCGAGTCCATGGGCATGCTTGAAACCCTGATGGATCGTTGGGGGCATCGGCAAAAAAACGTTCTGTTGCTGCAGTCCCTGGCGAGCGATAGAGGGGCCATTGTCAGCACGCTTTCCCGGACGTTCCGGATCCTCGTGCAATCACTGGTGCTGGGGCTGGGGGCGTACCTGGCGGTGGACCATCAGGTGGGGGCAGGCATGGTGTTTGCCGGGGCCATACTGCTGGGGCGTGCACTGGCCCCCATCGATCTGATCATCGGTAGCTGGAAGGGTTTTATTGCGGCTCGCTCGCAGTACAGCCGCCTGAAAGACATCCTCGACAAACAACAGGCGCAACCCGAGCGCATGTCTTTGCCTGCGCCCCTGGGGCACGTGCAGGTCGAGAGTCTGATTGTCGCGGCACCTGGCTCGCAAACCCCGATCATCAAGAATATTAGCTTCACCGTACCTGCCGGTTGCGCGGTGGGAATCATTGGTCCAAGTGCCGCGGGCAAGTCGACCCTGGCCAGAGCGCTGATGGGGGTATGGGTGCCGCAGCATGGGGTGGTTCGGCTGGATGGCGCGGACATCAGCGCCTGGGACAAACATGAGCTTGGGCCGCATATCGGTTACTTGCCCCAGGACATTGAATTGTTCGAAGGCAGCATCAGCGAGAACATTGCCCGCTTCGCCGAGGTCGATTCGGCGAAAGTCATTCAGGCTGCCAGGACCGCTGGCGTTCACGAAATGATTTTGCTGTTGCCCGATGGCTACGACACCGTTATTGGCAGCGAGGGCGTCATGCTGTCGGGAGGGCAGCGTCAGCGCATCGGGCTGGCCCGCGCCCTGTATGGCGACCCGCGGCTGATTATTCTCGACGAGCCCAACTCCAATCTTGACGAAGTCGGTGATCGCGCCCTGGCAGCCGCCATCCAGCAACTCAAGCAGACCGGCGCGACCCTGTTTGTCATTACCCACCGAACCAACATCGTGTCGCAGCTTGACCGGATCATGGTGATAAGCGCTGGGGTTATCAGTCTCTATGGGCCACGCGAGCATGTGCTGGCCGAGCTCAACACGCTGCAAAAACAGGCACAAAAGCACGCCACGCCAACAGGCGTCAGCATGGCTTCGGTCGATACCAGCAAGGGTGATGCCGATGAACCCTACGATACCCGGTCGTCAAATTGAAAGCTTCGCCGACCTGCCAATAGCTGATCATAAAATTCGCCGTCTGGGCATTGCCATTGTCGGTGTGACTTTCGGCCTGTTCGGTACCTGGGCGGCGCTCGCCCCCCTCGACGGTGCCGCGTTCGCGCCGGGGGTGGTCACCGTGCAGGCTTACCGCAAAACGGTCCAGCATATTGAAGGGGGGATCGTCAAAGACGTACTCGTCCATGACGGTGACATCGTCAAGCGTGATGATCCGCTGATCATTCTCGATGATGCCCAACTACGCTTCGAATACGAGATGGCTCGAAGCCAGCTGGTCGCGACCAGAGCCATGGAGGCAAGGCTCAGAGCCGAACGCGACACGCTGTCGGCGATCAGCTTTGGGGAGATAGCCGATCCCGACAGCCTGCGAGGCGTGGAAGCGCGCCAGGGCGAGACCCAGGTGTTCAACGCTCGGCAGGGCTCGCGGCTGGGCCAGATAGCGGTGCTGCGCGAGCGCGTCGGCCAGTTGAATCAACAGATCAAGGGACTGGAATCGATGATTGGTACCAAGGTTTATCTGGAGAAATCCTACAGCGGTGAAATCAATGAATTGGGCGATATGCTCAAGCAAGGGTTCGTTGACAAACAACGTCTGCTCGAGCAGGAACGCAAGCTGGGGATGCTCAGGTCGGAAGTGGCTGATCACCGTTCCACTATTAACAGGACTCGCCTGCAGATCAATGAAACACAGCTGCAGATTCTGCAAATCGACAAGGACTTCAATGCCGACGTCGTCAAGCAACTGGCCGAGGTTCAGACCAGGATGTACGACCTGCAAGAGAAAACCTCGGCCCTGGAAGACCGGCTCAATCGTATCGTTATCCGCGCCCCCGAAGCGGGCATGGTGATTGGCATGACCGTGCACACCATTGGTGGTGTCGTGCGCCCGGCGACGCCACTGCTGGACATCGTTCCATCGGTTTCCGAGCTGGTCATAGAGGCCCAGGTGGAGCCGGTGGATATTGACCGTATCGCCATCGGCAAGCGTGCCGATATCCGTTTCGGCGCGTTCAACAGCTCGACCACTCCGGTGATCGAAGGCGAGGTCAGCAGTGTATCGGCTGACCGACTGACCAATGAAAAAACCGGGAATGCCTATTACCTGGCGCGGGTCCGGGTAACCGAGGACGGCGCCCGCACCTTGGGTGATCGCAAGTTGTTACCCGGGATGCCGGCGGACGTGTTGATCATCACCGGGCAACGCACGCTGTTGCAGTACTTGATGCAGCCGGCCCGCGATGCCATGTCTCAATCGATGATCGAGGAATGACCGTGGGCGCGTCGGCGGTTCTACTGGGCGGTGCGTTCATGCTGGCAACGGCTGCCGCTCTGGCGCAAACCACTGCAGCAAAGCCGGCCGAGGTCAGTGCCTCGACGTTTTCCACCGACCTCATGCAGTTGTATCGCGAGGCGCGGCTGGAGGATCCACAGATATTGGCCTCTTTTGCGCAAGCACAGGCGGGTCAGGAACATCAGCGCGAGGCCATGGGGGCGCTGTTGCCGCAACTGTCGTTCAATGCCGGGACGAACCGGATTCACCAGGAAAACGACCTGATAGAGCAGAGTTACGATAACGAAAATTACAGCCTGGTACTGCGTCAATTCCTCTACAACAAGGCCGCGTGGGAGAACTATCAAAAATTCAAAAGCCTGGCCAAGCAGTCCGAATCGCAAGCACTGGAAGACCAGGCCGAGGCCACAGTGGAATTGGCGCGGCGTTACTTCACCGCGTTGGCGTCCGAGGATGAACTGGAGTTGGTGAGGGCGGAGCGTCGAACCACGCAAAAGAGCCTGGACCGAGTCAATGCGTTGTACGACAAGCAACTGGCATTGATTACTGATCAGCTCGACCTCAAGGCCAGGGTGGACTTGCTCGCAGCGCAGGAGGTGGATGCCCGCAACCAGGCCAGTATCAGTCGCGAGGCACTGGCGGAGATCGTCGGCCGGCCGGTCAAGGAGAAGCTCAACCGGATTCGCGATGATATGCAACTACGGGTTTCGGCCCAGAGTCTGGAAGACTGGGTCCGCGAGGGTATGGCGTTGAACCCGGCGCTCAAGGCCAACGAGAGCGGCGTCGAAGCCGCGGAGGCAGCGTTGCGCAGTGGCAAGGGCGGGCACTATCCGACCCTGAGTCTGAACCTGAGCGCACAAGAGACCAACGAGGGTTACAACAACTCCCTGACGCCGCGCACTGACAATTATGTCGCCGGAGTCAGCGTTCAGGTGCCGCTGTACAGCGGCGGCTCGACCTCGGCGCGGGTCCGTGGACTCTATCAGGATCAGCTTACCGCCGAGCAGGAACTGGAAGCGATCCGACGCCGGGTGGTCAAGGAGATCACCAGCGCTTATCTGACCGCCAATTCGAACGGCGAAAAAATCGGCGCGAATCGCCTGGCCCTGGCCTCGGCACAGCTGTCCAGGGTGGCGGCAGAGAAAGCGCTGAGCTACGGAATGGTCAATGCCGTCGATGTACTGGCCAGCGTACGCAACGAATTCCGCGCTCGGCGTGACCTGCTCAAGACGCAATACGAATTCCTCAGCAACGTATTCACCCTCAATCGCTGGGCGGGAAAACCGCCGGCCGAAAGTGTCGAAAGTGTGAATGGCTGGTTGAGTCCCGGCAGTTCCGGTCAGGCCATGGGCGTTGAATCGGAGTATTAGACAGGCGAAAGGTTGCCTGGTCATTCAAACGGGTGATGGCCTCATTTCAAGGCGTGGCGTTATCCGCAAAACCTGAGGCGACTCATAGAACGGCTAGAAACAATGCGAGGGTGGTTCCTACACCACCCTCGCCTCTTTTTACCCGCGCGATGCCTCAGACGCCGCCATGAACAATGTCTGTATTCAGTAGATCGACCCCGACCAAGGTAATGGTCGTTATTTGTCCACCAGATTCGGCAATCGTCACGATGCTGTCTGCGCCGCTGTTGTCGATCTGGACAACGGCGTTCTGGTCGCCGTTGAGCACCAGCGTATCTTGCACGCTTGGGCCCGCATCGAAGCCGGTGACCTGGTACAGATTCTCATCGACTGACAAATCGATGTTGAAGGCATCACGCTCACCGCCCGTGCCAACCAGCCTGAAGTCGAAGAGCGCATCGGCCGAGTCGTTGGCGAACAGGTTGGCGTCGAACGTACTCGTCGCCGAGTCCCCATCCTTGTCCGTCAGCGTCGCGCTGAACGCCAGCTTGACATCGCTGGCCAGGTTCTCGCTCTCCTGAATGAACTGGATCACCGGGATCTTGATCTCGCCCCGGGCCATTGTGAGCTGAACAGCATCGATCAGCGCCGTGCCCGCCTTCTCAATGAGGAAGGACACCTGTCCGCCGTCCTCCGGCGTCAGGCTGTTCACCTCGATGAGGTTCGAGAACGTGCCATCTTCGTAGTAGACCCGGTAGTACAGGTCCTCGGTCGCCGTGTTGTAACCCGCCACGGAGTTGTCGATGAAGATCTTCATGCCCGTCAGCAGGCTCTCCGGATTGATGACGAAACTTTCATCGGCGGCGCCGATTGCCGCCAGGTTGTCCCCCTGGAACAGGTTATTGGCGACGCCGATGCCGGCCGTGCTGACGTTCATGGCCGCTGGGTCGATGTACGACGGCAGGGGGTTGGTCTGTAGCGCGGCTTCAGTGGGGTCGGGTGCTCCGAGCCCGATACCGGTCAGGATATCCGCAGTCGACGCAAGCGCCTTCGCGGAAAAGAACACCACCTCCTCGGATGCCGAAGGAATAGCCGGATCGTCCGTCTCCGGAATCAACAAGGTGCGCACGGGATCCGGGCCGCCGGCAGCCAGCGAGCCGTCGGCACTGCTGAGCACGATCGTCGAGCGGAAGCCTTGCACCAGATCCAGTGCATAACTGCCATCGTCGAAAGCGGTCAGCGTGTAGTCGACGCTGGTATCCGCCGTTGCGGCGTTGTTGTCGAAATCACCGGTCAACGTCCCGGCAAATTGGTACGCGCCATTGGCGTCCGGTGAGGGCACCAGCTCGTTGAGCGTACCGGTCCCGGTCGTGGTCGTGTTGTCTGGCCTGACGAGGGTGAACTGGCCATTGACCAACGAGATATTCAGACCGGTCGCCCCCAGCCCGTCGGCTCCGGCCGACCTGTCCCAGAACCCGTATTGGGGAAGGACGCTACCGGTTCCGATCAGGTTGCCGAACGCGAGTGATGGGCCGTCGTCCTCAAACACCAGATTCTGCCCGATGTTGAGGGTCGCCTGGGCGCTGTCGCCGTCCTTGTCGGTCTTGGTCGCCGTCAGCGTCACCAGGTTGTCCGAGGTGAGGCTCGTTGCATCATCAGGATTGTTGGCGTCGGGATGCACCACTGCCCGCAGTTGGTCGAGGGTGACGTCACCATTGCTGGCCACGCTGACCGTGAACACCAGCACGTTGCTCGTGGCCGTCCTGCCCTCCACCACCGCGCCGTTGAGCGATAGGTTCACCGCCTGGCCGCTGGCTGTGTCGGTCAGTCCGGAGGCTCCGGCCACCACACCCAGCGCATAGGTCAAAGTGCCGGCCCCATCGGCGCCAAACGCCGAGGTGAAGTTGGCGGCAAAGCTCTGGGTATCGTTGGTCCCCAGGACTGTTTCGTCCACCGTCAGCGTCGGTTCCACGCCGGTGGTGTTGATGTTCGGTCCGTCGTCCTTGAACACCAGGTTCTGCCCAATGTTAAGGGTTGCCTGGATACTGTCGCCGTCCTTGTCGGTCGTGGTCGCCGTCAGCGTCACCAGGTTGTCCGAGGTCAGAGTCTTCGAATCATCGGGATCGGTGGTGTCGGGATGCACCACCGCCCGAAGCTGGTCGAGCGTGACCTCACCATTGGCGGCGACGCTGACGGTGAACACCAGCAGGCCGGTGGTGGCCGTCCTGCCTTCCACCACCGCACCGTTGAGCGACAGGTTCACTGCCTCGCCGGTGGCCGTGTCGGTCAGCCCGGAGGCCCCCGCCACTACACCCAGCGCATAGGTCAGGGTGCCAGCCCCATCGGCGCCAAACGCCGAGTTGAAGTTAGCGGCAAAGCTCTTGGTGTCGTTGGTCGCCAAGACTGTTTCGTCCACCGTCAGCGTCGGTTCCACGCCGGTGGTGTTGATGTTCGGCCCGTCGTCCTTGAACACCAGGTTCTGCCCGATGTTGAGGGTCGCCTGGACACTGTCGCCGTCCCCGTCGGTCGTGGTCGCCGTCAGCGTCACCAGATCATCCGAGGTCAGGCTCGTCGAATCATCGGGATTGGTGGCGTCGGGATGCACCACCGCCCGAAGCTGGTCGAGCGTGACATCACCATTGGCAGCGACGCTGACGGTGAACACTAGCAGGTCGCTCGTAGCGGTGCGGCCTTCCACCACCGCGCCGTTGAGCGACAGGTTGACTGCCTCGCCGGTAGCGGTGTCGGTCAGCCCGGAGGCCCCTGCCACCACACCCAGCGCATAGGTCAGGGTGCCAGCCCCATCGGCGCCAAACGCCGAATTGAAGTTAGCGACAAAGCTCTGGGTGTCGTTGGTCGCCAGAACTGTTTCGTCCACCGTCAGCGTTGGCTCCGTGCCGGTGGTGTTGATGCTCGGCCCATCGTCCTCGAAGATGATCCTGGAGCCGATTTCGGCGGTCGCAGTAGAGGGTTGGATCAGCGTGAAGCCACCGATATCGAAATCGGCGTGGTCATTGCCCTTGGCGTCGAGAGCCGCCCCGTTCTCGATGAGTACTCGGTTGTGATCCAGCGTTGTGGTGTATTCAATCTGGTAGCCGGCTTTGATGCCGGTGATGGTTGCAACCCCGCCAGAAAAGCTGATGACAATGGCCGGATCATTCGCCGATCCGTCTGAGTTCTCGATCACCAACCCGGTGCTGATGTTGATGACGCGAACATTGGTGATGTCAACCGGCGTATCGTTCGCATAGCCGTTGATGAAATTCACGCCAGGTTCAGCCGTGGTGCTGAATGCGCTGACTTTTACGACAGCACTCTTGCCGCTTTGCAACTGCACGACGTCGAAGTTGGCCGACTTGGTATTTAAGACGCTGGTAAAGTCGATGTTGGATTCAACATCGGCTTCGGTCTGACTAAGGTTGGGAATGGTCACATCCTGCCTGGCACCCGTGACGAACGAAAAGCGGATGCCTTCCTGTTCCACAATCATCTGATTGTTGGTGCCGAAGGTGGTCGGCCCACCCGCCTGGCTGGTATTGATCGTGTCGCCAGTGTTTATATTGGCGCCGCTCGACTGGTCTGCAGGGTTCTTGCCGGTGGCGATGATGGTGGGATCCGTGATCCGCAAGACACCCCCATCGTCGACAACGGTCGGGTTCGCCGTTGTGAACATCAGGAACAGGTTCTGACCGGAAGGCGCATTGGCCAGACTGAATACCAAGTCCTGACTGGCTCCGATGAAAACAATGCCCGACAGATCGACAGCATCGTCGGGGTTGCTAGCGTCCGGATGCATGAGCGGTTGGTACTGCACGACCCAGATCTTGCCGCCCGTGACCGGCGATCCGGTCTCTTCAATATAGGCCGCGAACACGACCGCGCCGGCCGGCCCCCCAGCTCGACCTACAACAATGTTGTTGTTCGTATCCGTATAGAGAAGGATATTGGTGCCATCGAGGGTATCCAGTCCGCTGTCCACGCCATTGAGCGGTGCGCCAAGGCTATCAACGAAGCTGATATCGGTAATGTTTGCTCCGGGCGCAGCGTTGATGCTGAACGCATTGCTGCCCGTGTTGCCCGCAGCCCCTGTATAGCCACTCAAGGCAGCGGCCGTGACGGCTCCGGCCCCAAGCACGGTCAACCGGGTAGAGAAGATCGAGGGCAGGGACGCCACCAGAATGTCATTGTCGTCAGCGTCTCCCGCGGGGCTTGCCGTGGCGGTGCCGTTCTGCAGCCCGGGTGTTTCGTCCAGGGTAACGTTCACACCGGTCGCCAGGACGCTCGGAGTGCTGGCCGTGATGGTCGGAACGTATAGGGGAGTCGGATCGCTCACGAAGGTAGAAGTACTGTCATCGCTCGTTAGCGATGAGTTTTTTGTGCGAATAGACATGATTTTCTCCCGAGCAACTCCAGTGACCGCGGCCGAACCGTGGACCTATTTCTGGTACGTTCCACAACTATGGATAAGCGTCACAGGTTGCGCATCGGCCGATACTCCTAGGCAGAGTGGGAGTTTCAGACTACTTGAGAGGGGAAACGGGATGACGCGAATCCACTGGCTCTGAGGTGATGGCAGGTCGCTATGATTCGAACACCACGCCAACGATTGCGCATAGGACCAAGCGACAAGCAATTGAAACAAAGCGGCTCTCAAATCAGGACTGCAGAAGCAATGCGAGGGTGGTTCCTAGGCCACCCTCGCATCCTTTACCCGCGCGACGCCTCAGACGCCGCCATGAACAATGTCGGTATTCAGCAGATCGACCCCGACCAAGGTGATGGTCGTTATTTGTCCGCCAGTCTCGGCAACCGTCACGATGCTGTCTGCGCCGGTGTTGTCGATCGATTGGACAGTGGCGCTCGGGTCGCCGTTGAGCACCAGCTTGTCTTGCACGCCTGGGCCCGTATCGAAGCCGGTGACCTGGTACAGGTTCTCATCGACTGACAAATCGATGTTGAAGGCATCACGCTCACCGCCCGTGCCAATCAGCCTGAAGTCGAAGAGCGCATCGGCCGAATCGTTGGCGAACAGGTTGGCGTCAAACGTACTCGTCGCCGAGTCCCCATCCTTGTCCGTCAGCGTCGCGCTGAACGCCAGCTTGACATCGCTGGCCAGGCTCTCGCTCTCCTGAATGAACTGGATCACCGGGATCTTGATCTCGCCCCGGGCCATTGTGAGCTGAACAGCGTCGATCAGCGCCGTGCCCGCCTTCTCAATGAGGAAGGACACCTGTCCGCCGTCCTCCGGCGTCAGGCTGTTCACCTCGATGAGGTTCGAGAACGTGCCATCTTCGTAGTAGACCCGGTAGTACAGGTCCTCGGTCGCCGTGTTGTAACCCCCCACGGAGTTGTCGATGAAGATCTTCATGCCCGTCAGCAGGCTCTCAGGATTGATGACGAAACTTTCATCGGCGGCGCCGATTGCCGCCAGGTTGTCCCCCTGGAACAGGTTATTGGCGACGCCGATGCCGGCCGTGCTGACGTTCATGGCCGCTGGGTCGATGTACGACGGCAGGGGGGTGGTCTGTAGCGCGGCTTCAGTGGGGTCGGGTGCTCCGAGCCCGATACCGGTCAGGATATCCGCAGTCGACGCAAGCGCCTTCGCGGAAAAGAACACCACCTCCTCGGATGCCGAAGGAATAGCCGGGTCGTCCGTCTCCGGAATCAACAAGGTGCGCACGGGATCCGGACCGCCGGCAGCGAGCGAGCCGTCGGCACTGCTGAGCACGATCGTCGAACGGAAGCCTTGCACCAGATCCAGTGCATAACTGCCATCGTCGAAGGCGGTCAGCGTGTAGTCGACGCTGGTATCCGCCGTTGCGGCATTGTTGTCGAAATCACCGGTCAACTTCCCGGCGAACTGGTACGCGCCATTGGCGTCCGGTGAGGGCACCAGCTCGGTGAGCGTGCCGGTCCCGGTCGTGGTCGTGTTGTCTGGCCTGACGAGGGTGAACTGACCATTGACCAACGAGATATTCAGACCGGCCGCCCCCAGCCCGTCGGCTCCGGCCGACCTGTCCCAGAACCCGTATTGTGGAAGGACGCTACCGGTTCCGATCAGGTTGCCGAACGCGAGGGATGGGCCGTCGTCCTCGAACACCAGGTTCTGCCCGATGTTGAGGGTCGCCTGGGCGCTGTCGCCGTCCTTGTCGGTCTTGGTCGCCGTCAGCGTCACCAGGTTGTCCGAGGTCAGGCTCGTCGCATCATCGGGATCGCTGGTGTCGGGATGCACCACGGCCCGCAACTGGTCGAGGGTGACATCACCATTGGCAGCGACGCTGACGGTGAACACCAGCGCGTTGCTCGTAGCGGTGCGGCCTTCGACCACTGCGCCATTGAGCGACAGGTTCACCGCCTGGCCCGTGGCCGTGTCGGTCAACCCAGAGGCCCCCGCTACTACACCCAGCGCATAGGTCAGGGTGCCAGCCCCATCGGCGCCAAACGCCGAGTTGAAGTTGGCGGCAAAGCTCTGGGTGTCGTTGATCGCCAGGACTGTTTCGTCCACCGTCAGCGTTGGTGCCTCACCGGTGGTGCTGATGCTGGGTCCGTCGTCCTCGAACACCAGGTTCTGCCCAATGTTGAGGGTTGCCTGGACACTGTCGCCGTCCTTGTCGGTCGTGGTCGCCGTCAGCGTCACCAGGTCGTCCGAAGTCAGGCTCGTCGCATCATCGGGATCGCTGGTGTCGGGATGCACCACCGCCCGAAGCTGGTCGAGGGTGACATCACCATTGGCGGCGACGCTGACGGTGAACACCAGCGCGTTGCTCGTAGCGGTCCTACCCTCCACTACTGCACCGTTAAGCGACAGGTTGACGGCCTCACCGCTGGCGGTGTCGGTCAGCCCAGAGGCCCCCGCTACTACACCCAGCGCATAGGTCAGGGTGCCAGCCCCATCGGCGCCAAACGCCGAGTTGAAGTTGGCGGCATAGCTCTGGGTATCGTTGATCGCCAGGACTGTTTCGTCCACCGTCAGCGTGGGTGCCTCACCGGTGGTGCTGATGCTGGGTCCGTCGTCCTCGAACACCAGGTTCTGCCCAATGTTGAGGGTTGCCTGGACACTGTCACCATCGCCGTCGGTCGTGGTCGCCGTCAGCGTCACCAGGTCATCCGAGGTCAGGCTCGTCGCATCATCGGGATCGCTGGTGTCGGGATGCACCACCGCCCGCAGCTGGTCGAGGGTGACATCACCATTGGCAGCGACGCTGACGGTGAACACCAGCGCGTTGCTCGTAGCGGTCCTACCCTCCACTACTGCACCGTTAAGCGACAGGTTGACGGCCTCGCCGGTGGCGGTGTCAGTCAGCCCGGAGGCTCCGGCCACCACGCCCAGCGCATAGGTCAAAGTGCCAGCCCCATCGGCGCCAAACGCCGAGTTGAAGTTAGCGGCATAGCTCTGGGTATCGTTGATCGCCAGGACTGTTTCATCCACCGTCAGTGTTGGTGCCTCACCGGTGGTGCTGATGCTCGGTCCATCATCTTCGAACACCAGGTTCTGCCCAATATTGAGGGTCGCCTGGACACTGTCGCCATCGCCGTCGGTCGTGGTCGCCGTCAGCGTCACCAGGTCATCCGAGGTCAGGCTCGTCGCATCATCGGGATCGCTGGTGTCGGGATGCACCACGGCCCGCAACTGGTCGAGGGTGACATCACCATTGGCAGCGACGCTGACGGTGAACACCAGCGCGTTGCTCGTAGCGGTGCGGCCTTCGACCACTGCGCCATTGAGCGACAGGTTGACGGCCTCACCGCTGGCGGTGTCGGTCAGCCCAGAGGCCCCCGCTACTACACCCAGCGCATAGGTCAGGGTGCCAGCCCCATCGGCGCCAAACGCCGAGTTGAAGTTAGCGGCATAGCTCTGGGTATCGTTGATCGCCAGGACTGTTTCATCCACCGTCAGTGTTGGTGCCTCACCGGTGGTGCTGATGCTCGGTC
>NZ_FYDM01000039.1:0-1263 GCF_900187415.1 Pseudomonas sp. Irchel s3b6 | reverse complement strand
ATCTCGGTAAACACAGTTTTCACCTGCACGGCCAAGACACTGCGGGCCGAGAGGTGTTTCACAAGAAGCTCACGCGAGCACAGATGATGCATTTTTTCGGCAACCTGCCGAGCTGCGTCGTAGTGATGGAGGCCTGCGCCGGGGCGCACTTTGTCGCTCGCCAACTGACGGCGATGGGACATACGGCCAAGCTGATTTCTCCACAGTTCGTTCGGCCCTTCGTTAAAGGCAACAAAAACGACTTCGTGGATGCCGAAGCTATTTGCGAGGCCGCATCACGTCCATCGATGCGCTTCGTTACGCCTAAAACCGCAGCCCAGCAAACCCTGTCTGTCCTGCACCGTTTGCGTGAATCGCTGGTGCATGAGCGCACCAAAACCACTAATCAGATGCACGGTTTCCTGTTGGAGTTTGGTATCAGCCTGCCCAAAGGCCTGGCAATCATGAAGCGTTTGGCGAGTGTCTTGGCCGAGCACGAGTTGCCCATTCGGTTGAGGGTGTTGCTGCAACGCCTGTATGAGCACTTCAGTTACCTGGATGAGCAAATCAAGGCGCTGGATAAAGAGCTGGCGGGCCAACTGGCCGACGATGATCTGGGTAGCCGTTTGCTGAGCCTGCCGTGTGTTGGTCCGATCACCGCCAGCCTGCTGGCTGTCGAGATGGGCGATGGGAAACAGTACAAATGCAGCCGCGATTTCGCCGCCTCCGTGGGCCTGGTGCCCAGACAATACAGCACGGGCGGCAAGGCCAACCTGCTGGGGATCAGCAAGCGCGGTGACAAGCACCTGCGACAACTGTTGGTGCAGTGTGCTCGGGTTTATATGCAGAGGCTGGAGCATCAAAAAGGAGCGCTGGCCGACTGGGTGCGTTCATTGCTTGGGCGACGACACTCGAATGTGGTGGCCTGCGCCTTGGCCAACAAACTGGCGCGGATCGCGTGGGCGATAGCCGCCCACCATACGCAATATGAAACAGGGCCAGACGCCTTGAACGCCTGACCCTGCGGTTGTTGCTGTGCCACGAATCACCTTTCAGGTTTTGCGATAGCTGAACAACAGATGACGTGAACGGCCCACCGGCCTGGCGAAGAACCTGACACAAAAATCGGCTTCAGAAGCCGTCGGATTTTTCAGGATCGTCAGGCGCGACTCTCATCGTGGCGCTGGGGCATGCCCCAAACAGACGCCGGATAGATTTATGCAAGCCAACCACTTCACCCGTTTATCAGTATTGCAAAAATGGGGGTGACCATAGATTTTTGTG
>NZ_FYDM01000031.1:0-7338 GCF_900187415.1 Pseudomonas sp. Irchel s3b6 | reverse complement strand
ACCAAGTCCTGAAACAGGACCTGACCGTGACCCTGAGCAACGGCGATACCGTGGTGATCAAGGCCGGTACCACCGAAACTCCATACGAGCTCAAGGCCCAGGGCGACGACGTCTACAAAGACGGCCAAACCGTCGAAGTCGGCGTGACTGACGCCGCCGTTGACGGCAAGTCCTTCGAAAACCTGGTACTCGGCGACAAGGCTACCGTGACCATCGGCGATACCATCAGTGAAGTCACCGCCACCCTGTCTGTGGATAAAACCACCGTCACCGAAGGCGGTTCGGTCACCTACACCGTGACCCTGACCAATGCTGCCGGTCTGCCGATGGCCAACCACGGTGAGCTGACCTTCAAGCTCAGCGATGGCACCACCATCACCGTGCCGGCCAACAGCACCACTGGCAGCGCCACCGTCGTCACCACCAATGACATCTTCACTGGTGGCCAGCCTTCGCTGGTCAACAAGCTGGAGTCCGTCAGCGGTGCCGAGCAGTTCGAACAGCTGACCCTCGGCCAGGACGAATACACCACCACCGTCACCGACCAACCGACCGGCGAAGGCGACCAGATCACCGTCACCATCGAAAGCAACGGCGACGTGCTGGAAAACGCGGCACCGAAGTTCACCGTCAAGGTCGACCAAGTCCTGAAACAGGACCTGACCGTGACCCTGAGCAACGGCGACACCGTCGTGATCAAGGCCGGTACTACCGAAACCCCGTACGAGCTCAAGGCCCAGGGCGACGACGTCTACAAAGACGGCCAAACCGTCGAAGTCGGCGTGACTGACGCTGTAATCGACGGCAAGTCCTTCGAAAACCTGGTACTCGGCGACAAGGCCGCTGTCACCATCGGCGACACCATCAGTGAAGTCACCGCCACCCTGACTGTGGATAAAACCACTGTCACCGAAGGCGGCTCGGTCACCTACACCGTGACCCTGACCAACGCTGCTGGCCTGCCAATGAGCAACCACGGCGAACTGACCTTCAAGCTTAGTGATGGCACCACCATCACCGTGCCAGCCAACAGCACCACCGGCAGCGCAACGGTCGTCACCAGCAATGACATCTTCACTGGTGGCCAGCCTTCGCTGGTCAACAAGCTGGAAAGCGTTTCCGGTGCCGAGCAGTTCGAACAACTGACCCTCGGCCAGGACGAATACACCACCACCGTCACCGACCAGCCAGCGGGCGAAGGCGACAAGATCACCGTCACCATCGAAAGCAACGGCAACGTGCTGGAAGACGCCGCACCGAAGTTCACCGTCAAGGTCGATCAGGTACTGAAACAGGACCTGACCGTGACCCTGAGCAACGGCGACACCGTGGTGATCAAGGCCGGCACCACCGAAACCCCGTACGAGCTGAAAGCTCAGGGCGACGACGTCTACAAAGATGGCCAGATCGTCGAAGTAGGTGTTACTGACGCTGTAATCGACGGCAAGTCCTTCGAAAACCTGGTGCTTGGCGACAAGGCTGCCGTGACCATCGGCGATACCGTGACTGAAGTAGTCGCTACGTTGACTGTGGATAAAACCACCGTCACCGAAGGTGGCCAGATCACTTATACCGTGACCCTGACCAACGCTGCCGGTCTGCCGATGGGCGCCCATGGTCCGCTGGAGTTCACCCTGTCCGACGGCACCGTGGTCAAGATCCCGGCCAACGGTACGTCCGGTACTGCCACCGTCACCGCCAACGACGACATCTTCACCGGTGGCCAGCCGGCCATCGTCAACAAGCTGGAGTCCGTCAGCGGCGCCGAGCAGTTCGAACAACTGACGCTGAATGACACCACGCTGATCACTTCCGTGACCGACGAACCCGGTTCGGGCGACCCAACCGACCCGGCCAACGAAGGCGACAAGATCATTGTCACCATCGAAAGCAACGGCAACGTGCTGGAAAACGCTGCACCGAAGTTCACCGTCAAGGTCGATCAGGTACTGAAACAGGACCTGACCGTCACCCTGAGCAACGGTGACACCGTGGTGATCAAGGCCGGCACCACCGAAACCCCGTACGAGCTGAAAGCTCAGGGCGACGACGTCTACAAAGATGGCCAGACCATCGAAGTAGGTGTTACTGACGCTGTAATCGACGGCAAGTCCTTCGAAAACCTGGTGCTCGGTGATAAAGCCGCAGTCACCATTGGCGACACCGTGACTGAAGTAGTCGCTACGTTGACTGTGGATAAAACCACCGTCACCGAAGGCGGTTCGGTCACCTACACCGTGACCCTGACCAACGCGGCCGGCCTGCCGATGGCCAACCATGGCGAACTGACCTTCAAGCTCAGCGATGGCACCACCATCACCGTGCCAGCCAACAGCACCACCGGTTCGGCCAGCGTCACCGCCAACGACGACATCTTCACCGGTGGCCAGCCGGCTATCGTCAACAAGCTGGAAAGCGTTTCTGGCGCCGAGCAGTTTGAACAGCTGACGCTGAATGACACCACGCTGACCACGTCCGTGACCGACGAACCTGGTTCGGGCGACCCAACCGACCCGGCCAACGAAGGCGACAAGATCACCGTCACCATCGAAAGCAACGGCGACGTGCTGGAAAACGCCGCACCGAAATTCACCGTCAAGGTCGACCAAGTCCTGAAACAGGACCTGACCGTGACCCTGAGCAACGGCGATACCGTGGTGATCAAGGCCGGTACCACCGAAACTCCATACGAGCTCAAGGCCCAGGGCGACGACGTCTACAAAGACGGCCAGACCATCGAAGTCGGCATCACTGACGCCGCCGTTGACGGCAAGTCCTTCGAAAACCTGGTACTCGGCGACAAGGCTACCGTGACCATCGGCGATACCATCAGTGAAGTCACCGCCACCCTGTCTGTGGATAAAACCACCGTCACCGAAGGCGGTTCGGTCACCTACACCGTGACCCTGACCAATGCTGCCGGTCTGCCGATGGCCAACCACGGTGAGCTGACCTTCAAGCTCAGCGATGGCACCACCATCACCGTGCCGGCCAACAGCACCACTGGCAGCGCCACCGTCGTCACCAGCAATGACATCTTCACTGGTGGCCAGCCTTCGCTGGTCAACAAGCTGGAAAGCGTTTCCGGTGCCGAGCAGTTCGAACAACTGACCCTCGGCCAGGACGAATACACCACCACCGTCACCGACCAACCGACCGGCGAAGGTGACCAGATCACCGTCACCATCGAAAGCAACGGCGACGTGCTGGAAAACGCCGCACCGAAATTCACCGTCAAGGTCGACCAAGTCCTGAAACAGGACCTGACCGTGACCCTGAGCAACGGCGATACCGTGGTGATCAAGGCCGGTACCACCGAAACTCCGTACGAGCTCAAAGCCCAAGGCGACGACGTCTACAAAGACGGCCAGACCATCGAAGTTGGTGTTACTGACGCTGTAATCGACGGCAAGTCCTTCGAAAACCTGGTACTCGGCGACAAGGCCGCTGTCACCATCGGCGACACCATCAGTGAAGTCACCGCCACCCTGACTGTGGATAAAACCACTGTCACCGAAGGCGGCTCGGTCACCTACACCGTGACCCTGACCAACGCTGCTGGCCTGCCAATGAGCAACCACGGCGAACTGACCTTCAAGCTTAGTGATGGCACCACCATCACCGTGCCAGCCAACAGCACCACCGGCAGCGCAACGGTCGTCACCAGCAATGACATCTTCACTGGTGGCCAGCCTTCGCTGGTCAACAAGCTGGAAAGCGTTTCCGGTGCCGAGCAGTTCGAACAACTGACCCTCGGCCAGGACGAATACACCACCACCGTCACCGACCAACCGACCGGCGAAGGTGACCAGATCACCGTCACCATCGAAAGCAACGGCGACGTGCTGGAAAACGCCGCGCCGAAGTTCACCGTCAAGGTCGATCAGGTACTGAAACAGGACCTGACTGTCACCCTGAGCAACGGCGACACCGTGGTGATCAAGGCCGGTACCACCGAAACTCCATACGAGCTCAAGGCCCAGGGCGACGACGTCTACAAAGATGGCCAGATCGTCGAAGTAGGTGTTACTGACGCTATAATCGACGGCAAGTCCTTCGAAAACCTGGTACTTGGCGACAAGGCCGCCGTGACCATCGGCGATACCATCAGTGAAGTCACCGCCACCCTGACTGTGGATAAAACCACTGTCACCGAAGGCGGCTCGGTCACCTACACCGTGACCCTGACCAACGCTGCTGGCCTGCCAATGAGCAACCACGGCGAACTGACCTTCAAGCTTAGTGATGGCACCACCATCACCGTGCCAGCCAACAGCACCATCGGCAGCGCAACGGTCGTCACCAGCAATGACATTTTCACTGGCGGTCAGCCTTCGCTGGTCAACAAGCTGGAATCCGTCAGCGGTGCCGAGCAGTTCGAGAAGCTGACCCTCGGCCAGGACCAATACACCACCACGGTCACCGACCAACCGACCGGCGAAGGTGACAAGATCACCGTCACCATCGAAAGCAACGGCGATGTGCTGGAAAATGCCGCACCGAAGTTCACCGTCAAGGTCGATCAGGTCCTCAAGCAGGACCTGACCGTGACCCTGAGCAACGGCGACACCGTCGTGATCAAGGCCGGCACCACCGAAACCCCATACGAGCTCAAGGCTCAGGGCGACGACGTCTACAAAGACGGTCAGACCGTCGAAGTGGGTGTTACTGACGCCACAGTCGACGGCAAGTCCTTCGAAAACCTGGCACTTGGCGACAAGGCTGCCGTCACCATCGGCGACACCGTGACTGAAGTAGTCGCTACGTTGACCGTGGATAAAACTACCGTCACCGAAGGTGGCCAGATCACTTACACCGTGACCCTGACCAACGCTGCCGGCCTGCCGATGGGCGCCCATGGTCCGCTGGAGTTCACCCTGTCCGACGGCACCGTGGTCAAGATCCCGGCCAACGGTACTTCCGGCACTGCCAGCATTACCGTCAACGACGACATCTTCACCGGCGGCCAGCCGGCCATCGTCAACAAGCTGGAATCCGTCAGCGGCGCCGAGCAGTTTGAACAACTGACGCTGAATGACACCACGCTGACCACTTCCGTGACCGACGAACCTGGTTCGGGCGATCCGACCGACCCGGCCAACGAAGGCGACCAGATCACCGTCACCATCGAAAGCAACGGCAACGTGCTGGAAAACGCCGCACCGAAGTTCACCGTCAAGGTGGATCAGGTCCTCAAGCAGGACCTGACCGTGACCCTGAGCAACGGCGACACCGTCGTGATCAAGGCCGGTACCACCGAAACTCCGTACGAGCTCAAGGCTCAGGGCGACGACGTCTACAAAGACGGTCAAACCATCGACGTCGGTCTTACTGACGCCGCCGTCGACGGCAAGTCCTTCGAAAACCTGGTGCTCGGCGACAAGGCCACCGTGACCATCGGCGATACCATCAGCGAAGTCACTGCCACCCTGACCGTGGATAAAACCACTGTCACCGAAGGCGGTTCGGTCACCTACACCGTGACCCTGACCAACGCCGCCGGCCTGCCAATGAGCAACCACGGCGAACTGACCTTCAAGCTTTCCGATGGCACCACCATCACCGTGCCAGCCAACAGCACCACCGGCAGCGCAACGGTCGTCACCAGCAATGACATTTTCACTGGCGGTCAGCCTTCGCTGGTCAACAAGCTGGAAAGCGTTTCCGGCGCCGAGCAGTTCGAGAAACTGACCCTCGGCCAGGACGAATACACCACCACCGTCACCGACCAACCGACCGGCGAAGGTGACAAGATCACCGTCACCATCGAAAGCAACGGCGACGTGCTGGAAGACGCTGCACCGAAGTTCACCGTCAAGGTCGACCAAGTCCTGAAACAGGACCTGACCGTCACCCTGAGCAACGGCGATACCGTCGTGATCAAGGCCGGCACCACCGAGACCCCGTACGAGCTCAAGGCTCAGGGCGACGACGTCTACAAAGACGGCCAGACCGTCGAAGTCGGCCTCGATAACGCCACGGTCGACGGCAAGTCCTTCGAAAACCTGGTACTCGGCGACAAGGCCACCGTGACCATCGGCGATACCATCAGCGAAGTCACTGCCACCCTGACCGTGGATAAAACCACCGTCACCGAAGGCGGTTCAGTCACCTACACCGTGACCCTGACCAACGCTGCCGGCCTGCCGATGGCCAACCACGGCGAGCTGACCTTCAAGCTTTCCGATGGCACCACCATCACCGTGCCAGCCAACAGCACCACCGGCTCCGCCAGCGTTACCGCCAACGACGACATCTTCACCGGCGGCCAGCCGGCCATCGTCAACAAGCTGGAATCCGTCAGCGGCGCCGAGCAGTTTGAACAACTGACGCTGAAAGACACCACGCTGACCACTACCGTCACCGACGAGCCTGGCTCGGGCGATCCAACCGACCCAGCCAACGAAGGCGACAAGATCACTGTCACCATCGAAAGCAATGGCGACGTGCTGGAAAACGCCGCACCGAAGTTCACCGTCAAGGTCGACCAAGTCCTCAAACAGGACCTGACCGTGACCCTGAGCAACGGCGATACCGTCGTGATCAAGGCCGGTACCACCGAAACTCCGTACGAGCTCAAGGCACAGGGCGACGACGTCTACAAAGACGGCCAAACCGTCGAAGTCGGTATCGATAACGCCACAGTCGACGGCAAGTCCTTCGAAAACCTGGTGCTCGGCGACAAGGCCACCGTCACCATCGGCGACACCATCAGCGAAGTCACTGCCACCCTGACCGTGGATAAAACCACCGTCACCGAAGGTGGCCAGGTCACCTACACCGTGACCCTGACCAACGCGGCCGGCTTGCCGATGGGCGCCCATGGTCCGCTGGCGTTCACCCTGTCCGACGGCACCGTGGTCAAGATCCCGGCCAACGGTACTTCCGGCACTGCCAGCATCACCGTCAACGACGACATCTTCACCGGCGGCCAGCCGGCCATCGTCAACAAACTGGAAAGCGTTTCCGGTGCCGAGCAGTTTGAACAACTGACCCTCGGCCAGGACAAATACACCACCGTCGTCACCGACGAGCCTGGCTCGGGCGACCCGACCAACAACGAAGGCGACAAGATCACCGTCACCATCGAAAGCAATGGCAACGTGCTGGAAGACGCGGCACCGAAGTTCACCGTCAAGGTCGACCAGGTCCTGAAACAGGACCTGACCGTCACCCTGAGCAACGGCGACACCGTGGTGATCAAGGCCGGTACCACCGAGACCCCGTACGAGCTCAAGGCTCAGGGCGACGACGTCTACAAAGACGGTCAAACCATCGACGTCGGTCTTACTGACGCCGCCGTCGACGGCAAGTCCTTCGAAAACCTGGTACTCGGCG
>NZ_FYDM01000032.1:0-5892 GCF_900187415.1 Pseudomonas sp. Irchel s3b6 | reverse complement strand
CACCTCTTTTTCAACTTCCTTTCGACTTCGATGACCTGAAGCAACTTGCCGCCGAAAACTGCGTAACTCTTTGTTTACCAAGGAGTTTTCCGTTTCGACTGCGCCGGAAGTGGGGCGAATTATAGACAGATAAAATTCGCCGTCAACTGCTAATTCAGGGTTTCTATCAGTAAAGCCGAAAACACCCCTGAAACCTCGACGATCTATATAAGGAAAGCAAGGAAAGAGGGACAGCCCCCCTACTCTTAACCTCCGCTCCGGGTCCAGAAACGCTCATGGCGCCAGGGCTTGATTCCAAGCGGGCGACTCAAACACACCTGCCGCCTCCAGAATCGCAACTATTGATTCTGGCCAAACGGTTTTCTCAGTAGATCTCAGCTCGTCAGCTGACCACCAGTGATGATCCGCCATCACTTGAGTTTCGTGCGAGGTCCATTCGCAGCGAGAGAGAGCCTGGGTTTGCGCGCGCACAACGAAGTACTGTTCAATCGAGATGACCCTCTCGCCGCTTGGCATCAACATGGGAAACCTGCGATTGGCCACCGGTTCTCCAACGGCGCTGACCTGAATACCGGTTTCTTCGCGCAATTCACGTATCGCCGCGACCTGGAACGTCTCGCCCTCCTCCAGGCCACCGCCAGGCGTTGCCCAGTGATCATGACCCGCCAACGCTCCTTCCTTATGAACAAACCTGAAAAGAAGGACCTTTCGGCAAGGACTCACCACGAACAGTCTTGCTGATCTTCGCTCACGCATTTGACTCATATCTTCCCTGATTTCTTGAAGTGTGGAGCGCCGTCCCGATCTATCGAAGGGCACCGCGATTACTCGGAGCACGACGATAGGGCAATGATACTTCACCAGGGTTGTCCCTGAAGCACTTCATCCAAGGTGAACATAGCGGCATGAGCGCCTTGCCTCCCGAAAACCTTGACGACTGCGCGAGCTACATACCGAGGCCGCTCAGTACCTGGTCGACGCGCACGCACATCGCGAACCGCTGGGAACTTACCTGGGCCGGAGAGGCACCACCCTGCCCTCCCTTACGCGAATATGCCTTGGTGCAAAACGCACTACAGAGACTACGAGAACACCCTGCACACGCAGGGCAACAACTTCGATGCGATCACCGGACGTGACCTGAAGCAGCCCTTGATGCAAGCCGGCAACAAAGCGTCGACGGTGTTTGCCGCACGCATACATGTTGACGCGGGTACCTGGTGCTATTTCGAACCAGCAGGATAGGGGGTGCCCAGTGCCATTCACTGATTTCGCCAAGGTCTGACTCGTGAGTGGCTTGGCGAGGCAGATTTAGCCGGAAAATTGACGCACTTATTACTGGCGCATCTATCTGCACGCCACTCGTCGATTAATTGACGACCTTGATCGGCATCAGACGCTGGGCACAGGTGACCGCGGCGAGCCTAAGACCTTGATTTATGAGGGCTAGTGGCCACCATTTGAGCATCGGCCGGGCAATCTGCATGAGGCTTGAGTCGACGACTGGCGGATGGGTGGGCTGGCAGCGCGCTGAGCTGACCTAGACTCAGTTGACGGGCTCGATGGAGCACATTGCCATGTGCAAGCTATTGATAACTACTCCTATTTGTGCGGTCTCAATGGCTTTGCCCGGTTTTTGGAAACGTCCGCAACCCCTGCCAGTGCAGCAGGTTGCTAATACTCGGGCGGGCACCGTCAAGCTTTGTCGGCGTTCGCATTTGTCCTTCAACCGCAGTGGCCAGACGAACGATCTGCTGATCCAGGAAGAACAGCGCGTGGAGGTCACCGCTCGTTTTTCAAGGGGGTCAGGAATATGATGCCGGACCACAGAAAACCCATACGCGTGATGCTGATCGATTGTCGCCCCCTCGTCCTCATGGGCCTGAACGATTTGATCAATGCCAAGAAGCCCCGGATGGAAGTGATCGGCCAGGCCATCACCTATACCAATGCGCTGGATCTTGCCGATCAGTTGCGTCCCAATGTCATTTTTTTCAGTTTTTTTCCGGATGCGCTGGACCCGCTGGAGGTCGTCGCGGGACTCACCCGCAGCACCGAAATGAAAGTGCTGGTGCTCAAGGGCCTGTACGAAGCCGTCCCCGTTGGCCAGGCGATAGAGGCAGGCGCACGCGGCATCGTGCTGGCGGAAGACCCGACGGAATCGATTATCCGGGCCATCATCAACGTCCACCATCACGACATCGGACTGGACAGAGCCTGGGCCGGTGGGCTTTCCGGCTATGCTGCGACCGGGCATATTCCCTTGAAATGCAATCTGGAGCAGATGAAGCAGGCACGGCTGACGCTGCGCGAGAGGGAACTGATTCGCGCCATCGTGGGGGATCCGTCCGCCAAATACATGTGCATCGCCGAGCGCTTGGGTATCAGCGAGCACACCGTGCACAACCACCTCAGCAACATCTATCAAAAGCTTAATCTCATCAACCGCATCGACTTGCTGATGTATGCGCTGAAGCACGGGCTCACCAATAGCGAAGAGCCGCCCGAGTCCGCTTGGGTGGAATTGGACTGACTGGTGGTGGGTGCCACGGTGCGATGCACGCGGTGATCGGACAAGGGGCAAATGTGTTCTTGTGCGCCCGGCAATCCCGGCAATAGCATCTGCCCGCTCTAAAACACCTTGGCCCCATGGTTTTGATGTGCTGCAGCGCCGGATGCTGTTTACGGCGTTGGTGTGCTTGACGGCAAAGGCTTCGCCCCCCTTGAACCCGGGAAGCTCGTCTTGCCTCGTTGAACCAGGAACGAAGCGGCCTGATGAAAACGGCCTGGCCCCTTGTGGGAGCCAGGCCGTGTGCCCTCAGTGGCGTTCAGACAATATCAGTGCTTACTATGTCGGTCACCCCGACCAACTGGATGATGCTGGTGATACCGTTACCGTCGCCGTCGAATGCCAGGTAGCCGTCGCCTCCAACGACGCCAAAGTAGTAGTTCGTCGTGCCGTTCAGCGCGGTATCGGCGGCGGCTGTGAACGCCGCCAGGTTGGTGGCCGGTGCCAGCACTTCGGTGTAGTTCGCCCCCGAACCGGCCGTTGTGAAGTCGAGCTTGTCAAAGCCGGTGGCAAAACCGCCATCGATGACAGTCGAGACCATGGAGAGCAGCCCGTCGACGTCGGTGTCGGCGATCACGAACGTGTCCTCACCCGTTGAGGCCGTCACGCGGTTGTCGCCAACAATCGTCACGTCCAGGGTTTGCGTGGCCGTCGCGTCACTGTCGGCATCCGCCAGCACCACATCGAAGGTCAGGTGGGCGTCCGGTGTCGCCGTGGACACGAAGCCGATGTTGACGATTTTGATGGGTTCGTTGTTCTGCTCAGTCGTGGCGCCACCGAAAGCGATCTGGGCATTGGTTGTTGCGCCCTCAACCCCCGGAGTCGCGAGATTGTCGATGGCCCCATTGAGCTGGAACCCGGTCCCGCTTGTGCCTTGGGTCGATGTCACCACTTGAGCGCCCTGGATCGAGTAGTTTTCGTCGCCGAAGTTGTAGTCATTGCTCTCGAAGACCACGATGCCGTTTTGTGCCTGAGCCACAAATCCATAGGTGGGCACATCGGCATTGAAAACGTCGTCATTACCGGCTGAGTTTCCAACAATGAAGGTCCGATTGATTGTATCCCCGTTGCCATCAACCAGCTTCAATACCACCAGCATGTCTTTGCCGGCGCCAGGACCGGCCTGTGTGAACTCGATAAAGATCGCCTTGCTCGTTGCCCTGATCGCGGCAGAATCGGTGAACCCCTGGGGATTTGTTTTGTAGAAGTCCAGATCAATTACCTCGTCCGATTGGAGCGTGTCGCTGGCAGCGCCAATCGAATCCGATGAGACCGTGACATACCGTCGATCATTCGAGAACAAGCCTGTGAGGGTGTCGTAAGCGAAGGTTTGGCCCGTCCCGTTATCCACGCCGAATCCCTCGAACTGCACAAAGAAGGTGTCGGCAAGCTTCATCACCGAGACCGGCGGATTCGAGCCAACGGTCGTGGCCGAGTTGAGCGCATAGCCCTGAAGGGGGTTACCAGGCGTCGAGGTGTTCAGGATGCTGAAGCTCTGAATCTCCTGAGCCAGCTTCAAGGTATAGGTGTCAGCCACCTTGTCAAAGATCAGCGTGCCGGTGGCGTTGGTGGTCGCTCCCTGCGCCGGGTTGTTGGACACGTAGGTGAAGCCCACGTTGAACACCGCCTGGCCATCCGTCTCCGAGACCCAACTTACCGATGTGTTGGTGATGGCGTTCGCACCCACCGTGACGCCCGTGAGGGCCACGGACAGGAAGTCGGAGTTCGACGCACTGTAAGGCGCCACATGCTTGTCCGCGCCAATCGAGTAAGCGAAGACGCCCGTTCCACCGAGATCCGTCAAAGCCCCCCCGTTGCTGCTGTTCGCGTAGACCAGATTCGACTTGGCCGTCACGATCGGAGTGTCGTCATCGACGTTGATCCCCAGTGTGCCATCGGCCGTATCGCCATCACCATCGGTCACCTGGTAGTTGATGGTGAATGCCTGGTTGTTCTCGGTCAGGCCCGCCGCATGGAGGATCGGATTGTTTTGCACCACCGTGTAGGCGCCCGTTGCCGCGACCATCGTCAGCGTCAACACCGTGGTCGTGCCCTGCTTGACCAACAGACTGGTGCCATCGGCCACATAGGTGAAGCCTGTGGGCGCTCCGCTGGTCAGATAGGCCACCGTGCCGGCCCCGTCCTGGCCAAAGTCGTGGCCCAGAGTGCCGCTTACGTTAGCCGAATCTGCATCGTCACCCGTGCCGCCAGGATTGCCCGAGAGCGCATCGTCGTCGAGCAGCACCGTGTTGTTGGCCGACACCGCCGGTCCGTCGTCGTCGAAGTTGATGTCATCGCCGATACCGACGCTGTCAGTGCTGGTGTCGCCGTCGCCGTCGGTCACCGTCACCACCGCGTTGATCAGACCGCTCAGATCAATCCGGTCGTCGTGGGCCGCCGCCGTACTGCCGGCGACAGGATGCGTGAGCGAGACATACTGCGCCACCGCCACGTTGCCGTCCTGCAGCAGGGCAATCGCGAACGCCGCAGGATCCGCTACCGAGACCACGCCATTGGCCACGTCATAGCGGCCGACAATCAGATCGCCTTCCTTGAACAACAGGATGTTCTTGCCATCGGTGGTGTTGAGCAGCGAATCGGTACCGTCGCCGCCCACAATTGCCAGCGACAGCACTTTGGTTGCACCTTCCTGGTCCTGGCCAAAGCTGCTGAGCAACGTGGTGGCCAAAGGTGTGGTGCTGATCGCGAACTCTGCTGGATTCAAGTCCGTGCCCTTGTTCGCCACTTCCGTGTCGAACAGTGCCAGAACCGCCGCCGCGTCGCTGTCGTTATCCTGGTT
Source organism: Pseudomonas sp. Irchel s3b6 (assembly GCF_900187415.1). Classification (NCBI taxonomy): domain Bacteria; kingdom Pseudomonadati; phylum Pseudomonadota; class Gammaproteobacteria; order Pseudomonadales; family Pseudomonadaceae; genus Pseudomonas; species Pseudomonas sp. Irchel s3b6. Next base: position 523 of record NZ_FYDM01000032.1, on the reverse strand, counting down.
GCCGGCCGTCTCGTCGATCGTTACCGAGCCGCCGCCATCGATCACGTCCGCGCTCGGTCCGTCGTCGTCGAAGTTGATGTCATCGCCGATGCCGACGCTGTCAGTGCTGGTGTCGCCGTCGCCGTCGGTCACCGTCACCACTGCGTTGATCAGACCGGTCAGATCAACCCGGTCGTCGTGGGCCGCCGCCGTACTGCCGGCGGTAGGGTGCGTGAGTGAGACATACTGCGCCACCGCCACGTTGCCGTCCTGCAGCAGGGCAATCGCGAACGCCGCAGGATCTGCTACCGTGACCACGCCATTGGCCACGTCATAGCGGCCGACAATCAGATCGCCTTCCTTGAACAACAGGATGTTCTTGCCATCGGTGGTGTTGAGCAGCGAGTCGGTACCGTCGCCGCCCACAATCGCCAGTGACAGCACTTTGGTCGCACCCTCCTGGTCCTGGCCAAAGCTGCTGAGCAACGTGGTGGCCAAAGGCGTGGTGCTGATCGCGAACTCTGCTGGATTCAAGTCCGTGCCC
>NZ_FYDM01000034.1:0-2149 GCF_900187415.1 Pseudomonas sp. Irchel s3b6 | reverse complement strand
GGTGTGCAACATCCCTCAAACCCGCGCTACCGGAACAATAATCCTGCACTGCTGCGTGTTTTGCTTGCTCTGTGTACTTACCCATGACGCCCCCAAAGGTTGTGTCCAACCTTTGGGGGTCAGTTCAGAGCGTGGGAACGATCAACGGCATTGTGGCTTACACCGGACGCTCCCTGGCCTGCAAGTGCCGGGCATACCAGGGTCGCTTTGGCACTTTGCGCAATAGATCGACGAGCTTGTCTTCGTCTTCGCCAAAGGTGATGCGCAGCGCCAGCTTCATGGTTTCCGGGTCCATCTCCACTGATTTTCCCGCCTGCAATCCCGGCTCGGTGCTGCAGCCGTGGGTGGTCGGGCCGAGCCATGGGTCGGCGACTTCCACCCAGCGACCCTGAGCGAACCACGGCACCCCGTTGACGTGCAGGCGGCGGACCTCACCCGGATGGAAACGCTCGTGGGCGCGGAACCAGTCTTCGATGCGGTCGTCGATCCAGCCATGGAACTGCCAGAACACCGGGCTCACATGGGACGAGAATGGATCGCCCAGGAAATCGTTTTCCGCCGCGAACCAGCGCGGGGCAAAGTCGGCGGTGTCGCGGGCAAACGGCACGGGCTGGCCGTTGGACGGATCTCTCGGCACCGAAGCCCAGCGCATGTGCAGCCAGTCGTGCAGGCCCAGTTCCAATTCCGAACCAAACTGACCGAGGGTCAGCTTCGACAGGTACCCGGGGTCACGGTAGCGCGACTCCCAGACTTGAAAGTTGCTGTGATAGGTCTCGGCTGTCTTGATGTCGCTGACCCACTGCGCATAGACGTCATCACCTTCGGCCAGCCAGGTCGGCGGCAAAGCGCTGCCGTCGTGGTTGTCGAAGTAGCGGGCGAACCCCGGGCGATCGCGCTCCAGCGACGGTTGCGGCAAGGGGAAAAATTGCCACGACGGCAAGTCCTGCAGGGAGCGCGCCGTGCCGAGCATATGCCGGTGCATGAAGAAAAAATCGATGCCCGAACCGTTGCGATCCTTGCGCGGGCCACGGGCATCACGTTCCTTGTCCCGTGGGCCGGGCTGCCAGCCGAGTCCGCGCAGCGCCTTGCGCTTGTCTTCGCCCAGGGTGTGCCATTTGTCGCGCGTGGCGTGCCACAGCTGGTGAAACAGGCGGTGCTCAGGGGACACCAGCCAGGCCAGCAGCGCCTCGTTGAGCACCGTTCGCTCACGGGCCTCCGGGAAGCGGCGCTTGAGGGCAACGAAGCGGTTGTCCTGGGCCGGCAATGCCAAAGGGCGGTCCAGACGCAACACTCGGCCACTGAGGGTAGCACTGCCGGCGTTACCGAAATCGGCCCAGACTTCGTCCAGGCTCATGGCGCATTCATAGTCCACCACCCCCGTTTCGCGGCTGAGCAACCGCCAGCTCAGGTTGGCGCCCTTGGCCTCGGCCAGGTCACCGAGGATGCGATAGCGTGGCGCTTCATCGGCCAGCAAGCGCTGCTCGGTATCGAGAAAGCCCACCAGGCCACGCCCCTTGTGGCCGATGTCGAGAAACACCGTCAAGCCGTCCCGGGGCAAGCCTTGCAGACCGGCATCGGCACCGTCGAAACGAATGTCCCAGACGCCGCGCAAACTGTCCGCCAGACGCTGGGCGGCCACATCGGCCACATCGAACGACGCTTCACCGGGGGTGATCGTGGGGTCGGGTCGGGTCAGTTCGCGATGCCCATAGAACACCGCAGGCACAGCGGCACCGGTCAGCGCCAGGCCGGCCATGAACCATCGTCGGGAAATCGTCATTGCGCTACCTGTGTCAGCCATGAAGCAGGCTTTATCCAAGCTAGAACGAGTGTTGGCCGGGGAAATTTATGGGGTGTCAGGGTCGACGCGTATTCCTGTAGGAGCGAGCTGGCTCGCGATGAACCAGAGAGCGCCGTGGGGTGTCAGGCTGCACGCGTTATCGTTGACGACCCTCGCGAGCACGCTCGCTCCTACAGAGGGGGCGAGGTGTGATCGGGAGCGATCAATCCCCGCTAATTTTTGGTTCTTCACGGATTACCGGGAAAGACGCTCTTGATCTTCATGAAAAAGAATTCGCTATCCCGGTAACCGTACGCCACCCGCTTGATGACCTTTATTCGATTGTTGATACCTTCCAACTGACCCGTA
>NZ_FYDM01000035.1:0-1925 GCF_900187415.1 Pseudomonas sp. Irchel s3b6 | reverse complement strand
CGGATCGAGTAGGAGGCGGTTTCACAACCGCCGTCCTCTCACACCACCGTACATACGGTTCCGTATACGGCGGTTCAGGTTATGCGGCTAAGCCGGTTAATCGTTTCCAGTATTGAGACAAGCCCCAGCGCATCCCATTGCTTCTTAGGCAGAGCCAGATTCATATGGGGCGCCCCCGCGTTCCACCACGGGCCTCGACCGTTAACGGCTGATTTCCAGGCGGTCACCTCGCTGAGCCCAAGGCGTCTCAGGTTGCGAGCCCTCGTCGAGGGCCGCTTCCAGTGGCGCCACACGACACAACGGAGTTTTCGACGCACCCAGCCATCAAGCTCTTCAAGAGGACCTTTGCTTTGGCTGAGCCTGAAGTAGCCAGCCCAGCCACGCAGTACGGGGTTTAGTTGCTCGATTACATCCGACAACTTTCGGCCCCGCGCTCCACACAGCAGGTCTCTGAGTCGGTCGCGCAAGCGACCCAAACTCATCGTCGCCACCCTCAGTCTCGGTTGCCGATGTGAACTCATCCCGTAACCCAGGTAGCCACAGTCCCAAGGCCGCGCCACGCGGCTCTTTTCCCGATTCAGACTCAGTCTCAAACGCTGATTCAGGAACCGCTCAGTGCTAGCCATCACTCGTTCGCCGGCACGACGACTGCCCACGTAAATGTTCGCGTCATCGGCATAGCGCACGAAGCGATGACTCCGCCGCATAAGCTCTTGGTCGAGTTCGTTGAGCAGGATGTTCGACAGCAACGGCGAGAGCGGGCCGCCTTGCGGCGTCCCCTCCTGTCGTCGACTGGCGATCCCGCCCGACATCACACCGGCCTCGAGATAGCGGCGGATCAGCGTGAGCACACGCTTGTCTTCGATTTGGCGCGCTACGTAAGCCATCAATACATCGTGGTTGACCCAATCAAAGAACTTCTCCAGATCAAGTTCCACGCACCAGCGGTGACCCGCCGCCACATGGGCACGGGCTGTTTCGATGGCTTGGTGAGCGCTTCTGCCCGGACGAAAGCCGTAGCTGTAGTCCGAAAACAACGGATCAAAGATCGGCGTGAGCTGTTGCAGCAGGGCTTGTTGGATCAGGCGATCCACGACGCTGGGGATACCCAGTTGTCTTGTCCCGCCTTTGGGCTTGGGGATGTCGACGGCGCGTACACCTTGCGGGTGGTACTCGCCGGCCAGCAGCCGAGTCTTGAGGATCGGCCAATACTGTTTCACATAGCCCGCCAATTCGTCGACCGTCATGTCATCAGCACCCGGCGCACCCTTGTTGCTGACTACGCGTTGATACGCACGCTTGAGGTTGGCTGGTGCAAGCACCCGCTCCATCAGCGTGTCCGGCTCCGCGTTCGTCCACGCCACAGACGCCGCCGATGCTTGTGCCCTGTCAGCCGTCATCCTCGGATACCGTCCGGGACTTGGGGAAACAGTCTTCTCTTGGAGAATATTCTGCGTTTCAGCATTCGACGAGACTCTGGCGCCTACTGGCGGCATAACCTGTTCGGCCCTTGGTGGCGGGGTTATTCGCCACTTACTACGGCCTCGGCTGACTTCTGCACGCTCATCCCGTCGCCTCTCGACGCTCGGTAGCACACTGGCAAACGGGCAGATCTCCCAGGGTAATTCGCGCGACCTTCCTGCTTATGCCTGTCGGATCCACGTCGTAGCGTTCCGTGCAAGTATTGGGCTTTGACGATATGCGCCGTCTTACCCCGCTACGCCGCCTAATCCGCTTCCTGTTCGTCAGGCCAGCATTTTGCCTCGGGCTTCCTTCAGATTCGCGGTCACCCGCGACACCCTTGCCTCTGGCTAACACTTCCCCTTGCCGGGTGTGTAGAGGACTTGCACCTCCAAGTCACCAGCGTGGCCACCATAGCCAAACTGGTTGCGCTTACGCGCAACGCGCCATGCCTGGCGCACGCA
>NZ_FYDM01000037.1:0-1364 GCF_900187415.1 Pseudomonas sp. Irchel s3b6 | reverse complement strand
GGGGCTAATGAGATGGTCAGCCTGACCGAGAAGCCCTGCAGGTTTACGCTTGCAGGGCTTTTCTCGTTTTCGGACGGAGGATCTCTCATGAATACGATGACGCTTCTCGGTATCGACATCGGCAAACACAGTTTCCACCTGCATGGCCAGGACGCCAAAGGCCATCAGGTGCTGCGCAAAAAGACCAGTCGCGGCCAATTGCTTTGCACCTTGGCCCAGTTGCCAGCCTGCACGGTGGTGATGGAGTCCTGTGGCGGTGCGCATTGGCTGGCCCGGCAGATTGGCGCATTGGGCCACGCGGTGAAGCTGATCGCCCCGCAGTACGTCAAACCGTTCGTCAAAGGCAACAAAAACGACTTCATTGATGCCGAAGCGATCTGCGAGGCGGCAAGCCGCCCCGCGATGCGCTTCTGCTCGATCAAAACCGCAGAGCAACAAACACTGTCAGCCTTGCACCGCGTGCGCGATTCGTTGATTGGCCAGCGCACCGCCATGACCAATCAGATTCATGGCTTTCTGCTGGAGTTTGGCATCAGTTTGCCTGTCGGCGTTGCCGGCCTGGGTCGCGTACCGACGCTGCTGGACAACCCACAGCACCCACTCCCGCTGGGTTTGAAGGGGGTGGTGATGCGCCTCTATCGGCAGATTCAACAGCTGCGAGATGAAATCAAGGACATCGAGTCCGAGCTGAAGCAGCAGCTGAAAGACGATGAGGCCGGCAGTCGTTTGCAGAGTATTCCCGGCATCGGCCCGATCACCGCCAGCGCGGTCCTGGCCGACATCGGCGATGCATCGAACTATCGAAGCGGGCGTGATTTTGCCGCCTCGCTGGGGCTGGTACCCAGGCAGTATTCCACCGGCGGCAAAACGCTGTTGCTGGGGATCAGCAAGCGGGGCGATAAGCACATACGCCAGCTGCTGGTACAGGGTGCGCGGGCCATCATGCGGTATATCGACAAGCGCGAAGATGCCCTTGGGGCTTGGGTTCGAGAGTTGCTGACACGTCGCCATTCCAACGTTGTGGCGTGCGCGCTGGCTAACAAACTGGCGCGCATCGTGTGGGCGGTACTGGCCAAAGGCGGCCAGTACGACCCACATCCGCACGCTTGAACGTACAGCTTTCCCACCGGCTTTTGCGACGTCACTGACTGATGACAGTAAACGGCAAACGGCCCGACTGAGAACCTGGCAAAAAAATCAGCGTTCGAGGCTGAGGGGCTTTTCAGGACAGTCGGGAGCGGCTACTCATCGAGGGCCGAGCGCTGTTGCCACAGCGCTCACCATGAGCCCGGATACATTAGCGCAAGCCAGCTTTACCGAAAACAGCCAAAGAGGTTGCAGGAGATGGGCTGACCATACATTTT
>NZ_FYDM01000038.1:0-1308 GCF_900187415.1 Pseudomonas sp. Irchel s3b6 | reverse complement strand
GGTTCTTCACGGAATCCCGGGAAACACAGAAACAAGAACGCCGATTTGATTGATGATGTTCGTGCGAGCAAACACATCTAACAAACCGGCGTTCTTATGCGCGATATTAATACTTTCCTTCCTTTTTGGGAGGGCTTTTCTGTTGTCACCATCAAGCCTGATGGCGATACGCTACAAATCAATCTAACCCCTCATGCCACCCGATTCCCCTCCTGTGGCGGGTGCCAACAACCCTGCTCAACCACTCATGAGTATTGCCAGCGAACCGTTCGTGATTTGCCCATCCTCGGCCGTGCGGTGCGTCTCAGCGTATTGCTCAGACGTGTTGGTTGCCGTGATTGCGGCAAACGTATGGAAGCCGTCAGTTGGCTGGATCGCTATGCCCGCATGACGCGCCGCCTGGCCGATGCCGTCATTCAAGCCTGCGAGCGCCTTCCCACGCTGCACGTGGCTCAGATGTTTGGGCTGCATTGGGACACCGTCCGGTTGCTGGAGCGTCGAGCCTTGCAAGCGGCGTTGAGTGTTTTGCCGAAGGCGCAGCCACGGCGCTTGGTGATGGACGAGTTCGCGCTGTTCAAGGGGCATCGTTACGCCAGCGTTGTACTGGACGCCGATACCCGGCGAGTGCTGTGGATTGGCGAGGGTCGCAGCCGTGCGGCGATCAGGCCGTTCTTCGAAGAGCTGGGGCCAGAGGGTTGCGCTCGCATCGAAGCGGTGGCGATGGACATGAACACCGCCTTTGACCTGGAGGTTCGCCAGCACTGCCCAAAAGCGCGCGTGGTCTACGACCTCTTCCATGTAGTGGCCAAATATGGCCGAGAGGTAATTGATCGAGTCCGCGTCGACGAAGCTAATCGGCTACGTCATGACAAGCCTGCACGAAAGGTCATCAAGCAAGCGCGATGGCTGCTTCTGCGCAATCCGCAGAACCTGAAAACGCCGGAGCAACAGGTCCGTTTGGAAGATCTGCTGGCGGCCAACCAAGCGTTGATGACGGTCTACTTGATGAAGGCTGAACTCAAAACGCTTTGGACACCGAGCACCGCCTGGGGCTGGAGATCAGCCTGGAAGCAATGGCTGCACCATGCTCATGAAAGCGAAATACCAGCTCTGATCCAGTTTGCCAAACGACTAAAGGGTTACTGGCGGGGCATCGTCAGCCGTGTTCGCTGGCCGATGCATACGGGTCAGTTGGAAGGTATCAACAATCGAATAAAGGTCATCAAGCGGGTGGCGTACGGTTACCGGGATAGCGAATTCTTTTTCATGAAGATCAAGAGCGTCTTTCCCGGTAATCCGTGAAGAACC